>CAYLPH010000022.1:0-114400 GCA_964385495.1 uncultured Candidatus Solibacter sp.
ATCAGCAGCCGCTTGCCGTCGTTCGTCACCCGCACCGAGGTCGGATACCAGCCCGTCGGGATGAAGCCCTGCACCATCGCCTTGCCGCGCTCTTCCACCTCGATTACCGCCACGCTGTTGTTATCCGCATTGGCGACGAATAGCTTCTCCCCATCCGGACTTAGCGCTAAGGAGTTCGGTGTGCTGCCGGCCGGCGCCTTCGGGCTCAACGACGTGTAAATCGTCTCCATCCGCTGCTTCGTCTTCAGATCGAACGCCAGCACCGTGTTGGCATTTCCGCAGGAGACGAACAGCCGGTCGTCATTGGTCAACGCCAAGTCATTCGGATGCGGATCCGTTTTAAGCCGCTCAATTACCTCAGCCTTGGCCGGGTTGCTCACGTTCACCACCGCCACTTCGCCACCGCCAAGATTGGCTACGTACAGCCGCGTCCCATCCTTCGATAGCTTCGCCGCAATCGGGTGGTCGCCGACCTTGATCCGGCCCAACCCGCGACCCGGCGACGCCCCTGCCACTTCGATGATGTACAGGTGGTCGTCGGAGTTGTTCACCGCGTACAGCACCTTGCCATCGGCTGAGATGGCCAGACCCGCCACCGCCGTCTTCTCCTTCTCCGCGCCCAGCAGCGTCAGACCGCCGCGCGCTTCCGACCACCCGCGGTCGTCCCAGCGCTGGAACACCAGGATGTCCGCCCGCGCCCCCGCTACGCCGCCCGACAGGTAGATGCGCTTCCCATCCGGCGCCCACGCCATCCCGCTCCACGAGCGGTCAACCGGGAACGCCGCCACTTCTTTCTCCGTCGCCAGGTCGACAATATGCAACTGGTGCCGTACATAACCACTGTTGGTGAATGCCAGGAACTTGCCGTCCGGGCTTACCTGCGAGTTCAGGATCATATCGCCAGCGGTCAGCGAACGCCCCGCCGGGCTGATCTTCCAACCCGTCGGCAGCAGGATGGCCGTGCCGTCCCGCCCGGGAATCGTGATCTCTTTCCCACTGGCGGGATGCTTCATACGGGCACGCTGCACGGCCGTAAAGGCCAGCGCACCGGCAGCGAGGATAACAACGGTCAAAACGAGGGGCTTTTTCATCAGAGGCTCTCCGGAAGTTCGCCTGTCAGCGTACCAGAGCGCGGACTACGCTGTCGTAACGGCGGCGTGACGAATGGGTTTCGCTTCGAATCCCCGCGCCGCTCCCCAGCATCCTTGTACGATGATGCTTAGGATGCTTCGAATCGCCGCCGTTTTCGTTAGCTTGTATGCAGGTTTGTGCCTGGCCCAGCCGTCCGGCTCCGCCCGCCTCCAACTCGATCTCGATAAGTTGCAGACCGTCGGCAGTGTATTGCACATCGCCGCGCATCCCGATGACGAGAACACCGACCTGCTGGCTTATTTCGCCCGCGGCCGCAACCTCCGCACCGGCTATCTTTCCCTCACCCGCGGCGAAGGCGGCCAGAACCTCATCGGCTCCGAACAGGGCGACGCCATGGGCCTCATCCGCACCCAGGAACTGCTGGCCGCCCGCCGCGTCGATGGTGCCGAGCAGTTCTTCACCCGCGCCATCGACTTCGGCTTCACCAAAACCACCGCCGAAACCTTCGAAAAATGGGGCAAGGAAGAAGTTCTGGGTGACATGGTCTGGGTGATCCGCCGCTTCCGGCCGGACATCATCTTCCTGCGCTTCTCCGGTACCCCTCGCGACGGCCACGGCCAGCACCAGGCCTCCGCCCTGCTCGGCAAAGAAGCCTTCCTCGCCGCCGCCGATCCCCAACGCTTCCCGGAGCAACTCAAGTATGTCCAGCCGTGGAAAGCTAAGCGGCTGCTGTTCAACCAGTTCAACTTCAGCCCCGAAATGGAGAA
Organism: uncultured Candidatus Solibacter sp.; assembly: GCA_964385495.1. Taxonomy (GTDB): domain Bacteria; phylum Acidobacteriota; class Terriglobia; order Bryobacterales; family Bryobacteraceae; genus CADEFT01. Next base: position 1,860 of record CAYLPH010000022.1, read on the forward strand.
GGAGAACGCCAAGGTTCCCAACCGCATCGAGATCGATTCCGGCGTCTTCAATCCGCTGCTCGGCGCCTCCTACGGCGAGATCGCCGCGCGCAGCCGCAGCCAGCATTCCAGCCAGGCAATGGGCGTGCCGGAGCGCCGTGGCCGCGTCACCAACCACCTCGTCGTCATCGCCGGCGATCCCGCCTCGCAAGACGTCATGGAGGGCATCGACACCACCTGGAACCGACTGCAAGGTGGCGCCGCCGTCGCCTCCCTGCTGGCCCAGGCCAACGCCGCCTACGCACCCCGCAAGCCGCAAGCTATCGTGCCGCTGCTGCTCAAAGCCCGCGCCCTGGTGGTCGCTATGAAAGCTCCCGAAGCGGCCGCCAAGCTGCCCGAACTCGATGAGGTCATCGGGCAATGCCTGGGCCTGTTCGCCGATGCCTCCGCGGAACGTTGGGCCGTTACCCCGGGCTCCACGGCGGCGGTCAATCTGACGGCCGTGGCGCGACTCGATGCCCCGGTCACCTTCCTCGGCGCCACCCTCGCTCCCGGCCTTGCCTGGGAACCGAACGCCGCTATGGCAACCAACACCCTCCTGCGTCAGAAGCTGCAGTGGCAGGTGCCTGCCGAAGCCGAGCCCACCAACCCCTACTGGCTGCGCCATCCGCACGGCACCACGGCACGCTACGATGTCCGCGACCCGCTGCTCATCGGCCTCGCCGAAAACAAGCCACTCCTCGAAGCCCAGTTCCGCTTCCGCTACGATGGCGCGGAATTCGTCCTTCGCCGCCCCGTCCGCCATCGTTACATCGACAGCGCCCGCGGTGAACTCATTCGCGACTTCCTCACCGTCCCGAAAGTCGCCGCACAGTTTGAAGACCAGACGCTGGTCTTCGCCGGCGCAGCCCCGCGCACCGTACAAGCCACCATCCGCGCCAATCAGCCCGACCTCAGTGGCGGGCTCGCCCTGCAGGTGCCCGCCGGCTGGCAGGCCTCCACCGCCACCGCGCCTTATAAGCTCACCAAAGACGGCGAGCAGGCCACCGTCTCCTTCACGCTCACCCCGCCCAACGGGCAATCCGTCAGCTCGCTGGCACTGGCCGCGCGCAGCATGATCACCATTCGCTACCCGCACATCCCGCCCCAGGTCTACTTCCCGCCCGCCGAAGCCAAACTCATCCGTATCCCCGTCAAGGTACTCTCCCAGAACGTCGGCTACATAATGGGCGCCGGTGATGAAGTCCCCGCCAGCCTGCGTCAACTCGGCGTTCACGTCACCATGCTCTCCGATGAGGAACTGGCCAGTTCCGACCTGTCAAAGTTCGACGCCATCGTCACCGGAGTCCGCGCCTTCAATACCCGCCCGGCCCTGCGCGCCAACTTCAGCCGCCTGCTCGCCTTCATGGAGAATGGCGGCACGCTGGTAGTGCAGTACAACGTCGTCGAGGGCTTCCCCGGCCAGCGCCCCGCCGAGGATGTCCTGGCGCGCATCGGGCCGTATCCCCTGCAGGTCACGCGCGACCGTGTGACGGTCGAGGACGCTCCCATGCAGGTGCCCGATTGGAACCACCCCGTGATGCAGTCGCCCAATCAACTCTCGCCGCGGGACTTTGAAGGCTGGATCCAGGAACGCGGCCTATACTTCGCCAAAACATGGGATCCACGCTATGTTTCGCTCTTCGCCTCGCATGACCCGAACGAAGAATGGCTCCCCGGCGGCATGCTGTTCGCCCGCTACGGCAAGGGCGCCTATGCCTTCACCGCTTACTCCTGGTTCCGCCAACTGCCAGCCGGCGTCCCCGGCGCCTACCGCATCTTCGCGAACCTGCTGAGTGCCGGCAAGGCAAAATAAGCCCGTCTAACTGCGGCCATAAACAGGCACCAGCGCCCCGTTGATCTCACCGGCGCTCTCGCTCGCCAGGAACAGAATGAGCGCCGCGATCGAGCGCGGGTTCACCATCCGCGCCAACTCCTCTTCCGTGGCAGTAGCGTGGTTCACGCTGGTGTCCATCTTCGCCGGCAGCACTGCGTTCACAGTCACTCCGGTGCCGCGGCATTCGGCCGCCATCACCCGTATCAGCGCATGCAGAGCCGCCTTCGACACGTGATAGGCGCCCATCCGCGGCTTCGGATTCACGCCCGCTTTCGAACCCATAGCGATGATTCGTCCGCGCCCCTGAGCCAGCATCGGCGGCATCACCTCGCGCGCCAGGTTGAAGCTGACGTTGAGGTTCACGTCCAGGATGTGGCGCCAATGCTCATGCGACGTTTGCGAAATGGATTCTCCCTCTTCGAATACCCCCACCAGGTTCACCAGCACGTCGATGCGCCCATGCTGTTCCATGGCCACCGAGACCGCCCGGCGGCAGTGCGCCGGATCGCACAGATCGAGTTCAACCGCCGTCAGCCGGGAGGTTTCCGAATGCATTCCGGACCAGTCCAGGTCCACCCCCACGACATGCGCGCCGCCGTCTATGAAGTTGCGGGTGACAATCTCGCCCAGCGCTCCATTGGCTCCGGTGACCAGCACCACCTGATCGCGAAACTGCGGCATCAATGGGCCTCGAACAGATGCGAGATCTGCGGGAAGCCGTTCATGGCCAGGCGGCAGGAGGCGCCATCGCCCCACCAGCGCGGCGCGTGCCAGGTGAACGGCGGCACATAGACCACATCGCCTTCATTGGCGATCACCACGCCCACATTCTCGATTGGGTAGCGGATCTGGCCCTTCATGATCAGCCAGTATTCGGCCCCTTCCGGATGATAGTGACCCTTGTTCTTGGGATCCAGCGGTGGCAGTTTGCTGTTGTAGCCGTAGATGAAATTGGCCGCCCCGCGGTCGTCTTCCACCACCCGGATGGTGCCCTTCAACTCGCCCTTCTCCAGCTTTTGCGCGATCTCGTCGAAGGTGATATGCGCCTTGTTTTCGTGCAGGAACTTACCGGTGACGCGGTTGTTAAAGTTGACCTTGCGCCACTCCATACCGGCCGCAAGTTGCGGCGCGTCCTTCTGATCCACGTACAAGGTCTTGGCCCCGGCAATGTTGGTCTCAAAGACCAGCGCCGGCTGATCGCCCACTACTTCGTAAGAGAAGACGGTCTGCATCGGGGCCTGCACCATCGAGCCCTTCTTGGCAGTCACGCTTTCGGCCGTCTCGATGTCGAAGCGCACCTCGCCTTCCATGACCACCCACCACGCCCGCGTATCGGGATGCATTGCCTTCGGATGCTTATAGCCGGGCGGCAGCAGCAGGTACTCGCTGCGCAGGTGTTTGTCATCGACAATCAGTTCCCGCCATTGCTTCTTACCCGCGTGTTTGGCCTTCAAATCGGCCAGTTTCGTATGGGCTTTATGTGGGCCGGTGTACACCGCCGGCTTGCCTTTTGGAGCATAGAATACCTGCGCGGTGAGCGCCGCGGTGCCGCACAGGACCAGAGCAACACAGATCGGTTTCATAGGTTCACGGAATGTCGGATTTTATCAGGCTGGCGGGCTATGATGAAAGGCGATGTCGCAACCCCTGCCGCGTTTGCGGATGAATCTGGATTTCATGCCATCCCCGGTTCCGGATCATCCAGGCCTGCTCATTCGGGATCCGTTCCACTATTCCGATGCCACCATGATCGTCCCGCCGCCGCTGGTGGAGTGCCTGGACTACTTCGACGGGGAACGCACGGAGCAGGACCTGCGCGCGGCGCTGTTCCAGATAACGGGCGACCTGCAAGTGGGCGCATTGCAGCAGCACTTGATCGGCAGCCTGCGCGATGCGGGCTTTCTGGAAGACGAGACTTACATGGACATGCGTCGTGGCCGCGAGCGCAGCTTTGCCGAAGCCGCTACAAGGGCCCCGGCACACGCCGGCGCCGCTTATCCCGACGATCCCGAAGAGCTGAGCGAACTGATGCGCGCCTATATGACCGATGAGGCGCCGCCGGAACGCAAGGAGCGCTGGATCGGCCTGGCCGCCCCTCATGTCTCTCCCGAAGGCGGCTGGCAATCCTATCAGGCCGGCTATGCGGGCCTCGATCGCGAACGCGATGCCGAGCGCACCTTCGTGATTCTCGGCACATCCCACTATGGGCATCCGGAGCGCTTTGGGTTGACCCGCAAGACGTGGCAGACACCCTGGGGGGAGGCGCAACCGGATCTGCGGCTGCTCGAAGAACTACAGACCAAGGCGCCAAGTGCCGTGCAACTGGAAGACTACTGCATCGCCGTGGAGCATTCGGTGGAGTTCCAGGTGATCTTCCTGCAGCACCTGCTGGGGCCCAACATCAAGATTCTGCCGATCCTCTGCGGCGCGTATGCACGGTCGATTTACCAGGGTGGCCTGCCGGAAGAGGATGAAGGCGTAAAGCGCTTTCTGGACGCGCTGGGCGAGATCGGCGCAAGGGAAGGCGAGAAGCTCTTCTGGGTCTTGGGCGTCGATATGGCCCACATGGGGCGGCGCTATGGCGATCGCTTCCAGGCCATCGCCGGGCAGGATGAGATGGCCGAGGTGGCCGAACGCGACCAGCGGCGCATTGCCAGCCTCAATGCCGGCGACGCGCGCGCTTACTGGGACCAGGTGCAATACAAGCAGGACGATCTGAAGTGGTGCGGCTCGTCGCCGTTCTACACCTTCCTGCGCGCCATGCCCAACGCACGTGGGGAGTTGGCGCGCTACCAGCAGTGGAATATCGACGAGCAGAGCGTGGTCAGCTTCGCCGGCATGCGCTTTCACAGCGTCTGAGGACGGCTGGGTAGCCTGGCGCCACTAGCGCAACGCGCCGGTGTGGTACTCCACCAGCAAGCGCTGCACCTGGTAATCGAAGCGGGCATTCTCCTGCTGCAGTTCCGCGTTCGTGCGCGCCAGTTGCGCCTGGCTGAGTTCGACAATGGAACTCAGCCCCAGGTCATAGCGCGCCTGTGCCAGTTCGAGAGCGAGGTTCGCCTGCTCCACCAGGCGGCGGGCCAGCGCCGTCCGTTGCGCGGCCGATTCGGCTCCCACCACCGCCACCGCCACGTCACGGGCGATCCGCTGCTGCAGTTCGTCCAGCCGCCGCTGCGCCACCGTGGCGCGCTGCTCCGCCTCCACGCGCCGTGAATTGTAGAGGCCGCCGTTCAGAAACGGCAGCGTCACGTTCACGCCACCGGCCGCGAAGTAGCTGTTGCCCAGGCGGGCGTCGTGGAAGGGCGTCGCACCCACGCTGGCAATGGCCGATACGGCGGGGTATCGCAGTTTGCGCTCGGCCTCGACGAAGCTTCGCGCTGCCTCCACGTCAAAGCGGCGCCCAGCCAGCTCCGGCCGCTTCGCGATGGCATCCCCGATCAGCCGCAACGGATCGGTGGAAGGCAATTCGCGCGCGGGCTCCTCCACCAGTTGGAAACGGCGCGGCTCGGCATAGCCCAATGCGGCGGACAACTCCGCATCCGCCACGCGGCGCTCATTGGTGGCGTTCTCCAACAGAAGGCGCGCCTCCGCCAGGCTGACTTCGGCGAAACGCACATCCAACTCCGACTTCAACTGGCTATCGGCCAGCGCCCGCGCGTAGTCCACCATCGATTGGCGAGCTTCGATGGCACCCTGGGCGATACGGGAAAGAGCCTCGGCGCGCAGGCCCGCGTAGTAGGCACGATGTACCCCCAGCAGGATCTCCGAGCGGGTGGCCTTCACGGTTTCAAACTCCGCATTGGCGCGCTGCGAAGCCGTACGTGCCAACGCCGAGGTACGCCCGAAATCCCATAGCATCTGGCTCGCGCTGACACCGGACGCCAGGCGCGAAAAGATGATCGGGTTATTGAGGGCGCCGGCGGCAAGGCGCGTATCGGAGGGCGCGCCGGCTCCCGTTAGGTTGCCGCTCAGCACCGGATACAGTGGCGCGCGCGCCTGCACTTCCCCCTGTGCCACGGCCAGCGCCTGCGCCTGCGCCCCGGCAATCCGCGGATTCGTGCGCAACGCGATCTCTTCGGCCTCCGCCAGCGTCAGCCGCTGCGGGCCGGGAGCCTGGGCATGCAACCAGGCCGTTGTGAGTAAGATCAACAGCAGTGCTCTCAAGGCCGCACCTCATGATTGCGATAGACCAGCAGAAAGGCCGCCGGTACCAAAAACACGGTAAACAATACGGAGACAGCCAGGCCGCCGATGATCGCCTGCGCCAAAGGAGCGTAGCTCTCGCTGCCTGTGCCCAGTTTCAACGCCATCGGTAACAGGCCGATAATCGTGGCCAGCGACGTCATCAGCACGGGCCGCAGACGCACGCGGCAGGCCTCCACCACGGCTTCCCGGACATGCATGCCTTCGCGCAGCAGGTGATGCGTGAACTCCACGATTAGGATGCTGTTCGAGACCACGATGCCTACCATCATCACCAGTCCCATTAGAGACTGGACATTCAAAGTCGTCCCCGCCAGATACAGCGTCAACAGCACGCCGCTGATGCCCGGCGGCACCGCCAGCAGGATAATCCAGGGATCGCGGAAACTGGCGAACTGCGCCACCAGGATCAGGTACAGCAGCACGACCGCCAGCCCCAGACCGATGGCGAAACTACGGAACGACGCCCGCATGCCCTGCACCATCCCGCGCAGCGTCACACGCGTGCCTCTCGGCAACTCCGTCCCGGCAATGATCGTGTCGATCTCATCGGCCACGCGGCCCAGATCCTCGCCCTCCAGCCCGACATAGACATCAATCACGCGGCGCAACTGGTAATGATCCACTTCGGTGGGCGAGGCGCCGCGTTCCAACTTCGCGATGGTGCCCAGCCGTACCGGTTCTGTCGCGCGCGGGCCGCGAAGCGGAATCGAGGTCAGGTCGGAAAGGCTGCGCACCTGCCCCTCCGGGTATTGCACGGTCAGCATATAGTCGTTGCCGCTCTTCTCATCCACCCAATAGCTGGGGGCGATCATCTGGTTGGAGGTCAGCGCCGTGATCACATTACTCACCACCTCGCGCGCGGTCAGGCCCAACTGGCTGGCCTTGGTGCGATCCACATCCATCCGTAGCGCCGGATAGTCGATGTCCTGCGGGATGTAGGCATCGCTGACCCCGGGGATCGCCCGGATCTTCCCGGCCAGTTCCTTAGCGATGCGGTGCGACACCTCCAGGTTGGACCCGCTTACCTGCACGTCGATCGGCGCCGGAAGCCCGAGATTGAGCACGGCATCCACCAGACCGCCGGATTGAAAGTAGGCCGTCAGATTCGGCATCTCATCCGCCAGCCGCCGCCGCACCCGGCCCATGTACTCATAACTGCCGGTGCGATGGCCCTCCTTGAGGTTCACCTGCACGGTGGCGGTATGCTGGGCGGAGTTGCTGGTGTACATCGATGAGAAGCCAGGCGTCACGCCGATGTTCGACACGATAACGCCCAGTTCCTGCTCCGGAACAATCTCCCGGATGAGTTCCTCGACGCGCTCCACCTCGCGCGCGGTCAGTTCCAGTCGCGTGCCCGAGGGAGCCTTGAGGTTCATGACGAACTGGCCGGCGTCGGTACGCGGGAAGAAGGCTACGCCGAGCATGGGGTAGAGCAGAAAGCTGGTACAGAAGAGCGCCGCGAACCCCACCAGCACCCAGGACGGCCTTCGCAACGCGCCACGCACCAGCGCCGCATAGCGCGACAGCATGGCATTGAACCCAAGATTGAAGGCGTGGTTGAAACGCTGGCCCAGCGTCTTGCTGGCGCGCTCATGGTGCGCCTCATGCGCCTTCAGAAAGCGCGCGCAGAACAGCGGCACCACGGTCATCGCCACGAAATAGGAAGCAAACAGCGCGATCACCACCGCCCCGGCCAAAGCCGAGAACAGGAACCGGCTCACGCCGTAGAGGAACGTGACGGGGAAGAAAACCACCGCGGTGGTCAGCGTGGCGGCCAACACCGGCAGCGCCACTTCCCTGCCCCCGCGCTCCGCCGCGATCTCCGGCGGTTCGCCCATCTCCAAGTGCCGGAAGATGTTCTCCAATACCACCACGGAGTTGTCGATCAGCCGCGAGAACACCAGCGCCAGTCCGCCCAATACCATCGAATTGATCGAGTTGCCGCCAAGGTAGAGCACGATGAACGTCGCCAGCGCCGACAACGGAATCGAAAGGCAGACGGCCACCGTGGCGCGCATGCTGGCCAGGAAGATCAGAATCATGAGCGACGTTAGCACCAGTCCGATAGCCCCTTCGTGCACCAGTGTGTCGATGGCCTTCTTCACGAACTGCGACTGATCGAAGTCGACACGGGCCGTCAGCGATTCCGGCACGTCCACCAGTCCCGCTACCGCCGTCCGCACCCCGTCCACCACGGCGATGGTGTTGGTATCGCCGCCCTGCTTCAACACCGGCAGATAGACGGAGGGCTGCCCATCCACGCGCACAATGTTGTTCTGGATCTGCTGCGCGTCCTTGGCCTCGCCCACGTCGCCGATCAGCACTAAGCCGCGCTCGGAGGCCTTCAGCGGAATGCGCGCGATATCCTCCATCGTGGGCAACTGCGCATTCGTATAAAGGCTGTAGTCCAGCGGGCCGATGCGCGCGTCGCCGGCGGGCAGAATCATGTTCGACTCGTTCACCGTGCGCACCACATCCATCGGGCTAAGCTGATGCGCCTCCAGTTTCAACGGGTCGACATACACCATCATCTGGCGGTACTTGCCGCCAAACGGCTGTGGTACGGAGGCACCCGGTACGTTCGCCACCTGGTTGCGAACCGCGTATTGCCCCAGGTCGCGCAGCCGCGTTTCGTCCAGCCCTTCGCCCTTCAACGTAATCAGGCAGACCGGCAGGCTGGAAGCATCGAACTTCAAGACCACCGGCGGCAACGTACCGGCGGGCAGCCTGCGCAGATTGGCCATCGCGAGGTTCGAGATAGCAGTAACCGCCGCATCGGAATCGGCGCCGGGCTGGAAGTAAACCTTGATCAGGCTGACGCCCGGCAAGGATCGCGACTCAATATGTTCAATGTTGCTGGCCAGCGTGAAGAAGCGCTCGAAGCGGCCGGTGATGTCGGCCTCAATCTGCTCCGGCGGCATACCGGTGAAAAAGGTGGCCACCACCACCACGGGGATCTGAATCGCCGGGAACAGGTCCACCGGCATGCGCACCAGCATGGCGACGCCGACCACCGCCACGGCCAGGCAGAGCACGACGATGAAGTACGGGTTACGAATCGCGAAGCGCGACATGCTTTAGTGCTCCCCCTTGTGAATCGCTTCGCGGATGATTTTGGGTTCGACAAGTGTGCCCGGCTTGAGGTCCTTCATGCCCACCACCACCATCTCGCCCTCGCGCACGCCGGAGAGAACCTCTACCAGGTTCGGCGTTTCCATGCCGGTGGCCACGGTGCGGCGGTCGATCTGCTTCCCAAGGCCAACGACAAAAACCGTCGCTGCCTCGCCGCGGCCGCTGATCGCCTGCACTGGAACGGCCAGCGCCTTAGTACGCTTATCCAGCCGCAGGGACGCGTAGCCATACATACCCGGTTTGATCTCATAGTCCGCATTGGGCACGTCCACCTGCACTTCCATGGCGCGCGTGGTGGCTTCCAGACGGCCGTTCAGACGGGCGACGCGGCCCTGCACCACACGCTGCAGGGAATCCACCCGCACCTCCACCGGCGCGCCCACATGCACGCGCGGCACCACCGCCGCCGGCACCGGAACCGCCAATCGCAACCGGTCCATCTGCGACAGCCGCACGACGGGTAAAGCCTGCGTGTGTGACGCCGTCCCCGCCTGCACCAGCGCCCCCGGATCGCCGCGCCGCTCCGTGATGAGGCCCGCGAACGGAGCCGTAATGCGCAGGTAAGCCAGCATGGTGTCGATACGCGCCTTGTTGCTGGCGGCGATACGTACCTGTTCTTCACTGGCCGCCAGGTTCGCCCGGGCCGCCTCATGCTGCGCCTCGGCATCATGGCTGCTGGCCATTACGGCGTCGTACTCCTGCCGGGCCACCAGGTTCGGACGGGCCTTCATCACCCCGGAGAGCCGCTCGGCGGACAGGCGGCGAATGCCGCGGTTGATCTCGGCCCGGCGCACTTCGCCGCGAGCGCGCTCCACTTCCAACTCGCTGCGTTTGAGGCTCGCTTCGGCGTGGGCCAGATCCTGCGCCATCTCCGGCACTTCCAGGATGGCCAGCAACTGCCCGGCCTTCACCCGGTCGCCGATATCGACGCGGATCTCCTTCAGATAACCCGACACCTTCGCATGCAGGTCAATCTCCTGGTAGGGGCGGAACTCGGCCGCCAGTTCCAGGTCGTCGGACAGATCCTGCCGCGTGACCAGTGCCACGGCGACCGACGGCGCCTTGGGAGGGTTCTTGGCCTGCACGGCCCGAGGCACGGATCGTTCGCAGCCGGAAAGGCAGCATAGGACGGCAAAAGCCGCCGGAGCAAGCGGGAGGGATCGCGAGTATCGCATGGGCCTATCGCCATGGTGCGCGATCCGCCCTGGGCAAAGGCATCCTACGAAAAGGGGAGAAGGCTGCGAAAACTACGCCACCCGGGCGATAATAGGCCTGTCTACGTGGCTGGTACCAAGCGACGCACCTGGCCGGTTTTCCTGCTCGGATTCGGATGCATGCTGGCACTGATCTTTCTGCCGGGCCTTGCCGCCCTGCGCCAATCAGCCAGCATCTATGGCGAGGTGCGTGCCATCCAGGACGGGCACGAAGCGGCGCAGGCGCGGCTGGAGCGCGTCGAGCAGCGCATTCTACAGACCAGCCTGACGGTACGCGATTTCCTCCTCGACAACTCGCCCATCACGGCCAATCAATATCAACAGCAGTTCGAGCAACTGCGCTCCTCCATCGCCGGGGACTTGCATCTATTGAAGGCCGGTTCGCCGCCCGATCAACGCGCCCTGATCGCCGAACTCGAGCGCCAACTGGCGGTTTACTGGGATTCGCTGGTGCCCGTGTTCCTCTACACGCCCCGGCAGCGCGCCGCCAAAGGCACGTACTTCCTCCGCGAGCAGCAGCGGCCCCGCCGCGACGTTCTACTAGCCATTGCTAACAATGTTGCCGAACTCAGCCGCCGCAACTACCGCCGCCGCATCCAGGATCTGCAAACCAGCCAGCAGCACTACCGCCGGCAACTGGAATGGGCCGTTGGCGTTTCGTTCCTGATGGGGTTGGGTGTCGCGATTGCCACCAGTATTCGCATCGCCCTGCTGGAGCGCGCCGCGCACCGGGAGCGGCTGGCCGCCGAACAGGCCGAGGCGCAGATGCGGGCTCTGTCGGTGCGGCTGATGAATGCGCAGGAAGAAGAGCGCAAGATGATCTCGCGCGAGTTGCACGACGAAGTGGGACAAACCCTCACCGCGCTGCGCATGGAGTTAGGATCCCTGGAGCGGCTGCGGCAGGATCCCGGCCCGGCCTTCCAGGAACAACTGGAGGAAGCCAAGGAGACGGCCTCGCAGACGCTGCGCACCGTCCGCGATCTCGCCATGGGCCTACGGCCGTCGGTTCTGGATCTGGGCGTGGAGGCCGCTCTGCAATGGCAGGCGCGGCACTTCTCCCGGCGTTCCGGCACGGAAGCTACCGTGAAAGTGGAGGGAGATCTCCCCCCTTTACCGGATGCCCACCTGACTTGCATTTATCGGATCGTACAGGAAGCGCTGACCAACTGTGCGCGCCACGCCCGTGCTTCCCTGGTCAACATCTATATCGCCGGGTCGCCGCGGGTTATCGAGCTGCGTGTCTCCGATAACGGAGTGGGCCTGCCCCTGGACTGGCGCCGCCGCCGGAGCATGGGAATCATCGGCATGGAAGAACGCGCACGCGAAGCGGGAGGAGTTTTGGAGATTGAAAGTCACCCTGGGCAGGGCACGCAACTGCGGCTGCGCCTTCCTTTGCCGCCAGCATCCGGACAGGAGAGCCGGCTATGAGCAAGACACGTGTGCTGGTGGCCGACGATCACGGCGTGGTCCGTAAAGGGCTGGTGTTCCTGCTGAGCGCGGAGCCTTCGATGGAGGTTATTGGAGAGACGGGCAATGGCCGCGATGCGGTAAGTCGCGCCGAGGAGCTAAACCCGGACATCGTCATTATGGACATCGCCATGCCAGGGCTAAGTGGTATCGACGCCGCCGCGCAGATCACCCGCCGCAACCCGCGTACCGGCGTCATCATGCTGAGCATGTATTCCGATGAGGAGTTCGTACTGCGCGCGCTATCGGCCGGCGCCAAGGGGTATTTGCTTAAAGATGCCGCCGAGCCGGACCTCGTGCGCGCCGTGCAAACCGTCGCCAGCGGGCGTCCGTTCTTCAGCCCCGCCATTACCGCTACGCTCCTTGAAGATTACATGCGCCGCCTGCGCCAGGCGGGAATGCACGACAGCTACGATCTGCTTACCGACCGCGAGAAGGAACTGCTGCACCTGCTGGCCGAAGGAAAGACCAACAAGGAAGCGGCCACGGTAATGAACGTCGGCGTGTCCACGGTGGAGACGCACCGCACCAATCTGATGCAGAAGCTGAACCTGCACAATACCGCGGAGATTGTACTCTACGCGGTCCGCAAGAAGCTCATCCCCTGATACTCCCGCCTTTTTGCCTCGCCGCTCCGGCCCTTGTTGGATGCCCGGCCCGCCCCCTTTGGCCGCACTATCGAAGACGCAGGCATGCGCATTCGGCTCCTCGTCGGCATCTTCTTATTCACGGGCTTAGGCACGGCCCAGAACCTGCGTCCCGCCCTGCGCACCGAATCGCAACTGGTGCTGGTTCCGCTGACCGTGCTGGACCAGAAGGACCGCCTCGTCGAATCGCTTGGCAAGCGTCACCTTCGCATCTTTGAGGAGGGACAGGAGCGTTCCGTCGCCAGCCTGTCGCTGGAGGACGGCCCGGTCTCCCTGGTAGTGGTACTGGATGTCAGCCGCAGCATGAAGAACAGTTATCCGCATGCGGTACACGCGCTGCAGCGTCTGGCCGGGCGCCAGCACAGCGGTGATGAATACGCCCTCATTACGTTCCGCGGTGCGCCGCAATTGCGCCTTCCCTTCCCTGCCTCGGCCGCCGAAGTGGCCAGCACCGCCGCAGCCGAGCAGCCCGAAGGCTCCACCGCCCTTTATGATGCGATGGTGCTGGCCGTGAATCATCTGCGCAAGGGCCGTCATCCCAGCAAAGCCATTCTCGTCTTGTCCGACGGCCAGGAGGTCTCCAGCCGCTACCGTGCGGCGGAACTCCGCCAAACGCTCCGTGAAGCCGGCGCTCCCGTTTTCGCCTTTCTCCTGCCCGCCTTCACGGAGCACTCCGCTTTGGAAGAGCTGCGCCGCCTGTTGGAAGAGACGGGCGGCCGCCTCATCCGCGTGCGGCACCCGCGCGATTTCCCCGAGGCCGTCGAGGATCTCGAAGTGCATCGCCACTACGTTGCCGGATTCGTCCCCAACCCCGGCAACGATGGCCGCTACCGGCGCGTCCAGGTGAAACTGCGCGAGGGGGACGGCCTGCGCGTCTACTGGCGCCATGGCTACTTCCCGGTACAATAAGCCGCATGGCCGATGGCTGGACGGTGGTCGCTTACGCGGTGGGCCGAAGAGGCGGTGCGGCGCCGGAAATCGACACCCGCTTTGCGCGATTCCAACTGCAAGTGGCCGCTTCCTCGATCCAGGGGTGGGGTGTGTTCGCCGCCGAACCGATTCCCGCACGGCGCAAGGTCATCGAGTACACAGGCGAGCGGCTCACTCCTCAGCAGGCCCACGAACGCTTGCAACGGCCGCAGCATTATCTATTCGTCGTGAACGACGCCCTGATCGTGGATGGCGCGGTGAACGGCAGCGGCGCGCAGTACATCAACCACTCCTGCGACCCGAACCTGCGTATCTGGGTCTATAAGGGCCACATCCTGCTCATGAGCCTGCGCCCCATCGCGCCCGGCGAGGAACTCAGCTACGACTACCGCTTCCGCCCCAGCGTTCTGCGAAACGTATGCAGTTGCGGATCACCGAAGTGCCGGGGCAGCATGAACCCGTCGCTATAGCAGCGCCGCGGCCGGGAACAGGGGCGGCGCCGCAGGTAGATCGTCAAACGGGGTTGGGGCAAGGAAGAGGCTGCCTGCGTAGGGCGACACCGGGTCCATACCTTCAATCGCCGTCGTGAACAGCAGGCACACCTTGCCGTCCAGCTTCACAAACTCCGGGCACGTCACCCGTGGCGATCCCGGCAGCGTCCACTCGGCCAGCACTTCGCCATCGGCAATCCGAATCTGCACGGCCACGCCGGCGGGCTCCGGCTGCGGATTGTAGAACGCCACGATCACCGAGTCCCCGCCTGGGCACGGGCGCAGACCATCGGGAAACAGCGGCGTCTGCCGGAAATCGGCGACAATGCGCCGCTCGCCAAGCTTGGGAATCGTGAAATCGATGGGGTATTCGTCGACGGTTTTCTTAAAGGAATCGATATCCACCAGCCGGCCATCCCGGAGAAACTTCCCATTGGCACAGATCTGGGCCGCGTCCAGCGTGTGCAACTTGCGCGACCCGGCGTCGAACCAATACAGACAGGCAATCGGCTCGCTGAAGCTGGTGTGCTTGGTGCCGAATAGCAGGCCGCTTTTGATGGCCACGCCCTCATTGAGAATCACACGCTGGTCGCTGGTCACGGGAAACGGCTTCGATACGATCTCACGGCGCCGCAGGTCGTATAGGACAAGGCTCCGCTCCATCCCTACCACCAGCACCCCCGGCTGATCGGTCTCGGCGAAAAAGCCGGGCCGGCCCGGGAGCGGATGCGAGTCATTCTCCCCGGTGAGCAGGTTCAGCACGTTCACACTGCCCGGCGTCTCACCCGGCCCATGCTGGATGGCAACCCACCCCAAGTAGCTGCTTCCGTTACCTTCGTGACGTAAAACACGCGGACCCTCCGGAAGATACCGTAAGGGTACTTCTGGAGTGAAGAACGGACGGGCTTCGAATCGAATCATGAGCGGCTTTTTTCCAGCGTAGCGAATATCCCTATGAGAAATACGAGTGCTGGATTGTACAAAGTAAGTATAAGAAAGGCAAATCCCCTACTTACAAAAGTATACGGGATCGAGACCTACTCCCCGCTCGCGTACCGGACGATCAAGGTACCAGTTACTCCCCGCAACGCTATTCGAAGGAGGGCCCATGGCTTTCCAGACGGCTGCTTATGCCAGCGATCTGGTTTTGCTGTCGCCGGGGCGCCCCGGCGCGTCATTGTCCGCTAACTGCTCCGCCTTCGCCAACGTCACGTCCGATTGGCGGTCGAGACAGCAGTTACTGGAATCAATGCAGAAGTTTCGAGGAGCGATAGCGCTCGAGGAGGGTGCGGTCAGCCCCTCCAAGCTGAGCCCGGATGGGCGTCACGAAATGCCGGTCGACTATGCGTCGTGGCATCTGCTGCTGATGAAGGAAGGCCGCATCGCGGGCTGTATGCGCTACGCGGCGCATGCGGCGTCCTCGCGCGCTACGGATCTGCTCATCTGGCAGAGCAGCCTGGCGCGGTCCCGGGAATGGAGCTTCAGCCTGCGGGCGGCCATTGAGAAGGAGTTGGCCGGGGCGCGCCGCCGCAACTTCCACTTCGGGGAACCGGGCGGATGGGTGATCGCTCCGGAACTGCGCGGTAGCGTGGATGCGGTGAAGCTGGCGCTGGGCGGCTTTGCGTTGGCGATGGTGCTGGGTGGGGCGGCCGGGGTGTGCACGGCCACTCGGAAGAACCACTCGGCCGCTATCCTCAAGCGCTTGGGGGGCCGGCCGCTGGGATTTGGCCACACCACCCTGCCTCCTTACTTTGAGCCGCAGTACGGCTGTGAGATCGAGATTCTGAAGTTCGACTCCGACACCGTCGCCGCCCAATACCGGGGGGCGGTGCGGAGCTTGGGCGAGCAGCTTGCCCGGCGGGTGCCGGTTTTCACGGGCGTCCCCGCCGTTCGGACGGCGGGAACCGGGCGATGACCGCGGCTTGCCGCCTCCGTCCGGAAGGCTATATGTCTGAGGCAACCCGCGGCGGTGGCCTGCTCCGCGCAGTCTTTGATTCAGTGCGACAATAGGGATCGGTATTCCTGTGGGTGCACGTATCATTGTTCCGCGCCGCTCGCTGGTCTCGCGGATTCTGCGGACTCCCTTTGGCCGGATCTTCCTTGCGCTCTCTGCCATCGGAATCACCGTCGGCCTGAGCACGTTTTTGTACTTCTATCTGAAGTACGCGCGCCTCATCGAAGAGAAGCTGGCCGCCGGGCCGTTCCGCAACGCCTCGATGGTGTTCAGCGCCCCCCGGCTGGTGACGCTGAACGACGAAACCTCGGCCGAAGAGCTTATCGGCAGCCTCCGCCGCAGCGGCTATAGCGAATCGAAGGCCACGCGCATGGGCAGCTATCAGTTGCGCGGCGGTTCGCTCGAGATTTACCCCGGCTCGGACTCCTACTTCAAGCAGGAAGAGGCTGTCGTCAAGTTCAACGAGGGGCGCGTTTCGCAGATCATCTCGCTGCGGGACAACACCGAGCGTACGCAATACACCCTGGAACCGGAGCTCATCACCAGCCTGTTCGACGCCAAACGGGAAAAGCGGCGCCTGGTGCGTTTTCAGGACATTCCGAAGACGATGGTGCAGGCGCTGATCTCAGCCGAGGACAAGCGCTTCTTCCAGCATGCAGGCTTTGACCCGCTACGGATCCTCAAGGCGGCCTACGTCGACGTTCGCTCCGGCTACCGCGCACAGGGCGCCAGCACGCTGAGCATGCAGGTGGCGCGCATGTTCTGGCTGAACCAGGAAAAGACGCTCAAACGCAAGGCGGCCGAGGTGCTCATCACCATCGAGTTGGAGCGGCGCCTTACCAAAGAACAGATCTTCGAATACTACGCTAATGAAATCGACCTCGGCCGCCGCGGCAGCTTTGCCATCCGCGGCTTTGCCGAAGGCGCGGTAGCTTACTTCGGCAAGGATCTCAGCCAACTCTCGCTGGCCGAAGCCGCCACGCTGGCCGGCCTGGTGCAACGCCCCAGCGCGACCAACCCCTACCGCTGGCCGGAGCGCGCCGCGCAGCGCCGCAACGTCATCCTCACGATGATGCGCGACAACGGCTTTATCGACGATCGCCAGTACGCGCTGGCCGCCGCCACGCCGATGCAGGTTTCGAGCGGTGGCGTCGAGTCCACCGACGCGCCTTACTTCGTGGACCTGGTGAACGATGAACTGAACGAGCGATTCCAGGGCCACGATTTCCAGAACAACCACTATAAGGTCTACACCACGCTCGACATGGACCTGCAGCGCGATGCGGCCGAAGCCGTCCGGGCAGGCTTTAAGGAAGTGGACGAACGGCTGAAGAAGCGCTTCAAAGGCTATGGCGTCAGCGTCCCGGAAGCACAGGTGGCGCTGGTCGCCCTGGACGCCCATACGGGCGAAGTCCGCGCCCTGGTAGGAGGCCGCAACTACGGCACCAGCCAGCTCAACCGGGCACTGGCCAAACGCCAGCCCGGCTCTTCGTTTAAGCCATTTGTATACGCCGCCGCCCTGAATACGGCCCTCTCGGAAACCGGCCGGCCCATCACCCCGGCAACCCAGATCATCGACGAGCCTACCACCTTCTATTTCGACGGCCGCACTTATGTGCCGCGAAACCACCATGGCGCTTACTATGGCGCCGTGACGTTGCGCCAGGCGTTGGCGAAGTCGATGAACATCCCCACCGTGAAGCTGGCCGAGATGGTCGGCTACCAGAATGTCGTATCGCTGGCCCGGCGGGCCGGGTTGAACATGAACATCAACCCGACGCCCTCGGTTGCCCTGGGCGCTTACGAGGTGACGCCTCTCGAGATCGCCGGCGCCTACACAATCTTCTCCAACCGGGGCATCGCCATGAAGCCGCTTTGGGTGAGCAGCATTCGCAGCCAGCTGGGCGATGTCGTGTTCGAAGCCAGGACCCAGGGCCGTCCCGTGCTGGAGCCGCGCATCGCCTACCTCATGACGAATCTGATGGAGGAAGTACTGCGCAGCGGTACCGGCGCCGGTGTGCGCGGCAAGGGGTTCACCCTGCCCGCGGCCGGAAAGACAGGCAGTTCCCACGATGGGTGGTTCGCCGGTTTCACCAATCACCTGATTTGCGTCGTCTGGGTCGGCTTCGACGACAATCGGGATATCGAGTTGGAAGGCGCCCATACGGCCCTCCCGGTCTGGGCCGAGTTCATGAAGCGGGCGCACCAGCATCGCCAGTACGCGGCGGTGCGGCCATTCTCCGCTCCTGAAGGCGTGATGAGCGTGGAAGTGGATCCGCTCTCGGGCCAGTTGGCCACCTCCAGTTGCCCGAACACCCGCACGGAGATGTTCGTGGCCGGCAGCCAACCGCATGAATCCTGCCGCCTGCATCGCGGCGGCGTCACCCAGGTGGCATCCTGGGATACCGAAGAGCCTGCGTCCGGGGCACCGGCGGGGGCCAATGGCGCATCGCAACAGGCCCCGGCGCAGCGCCGCGTGGCCGAGGTTCGCCGTCCCGCCACGGGCAGTGAACCGCCCGCTTCGTCCGAGCCCGCACCCGGTAAACGGAAGGGGCTGTTCGGGCGTATACGGGATATGTTTAAATAGCGTTAAAGGAGGCGGCCATGGTGAAGACATCATGCCTGTTTCTTATCCTCGGCGCTCCGGCATGGGCCCAATCGGCGGTATCCGCCCAGTCCGCGGCCAGCCCGGAGTGGCGTGCCTCGGCCTCCGTGCCTACGGCGCCGCGCCCCGAACCCACTGCCCTGACACCGGAGACGCGCGGCGATATCTATATGGCGCGCAAGATGTACCGGGAGGCCGTTGATGCCTACCGTCAGGCTCCGTCCCAGTCGGCCATTCTCGAAAACAAGATTGGCATTGCCTATCACCAGATGCTGGAGTTGCGCCTGGCCCGAAGGCAGTACGAGAAGGCCCTCAAGATGAGCCCCAAATATTCGGAGGCCATCAATAACCTGGGCACCGTCCACTACGCGTCGAAGAGCTATCGCCGGGCGATTTCCTACTACAAACGGGCGCTTGTCCACGCCCCCAATTCGGCCTCCATTTATAGCAACCTGGGCACGGCCTTTTTCGCCCGCAAGAAGTATGCCGACGCGTTCACGGCCTACCAGAAGGCGCTGGAACTGGACCCCGAGGTGTTCGAACATCGCGGGTCGCAGGGCGTGCTGTTGCAGGAACGCAGCGTCGAAGAGCGCGCCAAATTCCATTTCTACCTGGCCAAGACCTACGCCAAGTCCGGCCATACCGAACGCGCCCTGCTCTACATGCGCAAGGCCATCGAAGAAGGCTTCAAGGAGAGAAACAAGTTCAATGAAGATCCGGAGTTTGAGCCGCTGCGCCAACTGCCGGAATTCCAGCAGATCCTGACCATGGAAAATCGTGTTCTATAGCGCCGGTAACCGGCGCGTCGCGGCAGCCCTTCTCTTACTGGCAGCCTGCACGGGATGTAATACCAGCGCTTCCAGGCGGCCCCTGGAGCGGGTAGTCCTGGCGCCTTTCGAAAACCTCACTGGCAACCCGGAATGGGATTGGCTAGGCCAAGCCATCCCCTCCACCCTGGCCATGGCCTCCGGAACCGCGGATCGCGTTCTGCTGCCGGTGGGCCGCGAGGAACAGAACCCGCTACTGCGGGCCACGCAGGTGGTACAGGGCTACTACACTCTGGCGGGAGATAACGTGCGTCTGCAGGCCGTGCTGCGCGACCCGCAATCGCAGAAGACCCTTGCCGTCTACCAGGCGCAAGGCGCGGCGTCCGCCGCCGGCGCGCTGATCGGCCAGATCGCCGCCCAGATGGGAATCGGCAACCTCCCTAACATCAGCGCGGCCGGGTTGCAGGCCTTCGGCAACGCCCTCCGCTCCCCTTCCGCCGAGGAGCAATTGGAGGGGCTGCGCAAATCGCTTGAGGCGAGTCCGGAATATGCCCCGGCCGCCCTGCTGCAGTCGCGCCTGCTGTTGTCCCGCGGCGGTCGCGACGAAGCGGTGGCCGTCCTCCGCGCCACCCGTGCCAAAGCCACCGACCCCTGGTCCAGCGTGCAACTCGAGCTGCTCGAAGCCCAGATATCCGGCGATCGCCAGCGCCACCGCGCCGCCATGGAAGCCGCCCTACGCGTCAATCCCGGGCAGACCGACGTGATGCGCCCCCTGGCCAGTCTCCTGATCCTGGAGGGCGCCTACAAACCGGCCGCCGCCTGGCTGGAGAAGGCCGCCTCGCTCGAGCCAGGTCTTGTCGAAAACTGGAATACGTTGGCCTACGCGCACGCCTATGCCCTTGAGTTCGGGGAGGCACGGCGGGCCGTGGACCAATACCGCAAACTCGCGGCCGACGATCCCAACGCTTCCGACACCGCCGCCGAGATCGCCTGGATGGCCGGCGACTTCCGCCAGGCCGAGGCGCTCTTCCTGGAAGCCCAGGCCAAGAGCCCCGGTTTCCTGAACGGCATGGAGTTCTACCGCGCGGCGATGGCCCGCTTCCTGGCGGGCGATACCCCGGGCGCCGATGCCCTCTACCGCAAGTATGAAGAGAGCCGCAGCGCCGCCGCCGATCCGTTGCTCGCCGTCAAGCACGCCCACTGGCTAATGCTGACCGGCCGCGGGAAGGAAGGGCAGGAGAAGGCCGCGCAAATCGCGTCCGGCCAATCCGAAGCGGCCGCCCGCGCCGGTACGCTGCTGGCGTTCACCCTGGCGCAGGAAGGCCAGCGCGACAAAGCCGGAGAGGTGTTGCGTGCCGCTATTAGCAAAGTGAAGACGCCCGCCGCCATGGCCGCCGCCGGCAGCGTGGCGTTCCTCGCCCAACCGAAGGCCAGCGTGGCCGAGTGGCAGCAACGTGCCAACCGCGCCATTCAGCCGCAAGCCGGCCCTCGCCTGCGCGCGCTCATGCTGTACTATGCCTTCCTGCTGGACGGCCATTGGGCCGAAGCCGTGCGCATCGGTGAAGAGGTGCTGCGCCAGACCGAGCCATCCCAGGCCGACGAGATCCGCATGCTCACCGGACTGGCCCATCTGCAGTTGCATCGAAAGGATCGCGCCCGCCAGTTACTGGGCCGCCCGCCCCTGCCGCCCGCCCCCGGCGATGCGCTGTTTTCCACCCTCTACTTTCCGCGCTTCCGCGATTGGCGCAAACAAGCCGGTTTATGATACGTCCTATATCCATCCCTCGTCCTCTTCCGGCTCAGGATTTGGGGTAAGCTCAGAAGGAGTTCGACTACCCTCATGATGCGCACCATCCGAACAGCATTCGTTTACGCGCTCGCGCTCGCCTCGCTCCACGCTGACGACTGGACCGACTACCGGGGCCCGAAGCGCGACGGCTCCTCCGCCGAAAAAGGTCTGCCCACTTCCTGGACCCCTGGCGGCGAGAACATGGCATGGAAGGCGCCCTATGGCGGACGCTCCGCGCCCGTCGTCCATGGCAACCGCCTGTACCTGTTCACTCCGGTCGGCAAGGGCTCCGACATGCAGGAGCGCGTGGTTTGCCTGAATGCCGACACCGGCCAACTGGTCTGGGAACACCGCATGAATGTCTACCTGAGCGACGTTCCGCCGCATCGCGTGGCCTGGTCCTCTCCAGCGGTGGACCCGGAGACCGGCAACGTCTACGCCTATGGCGTCGGCGGCTATCTGGTGGCGCTGAACAAGGCCGGCAAGGTGGTATGGCAGCGGTCCATGGTGGAAGAGCAGGGCTTGGTCACCACGCATGGGGGCCGCACTGTGTCGCCCGTGATCGACGATAACCTGGTGATTGTCAGCGGCGTCTCCACCGGCTACGCCGAGCACGCCCGCGCCGCGCACCGCTTCTTCGCTTTCGACAAGAAGACCGGCGTCTCCGTCTGGACCAGCACCCCCGGCGGCCGCCCCTTCGATACCACCTACTCCCCGCCTGTCGTCGCCACGATTAACGGAACCCGTATGCTCATCGCCGGCGGCGGCGACGGCACCATGCACGCCATTAAGGTGCGCACCGGCGAACCGGTGTGGAACTTCGTGATGAGCAAGCGCGGCGTTAACACCGGCGTCGTGGTGTTGGGCAATCAGGCCATCGTCAGCCATTCCGAAGAAAACCTCGATACCAGTGAGATGGGTCTGCTGGCCTCCATCAACGCCGCCGGCAAGGGCGCTCTCGGCGCCAACGACATCAAGTGGAAGATCCCCGGCTTCCAGGGCGGCTTCTCCTCGCCCATCCTGGACGGCGACCGCATCTTCCAACTCGACAACGGCGCGAACCTCTTCGCCTTCGACTTCCACACCGGCAAGCAACTGTGGAAGCAGAACCTGGGCACCATCCAGAAGGCCTCGCCCGTATGGGCCGACGGCAAGATCTACGTCGGCACCGAAAACGGCAAATTCTTCATCCTGAAACCGCACTCGGACAAGTGCGAGATCCTCGATAGCGACGAGATCGGAAAGGCCGGCACGGAGCAGATCCTCGCCTCCGCCGCCGTGGCCCGCGGACGCGTTTACTTCGTTTCCACCGAGAACATCTACGCGATCGGCAAGAAAGGCGCGCTGCCCGCCGGTCCGCAACCGTATAAGCCGGATCCGGCGCCGCTGCTGTCGCTCGAAAACCAGGTGGGCCACCTGCAGGTGATCCCATCGGAAGTCATCCTGAAGCCAGGCGAAACCGTGAAGTTCCAAGTGAAGCTGTACGACATCAAGGGCAACTTCTTTGAAGATGTCCGGGTGGCCGAATACTCGCTGGAGGGCGGCCTGAAGGGCAAGCTGCTGCAGGGGCAGTTCACCGCCGAGGCGGCGAATATCGCCCAGGCGGGCGGGGTCAAGGTCAGCACGGCCGGCGTCAGCAACGTGGTCCGCGTCCGCGTGGTGCCGCCGCTGCCGTGGTCGGAAGACTTTGATAGCATCGCTCCGGGCCAGGTGCCGAAGCATTGGATCAACACCAGCGGCAAGTACAGCGTGCGCGAGGTGGAAGGCAAGAAACTGCTGGTCAAGCATGCCGACAATGCCTTCACCAAGCGCGCCCGGTCGTTCGCCGGCCCCGCTAATATGGCCAACTACACCGTCGAGGTGGATGTGCTGGCCACCGAGAAACGCCGCCAGATGGGCGACGGCGGTGTCGTGGCACAGCGCTACCAGTTGGCTTTGTTTGGTAATCACCAGCGGCTGGAGCTGCAAAGCTGGCAGCCGGAAACCACGCGTACCGTCATGACCGACTTCGCCTGGAAGAAGGACACCTGGTACCGCCTGAAACTCAGCGTGGAGAACCTGCCCGACGGCAGCGTGCGCGCCCGCGGCAAAGCTTGGCCTGCCAGCGATCCGGAACCCGAAAAGTGGACGCTTGAGAAGATTGACCCGAAGGGCAACAAGGAGGGCTCGCCGGGGCTCTATGCCGACGCCCCCTTCGAAGTCTTCTTCGACAACTTCAAAGTAACCCCATTGGCCGGCGCCCAACGCGCCGCAACGGCGGCTGCGCCCAAAAAGGCTGCCACCCCAGCGAAGAACTAGGAGATACCAACCATGCGCAAGATCTATCCGATCCTTGGAACCTTCCTGATGGCGGCGGGCGCCCTGCTCTGGCTGGCCCCGCAATCCGGCAGCGTGTTTGCCTCGGACCCCACCAACGGCGATTGGCCCATGTGGGGCGGCAGCGCCGACCGCAATATGGTTTCGGCCGCCAAGAACATCGTTACCAAATGGGATGTCGCCAAGAAGGAGAACGTGAAGTGGGTGGCCGCGCTCGGCTCCCAGACGTACGGCAACCCCGTCGTGGCGGGGGGCCAGGTTTACGTCGGCACCAACAACGAAGCTCTGCGCGATCCCAAGCAGGGTGGCGACCGTGGCGTACTGATGGCGTTCCGCGCCTCCGATGGCGAATTCCTCTGGCAGCACACCAGCGAGAAGCTCGCCGCCGGACGCGTCAATGACTGGCCGTTCCAGGGCGTCTGTTCGTCGCCTCTCGTGGAGGGCGAGATCCTCTACTACGTCTCCAATCGCGGTGAAGTGATTGCTCTCGACACCAAGGGATTCAAGGACGGCAAGAACGACGGCGTGCAGGACGAGAAGTTCAAGGGCGAAAAAGACGCCGATGTGCTTTGGAAGTTCGACATGATGGAAGAGGTTGGCGCCTTCCCGCACAACATGTCGAATTCGTCGCCGGTCAGCTTGGGAGACCTCATCTATGTCATGACCTCCAACGGCCAGGATGAAAGCCACGTACACGTCCCCTCGCCGCGCGCCCCGGCCATCATCGCCATCAACAAGAAGACCGGCAAGCTGGTGTGGGAAGACAACTCGGTGGGGGAGAAGATCCTCCACGGCCAGTGGTCCTCTCCGGCGGTGGGCAAGATCGGCGACGTGATGCAGGTGGTCTCTCCACAGGGCGACGGCTGGATTCGCGGCTATGAAGCCACCACCGGCAAGAAGCTGTGGGAGTTCGACAGCAACCCCAAGGATTCGGTTTGGCCCAAGAACCGCAATGAGCTGATCTCCACTCCGGTGATCCACGAAGGCATCGTGTATGTAGCCAACGGCCAGGATCCGGAGCACGGCGAAGGCGTCGGCCACCTCTACGCCATCGACGGCACCAAGCGCGGCGACATCACCAAGACCGGCCAACTCTGGCACTACGACAAGATCCGCCGGTCTATCTCCACGGGCGCGGTCTACAACGGCATGCTGTTCTACTCGGACTTCAGCGGCTTCCTGCACTGCCTGGACGCCAAGACCGGCAAGCCGCACTGGACGCATGACATGCTGGCCGCCATCTGGGGTTCTCCCATGGTCATCGACGGTAAGGTGTACCTGGGCGATGAGGACGGCGACATCGCCATCCTCGAAGCCAGCCCCACCAAGAAGCTCTTGAGCGAGAGCAACATGGGGAGTTCCGTCTATTCCACTCCAGTGGCATCGAACGGCGTGCTGTTCATTGCCAATCGAAGCCAGTTGTACGCGCTGGCTGTCGGCGCGAAGCCTTCGGCCTTCCTCGGCCTGAGCGACCGTCTGTTCGCCCGGCGGTAAATCGACATCCAGCACCATCCGCCCAACCGGCCGTCCCATGCACCCTTCCTGGTTGCCGGGACGGCCGTTCTCTTTTGCCTGGCGTGGCAGGCGGTGATGGTTCATACGGTTTACCAAGGAAACGCCACCGGCCTGTTCTATCACGGCTCGGCCTTCCCAATTCCAGAACCACTCCGCGCCGGCACCTGGATCCACGCCGGCCACGGCTACGATGCGCAGTTCTATCGCTTCGCCGCGCGGGATCCGCTGTTGCGGCGTGGGTTCGGCGCGCACATGGATGACGCTGCCCTGCGCTACCGCCGCATCCTCATCCCGGCGCTGGCCTCGCTGGCCAGCCCCCTCGGGATCGCGGCCGTAGACCTGACGTACTTGGCCCTGGTGCTGGCGGCAATCGGCGCCGGGGTCTGGTTCACGGCGGCGCTGGCAGCCATGGACGGGCGTTCCGTCTGGTGGGGATTGCTCTTTCTATCCCTGCCCGCCACCATTGCCTCTTTGGACCGCGCCCTGCTGGACGGGCCGTTATGTGCCGCCGTGGCAGCCGTCCTGTACTTCTACCGCCGGGGCTGGCACAGGGCGATGCTCGCGGTATGCGTGGCGGCGCCCTTGATCCGCGAAACCGGACTGCTGCTGCCAATCGCGGGAGCCGCCAGCGCCCTCTTCGCGCGCCGCTTCCGCCACTCGTTTTACTTCCTGGCGACCGCCGCGCCCTTCGCGCTGTGGTCGGCTTACGTTGCCCTGCACACCCCCGCCACGCGAGCCGGAAACATAGTCAGCCGTCCGCTGTGGGGACTCTTCGCACGACTCACCTATTTCCGCACCGCCAACGCCTGGACGCCGGCCCTCACGCTCCTCATTCAGGCCCTCGACATCGCCGCCGTGATTGGCCTGCTCGCCGCCGTAGCTCTCGCGGCCCACGCCGCTTGGCGCCGTTGGCCCGAGCCCGGTGCGCTTCTGGGAATCCTGTTCTGCCTCCTGGCAGCGGCACTGGCGGCGCCCGATCATCTGCTGGAGCCGTTCGGCTTCCTGCGCCCCGTTTCGCCCCTTCTGCTGTGGGTTTCGTTGGAGAGCCTGCGAACCCGCCGATCCGCAGGCCTTCTTCCGCTCGCCGCCACCGGCTTGGCTACCTCGCCCGGCCCGATGGTGACATTACTGAAAGCTGTACTGCTTCTTCTGTGATCGCCTAAGCCCCAGCGCTGGCCTGGAATGGCTCATCGGCGCTGCCACCATAGATGCTCGGCACCTTGCCGCCCATCAGCCGCACATACACCGAAGCCTGCCCGCGATGGTGAATGCTGTGCTTCAGCAGAAAGTTCAGATAGGCCACCGCCGGCATCTCGAACACGCCGAAAAACGGCACAATCTTCGCCAGCGACTCGCCATCCATCGCCGCTACCTTCGCCAGCGCCGGATCGAAGCGCGCATCGTAGTCCGCCAACACATCGGCGAACGTCTGAATCGACTCCGGCTTCTCGCTGAACGGGCCCATCCCGCCGGCCGCGATGCTCTCCAAGAACCAGATCTCCGTCGAGGAGATATGATACGCCAGTTCCAGAGCCGCCATGCTCTTTTCATGCGGCTTGAAGGATTCCTGCCCGGCCGGAAATGCGGCCAGAACCTTCCGTGTGGTGGCTGCTTCGCCTTCCACGTCTTTGCAGCTATGCGCCGCGACACCTTTTGCCATGTCTGGGGTCATAGGACAAGACTACTCTCCGCTCTCCGGCGCGTCCAGTCAATTTAGTGTTACCCTTGTGGCTTCCTGGCACTCATGACACTGGCAGAATTGAAGAAACTGGCAATCCGCAAACAGATGCGTATCCGCTTCGCCGTCGATTCGGCCGAAGCCCTCATTGACGAACACGGCATCGCCCGCGTCCCTTCTCTCCGCAGCGTGCCCGGCTTCAATCTCGACGAAGTGCTGGCCACCGTCACCCAGTTCAAGGTAGAGAGCCTGGGTCCCGACGGCAAATCAAAAGGAAGCCAAACCGCCCAGCCCGAGGAGATGGTCAAACTACTGGCCTCGCTGCACCCCGGCGGCCCCGCCAAGCCCGTAGACGACCACGACGAATAGTACGCTGCCGTACGCCTACATCCCGCGCTCGCTGGCTCAGGCGTCCGCTGGCCTGCCCTGGATTCGGTATCATGGAATTGCCCAGTCTGGAAAGCTGGCAAACAACAAACGACCGGCGTCGTACTACCCGGTGCGACGGCAGGGAGAAGAACGAATGGACAAGCTGGCGCAAAATATTCAGGAAGCCTTTCTCAACAACGCCCGCCGCGACAAAACCTTCCTCACGATATACCTGATGAGCGGTGTTAAGTTGAGCGGTCGTATCAAAAGCTTCGATAAGTATTCCGTTGTATTAGAAACCAACAACCAGGAACAGCTAATCTTCAAACACGCGATTTCGACCGTAGTGGTGCCCAAAGGCTCCGGACACAGCGCCGGTCCCTATCCCGCCGTTCCTGGCGCTCCCGCTCCCCTGCCCCCGCAGGAGGCGGAGTAGATTCGACCCCTCGAAGAAACCTCGCCGCCCTCATCCGAGCGCGCCATTCTGGTGGGCTTCGAAAAGAAGGTGCGCCCCGGAGCGGCGAAGGCAGCCATCACGACCGAAGAGTCTCTCACCGAGCTTGCCGCTTTGGCCGCTACCGCCGGCGCTTCGGTTGTCGAACAAATCGTCCAGGTGCGGCCGAACATAGAGGCGTCCACCCTTATCGGTTCCGGAAAACTCCAGGAACTGACCGGATTGGTGAAGGGCCTGGAAGCCAACGTCGTCATCTTCGACCAGGAACTCACCCCCACCCAGCTTCGCAATCTGGAAAAGGCGCTGGACGTCAAAGTCATCGACCGTACGCAGCTCATCCTGGACATCTTCGCCTCCCGTGCCCGCACCCGCGAAGGCCAGTTACAGGTGGAGTTGGCGCAGTTGAACTACGCCCTGCCCCGGCTCACCGGACGCGGCGCCTCCATGTCGCGCCTGGGCGGCGGCATCGGCACCCGCGGTCCCGGCGAAACGCAGCTTGAGACCGATCGCCGCAAGATCAAAGGGCGCCTTCGCAAGATTGAGAATGACCTCGAAACGGTGAAGAAGGGCCGTACCATCCAGCGCCGCCAGCGTGTCGATATCCCCCTTTCCACCATCGCCCTGGTCGGCTACACCAACGCCGGCAAGTCGACGCTGTTCAACCGGCTCACCGGCGCTGCCGTCGAAGCCGATGCGCGCCTGTTCGCCACGCTCGACCCCACGGTGCGCCAACTGCAACTACCCAGCCGCCGCCAGGTGCTGCTCAGCGATACGGTCGGCTTTATCCGCAGCCTGCCCACCACGCTGGTGCGGGCCTTTCGCGCCACGCTCGAAGAGGTTCGCCAAGCCGCCCTCCTTCTGCATGTCGTCGATGTGTCCAACGAACACGCCGAGGATCAGACCACCCAGGTGCTGCGCGTGCTCGACGAGATCGAGGTCGGCGAAACGCCGCAGATTCTCGTTCTAAACAAGGCCGACCGGCTGCCCGAAGGCGTGGAGCAGGTCGATTCCGTCGCCTCGCGCCTGCTCGGGGAATCCGCGCATCGCAGCCGCACCCGCGCCGTCGCCATCTCGGCCAGAACCGGGGAAGGCTTCGACAAGCTGCTCGCGATGATTGATGAAGTGCTGCCCAACGATCCGGTGGTCGAGACCGTCTTCCGCATCCCTTCTTCGGAAGGTGCCGCCATCCATCAGATCCACGAGCACGCCCGTATTCGCGAGCAGCATTATGAGGACGGCGACAGCCTTCTGGTTGTCACCGCCGATGCCACCGAAGGCTTGCGCAGACGTCTGCGCCAGTTTATGGTCCAATAGAGGGCAGGCCTTGCCCGGCTTTGGCCCATGAATCTACCCAACCGCCTGACGCTGCTGCGTATCTTCTTCGTGCCGCTGCTGGTGGCCACCCTGGTCACCGATACCCGCGAGATACGTGTGGCCGGTTTGGCGCTCGCCAGCGAATACGTCGCGCTCGCCATCTTCTGGGCCGCCGCCGCCACGGACCTCCTTGACGGCTACCTCGCCCGCCGCTGGAAACAGGTGACCACCGTCGGCATCCTGCTCGACCCGATCGCCGACAAACTGCTGGTCAGCAGCGCCCTCATTTCCCTGGTGCAGAAACAGGCCGTGCCCGGCTGGATGGCCATCCTCGTCATCGGCCGTGAATTTGCCGTCAGCGGTCTGCGCAGCATTGCTTCCTCCAAGGGCCTGACGATTCCCGCCAGTGATCTGGGTAAGACGAAGATGCTGGCGCAGGTCATTGCCATTTCGATGCTCATGATCGCCCTGCGCCACCCCGACATGCACGGCTTTGCGATGGCCTGGATGTGGGCTGTGATGGTCTTCGGCGTCCTCAGCGCACTCCAGTATTTCCGCAGCTTCTGGAAGACGTTGGATGAGGGTATCAAGGCCGCCAGCCGCCAGGAGTTGCTGGAATTGGAACGTCAGCGACGGCGGCAGCAGCGGCAGTTGCGCCGGGCCCATGCATCGGGCCATCGCGTCTGAGCCTAGAAGAACAGACCATACTCCAGCACCAGCCCCAGCTTACCATTGTCCGCATGAGTCGGTATCTTCACCGCCGCCACGATCACATGGTTCTTATTCCCGCCGGGGTGGTACAACAACCCGGTAACGTAGTTGCCGAAGTCATGCCGCCCATGCATATATTCGTTCACCCAGATGAGAGAATCGGACTTGTTCAGCGGCTGCTCCAGTCCGGCCAGGAAGTTGCCCGTCGTGCGTGTCAGCAGTTGACGGGTGCCGTGAAATCCTCCCGCCGTTATGCGCGTGTGTGTCTTCGGCGTACGAAAGCTCAGGTGGCCGTAACTGAAACTGCCCAACCCCTTCCCACGATGGTTCAACACCAGCTTCTGGCCGAACGTGACTTTCAGTTCGGCATGCGGGTGCGTCTCCTTGAGCAGTTGCGGCGCGCTCTTGAATCCGATACCGGTGGCGAAGTTCGGGGCGCTCCCGCCTGCATTCCAGTTGGTCACCGTTAACTCCGTCGACGCGCCAACTCCGTAGCAGTAGAAATTCGTTCCATACCAGTAGCGCGGCTGCCACGGACGCCACTGGGTTTCGTGCATCAGAAAGTGTTTCCCTTTCGGCGTGATGTCCGCCGAAGGCATGTTGACGATGGCTTGCTGTGCGCAGCCCGCTGCCGCGCACAGCAACAATAGAAAACCCGGCTTCGCTAGACCCATCCAACCTTACTTCTCCAGCCGGTTGGCCGTCTGCTGCAGCATCTCCGCGCGCTTGGCGATGCCGTCGGCGTGGGCGCGCAGCATGGCGCGATTCTTCTTGAAATCGCCGGAGTTCATTAGTTCCGTCTTGCGTTCGTGGAAGATCGTCAGCAGCTGCACCTTCTCCTTGATCAACGCCCAGTCCTTCTGCTGCGCCGCGTTGAAGCCGGACGCATGCGATTCCACGCTCTCCACATCGGTACGCAGGTTGGCGATGTGCTGGCCAAGCAGGTCGATATCGGCCTTGATCTTTCCGGGATCGAGATTCTTCGACTTCAGATCGCGGCTCAGCGCTTCGGCATCCTTTTGGATGTTCGCGGCATCCCCGATAATGGAGCGGAACGTGTCCGCGCGCAGGTTCGAGTTCACGCGGGCAAACACCGGCAGGGCCAGCGCGGTGCAAACAACCAGAGTCATCAGCTTCTTCATGGCAAGTCTCCTTTTCGGTCCTTGTGATCCGGTGCGATTCGCACCGTACACAGCGGTAGACTCGCCTCGCCGATACTTCGATTCTTACAAAGATTCGAACACTTCGTAAGCTTTAACCGAATGACGCGGATTTCATCGTCCCATCCCGCAAAAGGGCTTCATGCATGCGGAAGGCATCCGGCAGAGACAATTGCCCATGCCCCTGCTGCGCCCGCCGCGCATAGGCGCGCAGTTGCTCCCGGTAATCCGGATGCGCGCAGTTTTCAATGATCAGACGCGCGCGTTCGTGCGGATCCTTGCCGCGCAGATCCGCCACGCCTTGTTCGGTGGCGACAATCTGCACGGAGTGCTCATTGTGATCGACGTGCGTCACCAGCGGGACGATCGTCGACACCGCGCCGTTCTTCTGCACCGACGGGCAGGAGAAAATCGAGAGGTAGGCGTTGCGCGTGAAGTCGCCCGAGCCGCCGATGCCGTTCATCATCTGCGTGCCCAGCACGTGCGTCGAATTCACGTTGCCGAACAGGTCGATCTCGATGGCGGTGTTCATCGAGATAATACCCAGCCGCCGCACGATCTCCGGATGATTGGAGATCTCCTGCGGCCGCAGCACGACGCGCTTGCGGAAAAAGTCGAGGTTGGCGTAGAAGTGGCGCATCCGCTCCGGACTCAGCGTCAGCGCGCAGGTGGAAGCGAAGGTGCACGCCCCGTTCTCCAGCAGCGGGATCACGCTGTCCTGCAGCACTTCGGTGTACATCTCGAAGGGCGGGATCGCGGGGCTCTCGCCGAGTGCGGCGAGCACGGAGTTCGCAATATCCCCCACGCCCGATTGCAGCGGCAGAAAGCGCTTCGGAATGCGGCCCGCGCGCGTTTCGGCAATCAGGAACTCCGAAACATTGGCGCCGATTCGCTCCGTGACGGCCGTGGCGGGTGCGAAGCCCGAGCACTCGTCGTCCAATTGCGTGCGCACCACGCCCGCAATCTTTCGCGGGTCCACCATGCAAATGGGCGACCCGGCGCGGTCCGTAACGCCGAAGATGGGAATCTCCGAACGGGCAGGCGGATCCACCGGCTCAAACAGATCGTGCATCCCAAGCAGTGCCGGCGGATGGTTGCTATTCCACTCGATGAGAATACGCTCGGCTTTGGCGAGATACGTGGGTGTGGCGCCCGCCGATGCCGTCAACACGATACCGCCGCCGGGCGTGACATCCGCCGCCTCGACAATCGCCCAGTGCAACGGCCCCAGAAACCCATACCGCACCGCCTGCGGCAGCATCGACAGATGCATATCGACAAAGCGCACCTTGCCGGAGTTGATCTGCTTGCGCAGCAGCGGGTCCGACTGATAGGGCGTGCGGAAGTGAATGGCCTCGGCCTTCGCCAGCGCGCCATCGAACGACGGGCCAGTGGAGGCTCCGGTAAGTATGCCGAGCGTGAACGGGCGCCCGGCGGCATGCTCGGCCTCGGCGCGTTTGGCAAGCGCCGTCGGAATGGCCTTCACGGAACCGGCGGGCGTGAAGCCGCTGCAGCCAAGCATCTGGCCGTGCTCGATCAGCGAGGCGGCCTCCCCGGCGGTCAGTTCCGGAAACGGGAGAGTCATAGGTTATTCCTTTCGGTTATAAAGACGCAATAGGCGGCGGGCGGCGCGGGTGGCGCTGACAGTTCCCTCGCGGACGCCGTCTTCCAATGCAGGTAGTTCGCGCCGAACCGCCTCATCGCCGAAGAAGTGCTCTTCCAGAGCGTTACGAATGGTCTCGTGCAGCCAGTCCGCGCTCTGGCGCTGGCGGCGGGTTTCAAAGAAGCCATTCGCCTGTAGCGAGGCCTGGTGCTCCAGCACGGTTTCCCAAACCTCGCGGATGCCTTCCCCCGTGTGCGAAGAGCAGGTCAGCACACGGGCGGACCAGCCATCTTCGCCGCGCGGGAACAGGTGCATCGCCAACTGCAGTTCCGCCTTGGCGCGCTGGGCCCCGCGCAGGCCATCGCCGTCGGCCTTATGAACGGCGATGATATCGGTGATCTCGGTAATGCCGCGCTTGATGCCCTGCAGTTCGTCGCCCGCCCCGGCCAGCGCCAGCAGCAGGAACGTATCTACCATGCCGCGCACGGCCACTTCGGACTGCCCCACGCCCACGGTTTCCACAAACACATTGCGATAGCCCGCCGCCTCGCACAGCAGCATGGTTTCCCTCGTACGCCGGGCCACGCCGCCCAACTGCCCGCTCGAGGGCGACGGGCGAAGGAACGCGCTTTCGTCCATAGCCAACCGCTCCATGCGCGTCTTATCACCTAGGATGCTGCCGCCCGTCACCGGACTGCTGGGGTCAATGCTGAGCACCGCCAGCGACTCGCCGCGCTCCTGTGTCAGATACAGGCCCAGGGCTTCCAGAAACGTGCTCTTGCCTGCCCCCGGCACACCGGTCACGCCGATCCGCCGCGCGCGTCCGGTGTGCGGCAGACAGGCTTCGATCACCTCCAGGGCGAGATCGGCGTCCGCGGCGCGCGTACTCTCCACCAGCGTGATGGCGCGCGCCAGTTTATAGCGGTCGCCCGACAGCACGCCATCGACGTACTCCGCCGGAGTCAGACGGTGCCGGTAGCCTACCGCGGCGGGCTCACGCATTCGCCTGGGTCAGGCGCCCCAGCAGTGTTTCCACGATCTGCTGGGCGGCCTTGGGAATCTCGGTTCCGGGGCCATAGACGCCCGTAACGCCGGCCTTAAAGAGGAAATCGTAATCCTGCGGCGGGATCACGCCGCCCACTACCACCAGAATGTCTTCCCTTTCCAGCGCCTTCAGTTCCTCGATCACTTCCGGAACCAGCGTCTTATGGCCGCCCGCCAGCGACGAGACGCCCAGGATATGCACGTCGTTCTCCGCCGCATGGCGCGCCACTTCCTTCGGCGTCTGGAACAGCGGGCCGATATCGACGTCGAAGCCTTCGTCGGCGAACGCCGTGGCGATCACTTTGGCTCCGCGGTCGTGCCCGTCCTGTCCCATCTTGGCCACCAGGATGCGCGGGCGGCGGCCTTCCAACTTCGCGAACTCCTCCACCAGACGGCGGGTCTCCTGAAACGCCTGGTACTGGCCGCTCTCGGCGGAATAGACGCCGGCAATGGTCTTCGAAACGGCCTGGTAGCGGCCGAACACCTTCTCCAGAGCCATGCTGATCTCGCCCAACGTGGCATGGGCGCGCGCCGCCTGCACACTCAGGTCCAGCAGATTGCCCTCACCTGTTTGCGCGCAGCGCGTCAGTGCATCTAGCGCCTGCCGCACCGCCACTGCATTCCGGCCTGCCTTCAACTCCGCCAGCCGCGCCATCTGCTTGCGGCGCACTTCGCGATTATCCACCTCGCGAACGGCAATCGGGGTTTCTGTTTTGGCCCGGTAGCGGTTCACTCCGACCAGCACATCGGCACCCGAATCGAGCCGCGCCTGCTTGCGGGCCGCCGCCTCTTCAATCCGCATCTTCGGCACCCCGGTGCTGATAGCCTTTGCCATGCCGCCCAGTTCTTCGACCTCCTGGATCAGCGCCCAGCCGCGATGCATCAGCTCATGCGTCAGCGATTCCACATAGTAGGATCCGCCAAAAGCATCCACCAGCCGCGTGATGCCCGTCTCTTCCTGCAACACCAGTTGCGTGTTGCGGGCAATGCGCGCGCTGAAATCCGTCGGCAGCGCAATCGCCTCATCGAGCGCGTTCGTGTGCAGCGATTGCGTATGGCCGAAGGCCGCCGCCGACGCCTCCACCAGCGTGCGGATCACGTTGTTGAACGGATCCTGCGCCGCCAGGCTCCAGCCGCTGGTCTGGCAATGCGTGCGCAATGCCATCGATTTCGGATTCGCCGGATGGAACTGCTTCACGATCTTCGCCCACAGCACGCGGGCGGCGCGCATTTTGGCGATCTCCATGAAGAAGTTCATGCCGATCGCCCAGAAAAAGCTCAGCCGCGGCGCGAAGTCGTCGACGTGCAGCCCGGCTTTCAGCCCCGTGCGTAGGTATTCCCAGCCGTCGGCCAGCGTGTAGGCGAGTTCCAGATCCGCCGTCGCGCCCGCCTCCTGCATGTGATACCCGGAGATGGAAATGCAGTTGAACTTTGGCATATTCTCCGCCGAATAGCGGAAGATGTCGCCGATGATGCGCATGCTCGGCTCCGGCGGATAGATATAGGTGTTGCGCACCATGAACTCTTTGAGAATGTCGTTCTGGATGGTGCCGGTGAGTTTTTCCGGCGGCACACCCTGCTGCTCGGCGGCAACAATATAGAAGGCCATCACCGGCAGCACGGCGCCGTTCATAGTCATCGACACCGACATCTGGTCCAGCGGAATGCCGTCGAACAGGATGTTCATGTCGAGGAGGGAATCAATGGCCACCCCGGCTTTGCCCACATCCCCCGCCACCCGTTCGTGATCGGAATCATAACCGCGGTGCGTCGCCAGGTCGAAGGCCACGCTCAGCCCGCGCTGCCCGGCGGCCAGGTTGCGCCGGTAAAACGCATTCGATTCCTCCGCCGTCGAAAAGCCCGCATACTGGCGGATGGTCCACGGCTGCATCACGTACATCGTCGAATAGGGGCCGCGGAGAAAAGGCGGCAACCCCGCGCCGTACTCCAGGTGAGCCATCCCCTCCAAGTCGGCGTGCGTATAGAACGGGCGAACCGCGATATGTTCCGGCGTCAGCCAGGCCGGCTCACCGGCGGAACTGGCGGTGGCCTCCCCGCGCGGTTGAAACTCGATCTTCGTGAAGTCAGGCTTCTGCATCAGTCCCCCATCCCCAGCCGATTCTGCCACTGCTCCAGGATCTCCACCGCATTGCTGCCGAGCGAAACGAAGCCAGCCACCCCGGCCGCCTGCAACGCGTCTATCTGATCCTTGGGATAACCGGCGACAATCACCGGGCGATCTGTCAATGGAACTATGCGCGCCGCCAGTTCCCGGTATTCGGCGTCGGAACTGCAGAGCACAACCAGATCCGCGGGCTCCAGGTCCAACCCCGTCACCGTCTCGAACCCCGCGCAGCCAAAGAAACCGGCACAAAAGCCGGAGCGCGCCCGGCGCATCTTTTCGTCGCCCGCTTCCAACAACAGCACGCGAGGCACGTGGCCCGTCCGCCGCTCATGGCGCTCGGTACGCCGCCGCAGCCGTTCGAAAAGTCCCGCCACCCGCCATGTCTCCAAACCGTCCGGCAGTTCGGCCTCGGTACGGTCCGCCTGGTTCGGATAGGCATTCGTACCCACGAGCACGCGGCGCCGTTCGACGGCAGCCTTCTCCTTGCGTGCCCGCGAGGCGCCAATCGCGCGGTCCAGGGCGCCCGATTCGCGGAACATCGTAAAGCCACCAGCGGCTTCCACCTGCTGGAACACCTTCCACGCTTCTCTGGCAAGCTGATCGGTGAGCACCTCAATTGCATAGGCCCCGCCGGCCGGGTCGGCCACGCGGTCCAGATACGCCTCTTCCCGTAGAATGCGGGGGATGTTCCGCGCCAGATGATCGTCGAAGCGGAAAGGGATCACCGTCAGCCAGTCACACCCGGCAATCACCGCGGCCAGCGCCTCGGCTGACGCACGCAGCAGGTTGTTGCCGGCGTCGTACAAGGTCTTGTTGGCGGTAGCCGTTACCGCATGGATGCGCAGGCAGGCCGTATCGCGATCCCCACCAAAAGTTTCCACCACCTGCGCCCACGCCAGCCGCGCCGCCCGCAATTTCGCGATCTCCACGAAAAACTGTGACCCCACGGCAAAGCGGCACACCAGCTTCGGCGCAACGTCCACTCCGGCGGCTGCCAAAAGCTCCGCACCGGCCGCCAACATATAGGCGACCTCTTCCACTGCCGTCGCGCCTTGGTTATGCCAAGCATCGGCCAGGATATCGGCGCGCGGCTCCAGGCCGGCTTCCACCGCCTGCCAGGCACAGCCGCTACCGCGCACGAAGGGGTACTCGCCGGGCGCCGTCCGCAGCCAGCTATCCAGCGATTCCAGGTCCCGGCTGGTGGCATACGGGCGCACGGCAATCCCTTCCTCGGTTCGCCACAACAGCCGCTTCTCGTAATCGGCGCCTTTCAGATCCTTGCGGATCGCTTCTTCCCACTGCTCCACCGGTACCGGGGGAAACTCGGCCCGCAAATCGAGCGCACTCATCCTTCCTCCACAATTTCAATCAGAAAACCGAACGGCGCCGAATCGAGCGACTTGGGATGCACGAAGAACACCGTGGTTCCCCGCGACCCCTTGCGAGGGGCCTTGTCGATGATGCGGAATCCGGCGGCTGTCATCGCATCGAAGGCCTGCCGCGCGCTCTTCACACGGAACGCCACATGGGCAAAGCCGCCCCGTCCGCCATTCTTCTCGATCTGTTTGGCGACGGGCGACTCGGCGTTCAACGGCTCCAATAGCTGAATCAGGTTGGGGCCATCGCCAATGCGCAGCAGCACCTCGCGCACCTGATCGGTACCCAGGACCTCCTCGCGATGCATCTCCGTGAATCCCATCGCGCGGTAGGCGTTCACCTGCCGTTCCAACTGCCCCATCGGCACCGACACCGCGAAGTGATCGATGCAGATCACGCCGGGCACCTGGTCCTGGATCCCGGCCAACTCCTCGCCGCCCATCGCACTATTCGAATTCGACAAGCACTTGCCCTCCCTGCACACTGTCGCCAACGCCCGCCGTCACCTTCGCCACCTTACCCGACACCGGCGCCGTAATATTGGTCTCCATCTTCATTGCTTCCAGCACCAGCAACACATCGCCAGTCTGGATCTGCTGGCCCGGCTGGGCGGCCACCCGCACCACCGTACCGGCGATCGGGCTGCGGCAGACCTTCGCTTCGTCGGCCACCGGCGCTCCGCCCACCGGCGGTGCCATGGGCAACGGCGCGGCAACCGCGGTACCGGAAGCGGGCACGCGTACCGGCGGCGGCACATACCCAGGATTCACATAGGCCGGAGGATCGGGCTCGCTGGCCTCTACCTCTACCTCATAGACCTTACTGTCGACGGTTATCTTCAGTTTCATTCCTTCTCCTCCTCACCAGCCGCCACCGGCATCCAGACGATGCGACGCCTGGATGGAGACGCGCCCCTGCTGGGCCCAGGGCGCCGACCCCACCAGCCGGATCTGCCGGATGTGCCCGCGCTTGCCCAAATAAGCCGCAATGGCCGCGGAGATCACCAGTAGGACCTCTTCGGGAATGGCTTCGGGCTCGGGTTCGGCTTTAGCGGCAGCCGGAGTCTCCCCGCTCATTTGCGACAGGCGTTCGGCCATGCGCGCCATCTCGGCCTGCATCGCCTCCAACTTCGTCCGCAGTTCGCTGACTTCTTCCGTCACGATGGGCATCCTCTCCTCCTATTAAAGCGGGATCAGCCCGTGCTTTTTCGAGGGTCGCAGTTCGCGCTTGGTGCTCAGATACTCCAACGTGCGGGCAATCTGGGCGCGCGTATCGGCCGGTTCAATGATGTCGTCCACCAAACGGCGGCCCGCAGCCACGTAGGGCGTGGAAAACGTGCCGCGGTACGTCTCGATCAGTTCCTTGCGGCGGGCGGCTTTGTCGGTAGCTTCGCTGATCTCCTTGCGGAAGACGATTTCCGCCGCACCTTCGGCCCCCATTACGGCCACCTCCGCGCTGGGCCACGCCAGAACCCGGTCCGCGCCCAAATCCTTGCTGCACATCGCCAGATGCGCGCCGCCATAGCTCTTCCGCAGAATCACCGTGATTTTCGGGACGGTGGCCGCCGAATAAGCGAACAGCATCTTCGCGCCGTGGCGGATGATGCCGTTGTACTCCTGCTGCACGCCGGGCAGGAAGCCGGGCACATCGACAAACGTCACCAGCGCGATGTTGAAGGCGTTGCAGAAGCGGATGAACCTGCTGGCCTTGGTGGACGCGTTGATATCCAGCGCGCCGGCCAGCACCGAAGGCTGGTTGGCGACAATGCCCACGCTGCGGCCCAGAATCCGCGCGAATCCAATGACAATATTGCGCGCGTAGCCATCCTGTACCTCCAGGAAGTCGCCCTGATCCACCACGCCCTGGATCACCGTGCGCACATCATAAGCCTGTTTGGCTTCGTTCGGTACAACCTCGTTCAACGCCGGATTCGGATCCACATTGCCATCGCTGGTGAGCAGCGGCGGATCCTCCAGGTTGTTCGACGGCAGGAAGCTCAGCAACCGCTTGCACGTATAGATGGCGTCCTGATCGTTCTCCGCGATGAAGTGAATCACGCCGCTATGCACCATGTGGGCGTCGGGCCCGCCTAACTGATCGGCGGTGACCTCTTCGCCCGTCACCTGCTTGATCACCTGCGGCCCGGTGATAAACATCTGCGCCTGCCGCGTCTGGATGACGAAATCCGTCAGCGCCGGACTATAAGCGGCCCCACCGGCGCAAGGGCCACAGATGAGCGAGATCTGCGGCACCGCCCCCGACAGCTTCACATTCGTATGAAAGACATGGCCATAGCCCGAAAGGCTGTCGATCCCCTCCTGCACCCGCGCGCCGCCGGAATCGTTCAGCAGCACAAACGGCGACCCGGTCTTCAGCGACAATTCCATCGCTTCGGCGATCTTCAAACTGTGCACTTCGCCCGCCGCCCCGCCCATGACGGTGAAGTCCTGGCTGGCCAGGTGCACCAGGCGTCCGGCGATGGTGGCCGCGCCGGTCACGACACCGTCGGCCGGCAGTTGCTTGCCCTCCATCCCAAACAACGTCGAGCGATGTTCGGCGAACAGGCCGGCTTCCAAGAAGCTGCCCGCGTCCACCAGGGCGCCGATACGCTCGCGTGCGCTCAGTTTGCCTTGTTCATGATGTTTCTGAAGGCGCTCGGCCCCACCGCCGGCGAGCAACTCCGCCCGCCGCTTCGCCAGGCCGGCAATCTTTTCCTGCATTGACATAGTGGTTGCTATTTCTTTCCTAGGCAGGCGAGACGGTAACTCGCCGCGTCTTACCATCCAACTTCACGTCGTAGGTTATGGTTTCCTGCACGGGACCGCTCGCCGGTCTGGCACCCGCCGCGGCCGCCGGCGCCAACGTCACCGCGGCCGGCTTGGCTGCCGGATCCTGCGCGACGCTCTTCGGCCCCTGGTGGCGGTTGGCGAAGAACTTCGGAGCCACCTGCGGGAACATGGCGAACGTCAGGACGTCCTCGTCCGAGCCGTTGCAGCCCTCTAGCGCCAGCGCGCCGGAGCGCAACTGATCCCATTCCGGTTTCAACAGATCCGCCGGACGGCAGTGGATCACATCCTTCTTAAACTGCTTCTGGGCGGCACGCGAGACATCCGGGTCGCGCGGGCCGATGGTGTTGCCGTAATAGCCCAGCATGAGGTCGCCGAACTCGCCGGTCAGGACCTTATACGGGCCCATGATGACGTTGAACACCGCCTGCGTGCCGACGATCTGGCTCGAAGGCGTCACCAATGGAGGAAAGCCCGCCACCTGCCGCACGCGCGGCACTTCCGCCAGTACTTCTTTCAGACGGTCGCCGGCGCCCTGCTGCTTCAACTGGCTTTCCATGTTGGAGATCATGCCGCCGGGAATCTGCGAATCGAAGATCTCGGTTTCCACACCGGTGATGTTGGAAAGGAATTGCGAATACTTCGGGCGTACCTTGGCGAAATGATCCTTGATCCGCAGCAGCCGCCCCATATCCACGCGAGTAGTGTACGGGGTGCCGCGTAGCATCTCGACCATGCTTTCGGTCGGGTTGTGACCTGGACCGAGGCTGAGCGAAGAGATGGCCGTATCTACGATATCGGCGCCGGCTTCGATAGCCTTCATCAGGCTCACCATGGTTACGCCGGTGGTGGCGTGTACGTGCACATGCACCGTCGTATCCGCGCCGCACTGGTCCTTAATCCCGCGCACCAGGTCATAGGCCGGCTGCGGCTTCAACAACGCCGCCATGTCCTTAATACAGATGGAATCGCAGCCCAGATCCAGCAACTGCTCGGCCATCTCGACGAACTCGTCGATGGTGTGCAGTGGGCTTACGGTATAGCAGATGGTGCCCTGCGCGTGCTTGCCCGTACGCCGCACCGCATCCACCGCGCGGCGGATATTGCGGATATCGTTCAGAGCGTCGAACACGCGGAAAACATCTATCCCGTTTTCCGCGGATTTCTCCACGAAACGGTCCACAACCGTATCTTCATAATGGCGGTAGCCGAGCAGGTTCTGGCCGCGCAGCAGCATCTGTAGACGGCTGTTCGGCATCAGTTTGCGAAACGTACGCAGCCGTTCCCAAGGGTCTTCGTTCAGGAAGCGAATGCAGGCGTCGTAAGTGGCGCCTCCCCAACATTCAACGGACCAGAAGCCGGCCTTGTCGATATCCTCGCAGGCCGGAATCATGTCTTCGGTTGCCATGCGCGTCGCCATCAGGCTCTGATGGGCATCGCGCAGCGCTAGTTCCGTAATTTCAATGGTTTTTGCCATACACTGTTAGTTCTTGCTCTCCGCGAGCGACGTGGGGCGGGGTTTGTTCCCTGTTGTAGATGCACGTACGTAGCCACCACGCGGCAAAAGTGTTATCCCTCGCCTGCCAAATACTTAGCGGATTTCGTTTGTCACTGGCTGCTTGTGGCAATGGGGCTTTCCACCCACTTTCGGGGCTTTTGGCGGTTTCGGTGGCTCGCTCGTTGCGCGGCGGCAGCGGGCAGGATACGCTACAAAGATCCGTGGAGCGCGATCAGATTCTCCTGGCCCTTCGTGAAAGGATTGTCGCTTTCGCGGCATCTCGTTATCGAAGGGAACTGGCCGAAGACATCGCCCAGGAGGTGCTGGAACTGCTGGTGGAGAAGTACCCGCACGTCACTAGTCTAACGGAGTTGGTGCCGCTGGCGTTGCGAATATCACGTTTCAAAATCATGTCGGGCGCGCGAACGGCCATGCGCCGTGGGGAGCATACCGCAGTGCCCGTGGACGAGACTCCCATCGCCGATCCGCGCCGGAATCCGGCCGAGCAGGCCGAGCACAACGAGCAGGTGGCGCGGTTGCGCGCGGCCTTGCTCACACTGGGCGATCGCTGCCGGGATCTGATCCGTTTAAAACTGGAAGGGAAGACCTTCGCGGAGATCCAGGTGGCAATGAAAGTGGCGTCGCTCAATACGGTTTATGTATGGGACCACCGCTGCCGGAAGCAGTTGCTGGAAGCCATGGGAGGGAGTTGGGACAAGCGATGAACAACAACCCGAATCCCAATCCCAATCCCGACGTGCGCCGGCTGCTGGGCGGCTATGCCACCGGCAACCTGAGCGAAGCCGAAGCCCAGGAATTACTCCAGGCGGCCATGCACGATCAGGAGTTGTTCGATGCGCTGGCCGATGAGCAGGCTCTGCGGGACTTGCTGGACGCCCCCGGCGTGAAGCAAGAGTTGATCGCCGTGTTGCGCCCATCCCGCTGGGAGCGGTTCAAGAGCTGGATGGCGACGCCGATGGGTTGGGGCGCGGCCGGGGTTGCGGTGGCAACGGCGGCGCTGACGTTGGTGATTGCTCCGCAGGCGATGCGGAACGCGTCCGAACCGGCGGTGGCGATTCGCATCGAGCAGGACCGGCAGGTAGTTGCCGCTCCCGAGGACAAGAAGGAACAGGCAAAGCTCGGCGAGCCGCAGCAGCCCTTGATGGCGCAACGCCGCCGCGCTCCAGTCGATAAGGCGGCCGCGAGCAAGCCGGCACTTGTCGAGCGGAAGGAAGAAAGGACAACGCCCGCCGAGTCACCGGCCCCCGTGCAAGGTTCCGCGCAAGCTCCCTTACAAGCGCAACAGCAGCAGCAGCAAGCGCAGCAGCAGCAACAGCAGTTGACGGATGAGGCGGAGCAGCAGCGTGCGGAGCCCCGGCGCCAGATGACTCGCCAGGTGCGCGATGCCGCGCCGAGAGCGGACGTGCCGGCAGAGCAGGCGGCACTCGCAGGCGCCGCGAAGACCGCCGAGTCCGTGCAAGTATCGGCTTCCGCGTCAAGTCTCGATAAAGCCCAGCCCTTGTACGTTCTGGAAGCACGGGATGCCGGTGGGACCTTCGTAGCGCTGCGGCGGCCCGTACCGGGGCGGGTGCGGCTACGTGTCAATCCCGCCGGCGACGGCTTCGCCATGTTGCAATTGAATCGGGATGCGCCCCTGCGAGTGCCCGTGCGTGCAGGCGTGCCGGCGTTGCTCCCCTCGGACGGCCTGGATGTAAAAACCGGCGACCGCTTGCAATTGACGTTCTTGTCCGGCCAGGGAGCGCCAGGAACGCCGGGCGGCCCCGCGGGATTCCGTGCCGGCAATGCGGCGAAACAGGCGCCTCTCCAGGCACCCATCCTTATCCGAATTGGCGCTGACACCGAACCCTAAACCGGCCCGTCCCACGAAATTCCCCGCATTAGTTGAAAGGGCCGCCACCCTGGCGGCATATCGCAGGTGAGGAGAGTTTCCCACGATATGCGACTGAACATCTACAAACTGGCGGGCCCGCTACTGGCCGGCCTGCTGCTGCCTTTGCACGCCGCGCCCCCCGCTCCCGGCAGCGGCGATCTGCGCGTGCTGGACAAAACCGGCCAACCCGGTCAGCCCTGCCCCCTGAAACGCACGGAAGTCAAAGCTGAGATCACCGGCTTCCTCTCGCGCGTCACCGTCACCCAAATCTTCGAAAACCCATTCCAGGAGCGGATCGAGGCGGTCTACACCTTCCCGCTCCCCCAGAACGCCGCCGTCGACGACATGACCATGCTCGTGGGCGACCGCACCATCAAAGCCAAGATCAAGCCGCGCGAAGAAGCCAAAGCCATCTATGACGCCGCCCGCCAATCGGGCCGGACCGCCAGCCTGCTCGAACAGGAGCGGCCCAACATCTTCACGCAGTCGGTGGCGAACATCCGGCCTGGCGAGAAGGTGCGTATTACCCTGAGCTACGTCGAAACGCTGCCTTACGAAGGAGGCACCTACTCGTTCGTGTTCCCGATGGTGGTGGGTCCGCGCTACATGCCCGGGCAGCCGGTCGGGCACCAGGCTGGCGGCTGGTCGCCCGACACCACGGGCGTTCCGGACGCCTCGCGCATCTCGCCGCGGGTCACACCCGCGGGCACCCGCGCCGGCCATGACATTACGGTGGAAGTTTCTCTGGACGCCGGTGTGCCCATCGATGCGCTCACCGCCATCAGCCATGAAGTCACCACCGCCCGCCCCGATTCCCATCGCGCCGTCGTTAAGTTGAAGGACCAGGCCGTCATCCCCAACAAAGACTTCATTCTGAAGTACGACGTTGCCGGGCGCAAGGTGGAAGACGCCGTACTCACCCATCGCGGGGATAAGGGCGGCTTCTTCACCATGATCCTGCAGCCGCCCGACCGCGTCACACCAGCCGAAGTAACGCCGAAGGAACTGGTGTTCGTCGTCGACACCTCCGGCAGCATGCACGGCTTCCCCTTGGACAAATCCAAAGAGGTGATGCGCATGGCGCTCACGCACATGAATCCGCGCGACACGTTTAACGTCATCACCTTCAGTGGCGACACCCACATCCTCTTCCCCGCCCCCGTGGCGGCCACGGCGGAGAACATCGAGCGCGCCCGGCAGTTCCTCGACGGCCAGCGGGGCGGCGGCGGAACGGAAATGATGAAGGCCATCCGCGCCGCCCTGGAGCCCACCGTCAGCCAGGAGCATCTCCGCGTGGTCGCGTTCTTCACCGACGGCTACGTGGGCAACGATATGGAGATCATCGGCGCGGTGCAGCGCTACAGCAACGCACGGGTGTTCAGCTTCGGCATCGGCAACTCCGTCAACCGTTTCCTGCTCGACAAGATGGCCGAACACGGCCGTGGCGAGGTGGAGTACGTGACCCTGAAAGACGATGGCTCGGCCGCGGCGAAACGCTTCTTCGAGCGGATGCGCAACCCGCTGCTGACCGATATTGCGGTCGAATGGAACGGGCTGCCGGTCAGCGAAGTCTACCCGCACAAAGTGCCGGATCTGTTCGCGGCAAAGCCGCTGATCCTCCACGGCCGCTACGGCAGCGCCGCCAAGGGCACGATCACGTTAACCGGCAAAGCCGCCGGCAAGCCGTTCCGCCGCGCCATCGCGGTGGACCTGCCGGCCAGCGAACCCCGTCACGATGTGCTGGCCACGCTGTGGGCCCGCACGAAAGTCAGCGAGTTGATGGCGCGCGACTACACCGGCATGCACCGCGGCGCTCTCAGCGACGATATCCGGAACCAGATCACCAAGCTTGGCCTGGACTTCCGCCTGATGACGCAGTTCACCGCCTTCGTGGCAGTCGAGGAACGCACGGTGACCGAGGGCGGCGTGCCCCGCCGCATCGAAGTGCCGGTGGAGATGCCGGATGGCGT
Organism: uncultured Candidatus Solibacter sp.; assembly: GCA_964385495.1. Lineage (GTDB taxonomy): Bacteria > Acidobacteriota > Terriglobia > Bryobacterales > Bryobacteraceae > CADEFT01. The sequence goes on from CAYLPH010000022.1 coordinate 46,728, forward strand.
TAGCCGCGAGGGTGTGTTCGGCGAGGCCGATGCCGTGCAGGCGCAGATGGCCATGTCCCCAAGAGCGGCGCAGTTCCGGGCGCCCACCGGCTTCTTCGGCGGCGCCGCAAGACAGCGAGACGAGGCCGTTGCCAAAGGCAGCGGCCCCATGTCCGAGAGCATCGCGTTGAGCGCGCCGCCGCCGCATCTGGTGATCCCGGCCAAGGCAAAGCTGCACCCCGACCTGGCAGCCCTGCTCGCCAACACCACCGCCGCCTCGCCCTTCGTCATCAACGGCAAGGCCGAGATCCGCGTCTACCTGGTCAGCAACAACGCCGCGGGCATTGAGGCTCTCAAGAAGCTCGGCCTCGAAGTGATCCGCCATGAGGCTGCCAACCAGCTTCTGATCGCCCGCATCGCGGTGGACAAACTCGAAGCCCTGGCGAAGATGTCGGAGGTACGCTACATCGCGCCGAAATGAGGAGGGCTGTGTGGTACGCTACCGATCGTGCTTACAGATAAGGTAGCTCTAATAACGGGCGCCGCCGCCGGCATTGGAGAGGCGACGGCGCTTCTTTTTGCGCAATCGGGTGCGAAGGTAGTGGCCATGGATCGCGACGCCGCGGGCGTGAAGGATGTCGCCGCGCGGATTGCCGCCGCAGGCGGCCAGGCGCTGGCGCTGGAAGCCGACATGGGCAATCTGGCGTCCTTGCGAGCCTGCGTGGATGCGGCCATCGCCAAATTCGGCCGCATCGATATTCTCATCAATAACGCCGGCATTTATCCGCGCCGCCCCTTCCTGGAAGTTACGGAAGCCGACTGGGACCAGATGCACGACATCAATCTCAAAGGCCTCTATTTCCTCTGCCAGATGGTCGCCCCCGGCATGATCGAACGCAAGGCTGGCAAGATCGTGAATATCTCGTCCGTCACCTTCTTCGTGGCGCCCAAACTGCTTAGCCATTACGTGGCGACCAAAGGCGGTGTTGTCGGTACCACCCGCGCGCTCGCCAAGGAGCTGGGCGACTTCAACGTCCACGTCAACTGCATCACTCCCGGCGCTATCCAGACCGCGTCGGAGAAGTTCTTCGTTACAGAAGAGCAGAGCCAGGAGTTCATCACCCGACAGACGTTGAAGCGGCGCCTGCAGCCCGAAGACGTGGCCCGTGTTTGCCTCTTCCTGGGCGGCCCCTTGAGCGACGGCATGACCGGCCAGACGCTGAATGTCGACGGCGGCTGGGTGCTTTACTAAGATGGGCCGCCTGCAAGGCAAGACCATCGTCATCACCGGCGCCGCGTCGGGCTTCGGCCGGGCGTCCGCCGAACTGTGCGCCGCCGAAGGCGCCGGGCGGGTTGTGTTGCTGGATACGAACACAGCGGCACTTCAGGAGGTGGCGGCATCGATAGGGGATCGGGCCACCCCCGTCGCCTGCGACGTCTCGCAAACCGCGGATGTCCTCCGCGCGTTCTCTTCCATCGATACCGTGGACGGCTTGGTGAATTCCGCCGGGATTGCCCGCCGCGTCCCCCTCGCCGACCAGGATGAAGCCGGCTGGGACGCTGTCATCGGCGTCAACCTCAAGGGCATCTATCTCTGCTCCCGCGAAGCCATCCGCCGCATGCCCGGACCGGGGAGCATCGTCCACATCTCCTCGGCGGTCGCGCTCATCGGCTTCCGCAACCGGCCGGCCTACACCGCCACCAAAGGCGCCATCGTTGCCCTCACCAGGAACATGGCTCTCGACTATGCCGCCCGGCAGATTCGCGTGAACTGCATCTGCCCCGGCTTTGCCCGCACCGGCCTCACCGAGCCCATCTTCCAGGACCCGGAGCGCCTGGCCCGGATCAACGCGATGCACCCGCTGGGCCATATGGGCGAGGCCGAGGATATCGCCAAGGCCGCCTTATTCCTGCTCTCGGAAGACGCCCGCTGGATCACCGGGATCGCCATGCCCGTGGACGGCGGCATCAGCGCCGGACACCAGCACGATATTTGATCGCCGGGATGACCGGATTGGGCGGCAGTTCGCACTCTCCTGAACAGAGAGACGAATTTATGCAACCCCCGCTTTACGACTTCGGCAATTTCTTCGAGCAAATGAAGGCATCCACGCGGGATCGGGCGGTGTCCATCCTGCGCGGACAGGCCGCCAGTTGGATCCGCTTCTCCTATCGCGGCACCACCGTCGATTCCGGAGACTTCACCACCGTGGCCAAAGCCCTGGAGAAGAACCAGATCTACATGGACATTGACTTCTACAAATATAGAACCGGGGCCGAGTACTGGCCGGCAAACACAACCATCAACGGTTGTAAGGTCAACGGCAAGTTCCGCTTCGGCATGGGATCCTCCGACTTGACCCGCGTGGAGTCCAAGGCGCTGCTGATCCACGAGGCGGTGCATGCGGCTCTCGACCTGCGCAGCCAGAGTTCCATCACGGTTCTCCGCTCCGAATGCGTGGCCTACATCGCCCAACAGTTGTGGCATAAGGCGGTCACCACCGAATGGCTTCCCGACACCGGCAAGAAGTTCAAGTACGCGGCTATCTGCGCCGGCTACTTCTGGGATGCCAAGCTACCGAAAGACGATGACATGCTGATGCTGGAAGCTTCCATCATGGGCGATGCCGCCTATGGCTGGAAGGTGGCGTGGGAGAAAACCGGGTACGACGGCTAGTTGGACACTGGCGCCGGGGGTCGCGGAGCAGCCTTACTGCAATCCTCTGTCAACCGCTGCGCCACCTTATCCGCCAGATCGGCTGATGCGCCCCGGAACTTCGCTCCCCGGCTTTCCTGAATTGTTGACCAAATCACGTCGCCGTCTTTGTCGACCAAACGTAAACTGACGACTGCCTCATGGCGGCGTTCGGTGGTACGGAGCGACTCCCGATCGCCGACCGTGATCCCCGACGATGGGAGCCGCCGCGTTCCCGTCCCCGATGCTCCGCTCGAGATCCGCGCGTTGATCCCTTCCTCGGATTGCCGTGTCGCCGTGTAGACTTCGTCGCTCGCCGTTCCTCTTAAGAAGGCATCGGCCTTTTCCTGGTTTTCGGTCAGCACGAAGCGCCCCGTCGCCTGCAGGGTTGCGATCAGCAGATCCCGAATCCGCTCCGCGTTCACCCCGCTTAGCTTGTCGACATGGATCCGACGCACCCCACTCAGGCAAGTGCCCGGCGCCTCCGCGGCCAGCAGCATACTAATCAGAATCATATAGATAGTCATACAATTCTCAACCTCTGCCGGAACGCCGCGCCTCTTCGTCCTGGAACTCGACTTGCCGTCCGGTGCGAGCCTCCAGGCTGGCCAGCAACACCCGGATATGCTCCTTGGCCACGGCTAACACCAATGCCTGCTGGCGGCCCTCATCGTCTGTAAATCCCACGGTCAGGAAATGCGTGCGCTTCTTGCTGAGTAGAAACATCGGCGAAAGCAGCACCGCGAGCGCGTAACGGCGGCTGGCCGTCTGCCCATACTCCAGCAGGTTTACCCGCGAATACGAAACCTTAAGGGTGGCTGTCTTCGTCACCATTACCAGGAAGTCCGGATCGGCCGTCTTCACCACGGCTGGCGCGCCTTGCGGGATGGCGTTCACCGTACCGCCGGCGTAATTGACGCGGGCCACCGGGTCGGCGGCATGGACCATCGCGGTGGCAATCGCGATTAAGATCCAGCGGACGGGCGTACCTCGGGAATAGGGCACCATAACTGCTGGCTATATAGTGGTAAGAGGCGGCTAAAAATCTCAACCATGACCAGACTGACATCACTCCTCGTTTGCGTCCTGCTGGCGCTCGCCCAGCCCGTCGCCGCACCCGCGCTCGATTTCGATCTGCGCCTGGATCGCCTGTCGGAAGCCTTTCAGTTACTACCCGACGCCGACCGTGGCACGGTAGATGAGGTTCTCGCGCTGCTTAAGAAAGGCGAGCACCAGGAGGCGCTGAAACGGCTGAATACGCTGAATCAGGCCAATCCGGAGAACTCGTCCCTGCGCGTCTTAACAGCGTACGGACTGCTGCAGGTGGGCAACCTGCTGGGAGCCTTCGATGAAGCGCGCAAAGCCGAGCGGGCATCCAATGGGAACGCTTACAAGTGCTGGTTCCTCTCCAAAGTGGCGCTGCTGAATGGCGACACGATGGCCTGCCGGCGCGAACTGAATCATGTGAAAGCCACTAAAGACAAGGATTTACGGCAGGAAGTGAAACAGGTAGAGGAGCAGCTACAGAAGCGCAAAGGCTGACAGCGGAGGGTTATGTTTTCCGACGTTGATTCGAAGTTGCAGACCGACGAGGCCCCCACGCCGGATGGGTTGGGCGAAGGCCTGATCGTCAGTCCCGATACACGGCGCGCCAATCGTATCCCGCCCGGCCAGTCGCGTACCCGCAAGTGGCCCGTACTGGACGCCAGCGGCCCGCCCCGTATCGACATGGACAAGTGGCGGTTCCAGATCGTCGGCCTGGTGAACAAAGAGATCTCCTTATCCTGGAAAGAGTTCCAGGAACTACCTAAGGTAAAGGTTTTTGCTGACTTCCACTGTGTGACCCGCTGGTCGCGGCTGGGAAACATCTGGGAAGGTCCCTCTACCCGGACCTTAGTGGAACTCGCCGGCGGGCTGAAGCCAGAGGTCAGCCATGTCATCGCCTACGGTTACGACCACGGTTGGACCACCAACATGCCGCTGGCCGAGTTCCTCAGCGAGGATGCGCTAGTCGCCCTTACCCATGACGGCGAGCCGCTCACGCTGGAGCACGGCGCCCCGGCCCGCCTGATGATTCCGCAACTCTATGCTTGGAAGAGTGCGAAGTGGTTGGCGGGATTGGAGTTTCTTGATCAGGACCGGCCCGGCTTCTGGGAGCGGAACGGGTATCACATGCATGGCAATCCGTGGACGGAAGAGCGCTTTGGATACTGAGCTGATCTCGGTGATCACACGGAGGGTGGCCATTGGTGGCGGCCTCGCCCTCACTGGCCTGGCGGGCGCGACGGCGGCCGCTTATGCCTTTTCGCCCCACTTCTTTCGACAATACTTCCGCGAGCTTTCCGCGGGCACCACGCCTGCCCCTCGAATTCCGGAGATAGGGAAGTGGCCCGATAAGGGCCTTCATGCCGCCTGGCTTGGACACAGTACCGTGCTGTTGAAGATCGACGGCTATACGATCCTGACCGATCCCGTGTTTAGTGATGTGGCCGGGATCAGCCTCGGCGTGTTGACGGTGGGCGTGCGGCGAAGGGTAGAGCTACCGCTGGGACTCGATAGACTGCCGCCAATCGATCTCGTGCTGGTCTCCCACGCCCACATGGACCACCTCGACAAGCCGTCCCTCCGCGCCTTGGAAGGCCCGCGTACTCAAATTGTTACGGCTGCTCATACGAAGGACTTGTTTCGCTCGGAGCGCTACGCGCAAGCCACCGAACTGGGCTGGGGTCAGACGGTCGAGGCGGGCCCGGCGCGCGTTCGCGCCTTTGAAGTGAATCACTGGGGCGCACGCATGCGCACCGATACCTATCGGGGCTACAACGGCTATACCGTCGAGATTGGGAACCGCCGCGTTCTGTTCGGCGGCGACACCGCCCTCACCGGTGCCTTCCGCGGCGCCCGGTTCTCTTCCGATATCGACCTCGCCATTATGCCGATCGGCGCCTATAACCCCTGGATCCGCTTCCACTGCACCCCCGAGCAGGCTTGGAAGATGGGCGAGGATGCACGGGCGCACTATTTGCTCCCCGTTCACCACCAGACCTTCAACCTGAGCCGGGAGCCGCTGCTGGAGCCGATCGAGCGGTTCGTCGCCGCCGCCGGCAGCCGGCCCGAACGGGTCGCGCTTCATGGCATCGGCCAGGAGTTCCACCTCGCCTAGAGGGCCGCGCGCCGTGCGACCCTGAGAAGATGCGCACGGTGGCGTTGCTGTTCGCCAGCAACATCTTTATGACGTTCGCCTGGTACGGGCACCTGAAGTTCACCGATAAGCCACTGTGGCTGGCAATCCTCGCCAGTTGGCTCATCGCTTTCTTTGAATACTGCCTGCAAGTTCCTGCAAACCGGTATGGTTATGGGCAGTTCTCCGGCTATCAGTTGAAGATCCTGCAGGAGGTTATCACGCTCTGTGTGTTCATGGCGTTTGCCGCCTTCTGGCTCGGCGAGCGGATGCGTCCGAACCATTTCGTAGCCTTTGCGTTTTTGATCGCCGCAGCGGCGGCCGCCTTCTGGGATAAGCTGGGGCATTGATGTCCGCCGCCACCGCCGCCGCGTTACCGGCTTCCGCCGCGCTGCTCGATATCGTGGAGCGCGCACTGCATGCGAAGGGGGAGTGGATGTTCCTGCGCGAGCTGCGCGTGGGCACCGGACGCGGCGCGGGACAGTTGCAACGCGTGGATGCCTTTGCCCTCAACACGCTTCCGTACACCGGTATGAAAAGGGTCTGCTATGAGGTGAAATGCTCCCGCGCCGATTTCCTAACAGAGTTAAAGCAACCGTTGAAGAGACGCATCGGAATGCGTTATTCCAACGAGTTTTACTTCCTGACGCCGCCGGGACTACTGAAGGCCGCCGAGGTGCCGCCGGAATGCGGACTGCTGGAAGCCGGGATCGCCGAGCCGGAAGCCGCCCGCGAGTTGCTGAGGGGCCACGCCGGCTTCTTCTACTACGACCCGGACCGCCGCGAGTTCTGCGTCCTGCGCATCCCGGCACCCTGGCGGGACACCCCCGGCCCAACGTGGCAGTTGCTGGCGGCGATGCTACGGCATCAGCGGAGGGAGTTGGAGGAGCGGCCGCCGGCCCCGCCCGCGCAGCAGAAGTTGGAGTTGGGTTAGTAATTCAGGTAGATGGGAACCAGAGCTTGAGGGTGTTCCAGAGTTTGAGGAAGGCAGGGTCGGTGCAATCCTGGAAACTGACTTTGGCAGCGACTTCGGCGTGAATGGCACTTGCCCAAGGGATGCATGCGTACTGGAGGGCTCTCTCCAGGGCTAGCTTGGGATTCGTAGGCTTCACGGCATCTACTCCCATGAGCCCTTCTTGGACAAGCCAGTGACGAAGTTTCGGCTGGTGGTTCCAGCCGATGGCCTGGTCGAGCCGCGGAGATTTCGTCCAAATCCAGTTCTCCAGTTCCGGATCAATAACTATGGCGCAGCATTGAGAAAATGCGCCGCTTTGGCGGATGTTCGCTTCGATTCGTGCTTCGAGCTCCTCGCGGCTGCCACCAGCCCCGGAACCGTGACGATCACAGATCACCAGCGCCGCCGTTTCGTTGTGGCGTGCATCGATTAAATACAGGTGCGATCTCTTAAGGATTGCACCATCGGTCATCTTAGGAATGCGGAAGACACGGAAGTCTTGCAAGAGAGGTGCGGTGCCAAACGCATGATAGCGCTTCAGTAAGCACTTCAGCACCTCTTCGATGCTTTTGTCTGCCACAACGGCGAGCACCGATGAAGGCATGCTACTGCAGGACTCCGGCGGCGAAAAGTTCACCGAGTGATACGGAGCGCTTCCAATTGCGCAAGATAGGGTGCTGATCACCCGGGATCACCGTCACGGCACCGGACTCCGCACGAGAGAAACATAGCAGATCCTCGGGTTCTGCAATTGAGATCAGTACTGGCGAGTGCGTGGTCACAAGCACTTGCCCACCATACACGGAACGCAGGGACTGATATACAGCTTCGAGAGCGCCAGGATGCAGACCGTTCTCAGGCTCCTCGATCAGGTACAGCTTCCCGTTGGTTGAGCCGTAGGCGAGGTTGGTCAATGCAAGCAGTCTAAGTGTCCCGTCCGACAGTGTCCAAGCTGGAACACTAATCCCAGATTCTTCCTCGGCTCGAACATAGGCGTGCCGGTCATCTTCCCGAATAGAGGTGCGGATCTCGCGGATGTGCGGGAGAAACACCTTAAGGTGAGCTTGCCATGCACGGAATGCTTGCGGATCACGTTCACGCAAGTCTTGGACATCCCATGGCAACTCACTACCTGTCAGGGTATTAGACCAACGCCGAACCGGCGAACTGGCACCTCGCAAGGTGCTGGATTCAAGTTGGACGGCGAACAGTCCGACCGCTAGCACATGGCGTATCCAGAGCAGCGCAGGTCCCAGCGCTTCCCGAGGTAGTCGGAACAATGCGCTCTCGTCAGGATTCAGCAATTGCGTGAGGGCTGCCCCGTCAGACTCTCTTGCTCCATACCTAGCGGTGCCGTCACCGGTGCGTGTCACTAGGTTCAGCGAGTCGTCTTCCGCAGCGAACATGTCGACGCTCTCCCGAACAATGGTCACTTGGCCGGAGGAAGAAACATTGCACTCCACCGCATAAGACACCCAGGCCTGATCGGACATGGTGGGTATCGCACCTATGTCAACAGAAAGTTGAAAAGGTCCTTCTTGCTGGAGCCATTTCAAATCCAGCCCGTTGCTAGTCGTTTCGGTCACCCCCGCCGCGAGCCCGCGCTGGATGAACGCACCCAGAAATCGGATCGCTCCAAACAGCGAGCTTTTCCCCGACCCGTTTGGCCCGACCAGGATCTGGAAATCCCGGAGCGGGAGGTCGAGTTGGGGAAAGCACCGATAGCGCCGTGCCTGGATGCGTCGAATCATAGGTCACTGCAGCCGTGCCGCGAACTCCCGCGCTACCGCATCCGCGTCCTTCTCCCCCAAACCGGCAATGCCCACCAGCCACGCATTCTTCGCGAACACAAACACGCCTCGCCCGTTGTCCTGTCCGAAGTATCCGCCGAAGTGCGGGATCAGCTTGGAATCCTTCAAGTCCTTTTTGATATCGAAAACGAGCAGCGCAGCATCCTGGCTGCCACCGGTCTTGATGAGGAACATCTCGTATTCCTTCCCTCCAGCCTTGTACTTCCCGACGTTACCTCCCGGCAGATACTCCTTGCCGAGCACATGATCCGGCACCAGTTCCATCGATACCTGATCCTTCTTCGGAAACCAGCGTGCCTCGTCCTTCGGCGGTGGATTCTTTTTCACTGACGCTGCCGTCGTCTTCGCAGGCGGCGGGCTATCCCCGCACCCCGCCAACAAAGCGGCAACCGCCAGCAGAATCAGCCTCATGCGATTACTTTCTTCAGCTTTCCAATCAGCCCAGGCACGGCCTCCGGAGCGGGCGTCTTCTCCTCATACTCCAGCGCCAAGTACCCCTTGTACCCGGCCGCCTTCAGCATGCCCACAATCCTTGGCCAATCGGAATCCACGTGCGCCCCACCTACCCGGATCTTCTCCTTCACCTGGACGTTCACCGCGTACGGCACGCACTTCTGGATCTCGGCGTAGGGCTCCTGCTCATGGAAGTTGCCGGTATCCAGGTTGATGCCTACCCACGGCGAATCCACCTTCTTCACAATCTGAATGATCCGCTCGGCGCGCGCCGTGATGCCGCCGTGATTCTCCAGCCCCAGAATGATTCCCTTCTTCCCGGAGTACTCGGCGGCCCGGCTCAGGATGGTGGCTACCCACTCGGCCGCCTGGTCCTCGGTCGCGCCCTTCGGGACGTTCCCGCCAAACACGCGGATGTGCCCCGCGCCCAGTTTCGATGCCGCGTCGATCCACCCCATCAGCCGCTCGAACTCCGATTGCTGCTCGCCCACCGTCCCCTTGCACAGATCCGACTGCACCGAAATGCTGTACAACTCGACGCCCGAGCGATACGCCAACCGCCGCAGCGGCAGCAGGAAGCTATCGTCGGTCGACGGGAACCAGTAGACCGTCAGATCCAGCCCGTCGACGTTCAGATCCACGGCCAGCTTCACCAGGTCCTCGTAGCTCATGGTCTTCTTCTGCAGCTGCTCGCGGAAGGAGTAGGCGCAGATGGCGGAGCGAAGCCGGGACTTACCGCCGGCGGTCTCAATCGCGGCGCGAACGGGAGCGGCGTAAGCGGCCGAGGCGGCGCCGGCTACGTGGAGCCAGGTTCTACGGTTCATGGGAACTATTATCCACGTTAGACTGGGTAGTTTGGACAGGCATGAACATACAAGTCTTCAACGAACCATTGTCGGCACTGGATGTGGACGCGTTAGTGGTAGTGGTCGGCGAGCGGGCGGAGGGCGAAACCGGCCTCAAAGGGGCCGCGGCGGCTGCCGCTGACAACGCCACCGCCGGCTGGATCTCCGAACTGCTAGCCTCCGGTGAGTTCACGGGCAAGGCTCTCGATATTGCCATTCTTCCCCGCCCCGCCGGTCTGAAGGCTAAAAAACTGGTCGCCGTCGGCGGGGGCAAGGAGCCGGATCTGCGTAAGATTGCCGGCGCCGCCGTGCGCGCATTGAAGCCGAAGAAAGCCGCCACCCTGGCGATTGCTTTGGACGAGGCGGGCGAAGCCCAAGCGGCGGCCGCCGTCGAAGGAGCCATCCTCGGCGGTTGGGAGCCGGACGCCCACAAGACCGCCGGCAAGTGCGCCGACCGCATCACCTCGCTCACCCTGCTATGCGCGGATAGCGACGCCGTGCAGGCCGGCATACGTCGCGGGCGCATCCTCGCCGAAAGCCAGAACTTCACCCGCGACCTGGTCAATGAGCCGGGCAACAAGCTCACCCCCAACGGCTTGGCCAGCCACGCGCGTCAGGTAGCCACCGAGTTCGGCCTGGAATGCGACATCCTCAATTGCGACCGCATGAAGCATCTCGGGATGGGCGCGCTCCTGGGCGTCGCCATGGGTAGCGCCGAGCCGCCCGTCCTGATCGTCCTCAAGTACAAGCCCGAAGGCGAAGCCGCGGAAGGGAACCTCGGTCTGGTGGGCAAAGGAGTGACCTTCGACACCGGAGGCATCTCCATCAAACCGTCCGAAGGCATGGAGAAGATGAAGTACGACATGGCGGGCGGCGCCGCTGTGCTCGGCGCTATGCGGGCGCTGGCGCAACTGAAGCCGCGGGTGGCCGTAACCGCGCTCATCCCCGCCGTTGAGAATATGCCCGGCGACCGTGCCCAGCGCCCCGGCGACATCGTGCATACCCTGAACGGCAAAACCGTGGAGGTGCTCAATACCGACGCTGAAGGCCGACTTATTCTTTGTGATGCGCTCGAGTACGCCAAGCGCCTCGGCTGCACGCACCTGGTCGACGCCGCCACCCTCACCGGAGCCATCGTGGTCGCCCTCGGCTATGTGAACGTCGGCATGTTCACCAATAACGACGGCTTCCGCGATACCCTCCTACGAGCCTCCAAAGCCGCCGGCGAGAAGATGTGGCCCATGCCGCTCGATGACGACTACAAGGATCTGCTGAAGAGCGCCTTCGCCGACCTTGCCAACATCGGCGGCCGCTGGGGCGGCGCCATTTCCGCGGCCTGGTTCCTCAAGGAATTCGCCGACCCGCTGCCCTGGATTCACCTCGATATCGCCGGTACCGCCTGGATTGAGGACGGCAGGCCGTTCTTATCGAAAGGCCCCAGCGGCGTCGGTGTGCGCAGCTTTGTCGAACTGGCCATGCGTTGGGGCGGCTGAGCTTACGCCGCGAGCCGGAACTTCGTCCGGAACCGTTCGCGAAACTCCTTGTGGCCATCCCAGGCGGCGGACTCATCCTTGGCGTTGGTAATCGCCAGGATGGTCTTCGCCGCCTCCACCCGCAGTTCGCGCGGCGCTCCGCCATCGCGAATCACATCGCGCAACGCCCGTATCGCCGCGCGATCCTCCCCAGTGAGTTCCGCCTCCACATCCTGCAAAAACTTCTGCCGTGCCTGCTCCACGGCCGCCCGGAAGTCCTCGCGGTTCTCCAGCCAATGGTAGATGGTCGAACGGTCCACCTTCGTCAAACGCGACGTATCGCAAATGTTGTAAGCGCGTCCCAGCAGCAGGGCCACTTGTCCCTCCCGCGGCGTCAACTCCGGAAACGGCGAAATGCATTGAATCTTGCGGCGCATGTTGTTTCTTCCCGGCTTGAAACTAGCAGGCCGATTTGGACCTGGTGCGCTCCAATTCCGATAATGGATTGAAAACAGGCCAGTAATTTTTCTTGAACTTCTGTCACCGTGGGTTTGGCTTTGTTTGGTTTTGGTCGCTCTAGCGCAGTGCCGGGGTAGACGCCGGCGGGTGCCGGTGCCGCGTTGCCTGCTCATAGGCAAACGCCAACCGGATCAGCTTCGCCTCCGACCACGGCCGCCCATAGATCGTCATTCCCGCCGGCAATCGCCCGCCCCGCGTATACCCCATCGGCACCGTGATCGCGGGGAACCCAGTCATTGGCGAAAAGAACTGGCTGTTATCGCCAGCCGGCGTGTTCAGGTCCCCGATCAGCCGCGGCGGGTTGCTCCAGGTCGGATAGATGAACGCATCCAGCTTCAGCCGGTCCATGGCCGCCAGCACCGCTTGCCGCACCTGTTCCCGCCGCGCGCGGTTGGCTTCGCAAGCCGCCGACTCCGGCCCGTTCACTTCGCCTTTTTCCGCCTGCTCCAGCCGCCCACGGTTGTTCGGATGAAAGCGCCCTCCTTCGATAATCTGTGTGAGCGACTTCACCGGTACCGCATCGCCCCGCGCCGCAAGGAACCGGTTCAGGTCGTACTTGAAGCCCATGCACTGCGGCTGGGGACCACGCCGCTCCTCGATGGCCTCCACCTTCGCCGGATCCACCATTACTGCGCCGGCGCGCTCCATATCCAGAAGGGCCCGCTGAAACACCGCCACCATCTCCGCGTCCGTTGTGTCCCGTTCATACGCCTGGCGCAGGATGCCGATCCGCGCTCGTTTCAAGCCATCCCGATCCAGAGCTTCCAGATAACGCTCCGGCGCCCGCTCCTTCGCTGCCTCTGTTGCCGGGTCATCAGCATCCTCGCCCACGATCGCCTGAAACACCCGCGCGGCATCCTCCACGGTGCGCGTCATCGGACCGGCAATGTCCGCCAGCAGATTCAGCGGAAAGACGCCGCCGCGGCTCGTCAGCCCCATCGTCGACCGGATGCCCACCAGCGCCTGGTGCGACGACGGCCCGCGAATCGAATTGCCGGTGTCCGTTCCCAACCCCACCAGCCCCAGGTTTGCCGCCACCGCCGCCGCCGTGCCCCCGCTCGATCCCGCGCTCACCCGGTCCAGTGCATACGGGTTCTTGGTGTAGCCGGGCAGAATCGAGTTCACCGTTTCATAAGGGCTGAAGGCCCACTCGGCCATGTTTGCTTTCGCGAGTACAATCGCGCCGGCCTCCTTCAACCGCCGCACCTGGAAGGCGTCCTTCCGCGCCTCATAACCGGCGAAGGCCAGTGCTCCGTTGGCCGTCTGCAGTCCCACGGTTTCGAAGTTGTCTTTCACGATCACGGGCACGCAGTGCAGCGGTCCACTGAGGCCCGACCGCGCGTAGCGCCGGTCGAGCGCCTCCGCATGCGCTTCGGCATCGGGGTTCACCACCACGATGGCATTCAGCGCCGGGCCGTTCTTGTCATAGGCGTCGATACGGCGCAGGTACTCCCGCACGAGACCGCGGCAGGTGAGTTTGCCGGTAGACAGGGCGGCATGGACGCCGGCGATCGTAGCTTCGACAACTTCGAACACCGCGGGCGCGCATTGCGCCGGAACAGATAGCAAGGCAAGGATCAGCCAGAGCAGCACCTGCCCATTGTAGGCTGGGGCCGGCCACCCGCTATACTGAGCCAAGTATGCTGCGCGTTGTCGCCCTGTTCCGGGCCAAACCCGACAAAATCGAAGAACTGCGCGAAGTGCTCACCGCCTTCGTCGCGCCCACGTTGCAAGAGAAAGGCTGTGTCTTCTACCAGCTTCACCAGAACCTCAAGGATCCCCAGGATTTCTCCTTCCTCGAAGAGTGGGACAGCGAAGAGGATCTGAACGCACACGGCCAATCGGCCCATATCCAGGAAGGCCGCAAGAAGATCCCGGATCTGGTGGAGACGCCAGCCGACGTTCGCCGCTACAAGCTGCTCTTGTAACGGGCGCGCGCCCTAAAATATGGGCGTTCCCCGCACCCCCGCCATCTTCACCCCCAGCAACTTCGCCACCGTGGGCGCGATATCCACGTTCGCGATTGCCCGCGGGAGCGGACCCGGCTTCACGCCCTTCCCACTCACAATCACAATCGGATTCATATCCTTGTCCGACGCCAGGTAGCCATGGCTGCCGCCGGTCTGCGGGACCGCCGCCGTCACCGGCCCGCCCGTCGCCCCCGAGAACGAATAATCATCCCTCGCCGACAACAGCAACTGCCCAAACTGCGGGTCCTTGTCCGGATGCGGCAACCCGTGCCGCCCATACTCCTCCGGCCCGATGATTCGATCAATACCCTCCACATTGGCCAGCACCTGCCGCACCTTCGGCCCCAGTGCCGCCGCCTCCGCTTTGTTGATATAAACGAACGCCGTGCCCCCTTCGGGCAGCACGTACACCTTATCTCCCAACCCCGCCGCCTCCAGCGCGGCATTCGGCTTCACCTGCTTGCGATACGCCTTGAATCCATGATCGGAAACGATCAGAAACGTGGTGCGGCTCTCCAGTCCGGCGCGCTTCACGGCGTTCACCAACTGCTCCACGCAGCCATCCGCGAAAGCCAGCGCGGCCCGCCCGGCCAGCGTGTTCGGCCCATACGTGTGATGCGTCGAATCGGTGGTCAACAGGTGAAACAGCAGCAGATCGGGTTGGTGGTTCTCGATCAGATACACCCCGGCTTTCGTCCAAATCTGATCCCGGTGCAAGATGTTCGCCTTTCGAAAATCCGCCAGATCGCCCTCCGTAATCGCCCCCTTCGCCAGCATCTCCTTCTCCAGCGGACCGCTGTTATCGGCCCACTCCCGGAAGTGCCACCGGATGCTGGGGGCGTTGTTGACCGCCACCCAGTTCACCTGCGCCGTGGTCAATCCAGCCTGATGCGCGGCATCGTAAACCGCCGGCGCATGCACCATCTTCTCCTTGTCGATGTAGGGATCCACCTTCACCGGCGGCCACGCGCCGGTGGGGAGAATCGTGCCATTGGCCAATAATCCGTGCGCGTCGGCCCGCACCCCGGTTACCATAGTCGTGTGATTCGGCCACGTTACAGTGGGGTTAACGGACGTCATCCCGCCCCCCATCCCCTGCTTCATCAGCTTGCGCAGGGTGGGAACCGGTAATTGCAGATCGTCCAGCATGTAGGCGGGGAAGCCATCCAGCGAAATCACAATGACCTTGGCGCGCGTTTCGCTTGACTGCGCCGTCAGCAGCGCCGGGATCAGCACAACGGAGAGGAGTATGGGTCGCAACATATGAAGAAACAAAGAGTAACATGCAATCATCAACTAGATATGACATGCGTTGCGGGTAAGCCCGCATGAAGAAGACCGACCTGCTGCGCGTTTGGGGCGGCCTGTTGCGTGGCCGCCGCCCGTTCCTGTCCCTTGAGATCACCAAGGAGTGCCCGCTGCGCTGCCCCGGCTGCTACGCGTTCTCTCCAGATCATGTGAGTCCGGGACTGAATCTGATCCAGCTTTCCGACTACAAGGGCGACGACCTTGTCCGCCGCGCCCTGGATGTCGTGCGCCGCCTGCGGCCGGTACACCTCTCCATCATCGGCGGCGAACCGCTGGTCCGCTATCGCGAGTTGAATACGCTGCTGCCGGAGTTGGACCGCATGAACGTGGAAGTCCAACTGGTAACCAGCGCCGTGCGGCCCATCCCGGTCGAATGGAACGCCCTCAAGTCGCTGCACATTTCGGTGTCCATCGACGGCCAGGAGGCGGAACACAATGTCCGCCGCACGCCGGCCACCTATGACCGCATCCTCAAACATATCCAGGGACATCGCATCATCGTCCACTGCACGGTGACGCGGCCCATGGTCCTGCGCCCGGACTACCTCCGCGACTTCACCCGCTTCTGGTCGGACCGGGACGAAGTGCGGCGCATCTGGTTCAGCATCTACACTCCGCAGCAAGGCGACGATTCGGCTGAGCGACTGCGCCCCGAAGACCGCCACACGCTGCTCGAGGAACTACCCCGCATCGCCAAAGATTTCGACAAGGTGCACCTGCCCAAACAGATCCTCGACGGCTACCGGACACCGCCCCAATCCCCCGCCGAATGCACCTTCGCCCGCGTCACCAATTGCCTCTCGGCCGATCTGGAGACCCGCGTCGAGCCCTGCCAGTTGGGCGGCAAGCCGGTCTGTACGGAATGCGGCTGCATCGCTTCGGCCGGCATGCATGGCCTGGCGCAATACAAGCTGGCCGGCCTGGTGCCGCTATCCGCGCTGCTGAATCAGTCGCTGCGCGTTGGCGGACTCGAAGGAACCCCGCCCGATCAGTTTGTCGTCGCCGGGGCGCGGAACGAACGCTCCACCTGATCGTTCGGATCGGTGGATACCGCCTGGTCCCGCCAGAGCCAGCGCAGCATCTCCGGTAGCATCGTGCCGCCCTGCTTCTGGCCGTGGCGGCCGATGCCGAACGAGTAGTTGACATCATAGCCCTTATCGGTGAGGGCCTTGACCATGCGCACGTTCTGCAGGAACCAATCCCGCTTCTCGTCATACTGGCCGTCACGGCGCACTCCGCGATTGTCGTTGCGCCCGTCTTGCAGGAACACCCGCAGCGGCTTTTTGTCCGACTTCCGGATGATATCGGGATAGGCGTGCCCGCCGCGGAGGTTCACGAAGCTGCCAACGAAACTGAACACCTTCCGGAACTCGTTTGGCCGCTCCCAGGCCACCGTGAAGGCCGCAATCCCGCCCGAGCTCGCCCCGCCAATCCCACGGTGCTCCGGGTTTTTGCTGAGGTTGTAGTCCTTGTGCAACGCCGGCAGCAGCTCATCGACGATCACGCGCGCGTACTTGTCATCCAGCGAGTTGTACTCCGTGGGGCGATTCGTATCCCGGTCCCCCCAGTTCTTCGGATGCGGCTCCGGCTGCTCCGGCGTACGACCCGGGTTGATGAACACCCCGATCATCACCGGGATCTCGCGGCGGTAGATCAGGTTATCCATCACGTTCTGCGCCCGCACATCGCCGTCCTCATACTTGAAGGCCTGCCCATCGTTATAGATCATCAGGCAGGCGGGCACTTTCGGATCATACTGCGCCGGCACGTAGACCCAATAGGTGTGCTGCGTACCTGGATACGCCTGGCTGGGCAGCGTGAACGGGCCCTTGATCTGCCCCTTCGGTACACCGTCCATGGGCAACGAATCCGGCCCCAACTTGTAGTGAATATCGGTATTCGGCAGCTCCGGCCGCTGCGCCAGGAGCGCGGCAAACGGCAGCATGGCTATTGGAAATAAACGTCTCATAAGCTATTGGGAAAGTACCGCCTGTAGCATGGCCTTCGTATAGGCCACGTTGTAAACCTCGGCTACCCGCCCGCCTCCGCCCGGATATTGATTGTTCGTGTTGGCGCGGTCCATGTCGATCAGCCGCGGATGCTCCGGATACAACCCGCGCGGGTACTTGTGCCGCACCAGTTCCTTCATGACCGCGAACATGTTCACCTGGCCCTCATCCAGGAAGACCTCGGTGTAGTCGATGTAAGGCTTGCGCACGCGCACGTTGCGATAGTGGACATGGTTGATGCAGTCCCGCTCGCTCAAGTAGCGGCACACCGCCACCGGATCTTCGCCCATCTCCCGCGTCACCCCGCAATCGTACGTCATGCCGTTATGCGGGCTCTTCACCAGGTTCAGATAGGCCTTCCACTGTTCGAAGCTGGCCATGATCTGTTCATTGCCGCGGCTCAACGGCACTGGTGGATCGTTGGGATGCAGCGCCAGCCGCACGCCGGCCTTCTCGGCCTCGGGAATCACCGCCTTCAGGAAGTGCTCGGCACGCTTCAATTGCTGGGCGCGGGTGTGCATGCCGACCCCATCCTTCGGCGGCAGGCTCCTCGATAACTCGTAATCGTATGCCGTCATGCCCGCCCCGCCCCGGCCGATTTCCTCTTTATAACCCTCGATCAGCCGGTGCGCGTAGAAGTTGTACTCAATCACCGGCAGGCCCACCTTCGCCGCCGCGCGGATCGACTCGATAAAGTTCGCGATCTGCGCGCCGGCGCCCGGCCGGCCCCAGATCACATCGTTGATACCGACCAGCATCATGTTGATGATCTGGATCCCACCGGCCTTGAAGCGATCCATCCGCGCGCGCAGGTCCGCTTCCTTCCAGGGCGATGGCGGTCCACCCATCAGCACGTAGTTCACACCAATCTGTTTCAGGTGGCGCATGCCGGCTTCGCTTAACTCCGGCGATACGCCCATGCAGATGCGCGGCGTCGTTGTCCCTTCCGGGGGCGGCCATTCGGGGCCAGCGCCTCTCAAAGCGGGCGCGGCCATGGCGCCTGCCAATGTAGGTAGAAGAGCGCGGCGGTTCATACCTTCTCCGGCACCACGTAAGGCGCGCGATACTTGCGGGAAATCAGCGCATCCGCCTCCTTATTCCCCGCGAACTTCATCGCCTTCGGGTCAAACCGCACATCGCCACCGGTGCGATACGCAATATTGCCCAGGTGGCACATGGCCGTCGAGATCGCCGTCTCTTCAATCTCGGCATGCAACAGCTTGCGGTCGCGCGCACGGATGGCCTCCGCGAAGTTCGCAAAGTGGTCGATGTTCGCCGGCGATTCCACGGCCGGCTCATTCGTCTTGCTGCGTCCCAGGCGAATCGTAAACTCGCCATTCGCCTTCATGTTCAGGTGGCCCTTGGTGCCCCAGAAATCCCAGCCCATCGGCTCCTGTGTATAGAGGCCGCGCAACTGGCCGACGATCATCGCACCGTCCTCATACACCCACGTCACGTTCTGTGTGTTCGGCGTCTGCGCCTGATCCTGATACCCGAACCGCCCACCCGTACACTGCACCCGTACCGGCAGGGTCCGCTTCATCGCCCATCGGCAGACGTCGATCAGGTGGATGCCGTTGTTGCCCAGTTCACCATTGCCGAAATCCCAGAACCAGTGCCAGTTATAGTGCACCAGGTTTTCGTGATAGGGCTGCATCTGCGCCGGCCCCAGCCACAGATCCCAATTCAACCAGGCCGGCGGCTCCTTGGTCTCCTTGACGCCGATCGAATCGCGGCCACCGGGGAAGATGAAGTTCGCCTGATAGATGTCGCCGATCACGCCGGCGTGCATCAGTTCCACGGCCTTGCGCCAGCGGCCCCACCAGCGCCGCTGCGTCCCACCCGCCGAAATGCGGTTGTACTTGCGGGCCGTCTCCACCAGCTTTATGCCTTCGAAGATGTTGTGCGAAACAGGCTTCTCAACGAATGCATCCTTGCCCGCCTGCATCGCCCAGATCGCCGTCAAGGTATGCCAGTGATTCGTCGTCGCAATCGTCACCGCATCGATGTTCTTATCGTCGAAAACCCGCCGCATATCGCTTTCCAGCCGCGGCCGCTTGCCCGTCTTCTGGAAGATGACGCTGGAGGCCTGCTCGGTGCGCCTCCCATCCGGATCCACCAACGCGGCGATCTCCAGATTCGCCACCGGCAGTAGTTCTTTAATGTGGGCCGACCCACGCGAACCCACACCAATGATGGCCACCCGGACTCGATCATTCGCGCCGGCCCAGGCTTGGGAAGCGGCGGCGGAAGCGGATACCAAAAACTGTCGACGTTGCATGTTTGCCAATCTCCACCCCAGTCTACTGAACTCGACGCCGTGATGTAACAATGTTCTGGTGGCGGGAATCCCAAATAGTGGAGGTGGTAACGTGCCGGAAGAACCAGCCATCTTGTGGGAGCCCGGTGGGACCGAGGCCACTACGCCCGCGGGCACCGCCAGGCGCTATCGCAAACCCTTGCGCAGCTTTCGCTGGTGCGACTTTAAGGTCCTTCTCTTTCAGACCATCGACAAGTTCTACGCCGAGAATGCACCGAGATTGGGTGCTTCGGTGGCCTTTTACACCATGCTGTCCATGGCGCCGCTGCTGGTGGTGGCCATTTGGGTGGCGGGCTTCGCGTTCGGCGAACAGGCCGCCAAGGGCCAGATCTTCTGGCAGTTGCAGAACCTGCTGGGGCCCGACGGCGCCATGGCCATCCAGCGTCTGGTGGAGAACGCCCGCAAGCCTTCCGTCGGTATCGTACCTTCGATTCTCGGCCTGCTTACCCTTTTCTTCGGCGCCACCACGGCGGTAGCGGAACTGCGCTCCGCTCTGAATGAGATCTGGGACGTGCCCGCCCGCAGTTCCACCGTTCTGCAGAGCGCCCTCGGCCTGCTGCGAGAGCGCTTCTTCTCCTTTGCGATGGTGGTGGGCGTTGGCTTTCTGTTGCTGGTGTCGCTGCTTATCAATGCCGCGCTGGCCGCCGCCAACCAGATCATTGGCTACCTGGTCCCGATACCCGAGACTTTCCTCCAGCTTTCCAGTTCCATCGTCTCGTTCGTCATCATTACCCTGCTGTTCGCACTTATCTACAAGGTGCTGCCCGACCTGAAGATCGAATGGCGCGATGTTCTGCTCGGCTCCATTGTCACCTCGGCGCTGTTCACGGCCGGTAAACTGGCCATCGGCGTCTACCTGGGCAAGACGGCGCTCGCGTCCACCTACGGCGCCGCCGGGTCGCTCGTCATCGTGCTTGTATGGGTCTACTACTCGGCGCAGGTCTTCTTCCTCGGCGCCGTGTTCACCAATGTGTTCGCCTGCAACTACGGCTCCGGTATGGCCCTGAAATCGAAACGCGTCATCCTTGGCGCGCGGAAGTAGTTCTACCCCGCCCGCACGCGGTCCCGCAGCGCTTTCATATAGCCGAGAGTGTAGGTGGTGTTCGCCATCGGATAGCCCCCGCCCGGCACGTGATCCGGAATTACAATGCCGTCGAACTTCACATCCTGCAGCGCCTTCATCACCTGGTACATATCCAGATAGCCGTTATCGACAAACGTCTCCTGGAACTTGGGCAGCGGACCGCTCACGTTACGGAAATGCACCTTGTAGATCTTCCGCTTCGCCCCAAACGCCTTCACCGCCTCAATCGGATCCTTACCAAAACCTTGCTTGCCGCCTTCGCCCCACGTTCCGACGCACAGGCACACCCCGAAGTTCTCGGAGTTGGCGATCTGAAACGCGCGTTCATAGGCCTCGTAAGTACGGAACACCCGCGCCACGCATCCCAGCGAATCCACCGGCGGATCATCGGGGTGCAGCCCAATCCGCACCTTGTTCTTCTCCGCCACCGGCATCACCGCCTGGATAAACGTTGTGAACGTCTTCCAGATGTGCGCTTCCTCATAGGTCTTATCAAACGAGCAGGGCAGCTTCTTCGCCACCGCCAGATCGAAGTAGCGCGTCGGCGCATCGCCGCGGGTCTTGCCTTCGCTGGTGGCATAGAAGCCCGGCGTGGGTTGGTTCTTGATATTCGACATATGGGCATAGGTCGTGTAGCCGATGCCCGCCCGGCCTAGATTGGTCAGATAGGTCTTGTACTGCTCGATCTTCGTCTCCACGCCTGGCCGGCCCAACACCAGCGTCGGATCGCAGTGCAGGTCGATGATGCCAATGTTGTAGATCTGCACGCCATTGGCTTCCAGTTTCTTCTTCATCGCCAGCATCCAGGCCGCGTTGTTGTTGGCGATGCCGGTCCAGATGGACACCGCATCCACGCCTGCATGGCGCAGCATGGCCAAGTCATTCTCATTCGGATTGTCGGTGAAGAAGGTGGCCAGCTTGATGCCGGTTTGCGCTTTGGTCTGGGCGGCGGCGTAACCCAGCAGGCCCGCGGCGGAAGTGGCGGTGGTGGTTCTTAGGAAATGACGTCTGTTCATGGAATGCTCACTCACTAGAGAAAGGGGTGGCCTGGAGGCCACCCCGCGGACCTGGAGGTCCGCCCTACTCAAATCAGAACGACAGGCGCAATCCCAATTGGATATTGCGTTCGCCGCCCCCCTCGGTAATCTGGCCAAACTGTGGATTGGTCAGATCGGTGGAGGCACCGCGCACATCAAACTGCGGATTGTTGAACACGTTGAACATCTCGAAGCGGAACTGCAACGCCATCCGTTCCTTGATCGGCGTGTTCTTGGTGAACGACCAGTTGAACGCCGTCCGGCCCGGCGTGCGCAGGTCCGGCTGGCTCAAGCTGTCGGTCGGCACCGTAAACGCCGGAGCCGTGGCGAAGGCCGACGTGTCGAACCACTTCTCCTTGGTAGGATTGTCGAGCACGGCACTACGCAGGCGGTTGGCACGTCCATTGGTGTAGCTGAACTCCAGCAACCCTGTCGTGTCCGGCGCGCTGATCAGAAGCGGGCGGCCCGATTGCAGAACCGTGATCCCCGAGAACTGCCAGCCACCCAGGATGCGCCCGAACACCTTGTCGTTGAGGTAGCGCTTGCCGACGCCGAACGGCAATTCATACAGATGGCTGATCACCAGGCGCTGTGGAGCGTCGTTGCCCTCCACGTGCCGGTTGTAGGCCGGATCGTAAAGTGCGTTCGAAGGCCCAATCAGCCAGGTGTTCGATTCGGCGGTCTCCGCGATCAGCTTCGAGAGAGTGTAGCCGGCGCTGATCGTGTAGCCGTGCGAGAAGGTCTTCTCCACGCGAGCAATCATACTTTGGTAGTGGCCGTCGGCGTACGGCCGCCGGATCGCCAGCACCTGCTGGTATTGCGGGAACGGCCGCAGCAACTGGCGCCGCTGTACGGTGGGGAAGGCGCCGACGCCGCCCTGGATCCTGCCGAAGAAGGGATTCGGCACCTGCTCGAGGAGGCGCGAGCCCCACTGGCCCAACAGCAACGGATCGTTCGCGTTGTCGAACCGGTTCCAGAACAGGTTCGTGGTCTTCGAGCCCGAGTAGCCCACTTCGGCCAGCAGGTTGTTACTCAACTGGTGCTGGACGTTAAAGTTCCACATCGCCACATACGTTGGTGCCCGATCCCGGAACTCCACACGAATGTTTTGGCCGACGAAAGTCGACTCGCCCTTTACCGGGAACACCAGCCCCGCCGCAAAGGGATTCGACCACGAACCGCCCACCGGCGGCGTGAACAGAATCGGATTCTGCGGACCCAGGGACAGGCTGTTGTTGACGAAAAGACCGGAGCCAAAGTCCGACGCGGCGGCATTCAGCCCATTGTTGGCGGCGCTGAAGATACCACCGCCGGTGCGGATCACGGTCTTCGAGGTCAACTGATAGGCGATGCCCACGCGCGGCCAGAACCCTTTGTAAAAGGGGTCGTGGTGATATTCCCCGGGCTTGGACCACCGGAACACACCCGGCAATCCCGTCACCGGTTCCGTCGCCCGCGCATCCATGTAGCCGATCTGTCCGAACTTCTCGGCATAGGGAGAGATGAACTCGTAGCGCAGCCCCAGGTTCAGGGTCAGCCGGCTGGTGACGCGCCAGTCGTCCTGAATATAGGCGGCATTGTAGCGCTGGAACAACATCATGCTCGGCGTGGTATCCAGGCTGCCCGACAGCGGGATGCCGAGCAGGAAGCTGGCAAACCCGTTTCCGCCCGTCGACGACGTCACGGACGGATCCGGCCCCTGCGTGTAGGTGCGGTCGAAGTTGAATTGCCCGCCCGACAGGCGCGAGTTGAACGCCGCCATCTTCATGCGTTGCAGATCCACCCCGAACTTCCACTTGTGGCGTCCGCGCAGCCACGTGGTCTGGTACTGCGTGTGCCAGGTATCCTGCGGCAACAGGTCGCGTCCCGTTCCACCCAGATTCGAAACCTCGGTGGATCCGAACGTCGCCACCGCAAGCCCCGAGCCCGTTGCATACTGCTGCACCTGGATCTGCGGGAACTGCCGGTAGGTGACGGCATTCGCCAGGGTTTGCGGGAAACCCACGCTCGCCAGATCGAATCCTTCGCTCACCGGCCTCGAGTTATTCTGCAGCCGCGTGTAACTCACCCGGAACTCGCCAAGCAAGTTGGGGCTGAACGTCGACGTCACGCTGATGCCCGCGTTGCGCACCGGGTTGGTGGAGACGGAGGTGGCCGGGAAGGCGGCCTCGACCAGACCGAGCGGGAAACTCTCGCTCTGGCGTCCGGCGAAACGGCCGAAGATGCGGTGCTTGGAACTGATCTGGTGGTCGACGCGCGCAAACCAGTTGTCCTGGTTCGTTACGTTCTTCCCGCTAAGGAAGAAGTTGTTCACCTGCGCGGCGCCTTCGCCCGGCCGGTTGGCTTCGGGCCAGTACTTCATCAGGTTGTTCGAGATCGGGTGAATCCGGTTGGCGGGAATCTGGTTGTTGGGGAACGCGCTACGAACGAACCGCCCCGGGTTGTTGGGATCCGCCCGCGTGGTTGTCGGATCGTACACCGTCACCTGGGCGCCGGCGCGATCAAACGTGTTCCGGAAGTCGCCGTTGCGCCACTGCGGCAGCGGCACGGTCGCCAGAAAATTGCGCGGACTTCCCTGGCGCAGCCCTTCGTAGTTCAGGAAGTAAAAGGTCCGGTCGCGGATGATCTTGCCGCCCAACGCGCCGCCGAACTGGTTGTACTGGAATGGCTGGCGAGCCACGCGATTGCGATTGTTCGACCACGAATTGGCGTTCAGCGCCTGGCTGCGGATGAAGTCATAGACCACACCGTGCAGTTGGTTCGTGCCAGAACGCGACGCCACGCTGATTACGCCGCCCGCCGACCGGCCAAACTCCGCCGAATAGCTCGAGGTTTCCACCTTGAACTCGGCCACCGATTCGATCGGGAACGCATAGGCCTGGCCGCCGGAGGTGAAGCCGCGAGAATCACCGCCATCCATCAGGATCGCGTTCTGCATCGCCAAACCGCCGGAGATGCGGGAGTTCGCCGCCTGTCCAATGGCGTCCCCGCCCGCCCCCTGCTGGCCGCGGGACGGAATTACTCCGGGGGCCAACGCCGCCAGTTGTAGCGGGTTGCGTCCCAGTAACGGCAACTCCACCACGCGCCGCGTTTCCACGGTCTTACTTAAACTGGACGACTGGGCTTCTAACTGCACCGCCGCCGCCTGCACCTCTACCGCTTCGGACACCTGCCCGACTTCCAGCACCGCGTCTATCGTAGCCGTCAAGCCGGTGCTCAGTGGGATGTTGCTCACGCGCCGCGGACGAAACCCCGGTGCCTCAATCGCAAGGTCATAGCTGCCCGGATTCAATGCCGGAAAGACGTAGATACCCGACGAGTTTGTCTCAACCTGCGTGCGGATGTTTGTACCTGTATTTCGCAACGTTACGGAAGCTCTTGGTACGATAGCCCCGGAACTGTCTGTAACGGTGCCAGTGATCGTGCCGCGTTCGCCCTGTGCCCAAAGCGAGAAGGCACTGGCGAGCGTCACCATGACGACAAGGATGGATCGCATGGCTGTTACTTCTATCGACTTACGGCGGCGATGTCAAGAACCAAACGATTAGAATCGTCCACCACACTGGCCGCAATTCCCACCCCATGGAATAATAGATCTCCAGGAAGGGGCACCCACCCACATGCGATTCACCCGGCGCGACTTCACCGGCTTGGCCGGAGCCGCCCTGCTCCAGCCGGCTCCTCCGTCCATTCTGGTGCACGAGCATGTCTTGGTCGATTTCATCGGCGCAGACAAGATCGCCCCCGGACGCTACGACGAGAACACGGTCTTCGGTTTGGTCAATCCCAAATTGCGGGAACTCGTCCAATTGGGCTGCCGCCGCTTCCAGGAGTGCACGCCGAACTTCATCGGCCGCGCCCCACGGCTATTGCAGCGGCTATCGGACGCCAGCGGCCTGGAAATCTGGACCAATACCGGCCTTTACGCCGCCCGCAACCACATCTTCCTACCGTCCTGGGCGAAACAGGAAAGCGCCGAGGCGCTGGCCAAACGCTGGGTGGCCGAGCACCGCAACGGCGTCGACGGCATGAAGCCGCGGTTCCTCAAAATCGGTGTCAACCGCGGCCCGCTCCACGACCTGGATAAGAAAATCGTCCGCGCCGCCGCGCTCTGTTCCAACGAGACCGGACTGACTATCGCCTCCCACACCGGCAACGGTCTTGCCGCCCGCGAACAACTCGATATCCTCCTCGCGGCCAAAACGAAGCCAGTGAAGTTTGTGTGGGTCCACGCCGATGGCGAGAAGGACCACAACTTCCATCGCGAGATTGCTAAAGCCGGCGCCTGGGTGGAGTTCGATCACATCGGCCCAACCGAAGCCGCCTTATCCTGGCACCTCGACTGTGTCCAGTTCATGGAGAAGCAGGGTCTGCTCGGCCGTACCCTCATCAGCCAGGACGCCGGCTACTACAAGCCCGGCGAGCCCAACGGCGGCGCCTGGAAGGACTACACGCACCTCTACACGAAACTCGTGCCCAAACTCACCGCCAGACAACGCGATATCCTGCTTTGGGAGAATCCACGTGCTGCTTTTGGTTAAGTTCACCCTGCTCGCCGCCGGCGTCCTGTTCGCCGCCGAGACCCGCGATATCGAATTCGCCAGACCCAACGGCGAACCGCTCCTGCTGGACGTGCAGGTGCCCGATGGCAAGGGCCCGTTCCCCACCGTCATCATTGTCCACGGCGGCGGCTGGATCAACGGCAACCAGCGCACCTACGTCCCGCCGCTGTTCCCGCCTCTTACCGAAGCTGGCTTCGTTTGGTTCACGGTCAATTACCGTCTTGCCCCCAAAGCCACTTACCCCGCTCCGCTGGACGATGTGCTTACCGCCATTCGTTGGGTCAAGGCCCACGCCCGCCAGTACAAAGTCGATCCGAAACGCATCGCGCTAATGGGCGAAAGCGCCGGGGGCCACCTGGTCGCCATGGCGGCCGTAAAGGCCACGAAGGCGGAAAGCGTGGCAGCCGTCGTCGATTTCTACGGCCCGCACGATCTGCTGAAACGCGCGAAGGACCGCGGCGAGATCGGTCCCAATGTGACGAAATTACTGGGCATTCCCGACAAACTGGACGATGCGGCGATCGCCAGGCTCAACGAGATCTCCCCGATCCGCTACGTCCGTAAAGGCCTGCCGCCGTTTCTGTTCCTCCACGGCACCGCCGACGCGCAAGTCCCCTATGACCAGTCGCCGCTGATGTGCGACGCGCTGAAGAAGGCAGGGAATCGCTGCGAGGTGTTCACCGTCGAAGGCGGCGCGCACGGCGTTGGCGCGTGGGAGAAGAACCCCGCTCACCAGGAGTACAAGAAAAAGATGGTGGAGTGGCTGCGCGCCACCCTGCACTAAGGAGCTTCACCGCGCCGCCAGCCGCGGCGTCAGGTACCACCGCAACACCCCCCGCGGCTGCACCCCAAATCCCATCACATCCACCCGGATGATCGACCCCTTCTTCACGTCAATCGTCAGCGCCGGCGTATTCAGCAAAAAGCCTGCGAATAGCCCTGCAAACGGCTCATGCGTCGCGATCAGCACCGATGCCGCATCGTGATGGATGCGCACTTCCTCCCATGCCTCGCGCGGATCCGACTCCGGCGTGAAGCACTTCGCGGGCATCACTTCTGTTTGGGGATTCAGAATCTCGCGGGCGATCTCGGCGGTCTCCCGCGCCCGCCGGTATGGGCTGGTCAGCAGCACTTCCGGCTTCACGTCCGCGCGATGCGCCACCTGCAGCACGTCCCGCAGCCGCTTTTTCCCTTCGCCAGTGAGAGCCCGTTCCGCGTCCCGCAGACCGGGCCGGGGGTCTTCCGCGATCCCGTGGCGCAGGATATAAATTTCCATACAGAACCTACCCGAAGCTGTAGTTCCATTCTGTCATACTGGACCTAATCCTATGGGTGAGAAGCAGGTTCGTGCACTGGAGCGCGCCGCCTTTTGGCTGACCTTCGGCGCCGCCGCGAGCATTCTGTTCTCCATCGCCGTCTCCAGCATCTGCCTCGCTCTGGCCATCGCGACCCTCCTGCTCAGCGGGGCTAAGTTGCGGCTCCCACCCGGCCAATGGCCCCTCGGCCTCTTTCTCCTCTGGACCGTCGTCTCGCTCGCCATGTCCGCCAACCCGTCGGAAGGGCGCCCCCAGATCCGCAAGTTCTTCGTATACCTAACTCTCGTGGCCGTCAGCAGCACCTTCCGCGACCTCGCCTCCGTCAAGCGCCTCCTGCTCTCCATCGCCGGCATCGCCACCCTATCCTCCCTGCGCGCGCTTGCCCAATTCAGTTGGCAATTGCAGAATTGCGGCGGCGATTATCGATGCCTGGTCGGTGAACGTATTTCCGGCTTTATGAGCCACTGGATGACCTTCGGCGGCCAGATCATGATCGCCTTGCTGCTGCTGGGCGCCTACCTGCTCTGGGGCCACCCCGGCAAACGCCGGGCCCTCTGGATCATCGGCGCCGCGATCATGGCCCTCGCCCTGTTTGCCGGCGGCACGCGCAGCATTTGGGTGGCTACCTTCCTGGCCGGCTCCCTGCTGCTCTGGATCTGGAAGCGTTGGACCGTGCTCATCGCGCCCGTGCTTATCGCCATCGCGCTGCTGGCCGCGCCGCCCTTCCTTAAACAGCGCTTCACTTCCATCTGGAAACCCCAGGGGCAGACCGACTCCAACGAACACCGCCGTGTCTCCTGGCGCACCGGCCTGCGCATTATCCAGGCACACCCTCTGTTCGGCATCGGCCCGGAACACGTGAAATCCAATTTCAAGGAATACGTTCCGGAGGACGTGAAGCAACTGCCCGAGGGCTGGTACGGCCACCTGCACAACATCTATCTGCATTACGCGGCCGAACGGGGCTTACCGGCCCTCGCCGCGCTGCTCGCCTGGCTGGGCCTGATGCTCCGCGACTTTAGCCGCGGCCTCGCCCGCGCGCCAGCCGGTCCCGGCGATTCCCGATTCGTGGTCGCCGGCGCTCTTGCCACGCTCCTCGCCATCCTGGTTGGCGGCGTCTTTGAACATAACCTCGGCGATAGCGAAGTGCTGCTGCTATTCCTGGCCGTGATGAGTTGCGGATACGTTGCGTTGGAGGAACTGGGTGTTACAGGATCGGGAGATCATTCTGGCGGGCGGTACGGGCGGACTGGGAGCGGTGACGGCAGCGCGCCTGGCGGACGAGAAGGCGAAACTGGTGCTCAGCTACCGGGCGAACCGGGAACGGGCGCTGCCGCTTGAAGCGCTAGGCGCGCTTCTTCAGGCGGACATCACCCAAGCTCCGGACCGCCGCCGGCTGCTCAATGCCGCGCCGGCACTCTACGGATTGGTGGTATTCACCGGAGATCCGGCGCGCGTGCCGGAAGGCGGCTCGCTGGAAGCCGCCACCGCTCATAGCATGGCTGTGAACTTTTCCGGACCTATCCTGCTTGCCCGCGAAGCCGCCGAACGCATGCAAACAGCGGGTATCGCCGGCTCCATCGTGCTGTTCTCGACCATGCAGGCCACCACGGTTGTGGCCGGATCTACCGCGTATGCCCCGGCAAAGGTTGCCTTGCAGCACGGAGCGATGGTGTTGGCGAAGGAAGTGCGGGGAATTGGCATCCGGGTGAATGTGGTGGCGCCCGGAGTCACGGCGGCAGGCATGGCACTTGCCTCGATCGCTTCGGGCAAGTATGAGCATCTCATCCGCGACGGGATCGTGCCGCGCTATGGCCGGGCGGCCGATATCACGGCCGCCGTACGCTTCTTCCTGGAACCCGACAACTACATTACGGGCCAAGTGCTACGGGTAGACGGCGGCGCCACGCTATAGCCGCCGGCCGCGGAGCACTGGCGCCACACAATCTTCTTATTAAACGAAAATCCTACGTCGTTGCCGCCTTCGCCTGCGACGCGGCTTTGGAAGGACGGCCCGGTCCGGGCTTCGTTCCCACTTTCCGCATCTCTGTGAGCCAGCTTGGCGGCCGGCCACGGCGCTTGCCCCGGCCACGCGCCAGCCGTTCCAGGCTGAGGATGGCCTCTTCAATCTGCTCCCGCTCGGCGCGTAATTCCGCGAGCATTTTATTCACGTCCATTGCGGTCACCCCATTCGGATGATGTCGAACCGTTCTGTTTTCAGAACAGCAGAGTGGGCGCAAGCCCGCGCTGCCATTTCAGTCTAAACCCAGCGCCGCGGCGAACACAAGCGGTTTGTTCCGATTTCAGAACAAAACTTTTTCCAGCCCCCTCCGTCACGCCACCGGCGGCTTGCGGATTAGGCCGAAAGTCGTCCCCGCCAGCGGGCATAAAACGGCAATCCCAGTACAATAATACCAATTCCCATCAGCGATTCCCGCGGCCGTGTCTGCACCGTCGACCCCAGCAGCGCGATCGCCACCAACACAAATAACACAGGCATCACCGGATAGCCCAACGTCCGGTACGGCCGCGGCAGATCCGGCCGCTTCCGCCGCAGCACCACGACACTGGCCGTTGCCATTCCATACAAAATCCAACTGGAGAAAATCACGTAATTGAACAGATCCTCGTACTTGCCGCTCAACACCAGCACCGAGGCCCACGCGCTCATCAGCAGAATCGAGTTGGACGGCGTCGCGTACTCCGGGTGGATCTTGGCCACTGGCCGGAAGAACAGCCCATCGCGCGCCATTGCGTAGGGCACCCGCGCCCCGGTCAGAATCGAACCATTCAACGCCGCGAAGATGGACACCATGGCCGCTACGCTCACCGCCGCCGCGCCCGGCTCGCCAGCCACCCGGCGCATCATGTCCGCCGCCACGCGATCGGCGCCGCCAACCTCTTTTGCGCTCAATACATAGAAATAGGCCACGTTCGCCAGCAGGTAGATGACGACCACCGCCAGTGTCCCCATAATGAGCGCCCGCGGCAGGTTCCGCCGCGGATCCTTGATCTCGCTGGACACCATCGCCACGTTGTTCCACCCGTCATAGGCCCACAGGGCCGCCACGAGGGCCGCGAAGAATCCCGCCACTCCGCCCGGAACCGCCGCCGTGGAACTGTTTAGATTCGCGGCATTCCCACCACTGGCTAGTAATCCTAGTACAATCACACCCGCAATTAGCGCGACTTTCAGAATTGTCACCGCAACCTGCACGCCGCCGCCGAATTTAACGCCGTAGTAGTTCAGCCAGGCCAAACCCATAATTAGCACCATCGACAACAACTGCCCCACGCGCACTTCCAATGGCGCTCCGCCGGGCCCCAAGGGCAACGGGATCTGCCCCACCACCTGCTCCACGACGGGGAAGAAATTCGCGAGGTACAGCATGAAGCCGGCCGCCAGCGTCGCAATCGATCCGCTCTTGGCCACCCACATCTGCGTCCAGCCATAGACGAACGCCCACAGCGGCCCGTACGCCTCGCGCAGGTACACATACTCGCCGCCCGCTTCCGGCATCGCGCTCGATAGCTCGGCATACGTCAATGCCCCCGCCATCGTCAGCAGGCCCCCGAAGATCCAGACGGCGAACACCATCCGCGAATCGCCGACCGCGTTCGCCATCGCCTTCGGAACCAGAAAGATCCCACTGCCAATGACAGTGCCAATCACAATAGATACCGCGGCCCATAGGCCGAGATCGCGGCGCAAGGTGGTCACGAGTGGGGAGTGCTCCTTTGGGAATCGGAAGAAACCAATAGCGATGCCAGCATCCCGGTGACAAAGGTCACCGAACTGCCAATCAGCACATACCAGGTAAACGCAATGGATGTACCGAGTTTGACGTACAACATTACCAGCAGGCCCGCCGTCATGCCAACCATCGCGCCCGTTTCGGTCGCCCGTTTGGTCAGCAGGCCCAACAAAAACACGCCTAACAACGAGCCGTACACAATCGACGCAATCCCCAGCCCGGCCTCGAGGACACTGCCCCATTGCCGCGCCAGAACGCCAATCCCCATCAGCACCGCGCCCCACACGATCGTGGTCTTGCGCGCCATGCCCAGATAGTGCTCCTCGCTGTGGTGCGGACGCAGCGGCTTGTAGAAATCCATGATGGTCGTCGACGCCAGGGCATTTAACGCCGCGCTCAGGTTCGACATCGCCGCCGCCAGGATCGCCGCCATGATCAGCCCCGCGATACCCACCGGCAGCCGCTCCCAGATAAAGCGCGGATAGATCTGATCGGCAATCCGCGGCATCGCCAGCCCGTTGTCCTTATAGAACACGAACAGCATCGCCCCAATTACCAGGAACATACTGAATTGCACAAAAATCACGATCCAACTGGCGAAAAGCGCCGCCCGGCTCTCCCCTTCGGTCCGCGCCGACAACAGCCGCTGCACCATGAGTTGCTCGGTTCCATGGCTGGCGGTTGTCAGGAACAGCCCGCCAATCAGCCCGCCCCAGAAGCTGTACGCCCGCGTGAAAAACTCCGCCGTTGGTGAAAACCGGAAGTCGAAGACCTGGAACTTGCCCGCCGCTCCGGCCACCTCCACTACATGCGGCCACCCGCCGGGAATCGCCTGCAGGATGACGATCAGGCTTACCACGGCGCCAAATACGTACAGCACCATCTGGATCACGTCCGTCCAGATGACCGCTGTCATGCCGCCTTCAAACGTGTAGAACAGCGTCAGCAGCACGATCACCAGGATGGAGAGCATGTCGCCAGTGCCCAGGATGATGGACACCACGATGCTGATGGCAAAGACCCTTACCCCTTCGGCCAGAGCCCGCAACACCAGGAAGCTGCCCGCCGTCAGTTTGCGGATGCGGTCTCCGAAGCGCCGCTTCATCAGTTCATAGGCGGTGTACAACTCGCCGCGAAAGTAATGCGGCAGAAAGAGCGCCGAAATCAGAACTCGCGCCAGCAGGTAGCCGAAAACTACCTGCAGAAATCCGAAGTTGCCGTTAAAGGCTATCGCCGGCGTACCGATGATGGTAAGTGTACTGGTCTCGGCTGAGACGATAGATAAGCCGATGGCCCACCAGGGGGCGTTCCGCCCGCCGAGAAAGTAATCTTTCAGGCTCTTCTGGGTCTCGCGAAACCTGGCGCCGAACCAGGTAATCCCGATGAGATAGACAATGATAACCGCCAGATCAATCCAGCGCATGAATGTTGGCGATTCTAGCACGCCTCTGCCGGTATGATGAAAGAGATGAGCGGGTTTCCACCGGATTTGCGGGCGCGCAGCCTCGAGGCATTACGCGACGCGACGGTTGACGTTCTGATCGTGGGCGGCGGTATTAACGGGGCTGGCATCGCTCGGGAACTCGGGTTGCGCCGCGACCAGGCCGGGGGCACCATGCGGGTCGCCCTGGTCGACCGTTCCCAGTTCGGCTCCGCCACCAGCGGCAAAAATAGCCAACTGATCCACGGCGGCCTCCGCTATTTGAAATACCTCCAGTTCTCGCTCGTAAAGGAATCGCTGCACGAGCGCGCCGTTCTGCGCCACCTCGCCCCCCACATGGTGCAGCCCCTCGCCTTCCTCATGCCCATCTACAGCCGCGTCGAGAAGCTGAAGATCCTCATGGGCCTTAGTATGTATGACCAACTTGCCGGCGACCGCAATATTTCCAAACACCGCGAGGTGAGCAAACGCGAGATCGCCGAACTCGAGCCGGACCTCCAGCAAAATGGGCTGGCCGGCGGGGCCCTCTTCTACGATTGCCGCATTCATTCGGCCCGCTTCGTGCTCGAAAACCTCTTCGAGGCCGCAGCCAACGGCATCCTCATGGCCAATCACGTGGAAGCCGAAATCGGCAGCAAGCTCAAGGATGGCGGCTATCCCGTCCGCCTCCAGGACCGCCTGTCGGGGGAAGCCATCCATTGCACCGCCAAGAAGGTCGTCGACGCCCGCGGCGCGTGGAGCGACCCGCCAGGCGCTAAGCCCCGCCTGGTCCGCGGCTCCCACCTGATCCTGCCCCGCCTCACCGCCGAAGAGCACGCCATCGCCTATTTCGAAGAGGACGGCCGCATTATTTTCTTCATTCCCTGGGGCAGTGAACGGCAATTCACGCTACTGGGGACCACGGACATCGAACACACCGAAGGCCCGGACCAGACCCAGATCAGTGCGCGGGAAGCGCAATACCTGCTCGGCATCGCCCGCAAGCTGTATCCCAAGGCCGAATCCTTCGAACCCATTTCTACCTTCAGTTCCCTTCGCCCCCTGGTGGCCAACGCCTCCGGTTCGGCCACCGCCGCCAGCCGCGAACACCGCATTTTCAATACCCCCGACGGCATTCTCCGCATCCAGGGCGGCAAGTACACCACCTATCGCGCGATGGCCGAGGAGGCCACCAGGCTCCTGCTCAAGGAAACCGCTCCCTTCCTAAACTGGCAGAGCAAGTCCTCCCAGGAGCCGCTCGGCGGCAACAGCGAAAAGGCACTGGCCCGTTTCGAGTACGACGCCCCCGCCATGGCCCAGAAGTACGGCATCACCCGCGCCGCCATGGACCAACTTATCGGCGACTTCGGCATGGCCACCCCCGACGTCCTCGGCATGCTCCCCGACGACGACTTCGGCCCCGTCAGCCGCCTCGAATACGCCCGTATCAGTTATGCCATTGAGCGCGAAATGGCGCTTCGCCTCCATGACGTTCTGTTCGTGTCTTCCTACATGGGCTACGAACGCCGCTGGACCGAAGAGTCGCTCCAGCCTTACTCGTACCTTATGGGCTCCTGGCTCGGCTGGGATTCGGCCCGCCAGGCTCGCGAAATCGCCGGCGTCCTCCGTAACGTGGAACTTCCCGTCCCCGCCCAAACATGAGCAAAGGCCCGCGCGTCACATGGTGGGTCCTGCGGCGCGCCATGGCCGCCGCGCATCGCGATGGCTGCTTCGGTACCGCCAAGGCCGCCGCCTACAGCGGCCTGCTTTCATTCATTCCCATCCTCTCCGCCCTCGCCACCCTGCTCATCGAATTCCGCGCCGAACAGATGGCCCGCTGGATCGCCCAGTACCTGTTCATCGCCATCCCGCCGGGCACCGAAGACCTTGTGCAAATGGGTTTTCGCGCCAGGGGCGAACGCCCCATCCCGCTCATCGCCGGGGCTACGCTGCTCTCGCTCTGGGCCGCCAGCGGCGTCATGGCCTCCCTCATGGAAGGCTTCCACGCCGCCTACCGCATCCCGCACGGGCGCGGCATGGTGCGCGGACGCCTCGTCGCCATCGGGCTCGTCCTCTCCGCCGCCTTCCCGGTGGTCCTCGCCTCCGCCCTGCTCGTGGTTGGTGTGCAGATCGAACGCTGGGTTATGGAGGCCCTCGGCTGGGTCAACGCCTACGACCTCCAGTCCCGCTTCACGCTCATCGCTACCGCCGCCCGCCACCTTACCGCTCTCCTCGCGATCTCGGCCGCCGCGGCCGGGCTCTACTACTACGGCCCCAACCGCCCCCAACAGTGGCGCTTCGTCTGGCCCGGCGCCCTCGTCGCCACCGTCCTGTGGCTCGCCGCCACGCTCGGCTTCGCCTGGTGGGTACGCAATATCGCCCACTACAACCTGATGTATGGCTCTATCGGCGCGGTCATTGCTCTGCTTGTCTGGATGTACGTCCTTTCCGTCATCGCTCTCATCGGCTGCGAATACAACGCGGAACTCGAACGCACCGTCCGCCGTTCAAAAAGCCCCTGAAACTTGTGCCAGAATAAGACGAGCCGTGCCCGCTAAGGTACCCCCCTCTCCGAAGCGGCCCTCCCCCTGAAAACTGAACCGATGGATTTCCTTTCCGGGTTAAACCCCCAACAAGCCGAAGCGGTACGCCACGTCGACGGCCCTCTGCTCATCCTCGCCGGCGCCGGCAGCGGGAAGACTCGTGTCATCACCCACCGTATCGCCCACATGGTGGTCGAGCGCGGCATTGCCCCCTGGTCCATTCTCGCCGTCACTTTCACCAATAAGGCCGCCAAGGAGATGCGCGAACGCGTCGCCAAACTTCTCGACGGCAAGATCCTCGTCGACCCTCCTACGGTCACCACTTTCCACTCCTTCTGTGTCCGCCTCCTCCGCCGCGATGGGGCGAAACTCGCCGAAATCCGCCCCGGCTTCACCCGCAGCTTCGCCATCTACGACGCCGACGATCAGGTCAGCCTCGTCAAAGGCATCATCAAGCGCATGGGAGTCGACGATAAAACATTCGCCCCGCGCTCTGTTTTGAGTGTCATCAGCAACTGGAAGTGCGACAAGACCAGCCCGGCGGAAGCCGCCACCGGCTCCCGCGACCCCGGCTCCAAAACCATTTCCGCCATTTACGAGCAGTACGAAGGCGGCCTCCGTTCCGCCAATGCCCTCGACTTCGACGACCTGCTGCTGGAAGCCGTTCGCCTTCTCGAACACGACAAACAAACGCGGGAATACTGGAACGAGAAGGTGCGCTATCTCCTGGTCGACGAATACCAGGACACCAATCGTAACCAGTACGACCTGATGCGCCTGCTGGCCGGCAAGAGCAATAACGTTTGCGTGGTCGGCGACGAAGACCAGTCCATTTATAGCTGGCGCGGCGCCGACATTCGCAACATCCTCGATTTCGAACGGGACTTCGGCAACGCCACCGTCATCCGTCTCGAACAGAACTACCGCTCGACCAAGAGCATCCTGGAAGCCGCCGGCGCCGTTGTTGCCAACAATAAAGCCCGCAAAGGCAAGAAACTCTGGACAGCCGGCGCGGTCGGCGATCACGTCAGCCTTTACGAAGCCATCGACGGCGATAACGAAGCCATGTTCATCGCCGACATGATCGAAAAGGAGTTGCGCGACCATCCCAAAGACCGCGTCGCCGTCCTCTACCGCACCAACTCCCAATCCCGCCTCATCGAAGAGGCCCTTCGCCGCTACCGCCGCAAGTACGCCGTCGTCGGGGGCTTCAGCTTCTTCCAGCGCGCCGAAATCAAGGATCTGCTCGCCTACCTGCGCGTGTTGCTCACCCCGACCGACAACATCGCCGTAAACCGCGTCATCAACGTGCCCGCCCGCGGCATTGGCCGCAGCACCATGGACGTTGTCGAGAACTTCGCCCAAACCCACAAAATCAGCCTTTGGGAAGCCATCGAAAAGCTAATGGAGCTACCGGAGGAGTTGGGCGCGCGCGCCATCGCCGCGCTCAAAGCCTTCCGCGACATCGTCCTCGACCTGCGCAACCTTGCCGCCAACAAGCAGCCCCTGCAGGTGCTGGAAGCCGTCGTCGACCGCACCGGCTACCAGCGCATGCTCGATGCCGAGAAGGGCGAAGACGGCGAATCCCGCCGCGGGAACGTCCAGGAATTGCTTACCGCCGCCGGCGAAGCGAGCGAACGCGGCGAAACCCTAGCCGACTTCCTTGACCACGCCGCCCTCGTCAGCGATGCCGATCAGGCCGACGACGAAGCACAGGTCTCGCTGCTTACCATTCACAACGCCAAGGGCCTTGAGTTCCCGATCGTCTTCCTCGCCGGCATGGAGGAAGGCCTGTTCCCCCACAAACGCTCCATCGATTCGGAAGACAGTATCGAAGAGGAGCGCCGCCTCTGCTACGTCGGCATGACGCGTGCGATGCGCAAGCTCTTCATTACTCACGCCCGATCGAGGCGCCGCTACGGCGGCGGCCCACCCGAACCTAGCATCGCCTCCCGCTTCCTGCGCGAGATCCCGCCTTCCACCGTCAAGAAACTGAACAACCCGGCCGGCAGCGCCCGCGAGGTGGAGTTGTTCAGCGAACAATACGAAGTCCGTAACTCCGTACGCAAGAACCTCTACACGGGCAAGACCTACAACTCGGTGGAGAACATCGCGCAATTTTTCAAGGATCGTGGCGTACAGCCGCCGCCCCCGGCCCGTGCTGCCGGCGCTCCGGCCGCCCCGATCTCTCGTCCAACCGGATCCGCCCCCCCACCCGCGGCAAGACCCGCCGGGTCCATCACTCCCCAGTCGTACCCGCGCCCCCAGGGGAGCCCTACGCCCCCCATTGCCAAACCCGCTGTCCAAGGCGCGGGAAAACCCGCTGCTCCTAAAGGCAAACTGAGCCCCGGCAGCATTATTAACCACCCCACCCTCGGCCGCGGAACCATCGTCAAAAAAGAAGGCGACGGCGCCGACGCCAAGCTTACCGTACAGTTCCCTGGCGTCGGCCTGAAGAAGCTGGTCGCCAGGTTCGCCGGACTCTCGGACGACTGACCACGCCGCCCTGAGAGCGCGAGGCCCACCGAAAGACGTATAATCCATAGAGAACATTTGGCCCTCCTCCCTCGCGCCGCCGCCATTGCGGCTGGCGCTTGACACCGAAGAGTCCGGCTACCACGTTCACGGAATTCTGAAGCTTACGAGTTATTATTTACGATGAATACGAAACACATCACCGACCCGGCCAAACGCAAGGAAGCCAAGCGCACCGCCCGCAAGAAGGCGACTGCTAAACCCAAGCGCGCCCAAGGCGTTGCCCGCGGTTCCGCCAAGAAGAAAGTCACCCACATGAGTAAGGGTCAGTCCCGCAAACGGTAATCCGTAGCGGACCCGCGGTGGTCCATCCGCAACGGACTATACTGACCTGATGGCCGACCTGCTACGTACCAAAAGCATCGACGCGCTTATTGCCGCCAGCGAAGAACCTGGGCGGAAGTTACGCCGTACGCTTGGCCCGTGGAGCCTCATGGCCCTCGGCATTGGTGCGGTCATCGGCTCCGGCATCTTCATCCTTACGGGCACGGCAGCAGCCGGGGAAACCCTGCGTTTCCCTTCCCTGCTGCACGCGCCCGTTTTGGATTTGCTGCTCAACGGCTTCAATGCCTCGGTGGGGCGCCCGGGAGCCGGTCCAGGCATAGCCCTCTCTTTTCTGCTCGTCGCGCTCGTCTGCGGACTTGCCGGCCTCTGCTACGCCGAACTGGCGTCCATGATCCCGGTCGCCGGCAGCGCCTACACGTACACATACGCCACCATGGGCGAGATCTACGCCTGGATCATCGGGTGGGATCTCATCCTCGAATACGCCGTCTCCAACATGGCCGTCGCCGTCGGTTTCTCCGCCTACTTCAACGACATCCTCGATAGCGTCTTCGGCGTTCATCTTCCTAAGCACCTCTCCGAACCCATGATCGCCGGCGGCCAGTTCACGGGCGCCTGGTTTAACCTGCCCGCCTTCCTCATCCTCATGGCGCTCACGATGCTCCTGGTCCGTGGCGTCCAGGAAGGGGCAGCCGCCAACAGCGTGATGGTGGTGATTAAGGTAGCGGTAATCCTGCTGTTTGTTGCCGCCGGCTCCGGGCACGTCAACCCGGAGAACTGGAATCCCTTCTTCCCCAACGGCTTCACCGGCGTGCTCACCGGCGGCGCCATCGTCTTCTTCACCTACATTGGCTTTGACTCGGTGTCCACCGCCGCCGAGGAGTGCAACCACCCGCAGCGCGACCTGCCCATCGGCATCATCGCCTCCCTACTGGTGTGCGCCGCCCTCTACGTGGCCGTATCGCTCACCCTCACCGGCATGCAGAACTGGAAGACGCTCAACAACGCCGCGCCGGTCGCCAACGCGCTCAAAGCGCTCGGCCTCGATTCGGTTCGCCGGATCGTCTCGGTCGGCGCCGCCGTCGGCATGCTCTCGTCGCTGCTCGTCTTCCAATACGGACAGGCCCGCGTCTGGTTCGCCATGTCCCGCGATGGCCTGCTGCCCCGCCTGTTCTCCCACGTCCATCCCAAGTTTCACACGCCCGACGTCAGCACCTGGATCGCCGGCTTTGTTGTCGGCATCCCCGCGGGCGTTTGGGATATCGGCACCTTCGCCGACCTCAGCAACATCGGCACCCTCTTCGCCTTCGCGCTGGTCTCGGCCGGCGTGCTGCGCCTGCGCAAGAGCCAGCCCAATCGCGTGCGCGGCTTCCGCGTCCCCCTGGTGCCCCTCATCCCTATTCTCGCGATCGCTTTCTGTTTCATCCTGATGCTCAGTCTGCCCCTGCAGACATGGCTGCGCTTCTTTGTGTGGCTGGGCCTCGGACTGGTTATCTATTTCACTTTCGGACGCAAGCATTCCGCGCTTGCACGATAAAACCCTACGGAGAACTGCATGGAGTTGCGTGACAAACTAAGAGGCGTGGTCGGATTCCCAATCACCCCATTTCAAGCCGACCTCTCGCTCGACCTCGCCGCCCTCGAGTCCAACGTCGTCGAGATGATTAAGTTTCCCTTCTGCTCGCTGGTCGCCGCCGGCGGTACGGGCGAGATCTACTCGATGACTCCTTCGGAGAACGTCGAAGTGGTCCGCCGCACCGTGGCCGTCACCAACGGCAAAATGCCCGTCATCGGGGGCGTCGGCTTCAACACCCCCATCGCCTGCCAGATGGCGAAGGATATGGCCGAGGCCGGCGCCGACGCCCTCCTCGTTATGCCTCCCTATTACACGAACGCCCCCTGGGAAGGCCTCCTCGACTACTACGCCACCGTCGGCCGCGCCACTGACTTGCCTCTCGCCATCTATTCCCGCGATTGGGCCGCCTTTACCCCGGAGCACGTCGCCCGCCTCGCCGACAAAACCCCCACCCTGCGCATTTGGAAGGACGGCCAGGGCGACGCCCGCAAGTACCAGAAGATCATGGCGAAGCTCGGCGACCGGCTCGCCTGGCTCGGCGGCCTTGGCGACGATTGCATCTCTCCCTACTTCTCCATCGGCGTCCAGGGCTATACCTCCTCTATCTCCAACGTTGCCCCCAAGCTATCCCTCGCCATGGCTGACGCCGGCCTCAAACAGGACTTCCAAACCCTCAACGCCCTCGTCCATAAGTACGTAACGCCACTTTACGCCCTGCGCGAGCGGAAAAAGGGTTATGAGGTCTCCGTTATGAAGACGATGATGGATTTAATCGGACTCAAGGGCGGTCCCGTCCGCACGCCTCTGGAAAACGTAACCGCCGAAGAGACCACCATGATCAAAGGCGTCGTGGAACTCTACAAAGACTGGCTATAAGAAGGAAATACGCTGTCCACATGTTGAAACCGACGATCTTCCGGGAATACGACATCCGCGGCATCGCTGATGCCGACCTGCTTAG
Source organism: uncultured Candidatus Solibacter sp. (assembly GCA_964385495.1). GTDB lineage: Bacteria > Acidobacteriota > Terriglobia > Bryobacterales > Bryobacteraceae > CADEFT01. The sequence continues at coordinate 87,316 of CAYLPH010000022.1, forward strand.
TCCGGACATCGAAACACTCGGCCGCGGCCTGGGAACCTTCCTCGGCCGCAACGGCGTCACCCGAGTCAACCTCGGCCGCGATTGCCGTCTCTCCGGCGACCGCCTCCGCGAGGCCCTCCTTAAGGGGCTGCTCTCCACCGGCCTCCACGTCACTGACATTGGCCGCGTCCCCACGCCACTACTCTATTTCTCCGTCTATCACCGCAACGCCCAGGCCGGCGTTATGATCACCGGCAGCCATAATCCAGCCGAATACAATGGCTTCAAAACCATGCTCGGTAAGGGCACCATTTATGGCGATCAGATCCAGGAAGTGCTTCGCATCATCCAGTCCGGCAACTTCACCGAAGGCCAGGGCGCTTATAGCGAAGCCAATGTCCTTCCAGCCTACATCGACGAAATCGCCGGCCAGTTCCGCTTCCAACGGCGCCTCAAAGTGGTCGTCGACGCCGGCAACGGCGCCGGCGGCCCCGCCATGCACGGCATCCTCCAAAAGCTCGACGTGGATGCAGTCGAACTCTACTTCGACATGGACGGCAACTTCCCCAACCATCACCCCGACCCCACCGTCGAACACAACCTCGATCACCTCAAAGCCGCCGTCGCCAAACACGGCGCGGACTTAGGTATCGCCTTCGATGGCGATGCCGACCGTATCGGCGCGGTCGACGAGCAGGGCAACGTGGTCTGGGGCGACATGCTCCTCCTGATCGCGGCCAGAGAGATCCTCACGCGCAAGCCCGGCGCCACCTTCATCGGCGAAGTGAAGTGCTCCCAGGTCATGTACGACGAGATCCGCCGCCTCGGTGGCAATCCCATCATGTACAAGACCGGCCACTCTCTGATTAAAGCCAAAATGAAAGAGGAGCACGCCGAACTGGCGGGGGAAATGTCCGGCCACATGTTCTTCGCCGACCGCTATTACGGTTATGACGACGCCCTTTACGCCGCCTGCCGCCTCATGGAAATCGTGGCCGCCAGCGGCAAACCCCTGTCGGCCCAGCTCGAAGGTCTGGCCAAAACCGTGACCACCCCCGAACTGCGCGTCGACACGACGGACGAAGCCAAATTCGCCATCGTCGCCAAGGTTGCCGACCACTACAAGCAGCGCCGCAAAGTAGTCGACGTAGACGGCGTCCGTGTCTTGTTCGAAAAGGGCTGGGGCCTGGTGCGAGCGTCCAACACACAGCCCGTCCTGGTCATGCGCTTCGAAGCCGAAAGCCCCGAACTGCTAAACCAGTACCGGCAGGAGATGGAATCGGTCGTAGCAGCAGCGCAATAAAGAATCGCGCGCCAAGGCCCAAAGTACGCAAAGAACACACGTCCGTTTTCTTGGCGTCCTTGGCGTCTTGGCGCGAGCAGGAAATCGGCCGCGATCGCCTGTTAGAGTAGATACCCATATGCGGCTACTCCTGCTGGCTCTCGTCACTCTCCCCCTGTCTGCTGAACACCACCACCTCGACTCCAACCCCAAAACAGTCCACTGGGGCTTCTATAGCGCCGCCCAGAAGCCCATCCTCCGCATCCGATCCGGCGACACCGTCACCCTCCGCTCCGCTATGATCGACACCCCGGAAGCCCTCGAAGAAGCCGGCCTCCAACCCTCCGAGATCGACCCCTCCCACCGCGCCATCCATTCCCAGGTCAAAAACGAAGGCCCCGGCCCCCACATCCTCGCCGGACCTATCTACGTCGAAGGCGCCGAGCCCGGCGACACGCTCGAAGTCCGCATCCAATCCATCCAACTCCACCTACCCTACGCCATCAACCTCTTCCTCCCCGGCCTCGGTGTCCTCCCCAACGATTTCCCCTACAAGCACCGCAAGCTCATCCGTCTCGACAAACAGCGTAATATCGCCCCCTTCGCCCCCGGTGTCGACATCCCCTTGAAGCCCTTCTTCGGCTCCATGGGCGTCGCGCCTCCCGTCGAGTGGGGCCGCGTCAGCAGTGCCCCGCCCTGGGTCCATGGCGGCAATCTCGACCTTAAGGAACTCACCGCCGGCGCCACCCTCTGGCTGCCCGTCCACGCCAAAGGAGCCCTCTTCAGCGCCGGCGACGCGCACGCCGCCCAGGGCAATGGCGAAGTCAGCCTCACCGCGCTCGAAACCGTCCTCACCGGCACCTTCCAATTCAACGTCCGCAAAAACCGGCCGCTGCACTGGCCCTTCGCCGAAACCCCCACCCACTACATCACCATGGGATTCGATGAGAACCTCGACACCGCCATCCAAATCGCCGTTCGCGAAGCTATCGCTTTCCTCGCCCAACACGCGAAACTCAGCCGCGCCGACGCCTACCTGCTGGTCTCCGATGCCTGCGACTTAAGCCTTACCCAATTGGTCGACGGGAAACGCGGCGTCCACGTCAGCATCCCCAAAAGCCTCTTCACCCGGTGACCAAAGGGCAGTTGATCCGGCTCCTTCAGTCCCGGCTCGACGCCGGACCCTGGCCTTCCAACCGTCCGGCCAGCGGCCGCACAATCCCCAGCCCGCACACACCCACGCCCACGCTCGTCAACGCCTGCAGGAAGTTGTACAGCACCGAGTAGACAATCTGCTCGGTCACCGGCTGCTTGCCCGGCATCCGGAACGTTGGCGGCAATTCCTTGTTAATCTGCACCATGACCGTGTACGGAATTGGCCGCCCCTGCCGGTCCAATTGATTCGCTACCAGCATCGGCGTCTGGAGCACCGCTCCCGTCTGCCCGTCCACGTAAAACGTACACCGTGAAAACCAGCCGAGGTTCCCTGGATACGCCGCATCGAACAGCAATAAGGGCGACCGCCGCTCGTTGGCCGTCAATTCCAACACCAGGGCGCGCGTATGATCCTGGATCTTCGACTCGAATCCGGCCTGGCGGGCAATATTACTCACCAGTTCCAGATCCAGTTCCAATCGGAGAATCTTATGGGCCCCAGCCTGCAAAACCTGCATTGATCTATCCCTACAGTCTAGCAAAGGGGCTCAAACCGGCCGCTGTTATTCGTCTTCGCCACTCTCCGGCACCGAAAACACCCGCACAAACTCCCCGATTGTGCGAAAGGAGTCCTCCGAATCCAGGTCCCAAGCCTCGAATTCCGGATTCAGCGGCTCCAACCGGATTCGCGTATGACGCCACCCCTCTTCGGTCTCCACCGTCTGCCGTGTATACCGCTTGATCGTATACTGATCGGCCACGTCCAGCCGCTCAATCAGCCACCACTTGCCCTGCCGCGTCCCTCCCTGGTACCGCCGGAACAGGCAGATGCTACCATCGGGAATCCGCGGCTCCATGCTCCGCCCCACCACGCGCGCCAGGAACAGGTCCGGCGTCAGACGCAGATTCTCCGGCGCCTCCACCCAAGCCTCTTCCCGAATCTCGTCGTTGTCCAGAAACTTCGTCGCCGCCGCCCGCGCGCTATACAGCGGCAGGTGCGTCACATAAGGCTGTACCGCCGGACGAATGTATTGCTTATACAACCGCTCCGCCGTGCGATCCAGATCGGCCGACAATACCGGCTGCCGGTCCGTGATCCGCAGCGTGTGGCTTAGATGCTCTTCGCAGAAAGCCAAGAAATCCGGCCCGTCCCGCTCTCCCAGGCGCGCCGCGAAGTCCGCCGCCAGCAGTTCCAACACCTCTGCTTCTTCGCCCGCGAACAACTCCCAATCCCGCCGGAACCGCACCCGGAAATCCCCGCTGGCCGGATCGCGCACAATCACCCCCGCGGTCTCCGGAGCCCGCCCCGGCAAGGCCACGTCAATCAGGGAATACTCGGCGTTGCGTGTAGCGACCAACGTCATCGGTACCAACCGTCCTACTTCCCAGATCGGCGAATTCCTCGCCCCCTCCAACCGCCGTTACGGATTCGCCGGAAAGTACCCCTTGCGAGCCCGTATCTTCACCGTCGGCAAACTGGGGATCTTCACTTCCAGGTTGCGGAACGTCTTGCCCGCATCCTGCACGTCTGGAATGTACCGCAAAATGTACTGCGTCGTGATCTCGCCGCTGGTGGCCGCAATCGCCCGGAAAATGCCGCTCGCAATCTCCGCCGCATAGCCGCCCGTGCCCACCTTCAACGCGTAATTGCCCTCATCGGACGGCGTCGACAGATATCCGCTGATGTCCTTGTACAGGCCCTGCAGCGGATACAACACCCGCCCACCCGTCTCCTCGGCCATCCGCGTCAGGATCTTCTCGCCTTCGCTGTTGAACCCGAACGCCACGGTGCTGATGCCGTAAATCGTCACCAGGTTCCGCTGCGCCAGTTCCAACACCTCATCGAGCGTCTTTTTGCTCGCGTTATCGTGCCCGTCCCCAATGATCACCAGGATGCGCCGCGGCTCAATCGGCTCGCCCTTCACCAAGCTGCGCTTCGTACACGCCATGTAGATCGAATCGAAGAGCGCCGCGCCGCCGCTCGGCTTCAGCTTCGCGATCCGGTCCGTGATCTTCTCCGAATCGCTGGTCGTGTTCACCATCAACTCGGCTTCGCTGTGATACCCGATCAGGTACCCGCTGTACTTCTTATCCCCTGGCAGCAACTGCCATACCAGCTCCCTGCTCGCTTCCTGGTACGTTTTCCAGTGCAGCCTGCTCGCGTTCGACAGATCCAGCAGAAAGCCCACCACCACCGGCTGGCTCCGCTCGCGCGAGAAATAGCCGATCTTCTGCTTCTTGCCTTCGTCGTAGATCTCGAAGTCTTTCTCTTCCAGATCCGCCACGAAGCGGTCTTTATCGTCGGTTACGGTCACCGGGACGATGACCTCGTTCACCGAGACTTTGATGTTCTGATTGGGCGGCGCCTGCGCAAGCAGTGATAAGCCCAGAAATAGTGCTCCCAGCAAGGTGCCGAACCGCATAAAGGGGTGTTGCCTGATGTAAGTATAACCCGCTGCGCCGCCCACGGTTGCTTCTTTACCGCTGCACCCGCCCCGATCCGCCGCCCTTGATCAGCGCATGCACTTCCTCCGCCGTGAAACGGTTGAAATCGCCCGGAATCGAGTGCTTCAGACAACTCGCCGCCACCGCGAACTCCAGCGCCGCCTGGTGATCCGGCTGCGTCAACAGCCCGTAAATCAGCCCGCCCGCGAAGCTGTCGCCGCCGCCCACCCGGTCCACGATGTGCGTGATTTCATAATGACGGCTCAGCAGAAACTCGCTCCGGTTGTTCAAGCACGCCGACCAGCCGTTGTGCGAAGCGCTCTTCGATTCCCGTAACGTCACCGCCAAAACCTTCAGGGTCGGATACGCCGCCAGCACCTTATCTGTAAGTTGCCGGTAGGAATCGCGTTCCAGGTGCCCGCTATGCACATCGACGCCCGCTTCAATCCCCAGCGCCATCTGGCAGTCTTCCTCGTTGGCAATCCCGATATCGGTCAGCGCGAACAGCTCCGGCATCACATCGGCCGCCTTCTTACCCCACTTCCACAGATTCTTCCGGAAGTTCAGGTCGCAGGAAACCGTCAGCCCCATCTCGCGAGCCTTTCGCGCGCCCTCCAACGCCAGCCCCGCCGAACTCTCGCTGATCGCCGGCGTAATCCCAGTCACGTGGAACCAGCCCGCCCCGTCGAAGGTCTTCGCCCAGTCGATATCGCCCGGCTTCGCCAGCGCAATCGAACTCCCTTCCCTGTCGTACACTACCTTCGAAGGCCGCTGGTTGGCGCCCGGCTCCACGAAGTAGATCCCGAACCGCCCCTTCCCTCGCGCAATCGGACTCGCATCCACTCCAAACCGCCGCATCTCCCCGATAAACGCATCGCTGATCGGATTGTTCGGCGGCAGCACCGTGACATAACGGGCCGGATAGCCAAAGTTGCTCACCGCCACCGCCACGTTGGCCTCGCCTCCGCCAAAGGTGGCCACAAACTGAGGAGACTGCAGGAATCGCTCAAACCCGGGAGGGGCGAGCCGGAGCATGATTTCTCCAAAGGATACAACCGGTTTCTGCGACATGGTATGAACCCGCTATGGTAGCAAAGGCGGTCCGGCGCCTTCCTGCTGCCGCCGTTGACCTATTTAAGTCGCGGCCCTACGATGAGGCATGGCGAACAAGCAGTCCGTCCGCACCTCCATCGATATCCCCCTCGCCCTCCACCGCCGCCTTCACGAAGTTGCCGCCCGCCAGGGATGCTCCGCCCGGCAACTGCCACCTCGTTACCTTCGATCAGGCCCTCGCCAATCAACCTAACTGCCAAGTCATCCAGCCCATTTCCTAACGATCAATCGCTACGTTGTGGTGCGGCTTACTTTCGCTGGTGTATACTCCCAAAGCACTAACCCAAGCGGAAGCAAGGCTCGATAGCTATCTATGCCCAAATCGCTCCCCCTGCTGTTCTTCGTGCTCTGGCTGCAAGCCGGTCAAACGGAGAAGCTACCAGTGCGTGCTTACACCACCATGGACGGGTTAGCGCACGGCCACATCAACCGCATGCGAATCGATTCCCACGGCTTCCTCTGGTTCGCAACCGACGCCGGCTTGTCGCGCTTCGACGGGCGCAACTTCTTTAACCTCACCACGGCCCACGGGCTGCCCCATCTGTACAGCAACGATCTGGTCCAGGATAAGGACGGTACATTCTGGCTGGCCAGCGACGGTGGGATCTCCCGCTTCAAATTACAGTCGCCGGGATCCACCGAAAAGCCGAAGATTGAAACCTTCCGCGGCGAAGAAAACCCCGGCGACCGGTTCGATGCCATCGAGTTTGATGCCAAGGGACGATTGTGGGCCGGAGCCCGCGGTGGCCTCTACCGGATCGACCGCGACAACGGCAAAGTGGCGGTCCGTTGGAAAGGCTGGGTGCTGCCCGGAGCCTCCATTCCCCGCCTTCTTTCCGACGGCAAGGGCGGCCTCTGGATCGCCACCTGGAAGGGCGCCGTTCACCGCGACGAGGCGGGGCGCTTAACGCCGGTGCGGCCTTCCCCTCATTCGCCCATGCCGGCGGCGCAGTCGCTGCTCCAGGATCGCGGCGGCGCGGTCTGGATCGGTTACCGGAGCGGAGGCTTCTGCCGCGTCACCGCCGCGCCTGCCGGGAAGACCTTGGAACCGGACTTTTGCCTTGCCAGACAGGGCAACCATTCCTTCGCCGACGTCCGGTCCATTCTCGAATCCCCGGATGGCGGGTTGTGGCTGGGCACCACGACCGGGCTCTATGAGTTCGACCCGCGATCCCGGAGCCTCCACCGGTACGGCACGGAGAACGGACTGGCGCAGGAATGGGTGGCAAACATCCACGAGGATCCAACCGGCAACCTCTGGCTTGGAACGCTTGACGCCGGGGCCATCCGCCTCGCCAGGCCCGGTTTTGTCCAGTTCGCGACCAACCGCGGTAGCGCTCTGCTTGAGACACCCACGAGTCTGCTGGCCTTTCCCGGCAACGACGATCGCACGATTCATGCCTTGCGCCTCGAGGAGGGCCGGCCGCGGAGCGTTTGGACAGGCAACTTCGTTGGCACGGCGCGTGGCTACTCGCGCCACGCTGGTCAAGGCATGCTCGGCGACTCGGACGGGAACTGGTGGCTGTCGTCGGCCTCTTATCTGCAACGGTACGGACCGGCTTCCGCTGGAGCCGCTCCGCCGGGGAAGCCCGAGGTGTTCACCCTCCCCGCCGGCCGCTGGTTCTTTGCGCTTGCCGGTACCCGTGCCGGAGCCATCTACGCGTCCGTCACTTTGCCGGAACGCGACGACCGAAGAGATTCGCAATGGCTCGTGATGCGGGAGCCGGGTGGCCGCGAATTCCGCACGGTAACCGCTGTCGAACCGGCGATGCGGCGGCTCGAACAAGACATCGCCATGGGGGCGTTTATCGGGGCGATCCGCGAGGATCGCACGGGAGCCCTCTGGCTGGGTCTGGCCAGCAATCGGGTTGTCTATAAGAAAAACACGGTCACCTTGCTGCGGTACCGCGCCGGCGCCGTCGAAGAGTTCTCCTCCTTGGACGGTTTGCCTCGCTCCATCGTCGGAGCCATTCACTTTGACCGCGCGGGCCGGCTTTGGATCGGCACGCGGGCCGGGTTGGCGCGTTCCGACAACCCCTTCGCGCCGCGGCCCCGCTTTCAGACCTATGGCCGCGCCGAGGGGATGGCCAGCGAGGACGTCTGGTGCCTGGTCGAGGACGGCCAGGGCCGCATCTACGCCGGTACGGATCGCGGCGTCGACCGCTTCGATCCGGCTTCCGGGCGCTTCCGCCACTTCACGCCGGCCGATGGACTCCCAACCGGACACGTGTTCGCGGCGGCGCGGGACCCCCGGGGGCGGCTGTGGTTCACCAGCCAGTCGGCCATATCGCGGTTCGAGCCCGAGCGCCGCGAAATCCCGCCACCGGCTATCTTCCTCAGCGGTCCCTCCACCCCGCCGGTTCTGCGTTACGACCGCAATAACTTCGAGGCCAGTTTCAGCAGCCCCTCCCTCGCCGGAACGCCGCCGCGTTATCAGTTCCGCCTCAAGGGAACCGGCCACGAATGGAGCGCTCCGGTGTTTGATAACACGGTGCGATTCGCGGGTTTGGGACCGGGCGGCTACGAATTGGAGGCGCGCGCCGTCAACGCCGATGGCAAGGTGAGTCCCGAGCCGGCGGCGGTGAAGTTCCGCGTGACACCGCCGTTCTGGCGCACCTGGTGGTTCCTGACCCTGGCGCTGGCCGCGGCGCTGGCCGCCGCCTACGCGATCCACCGCTACCGGGTGTCGCAACTACTCGCCTTGGAGCGCCTCCGCGTTCGTATCGCCTCGGACTTGCACGACGACATCGGAGCCACCCTGTCCCAGGTTTCCATGCTCGGAGAACTCGCCAAGCGCTCGCTCAAAGGGGACAACCGCGAGGTGTCCGGACTCATCGACCGCATGGCCGACGCCAGCCGCGAAGCGGTATCGGCCATGAGCGATATTGTGTGGTCCATCCACCCGGCTACCGATGACGGGGAAGGCCTCACGCAGCGGATGCGCCGCTTTGGCTGCGAGATGCTTTCGAGCCGCGGCATCGAGTTCGACATCGAGATCTCCGAAGCGGTCTCCAGGCACCCGTTGCCCCTGGAAGCGAGGCGCGACCTGTTGCTGATCTTCAAGGAGTGCGTTCACAATGCAGCCCGCCACGCGCGCTGCCGGAGCCTCCATGCCAGTCTCGATATGGAAAACGGCGGCCTCCGTCTAAGTGTGCGCGACGACGGCGGCGGCTTTGATCCCGGCGCGCCTAAGCCCGGCCGCGGCCTCGCGACGATGCGCGCCCGCGCCGGAAAGTTGGGTGGCCTCTGCCGCATCGAGTCGTGCCCGCGCGGAACCCGCGTCGAGGTAACCATACCTACCGCCGGGAGGCCCCTGGCATGATCAGGGTTGCCATTGTCGAAGACTGCGCCGGCGTTCGCGAAAACCTACAGGCTCTGGTGGGTGGCACGCCCGAGTTCGAAGTCACCGGAGCCTATGCCTCGATGGAGGCGGCGCTCCATGGCTTGGAACAGTCCATGCCGGACGCCGTCGTCATGGACCTCGGCCTGCCTGGCATGTCCGGGATCGAAGGGATTCGCTGCTTGCGCGAGCGCTACCCCAACCTCACCGCCATCGCTTTAACCGTGTTCGAAGACGACCACCGGATCTTCGAGGCGATCTGCGCCGGCGCACAAGGCTACCTGCTGAAGAACGCGCCGCCATCGAAGCTGTTGGACGGAATCCGCGAGGCGCTGGACGGTGGGGTGCCCCTGTCCCCATCCGTTGCGCGGCGGGTCATCGAGTTGTTCCGGAAGTTCCGGCCTCCCGAATCGGCCGGTCATGATCTCACGCCGCATGAGGTCAGGATTCTGCGCCTGATGGCCGAAGGTCACAATGTGCCGTCGGCGGCGAAGGTGCTGGCCGTGAGCGCGAACACCGTCAGCTACCATCTCAAGAACATCTACCCGAAGCTGCAGGTTCATTCGAAGGCCGAGGCCGTCGCCAAGGCGTTGCGCAGCGGTCTGCTGCGCTGAACAGGCCGGATCCTCTCCGCGGCTACCTGATCATGTAGCCGGAAAATTGCCCGCTACGCATAGAATCAGGACTTGCCGGCGACTCGCGGGCTTAGAAACAGGTACACCAGAATGATCGCAACCCTCGCAGCGATGGCTGCATCCCTTGCCTTGTACGCCGCGGACCCGTTCGTGGGCCTATGGGAGTTGAACGTGGCGAAGTCCTCGGCGGAGGGTAGACGGCTACCGCAAAAAGTGCGGGAGACGATTAGTGAGCACGAAAGCGGGTTGCGAATCCGTCGCGAGATGGTCAATGCGGACGGGAAGGCTACCGATCAGACTTTCCACTATGTGTTCGATGGCCGTGACCATCCTGCCGATCTGGGCGTCGATGCCAAACACACGCACCACACCATGCGCTTCGAACGAAAAGGACCCCGCGTGATCGAGCGAAGGGTCGACCACGATCACGGGAAAGTGATTAGCACCTACCGCCATACATTGTCGGCCGGCGGCAAGTCGATCACCGTTCGTAGTTTCGGCGGCGACGAGGGAACGGGCGCCAAGTTCACCGCCACCCTGGTCTTCGAAAAGCGGTGAGCGCATTGCGACCGGCGATCCTTCACATGCCTACCTGAATAGGTAGTGGGACGGCGAACCCCGCCGCTTATACTGCAACAGCGCATCACTGCAAGAGAAAACCCGGCACACCCCATGGACCGCATGGTGGGCTCGGCGGAAGGAACGAAAACAAGGTCGCGAATGAAGGGCGAATCGACAGTCCTGCTGGTTTGCATCGTCTGTGGCGGCGGGTTCGCCGCCGCCGAACATCGGTTGAAAGCCACCCCGAAGACGGTGGTGATCGGGCACTATTCGCCAAATACCCCGCCGGTGCTTCGCATCCAGTCTGGCGATACCGTCGAGATCGAAACGGTTTCCAACAGACCCGCCTCGCTCGAAGCGGCGGGCGTCCGGAAAGACCGGATCCCGGCGGCACTCCACGCGATCGAAGCCGGAGTCAAGGACCGCGGTCCCGGCGGGCATATCCTCACCGGTCCCATCTACATCGAAGGCGCTGAGCCCGGCGATGTCCTCGAGGTCCGCATCCTGGATGTCCGTATGGACCTCCCGTACGCCTCCAACGTGTTCGGACCTTCCACGGGCGCGCTGCAGGAGGATTTCCCCTACCGGCGCCGCAAGCTAATCCCGTTGGACCGGCAACGCATGGTTGGCCAGTTCGCTCCAGGCATCGAGATCCCTCTGCGGCCCTTCTTCGGGAGCATGGGCGTGGCTGCTTACATGTTGGCTAGCGTTGCCGTCGACTTTTCCCTGACGCAGATCGTGGATGGCAAGGCCGGCGTACATGGAATGATCGCGAAGCCGTTATTCCGCCCGTGACTCCAAGAGGGAAGAGGAAGAACTACGATGAAACTCTTACCGCTATTGGTCTTGATCGCCGGGATACTGGGAGCCGCGGATTCCCCGGATCGCCTGTTCTCCGCCATCCGGGAGGGCAAGCATGCCCTCGCCGGACGCCTGATCGAGGAGGGCGCGGACATCAACGCCGCGAACCCCGCCGGCGTCACGCCGCTGCTTCACGCGGTGCTCACCAGCGATTCGAAGATGGTGCGCCTGCTCATCGCCAAGGGCGCCAACGTCAAGGCGCAAGGGGAATCCGGCGTCACGCCTCTGCACGCGGCGGCCTTCGATGCCGAGTTGACGCGCGTACTGCTGGATGCCGGCGCCGATCCGAATGCCGCCACTTCGTCTGGCGAGACGCCGCTGTTTGGCGCTGTCCGCGCGGGAAACGAGGCGGTCGTCGAGATCCTGCTGGGAGCGAGTGCCAACGTCAATGCGTTGCGCACCGCCGCATCGCGCAGCGTTCCGCCCCTCCGGGACGCTCTTGCTACCGGCAACGCCGCCGTCGTTCGGCGCCTAATTGCCTCTGGCGCCGACGTAAAGCTTATTGCCTCGCTTCCAGCCTCCGGCCTGAAACGCGGTTGCATCGAATGCCTGCGGACTGTGCTCGAAAAGGGCGCCAAGCCAACCGCGCAAAACGTTGCCGACGCCTCCTCCTCCGGCTCCCTCGACATGGTGAAGTTGCTGGTGGAAGCCGGCGCGCCCGTGAATGGGCGGGATGCCCGCGGCTACACGCCCTTAATGCGCGCCGCGCTCTCGTACAACCAGAACCCGGCGTTGCTCTCCTACCTTCTAGCAAAAGGCGCCGATGTCACGCCCAGGAATGAGACGGGTGACACCGCGCTGTCGATTGCGCGGCGCTTCGGCGACACGAAGGTGGTTGCGGCGCTTCGCGAGGCCGGAGCGCCGGATACACCGGCCATCCCACTGCCTCCCCCCGTGGAAAGTAACACCGCAAAAGCGGCTATCGCTCGCGGTTTGCCCTTGCTTCAGAAGATCGGCCCGCCCGTCTTCAAACAGCGGGCCTGCGTTACCTGCCATAACAACACGCTGCCGCTGCAAGTGTCCGTGATGGCACGGCGCCGCGGGTTCCCCATCGACGAGGAAACCCATAGCCGCGAGATCCACCAGATTCCCGCGCACCATCAAGCGCGCCGGCAGTCCCTTGCCATCGGATCCGGCATTCCCGAGATCTACGGATACACGCTGTTGGCGCTAGATACCGCCGGTTATGCGCCGGATGCCTCTACCGATCTTGCCGTTCATCAACTCGCTTTTCGCCAGGAGCTCGCCGGCTACTGGCGCGTGGACGACTACCGGCCGCCGCAGGAATACTCCAGCATTGCGGCCACCGCGCTGGCCATCCGCGGGCTGCAAAGTTATGCCCCGCCCGGACGCGCCAGCGAGATGAAAGAACGTACCGCCCGGGCGCGCACCTGGCTTGTTGCTTCCCGTCCGCATGGGGCCGAAGAACATGCCATGCGGTTGCTTGGGCTGGGATGGACCAAGGCCCCCACCGGCAGCGCGATTCGCGAGCTGGTGGCCGCTCGCAACCCGGACGGCGGCTGGCCGCAACTGCCGGGCATGACCTCCGATGCCTATGCCACCGGGCTCGCGCTTTATGCCCTGCATCTCGGCGGCGGCATGGCTGTCACAAGCGAGGTTTACCGTAGCGGGGTGCGTTACCTGCTCGACACGCAACGTCCGGATGGGTCGTGGTTTGTGCAGACGCGCTCCCATCCTTTTCAACGTTACTTCGAAAGCGGTTTCCCCTACGGCCATAGCCAATGGATCTCCGCCGCGGGGTCGAGTTGGGCCACGATGGCCCTTCTGTTGACGTTACCGGAAGCGCGGTGAGGACTCTGACGATTGAGGAAAGGACAGGACAAAGACAATGATTCGACAGATTGTACTGATAGCGATTGCCGCGTCGAGCGTATGGCCCACGGCGGCCCAGCAGCAACCGCCGGTCTACTCGCGCGTGACCTACCTGCGGGAGAAACCAGGCTTGTCCGCCGCCCAGCAGTCGCTCCAACGCGACATGGGGAACAAGGGCGCCGCCGGCTACATCGCCAGCGGCCGCTACACCGGCTATGTGAGGATGACGCGCGTCTTCCCTTCGTCGCCTGAGGTGGGCCACGACGTGCTGCACTTCTATACCTCCAACACCCCGCCGGACTTCGCCGCGCCGCCGGGCGACGCCTTCTTCAAAGCGGCCGGCGTCACCCGTGAGGAGTGGCGCGCCAAGTCCAGAGCGTTGTCGGACATCGTGAAGCAGGAGATCTGGCGCAGCGTCTTCGCGCATGGATCCCTGACTAAGGGCGACACGGTTCGCCTGCGGCAGATCGATGCGGCTCCCGGAGAGTTATCGGCCGTCCGGGCGTACTGGAGGGACTGGCAGGCCGCTATGTACGGCACGTTGGTGGCCGGCGGAACGGCCACGGCGATGCAGTCCCATGAACTCCTGCTGATACCGGAGAGCGCCCCCTATAACTTCGTGAGCCTGGAAGCGTACACGAAAGGGGACGGCCCGTTCCAGGCGTGGCCAAACCGGCAGGAGACGTTCCGCGCCGCGCATCCCGGCAAGGATTATCACGCTTACCGGGAAACAGGCGACAAGTACGGCCTTAGCGTTGGCAGTGTGATCTACCGCGTCGAGACGGCGATCTGGAAGTAAGCACGGAATGCTGGTGTTGCTGTTGCTGGCAGTCCCGGCCGCCGTGGGCCTGCTCGCGGCGGCCCTTGAGCGATTGATCGGACGTAAGGGGAGAAAGAGAAATGAGAATGTTCCTTCGTTCGCTGACCGTGCTGTGGGCGCTCACGTTGACGCCCGCCGCGCAAACACAGGACCCTAACGCAACCCGGACAATTCCGGTTGCGATTCTGAAATACCGCGTGAAACCGGGAAGTACCGGCGCCTTCCAGGACGTCATGAAGAAGTACCGGGAAGCCCGGAAGCAGACGGATCGGGCGTTCTTCCTGGTCTGGCGAACCCAGATGGGCGACACGTACGAGTACATCACCATGGGGGACATGACAGGCCTGGAAGCCTTCGACCAGCCACGGTCGCTGGCGAAGGCGTTTGGCGAGCGCGGAGCGCTCGATCTCAGCTATCGCCTATCCCAATGCGTCGATGGAGTGACCCGGCAGATGTGGCACATCCATCCGGAACAGAGTATCTGGTCCGAGCAGGCCTTCCGCGTCGCGCGCGTTACCGAAATTGGGCTGCGCGATTCCCAGGCAGTCGGGGAACACAATCGCGCGCAGACCAAGGTGCGCGGGAAACAACGCGAGAAGGGCACGAAGAACGCATGGACCCTCCACCTGGACTATGGCGGCGACGACTACCGCGTGCTGTCCATCCGCCCGTTCGACAACTACGCCGAAATAGGCCGTGATGAGCCGCTCTCAAAACTGATGGGCGCCGGGGAGGCCAAGGAGATCTCGGCGGTACGGCAAAAAGTTACGGCCTCGCGCCACGTGTATCTCTGGTCCTACCTGCCCGATCTCAGCTTTCGCAAAAGCGATCTCCCGTCACCAAAATAAGGAGGCCTGTCAAGGAAATGCAGATGCTTGCCAAGTTATTCGTCGCGGCGCTCACGCTCGCCGCTACGCTTCCCGCCGAGGACGCATACGCCCGCGTCCTCTACTTCGCCAATAAGCCCGGCGCGGACTCCGCGGGCCGGGCCGCCTTCCTCAACAAGGTCGATCAAGGCCGCGCGGCGGCGGTGGCCGCCGGGGAGAGTGGGGGCTATATGCGCCTGACTCTCCTTCACCCTTCTCCAACCGAAGCCGGACACGTGCGCCTGGCCCTCCACTTCTCCACCGCCGGACCTACATTTGATAACACCCATACCAAGTCCTTCTTCGCTGCCACCGGATGGAACGAGGAGACCTACAACGCGCAATCGATGACGTACAACCTGCCGTCGGCACGAACGGAGATGTGGCGCCGCCGGATCAACCTGGGATCCATCGCCAAGGGGGACTTCGTCCGGTTGGTGTTCATCAAGTTCGAACCGGGCGCGCGCAGCCACTACCTGGAGGCGATTCCCAAGAACCAGGCCGTCATGGAGCAGGTGCTCAAATCCGGTGGCCCGATCAAGGCCTACTGGCTGATCACCACTCTCTTTACCGGCGAAACCTCGCCTTATGACGCCATCGCCGTCATCGCCCACGCAACGGAAGCCGATATCTTCAAGAACCTTCCCGCGCAGCAGAAGATGTTCGAGCAGGCGTTCCCCGGCGCGGACTTCCAGGCCCACCTCGACGCCAACCGGCGCAACTCGAAGATTCGTTCGCAAGAGGTGTTTCGCGTTAGCTCCGCCTTCTGGAGATGAACGGCATTCATGAAGGCCATACCGCTGCACTTCGCCGTCCTTATGGTGGGTTGCGCCCTCGCGCAGCCGTTTCGCCCTGAGATTCCGAAGACCTGGGATGAGGAAGCGATGCGCACGCTGGAGATCCCGCTGGCGACACCCGAGGTGTCCCCCAGGCACATGCCCGCGGAGCGATACTACGCGATTCCCGAATACACCGTCTATCGGACGTACCCCCGCCACATGCCCGGCAAAAGCGACGCCGAGTACTTCGCCTGGCTTCGCGAGCAGGAGCCGGTGGTCATCCTCGCCGATGTGTCGGGGGTCCAGAGCAAGGCAGATTGGATCCAGGCAGGTGAGGCTGTTTTCCATTGGCCATCGTCGATCCGGCCGGTTGAGGGAGCCGGTGAATCCAACCGCCTGGTGATCCGGACCAAAGGCAAGATCGAGTCTGGAAGCGCCGGATGCTCCTTCTGCCATACCCGCGTGCTGGACGACGGCACGGAAATCCCCGGCGCGCAAATGAACATGGCCCGAAGCTGGCGCGAACGGAAACCGCCCACGGAGCGGGATCTGGCAGGCTTTCTCGCGTCGCGCACTGCCGGCGACCTCGACGCGCCATGGCTGAAGCCGGATCCGAATCTCGTTCCGCCCACCCTGCCCTTGGCCACATTCGCGGCATTGCGTACCCGGCCGCCGAGCCCCGGTCCTCGCTTCCACACCAGTCTCTGGTCCCCCGTGAATATGCCCAGCCTGATCGGTGTTGCCGATATGCGGTACCTCGACCGGACCGGCCATGTGCGTCATCGCGACATCGGCGACCTCATGCGGTACGCGGCTCTGAATTTCGGCATCGGGACTATTGCATTTACAAGCGCGTTCGGTCCCGCGGAGCCGGGGCGTCCCCTCCGGCCGGGCGTTCGCAGGCTGAGCGATGCGCACCTGTATGCGTTGGCCCTCTACATCTACTCGCTCCAGCCGCCGAAGAACCCACATCCGTTTGACTCGGCTGCAGCCCAGGGGCAGAAGATCTTTGCGCGCGAGGGTTGCGCCGGGTGTCACCCCGCTCCCCTCTACACGAACAACAAGCTCACGCCGGCACTTGGCTTCCGAGTTCCGGAGGAGCACAAGCGCGCCTACGATGTATTGCCGGTATCGGTGGGCACGGACTCATGGCTGGCGATGAAGACACGCCGCGGGACGGGATACTACAAAGTCCCCTCACTCCGCGGTGTCTGGTATCGCGGGCCGTTTGAACACAACGGTTCGGTATTGACCTTGGAGGACTGGTTCGATCCGTCGCGGCTGCGGGAAGATTACGTACCCACGGGGTGGCTGGGTCCGAACGAGACGCGGGCCGTCCGCGGACATGAGTTCGGCCTCAGGTTGAAACCAGAGGAAAAGAAGGCGCTGATTGCATTTTTGAAGACGTTATGAAACGGCATGAAACGAAGGAGGAGCAAACATGTATCATCGAGTGGCGGCAACGCCTATTCTGTTCGTCATGGCCTTCCAGGCGGTCGCGGCGGATTGCAACGCTCTCATCGCCGGACAGATTCAGTGGATGGCCACCAACCCGTCACACCACAGGCTTCGCATCGTGTACGCTTCGCACGAGACTACCCGCGATCAACTGGTTAGCTATGCCTCCGGTGAGATCGACGCGGTCTCGCCGGGCGGTTCCACCGGGTCTGTCCGCACGGCTCCCGCTATGTGGAGTTCGCAGACGGCGCCGCGTGGCCGGGGTAAGGCCACCGCGCGGGAGATCACGCGATACTTCAGCGATCAAGTGGTCTGCCTCACCCCGGTAATGAACACCCCCTTTCGCGATTGCGGGTTAAGCAATCCATTTTCGGCCCACCAATCGGACCGCCTCGCGGCTCGCGTCATCGGTCCAGTTGCTGGCCGGGGTGCCGTCATTAAGCTGAAGATGCTCAGTTGGGGTTCCGGGGAAGTGGACTTCCCGGCGGATAGCCTGCAGTGCACAGATCAGGGACTCATGGTCCGGATCACCGGTTCGTCAGCCGCCACTTTCAGCTTCACCAGAGTGGTCCGGCCCGACCCCCGGTAGTGAGGGAACCAACATGAAACAACTTGTACTTGCGTTGTTCCCGATGCTCCTGCTCGCGCAGACCGACACCGAAAAGCTTCATCGCATCTTCGACGAAGAGCACGCCGAATACCTGCGGGAGTATCCGATGGCTGCCGCTTCGCAGTATGGCTGGCAGCCCGGCCCAGGCAGGTGGACGGACCATTCCATGGAGGCCCGGGCGCGGCGGCGTGAACAGGCGAGAGTACGACTGGCGGCGCTCCGGGCCTTGAATCCGGCCACACTCTCCCGGTCCGGCCGCTTCAACTACGATCTGCTGGTGAACCGCTTGCAGGAGCAGTTGGACTTTGCGGCGTTTCCATTCGAGCTTCTGGCTGTCACGAACCGCTTCTCAAGCCCGGCCTTCCAGATCCCTGAGAATCTGAGCCGGGTGCCCGCCGGGACCGTCGCCGATTACGAAAGAATCCTCGATCTCTTGCGTGGAGTTCCGGACTATCTGAACAACAAGACGGTACTGCTCCAACGCGGTGTACAAGAGGGCATCGTGTTGCCGGACGTGGCGGTACGCGCGGTTCCCTCGCAGTTGGATACCCTCACCGCCCTGGAACCCGCACGCAGCCCGCTGCTCGCCGTCTTTCGCCGCTTTCCAAAGAGCATCCCCGCCGCCGAACAGGCCCGCCTCTCCAAGGAAGCGAATGCCATCCTCGACGCGCAGGTCATCCCGGCGCTGCGCAAGTTTCGCGCTTATGTCGCTGAGCAGTACCTGCCGCGCACTACAAAGAATATCGCCCGGTCGGCGCTGCCCAACGGCAAGGCCTGGTACGCCGCCGAAGTCCGCCGCGAGACTACCACCAACCTGACACCGGAAGAGATTCACGCCCTCGGTCTCGCCGAAGTGAAGCGGATTCGCGCGGAAATGGAAGCCATCATCACCAGGACCGGCTTTCAGGGCAGCTTCCCCGCGTTTCTCGAGTTTCTGCGCACCGACCCGCGTTTCTACTACACCCGCCCCGAGGATCTCATGATGGCGGTCCGGGACGTGTGTAAGCGGATCGACCCGGAACTGCCCCGCCTGTTCGGCCGTCTGCCGCGTACCCCTTATGGGGTGCGCGAGATGCCCGCGGCCTCCGCGCCGTCGCAGACATCGGCTCTCTACAACCGCCCCGGTGCAACAGGACCGGGGTGGTTCTCCGTCAACACGTACAAACTCGAAACAAGGCCCAAGTACGAGTTGGAAGCTCTGTCGCTGCATGAAGCCGTGCCGGGCCACCATCTGCAACGGGCGCTGGAACAGGAGATTGAAGAGGTTCCCAAATTCCGCGCCCGCTTTCGCGTCAACGCCTTCAGCGAAGGCTGGGGCCTTTACGCGGAAAGCCTCGGAGACGAACTGGGCTTCTACCGCGACCCCTACTCCAAGTTCGGCCAACTCAGCATGGAGATCTGGCGTGCCTGCCGTCTGGTGGTCGACACGGGAATGCATTCGCTCGGCTGGCCCCGCCAGAAGGCCATCGACTTCATGAAAGAGAACACCGGGCTCAGCGAGCACAACATCGGGGCGGAGGTCGACCGCTACATCGATACACCGGCGCAGGCTCTCTCCTACAAGATCGGTGAACTGAAGTTCAAAGAGCTGCGGAAGCTGGCGGAGACCGAATTAGGTCCACGCTTCGACATCCGCGCCTTCCACGACACGGTGCTGGCGAACGGTTCGATTCCGCTGGTGGTGCTGGAAGCCGAGGTCCGCCGCTGGATTCAGGAACGGAAGGCGCAATGAACTGGGTGCTTGCTCTTGGTCTGTTCGCCCTGCCGCTGCCCGCCCAGCAGCCGAACATCGACGAGTTCTTCGACCGCTTCACCCGCGACTTCGTGCGCACCGACCCGCAACAGGCGTCGAGCATGCAGATCTTCTCCGCGGAGGAGCAGGACCGCTTTGACCGGGAGCTAACGCCGGTCACCCGCGCACACCGGGAAATGCGAAGGCGTAAAATCCGCAACGGGCTGGCGGAGTTGAAACGGTTTGACCGCGCACGCCTCACCCCGGAACAGCGCGTCTCGGCCGCGACCCTGCAGTGGACGCTCGAAACCCGTCTCCAAGGCGAAGCGTTCGAGGATCACCGTTACATGTTCGAACAGGGGATTCGCGGTTACCAGGCCAGTCTGCCTTCCGGGCTTTCCAACATGCCCATCCGCAATCCCAAAGATGCGAGCAACTATCTGGCTCGGCTCACGCAGGTAGCCGCGCGGATGGACGAAGCCACCGCGGTGGCGCGCGAGCGGGAACACAAGGGAATTGTCCCTCCGAAGGCGATCCTCCACTCCACCATCGCGCAAATGCGGCGGATCATCGAACCGGAACCGGCCAAAACCATTTGGGTCACTACCTTCGCCGAGCGGCTGGGGAAGGTTTCAGCCATTTCGCCCGCCTCCCGTGACGACCTGCTGGCCACCGCTGCCGGCACGGTTGGGAACTCGATCCATCCGGCTTACCGGCGCGCCATCGCATTGCTGGAGTCCCAGTTGCCGGGCGCGTCGGAAGCCGTCGGATTCTCGCGACTGCCGAAAGGCGCGGCGGCCTACGCTCACCGGTTGCGGCACTACACAACTACGTCGCTTACTGCTGCCGAGATCCACGCGCTCGGCTTGCGGGAGGTGGCAAGGATCGAAAAGGAGATCGACCGGTTGCTGGACGTGGTGGGCGAATCTCCCGGGCCGCGCGAAGAACGCGTCCAGCGCGCGCTGGAGCGAAGACCCGGCGTGCTGCGGGACGAGCCTGGCGCCCGCGAGCAGATCATCGCCCGCTACGGCGAGATCATCCGCGATGCCGAACGCCGTTCCGCGGATCTGTTCGACCTGCGTCCGAAGGCCGCCGTCCAAGTGCGCCGCGTCCCAGTGTTTCGCGAGGCAAACGTATCGGCGTCGTATAGTCTCCCCGCCCCGGACGGGTCGCGTCCGGGCATTTTCTGGGTGCCACAACCGGGCCCGACCTTCTATGCCAGCCGTAGTCTCGCCTATCACGAAGCCGTACCCGGCCACCACTTCCAGTCGGCGCTGCAGCAGGAGAACCAGCAACTCCCCTTGTTTCGGAAGTTTTCCGTTTTCGGCTTCTTCAGCGGGTACGGTGAAGGTTGGGGGCTATACGCCGAACGCCTGGCTCGCGAGCAAGGCTGGTACCGGGACGACCCCTGGGGAGAGCTGAGTTCGCTCATCAGCTCCGATTTGTTCCGCGCGCGGCGGTTGGTTGTCGACACCGGCCTTCACAGCAAGGGATGGACCATCGAGCAAGGGGTGGCATACGGCATCCGCCGCGCGGAAGTCGAACGCTACGTCACGTCCCCCGGCCAAGCCTGCTCGTACAAAATCGGCGAGCTGAAAATCGTCGAACTCCGCGAGAAAGCCAAACGCGAACTCGGCCCGAAGTTTTCGCTGAAGGAATTCCATAACACGGTGCTTCGCAACGGATCGATGCCGCTGGATGTTCTGGCAATGGTCGTGGATGAGTACATCCGGACCAACAGGAAGTGAAGAATGCCCCGGATCAAAGCCGGCGTCAGAAGACCTCGACCGTAAGGAATTGAATCATGCTCAGGACAATCCAGTTTGTAGCGTGCGCCTTGTGCGCGGTAATGGCCGCGGCGCCCTGCCTCGCCCAGGACGATCGCGGGGAGCGATCCTGCTCCACCCTACTGAACCACCCCGAACTGACCATCCAGCTCGCCGAGCTCCGCACCGCGCCCCCAAGCGCCACCCCCTACTGCTACGTGCGCGGCTTCATCGCCCCCGGCATCCGCTACCACGTCCAGCTTCCGCTACCCGCCAACTGGAACCAGCGCTTTCTCCATTGGGGTGACGGCGGCAAGGACGGCGACCTTGACTTCGCCGATCGCCGCCTCACGCAAGGCTACGCCGTCGCCAATAGCAACACGGGCCACGATGCGGGCTCGGAACCCGGCGCTTCGTTCGGCTTCCACAACCGGCAGGCGGAAATCGACTTCGCCTACCGTGCGGTCCACCTCACCGTCAATGCCGCGAAAACTCTCATCCATGCCTATTACGGCAAGCCGCCGAAGTACGCCTATCACGAAGGATGCTCCACCGGCGGCCGCCAAGGCCTCATCTCCGCGCAACGCTTTCCCTATGACTTCGATGGCATCGTCGCCGGCGCCCCCGTGGACCAGCACCTGGTCGCCGCCCATGTCTGGTTCTTGCAGCGCATCTACCGCGACCGCTTCGCCGGCGCCCTCGCCTTCGATACCAACGGCGACGGACGTCTCGACAGTCTGGCAAAGCTCCAGTTGCTCGAGGACTCCGTGCTCCGCAAGTGCGATGCGCTCGACGGTGTGAAGGACGGGATTGTCAGCGATCCGCCTGGCTGCCCCTTCGATCCCGACGCCGATCTGAAAGACCGCCTCTGCCCGCAAGATAAGAACACCGACGGCTGTTTCACCACGCGCCAGATCCAAACCGTCCGCGACTTCTATCGCGGTCCCCATGACGGCAAGGGAGTCCGCGCCTACTGGGGGAAGGCAAAGGGCGCTGAATTCCAATGGGCTGGCTGGTACATTCCCCACAGCGCCAATCCATCGCTGCCTTCCGCGCTGCGTCTGGCCGCCGATCACCTCAACTTCCTCTTCTATGAAACGGACCCCGGCGTGCCGCCGCCGGACCTTCAGGATCTCAGCTACAAGCTCAACAAGAGATCCACTCCCCCCGAGTGGGCCTGGTGGGAGTTCAACATCGACGACGTGACCTCTGGAAAAGCGGACGTGATGAAAGCGGTCTTGGACGCCCGCGACCCTGACCTGCGCCGGTTTCTCTTCCACAAGAACGGAAAGCTCATTCTCTACCACGGCTGGAGCGACCCGGGTCCATCCCCCAGCAACACCATCGCCTATTTCGAACAGATGGTGAAGGCCACGTTCGCCGGCAACAACGATGCGGCACGGCAACGCGTCCGGTTGTTCCTGGCGCCGGGCATGTCCCATTGTGGCGGGGGTCCTGGGCCGGATGCATGGGATAAGCTGGCGCCGCTAGTGGATTGGGTGGAGAACGGCAAAGCTCCAGACTCCCTTGTCGCCAGCCACAGGACAAACGGGAAGGTCGACAATGAGCGTCCGCTTTGCCCCTATCCGAAGAAGGCCGTGTACACCGGCCCCCAGGGCGGACAGCACGACCGCGCCAACTGGGTAGCCGCGAATTTCAACTGCAAGTGAAGGGAGCCCAATGAGACTGTCGATCCTGCTACTTGTTTCGCTAAACCTGTTCGCCCAGGCGGACATCGACGCATTCTTCGACCGGTTCACAAAAGAATGGGTTCGAGCCGATCCGCAATTGGCCTCCCGCACCCAGATGTTCACCGGCGAGGAGCAGGACCGGCTCGACCGGGAACTGACGCCCCAGACGCAGGCCCACGAACGGCAGCGAGTCCAGTTGGCGCGCAAGGGTTTGGCGGAACTGAAGCGGTTCGACCGCTCGAAGTTCTCCGAGTCGCAGCGGATTTCGGCTGCCTTTCTGGAGTGGAGGCTGGACTCGATCCTCCGCGGTGAGCCGTTTGAGGACCACGCCTATGTCTTCAGCCAACAGGGGGGCATTCTGCGTTTCTTGCCTCAGTTCGTCACAGAGTTGCCGATCCGCCGCGCCGGCGATGCGCGGAACTACGTGGCCCGTCTCGGCCAGGTGGCGGCTCGCATGGACGAAGCCCTTGCCGAGGCCCGGCGCCGCCAGAAGGCTGGTATCGTTCCTCCCAAGCGCCTGATCGCCGTCACTCTGGAGCAAATGAAACGGTTTATCGCTCCCGAACCCGAGCGGAACCTTTTCGTCACAACATTCGCGGAACGGCTCGAGAGGGCGCCGGACTTGAGTGCGCCCGCGAAGGCGGATCTGCTGAAAACGGCCGAGGCCACGGTGGGCGAGTCGATCTATCCGGCTTACCGGCGCGTCATCGCGCTGTTGGAATCCCAACTGCCCGCCGCCAGCGCGGACGATGGGTACTGGCGGCTGCCGGACGGGCTGGCGGCCTACAACGAGCGCCTCCGATCCTACACCACCACTTCTTTAACAGCCGAAGAGATTCACCAAATTGGACTCAAGGAGATCGCGCGCATTGAGAAGGAGATCGACCGCGTCCTCAACGCCCTCGGCGAAACCGGTGGGCCGCGCCAGGAACGGCTGAAGCGCGCCGAAGCAAAACGGCCTCGCGTCTTCCCGGTTGAACCCGGTGCACGGGAGGCGGTTCTCGCCGAATACGGCCAAATCATTCAGGACGCCGAACGCCGCGCCGCGGACCTCTTCGATCTTCGGCCCAAGGCCCCCGTGAGGGTCCTCCGCGTGCCCGAGTATCGGGAAGCCAATGCGCCCGCATCCTACAGTCCGCCCGCGCCGGACGGATCCCGTCCAGGCACGTTCTGGGTGCCGCTCCTGGGTCCCACGCTCTTTGCCAGCCGTACCCTCGCCTATCACGAAGCTGTGCCCGGACATCACTTTCAAATCGCCCTCCAGCAGGAGAACCTGGACTTGCCCCCGTTTCGCCGCCACCCTGTCTTCGGCGTCCTCTCCGCCTTCGGTGAGGGCTGGGGTCTCTACGCCGAGAGGTTGGCTTGGGAAGAGGGCTGGTACAAGGGCGACCTCTATGGCGAACTCGACTACCTGGTAAGCTCCGACCTGTTCCGCGCCAAGCGGCTGGTCGTGGACACCGGCCTCCACGCCAAGCGCTGGAGCATCGACCAGGGCATCGCGTATGGAATCCGCCGCAGCGAGGTGGAGCGCTACGCCGCCACCCCCGGACAAGCCTGTTCCTACAAGATCGGCGAGTTAAAGATAGTCGAACTGCGCGAGAAAGCAAAACGGGAACTCGGCGGCCGGTTCTCGTTGAAGGAGTTCCACAACACCGTACTCCGGCACGGCGCATTGCCAATGGATGTTTTGGCAATGGTAGTGGATCGGTACATCCGCGATAACAAGGGCCGGTGACGCAAGTGGGCGGATCGGAAGCGCCAACTCCCAGGCGCCAGTTTCACCTGTAAGTGTAAGAGGAGCGCCAAATGAGACTGGGGATACTTCTGCTGTTCTCCTTGAACCTGTTCGCTCAGGCGGATATCGACGCATTCTTCGACCGGTTCACCAAAGAATGGGTTCGAGCCGATCCGCAATTGGCCTCCCGCACCCAGATGTTCACCGGCGAGGAGCAGGACCGGCTCGACCGGGAACTGACGCCCCAGACGCAGGCCCACGAACGGCAGCGAGTCCAGTTGGCGCGCAAGGGTTTGGCGGAACTGAAGCGGTTCGACCGCTCGAAGTTCTCCGAGTCGCAGCGGGTTTCCGCCGCCTTTCTCGACTGGTGGCTCGACGCCATCATCCGGAGTGAGCGGTTTCAAGACCACGCCTATGTCCTCAACCAAGAGCGGGAGGGTGTGAACAATTTGCTCCCTCAATTCCTCACCGAACTGCCAATACGCCGCGGCCGGGATGCGCATAACTATTTGGCGCGGCTTGGGCAGGTAGCGGCTCGCCTGGACGAGGCCCTTGCCGAGACCCGGCACCGCGAAAAGGCGGGCGTCGTTCCACCCAAGAGACTGATCACCGTCACACGGGACCAAATGGAGCGGTTCATCGCGCCGCCTCCGGAGCGGAATCTCTTCGTCACTACTTTCGCGCAACGGCTGGAAAAGGCGCCGGATCTGAGTGAGGACGCAAAGGCGGACCTGCTGATGACGGCAGAGGCAACCGTGGGCAGGTCGGTCTACCCGGCCTACCGGCGCGCGATCGCGCTGTTGGAATCCCAACTGCCCGCTTCGAGTGCGGACGAGGGATTCTGGCGGCTTCCAAACGGGCTGGCTGCTTACAACGAACGCCTGCGAATCAACACCGCCACTTCGCTTTCGGCCGAAGAGGTTCACCAGATCGGACTCAAGGAGATCGCGCGCATTGAGAAGGAGATTGATCGCGTCCTCACCGCACTCGGGGAAACCGGCGGCACCCGAGACGAACGGTTGAAACGAGCCGAAGCTAAGCGGCCCGGAGTCCTTGTGGTGAAACCCGGCGCTAGAGAGGCGATTCTCGCCGGGTACAGCCAGATGATTCGGGACGCCGAACGGCGCTCGGCGGATCTGTTCGACCTGCGGCCCAAAGCGCCGGTACGAGTGCTCCGGGTGCCCGAGTACCGGGAGGCCAATGCCTCTGCGTCGTACACTCCTCCTGCGCTGGATGGTTCCCGTCCCGGCACCTTCTGGGTGCCGCTTCCAGGTCCTACTCTCTTCGCCAGCAGGACCTTGGCCTACCACGAGGCGGTACCCGGCCATCACTTTCAGATCGCCCTCCGGCAGGAGAATCCGGACCTGCCCGCGTTTCGCCGCAGTTCCCTACTCGGTATCCTTTCCGCCTTCGGTGAGGGATGGGCGTGCTATGCCGAGAGGCTGGCATGGGAAGAAGGCTGGTACACGGGCGACCTCGATGGCGAACTCGACTACTTGGTCAACTTCGCCCTGTTTCGCGCCAAGCGGCTGGTCGTGGACACCGGCCTGCACGCCAAACGCTGGAGCATCGACCAGGGCATCGCGTATGGAATCCGCCGCAGCGAGGTGGAGCGCTACGCCGCCACCCCCGGACAAGCCTGTTCCTACAAGATCGGCGAGTTAAAGATAGTCGAACTGCGCGAGAAAGCAAAACGGGAACTCGGCGGCCGGTTCTCGTTGAAGGAGTTCCACAACACCGTACTCCGGCACGGCGCATTGCCAATGGATGTTTTGGCAATGGTAGTGGATCGGTACATCCGCGAGAACAGGGGCCGGTGATGCCATGCGAGTTGCATATCCATCTGGGGGGAGGCAAGGGGATGTGCGAAACCGAGTCCTGGTTGACGCTGTTCCTTGCAAACGGTGTCACCTCCATCCGTGACAGGAGTGCGGATCTGGTGGTCGTCTTGCGCGGGAGAGCCGGGATTCGCCAAGGCCGTCGCCATGGCCCCCGGATTCTCACGTGGTGGCCAAACGCGCATGTTGCTGGCGGCGCAGCGAGTGGACTCCATGGCTTTCTAAGCGGGCGATGGCGCGAGGACGGATCAGCGGATCTATCGCCCGCAAGCTTTCGGTAGACTGTTCGGTACTTCTCAGATGCAACTTCCCGCCGGAGAGAAACTCGGACCCTACCAAATCGTCTCGCTGCTCGGCAAGGGCGGCATGGGCGAGGTGTATCGGGCGCGCGACGCCAAGCTGAATCGCGACGTCGCCATCAAAGTGCTGCCTCCGGAGTTAGCAGCCGATGCCGACTACCGCACGCGTTTCGAACAGGAAGCGCAGGTGCTGGCGTCGCTGAATCATCCCAACATCGCCGCGATCTATGGCCTCGAAGGCAACGCCATCGTCATGGAATTGGTGGAAGGCGAGACGCTGCGTACGC
>CAYLPH010000023.1:0-112563 GCA_964385495.1 uncultured Candidatus Solibacter sp.
AGGAGCCGGAGTCGCTCCCCACTCCTTTTGGGATTGGGAAGACATCGCGCTGTTTTTTGGATTGGGTCTGCCGTGTCTGGTGTTCTCGATTCTGCTGCTGGAGATTGTGTTTATTGTCGTGCCGGGAAAACCGGGCGGCACGCTGTACTATCTGATCGCCCAGACTATCGGCTATGTGCTTTGGTTCGCGTGTCTGTTCCTGCTCCTGCGCGTTCGCTATGACGCGCCGTTCCTGCGCTCGCTGGCATGGACCATGCCGAAGGACGGCTTCTGGCGATATGTGATCCAAGGGCCGATGCTGGCCTTCGGCGTGGCTCTGCTGGGTGTGGCGCTACAGACGCCGCAGGTGGAGAATCCGTTCAAGGCTCTGATGAGCGATCGCTTCGCAATCATGTTGGTGGGCCTTTTCGGCGTCTCGATCGGGCCGCTGTGCGAAGAGTTGGCGTTTCGCGGATTTCTGATGCCGGTGGCGGTGCGCTCGCTCGGTTCCGTGGCCGGTGTGATCTTGACTTCTATTCCCTTCTCGCTGCTGCATGGTCCGATGTATTCCTGGTCCTGGCGGCACCTGCTGCTGCTCATCCTGGCCGGCAGTGCCTTTGGCCGGGTGCGCATCATTACCGGTTCCACGGCTGCGGCGGTGCTCACCCACGCCACTTACAACCTCACGTTTTTCACTGCCCAGATTGTTCAGGGCCCGAATCCATAACTCCCGAGATCTATGCTTCCTACCATCCAATGGACTGACGCCGGCGTCGTCATGATCGATCAGACGCGCCTTCCGAAAGAAACGATTTTCATTACTTGCAAGACCTATCAGGACGTGGCCGAGGCGATCCGCACCATGATCATCCGCGGCGCCCCGGCCATTGGCGTGGCGGCGGCGATGGGCGTGGCGCTGGGGATGCAGTCGGCCACGGCGGCGACGTTCCGCACGCATCTGGAGACCGTCTGCGACACGCTGGCCAAGACGCGGCCGACGGCGGTGAACCTGTTCTGGGCCATCGACCGCATGAAGAGACTGGCGCTGTCGCTGGAGGCTGAGCCGCTGGCCACCGTGCAGGCGAAACTGGTGGAAGAGGCGCTGCGCGTCTATGAGGATGACATCGCCATCAATAAAGCCATCGGCGCGCATGGGGCGCCGCTGGTTCCCGACGGGCGCGTCGTGCTGACGCACTGCAATGCGGGCGCGCTGGCCACGGCCGGTTACGGTACGGCGTTGGGTGTTATTCGCGCCGCTGTGGAGGCGGGCAAGAAGATCGCGGTATTCGCCGATGAGACTCGGCCGTTCCTGCAGGGCGCGCGCTTGACGGCATGGGAATTGCAGCAGGACGGCATCGACACCACCCTTATCACCGATAACATGGCGGGCCATTTTCTGAAGTCCGGAAAGATTGGCTGCGTGGTGGTGGGCGCGGACCGTATCGCTCGCAATGGCGATGTGGCCAACAAGATCGGCACCTATTCCGTAGCCGTCCTGGCGAAGGAGAATGGCGTGCCGTTCTACGTGGCGGCGCCCATTTCGACGTTGGACCTGACGCTGGCTTCCGGCGATCTGATCCCGATTGAAGAGCGCGCGGCGAAGGAAGTGACCGAGGTCTTCGGTGTGCCGGTGGCGCCGGAGGGCATTGGTGTGGCGAACCCCGCATTTGACGTAACGCCCAATCGCTACGTGACGGGCATCATCACGGAGAAGGGCGTGGCGCGGGCGCCGTATGAGGTGTCGTTGCCGGCGCTGGCTGCGATAGAGTAAGTAGCCATGAATCCGACTCGGCGTCACGTGCTGGGCGCGCTGGCCGCGGGCGCGCTGTATGGAAAGCCCGGCCCTGTGGTGCATCAGGCGACGGGAGTGAAGATTGGCGAAGTGACGCCGGAGTCCGCTGTGTTGTGGACGCGGCGCAGCGCTACGCCGCATCGCAACGAGAGCGGCACCGTGCGCAAGGCCCATGGCAAGGATGCGAAGGTGCTGGAGCCTGGCACCGATACGGGCACATTGGAAGGCGCGGCTCCGGCCGGTAATGGTTTGGTGCGGGTGATGCTGGAAGCCGCGTCGGGGCGGGAAAAGAAGCGCACGCTGGGCTGGGTGGAACTGAATCCGGCCAACGACAGCACGCATGCGTTTCGGATGGAAGGGCTGACGCCGAACACGCTCTATAAGTATGCGGTGGAGACCAGGGAAGGGAAGTCGAAGAAGGAAGACGGGGCGTTGACGGGCTTTTTCCGCACGGCTCCGGTGGCGACGGATACCAGCTCTTTCGAGTTCGCGTTGATCAGTTGCCAGATTTACTGCCGGCAGGATCGGGAGGACGGGTACTGGATTTACGATTCGCTGGAAAAACGGAAACCTGCCTTTTTGTTGTCGTGCGGCGATAACGTCTACTACGATTCCGACGATCCCATTGCCAATAGCGAGGCGGTGGCGCGCTATCACTGGCAGCGTATGTACAGCCTGCCGGCGATTGCGTCGTGTCTGCGCAACGTGCCGGGCTACTGGCAGAAAGACGATCACGATCTACTCTCGGACGATTGCTGGCCTGGGATGACGCCGCCGAAGCAGGCGCCACTGCGGTTTGAACAGGGCCAACGGTTATTTCGCGAGCAGGTGCCGCTGCCGGAGGCGTCGAAGCCGCTCTATCGCACGTTCCGCTGGGGGCGCGATGTCGAGATCTGGCTGCCCGATAGCCGCGATTACCGTTCGCCCAATAACGCGCCGGACGGTGAACAGAAGACCATCTGGGGGCCGGAGCAGAAGGCGTGGTTGAAGACGACGCTGGCGAATTCGACGGCGCGCTGGAAGGTGCTGGTGAATCCGAATCCGATCGTGGGGCCGGATCATGCGCGGAAGAACGACAACCACGCCAATCCGGGGTTTGCGGCGGAGAGCCTGGAGATTCGCAAGTGGCTGCGCGATAACGTGGGCGGGTCGGTGATTCTGATGAATGGCGACCGGCACTGGCAGTATCATTCGGTGGATCCGGAGTTTGGTCTGCATGAGTTCGGGTGTGGTCCGGCCAGCGATGAACATGCGGTGTCGCCGAGCACGGGTGAGGATAAACGGTATCATCAGTTTCTGCGCATTAAGGGCGGGTTTTTGAACTTGAAGGCTGTGCCGGGGGAAGGGCTGTTTGTTGAGCACTGCGACGTGAAGGGGCGTAGTGTGTATCAGAAGGCGTTTCGAACGTAAAACATGCTGCTATTCCTTTGTTTTGCCTTTCTACTGCACGCGCAGGAGCCTGTGACGATCAAGCTGCTGCCGCCGGGGCCTGGGAACCCACGCAACAGCGAAGGCGACTTCGTGAAGTTGAAGGACGGGCGCTGGCTGTTGATCTATTCGAAATTCACCTCCCATGGCCCGGCGGATTCCGGAGCGGCCATGCTGGCGGCGCGGTATTCCAGCGACGAAGGACGCACCTGGACCACGGACGACAAGATCGTCGTGGAGAACGAGGCAGGCATGAACGTCATGTCGGTAAGCCTGCTGCGATTGAAGTCGGGGGAGATTGCGCTGTTCTACGCGCGCAAGAACTCCATGCAGGATTGCCGTCCATATCTTCGGATCTCGAAGGACGAAGGCAAGACGTGGAGCGCGCCGCGGTTGACGATTCCTGACACCGGCTACTACGTGCTGAACAATAGCCGCGTGCTGGAATTGAACAGCGGCCGGTGGCTGATGCCAGTCGCTTATCATCACAACGAAACTCTGGATCCACGCCGGTTCAACGGTCGCGGCGTGGCCATGACCTACATCTCGGACGACAAGGGCAAGACGTGGCGCCGCAGCAAGACGAAGTTGGAGCATCCCGATCCAGCCAATCGCACGGGTCTGCAGGAGCCGGGCCTGGTGTCGCTGAAAGATGGGCGCCTGCTCATGTTCATCCGCACCAGCATGGGCGCCCAGTACTACTCGTATTCCAGCGATCAAGGCGACACGTGGTCTGCAGTGGAAACCTCAACGCTCCAATCGCCCGTATCGCCGGCATCGATCAAGCGCATCCCCAAAACCGGCGATCTGCTGGTGGCCTGGAATGATCACTCCAACGTCGGCGAAGCCATTCGGGGCAAGCTGCGGACGCCTATGACGGTGGCCATCTCCAAGGACGAAGGCAAGACCTGGGAGAAGGCCAAGAACCTGATGGATGACCCCGCAGGCTGGTACTGCTACACCGCCATCGCCTTTGCCGGCGACCGAGTGCTGCTTACCTATGTCGCCACCGACGCGGGCCAGGATAAGCTTAGTCAAACCGTGATCACGCACCTTGGCCTCGACTGGCTGTACCGGTAGGTATACTGCCACTTGGTATTCTGAAAGCTTGTTCTCATTGGTGTTTGTATGAGGATTGGTGTAGATTTCGGTACCACAAGGGTGGTGGCGGCGGCGGTGGACCGCGGCAACTACCCCGTGATCAGTTTTGATGCCGGCGACGGCGCCATGGCGGAGTACTATCCGCCCTTGGTGGCGGTGCGCCAGGGGGAGCGCGTCTATGGCTGGGACGCGCACGCGCGGCAGGGAGATCCGGAGTGGACCGTCGTGCGCTCCCTGAAGCGGGTGCTGGAACAGGCCGGGCCGAATACACGGCTGGAGTTCGACGACTACGCCTTCACGGTGCTGGATTTGCTGTGTGGGCTGGTGAGCGATTTCCGGCGCGCGCTACTCGAAGCCTCCAGTCTCGAGGTGGCGCCGGGCGAGGCCTTGGAAGTGATGCTCGGCGTGCCGGCGAACGCCAACAGCAACCAGCGATTCCTTACGGCCGAAGGCTTCCGTCTGGCGGGCTTTCCCGTGCTGGGGATGCTGAATGAGCCATCGGCGGCCAGCCTGGAGTACGGCCATCGCAACAAGACCGAAGCCAAGGGGCGGCAGATTCTGCTGGTGTACGACTTCGGCGGCGGCACGTTCGATGCGTCCCTGGTAGAGCACGACGATCGCACCCACTCCGTGCTGGCGACCGAAGGCTTGTCCACCCTGGGCGGTGACGACGTCGACCAGGTGCTGGCGGAGATGGCGCTGGAGGCCGCGGGTTTCACCGTCGAGCAACTGCTGGCGGCGGAGTTATTCCGGCTGCTGGAAGAGTGCCGGCACAAGAAGGAAGCGCTGCATCCGAACTCGCGCAAGATCGTCATCGATTTGGAACTCGTGCGGCCGGGCTTGGGCGAGGTAGCCGTTCCGGCGAATGATTTCTACGAGCGGGCGCGGCCGCTGGTGGCCGAAACATTGCACACGGTTCGTGATTTATTGGCGAAGTGCAGCAACACCGAGATCGATTGCCTGTACATGACCGGCGGGTGCAGTGAACTGCCGCTGGTGTCGCGGATGCTGCGGGAGGAGTTTGGGCGGAGGGTGAAGCGGTCGGCGTACACGCGGTCGGCCACGGCGATCGGGCTGGCGATCCAGGCCGACGCCACCAGCGGGTATCAACTGCATGAGCAGTTCACGCGCTACTTCGGCGTGTGGCGCGAGGCCGAGTCCGGCAGCCGGGTCGTTTTCGATCCGCTGTTCCCCAAGGGCACGCCGCTGCCGACGAAGGGCGAGCCGCCGCTGGAGATCATCCGCGGCTACAACCCGGTGCACAACATCGGCCATTTCCGCTACTTGGAATGCACGCAAGTGGCTGGCGACCGGGAGCCTTCCGGCGACATCACGGTGTGGGACGAGATCCTATTTCCGTTTGATCCGCGGCTGGCTGGGAACGAAGATTTGGCGCACCGGACGGTGGCCTGGTCGGAGCTGGCGCCGGGCCAGTGGATTGAAGAGTGCTATCGTTGCGATGCGGGCGGTACGGTCACCGTCAGCATCAAGAACCGCAACGCGGGCTATCAGCGGGAGTGGCCTCTGGCCCGTTGGTCGGTCCAATCGACAAAGCTTGCCCCGGTACGCAAGCGGCGGACGCGATCGCGAGAGGCCGCGCAGTAAAAACTAAATATCGAAGGACAACTATCCGCGATGGGAGCTTTGCTCAAGCCCTCTTTGAACTGGCTTTTACCGTTCGTACTGGTGACGGTGTGGTTGGAACACAGTCAACCGGCCGCGCACCTGGCGATCTTTGCCACGGCATGCCTGGCGATCATTCCGCTGGCGGGGTGGCTCGGGCATGCAACGGAACACCTGGCGGCGCGCACCAGTGAGACCTTGGGCGGATTGCTGAATGCCACGTTCGGCAATGCGGCGGAGTTGATTATCGCGCTGATCGCCCTGCAGAAGGGACTCTACGAGGTGGTGAAGGCGTCGCTGACCGGGTCGATCATCGGCAACATCCTGCTGGTGCTGGGCGCGGCTTGCCTGGCGGGCGGATTCAAGCATAAGACGCTGTCGTTCAGCGCGGCGGGCGCGCGAACGCAATCGAGCATGCTGACGCTGGCCGCGATTGCGTTGATCCTGCCCGCGGTATTTCATGCGCTGGCGGGGCCGGCCGGGCTGGCGGTGGAGGGCGGGCTGAGCATGGAGATCTCGATTGTGCTGATGCTGACGTACTTCGCCAGCCTGCTGTTCTCGCTGCGTACGCACAAGCATCTGTTTGAGAACGCCGCCGAGGTGGAGCACGCACATAATGAGGCGCCGTGGAGTACGGCGAAGTCGCTGGTGATCCTGGCCGGGTCGACGGCGCTGGTGGCTTGGATGAGCGAGATCCTGGTGGGTTCGGTGGAGTTCGCCGCGAAAGAGCTGGGAATGACCAGCGTGTTCGTGGGTGTGATTGTGGTGGCGATTGTGGGCAACGCGGCCGAGCACAGCACGGCCATCCTGATGGCGATGAAGAACCGCATGGATCTGGCGCTGGGGATCGCTCTTGGCAGCAGCCTGCAGATTGCGTTATTCGTGGCGCCGCTTCTGGTGATGGCCAGCCACTTCCTGGGGCCGCGGCCGATGGATTTAGTGTTCACCCCGGCGGAGGTGGTAGCGGTGGTGCTGGCGGTGGCCATCGTGGGACAGATCTCGGGCGATGGCGAATCGAACTGGCTGGAAGGCGTGCAGTTGCTGGCGGTGTACGTGATCATGGGCATCGTATTTTACTTCCTGCCCGAAGCGCCGGGAGTTGCGGGGAAGCACTGATAGCAGGCGGTTGCATATACTGATGCGAGGATGATGTCTCGCATTTTGTTCACAAGCCTGTTCTTTGTGGCGCATTGCTTCGGGCAGCTGGATCGCGGCGCGATTACCGGCACGGTCACGGACCCTACCGGTGGCGCCGTCCCTTCCGTAAAGATCACTATCACGCATGTGGGCACGGGCTCCCGGCTGGAGACCGTCACCAATGCGGAAGGCCAATACAACCGGCCGAATCTGCCCATCGGCGACTACCAGGTTTCGTTTGAGGCTCCCGGCTTCCGGCGCGCCGTACGTTCCGGCATCACGCTGGGCGTGACCGAGGTGTTGCGTCTGGATATGCAGTTGGAAGTGGGCTCGACGAGCGAGTCGGTGGAAGTGACGGCGGACCTGCCGCGCATCCAGACGGAATCGCCGCAGATCGGCACCAGCCTGGGCGCGAAGTCGCTGACCAATCTGCCGTTGAGTTTCTCCGGCGGACGGCAGGCCGAGAACTTCGCCTATGCCATTGTGCCGGGCGCGGTGGGGGACACCTTTCGCGGGAACATCAACGGGTCGATCGACTTTGCCAGTGAGACGCTGGTGGATGGCGCGTCGGTAACGGTGAACCAGGGCGGGAACTTCTCGCCGATGGCGGTATCGGTGGAGGCGTTGCAGGAGGTGAAGTTCCAAACCGGCGGCATGACGGCGGAGTTCGGGCGCACGCAGGCCGGTGTGTTCAACTACGTGATGAAGTCGGGCACGAACGACTGGCACGGCAGTCTCTATGGCGGCATTCGCAATGAGAAGCTGAACGCCAACACCTTTGCGAACAACTTTCGCGGCGTGGGGCGGCCGCTGGACCGCAAGATCAACTATGCGGGCAGTGTTGGCGGGCCGTTTATCGTTCCGAAGATCTACAACGGCCGCAACCGCACATTCTTCTTCTTCTCGCATGAACGCTATCGCGAACGGAATTACGGCTTCTCGGCGCCGAACCGGACCGCGCCGATCGCGGAGTTTTACCAGGGCGACTTCAGCCGCCTGCTGGGGCCGGCCACTACCTTTACCGATGCGTTAGGCCGGCCGGTGATGCGCGGCGCCATCTATGATCCGGCTACGTTCCGGCAGTTGGAGAACGGGCGCTGGATCGGCGATATGTTCCCCGGCAACCGGATCCCGGTGGCGCGCTTCAGTGGGGTGTCGCGGCGGCTGAACGAGCTTGCGGCGAAGCACTATACGCCAACGCTGCGCGGGCCGGATGGACTGGTGCCGCTGCAGAACAACATGGTGTTTCCCATCGCCGGCAATCCGGAGTCGGATCACTACCAATACTCCATCAAGGGCGATCATATTCTTAGTTCGAAGCACAAGCTGACCGGATCGTATAACACCAAGGAGGCGCCGCGGCTGATTCTGGATGCGGGCGGACTTTGGGATACCAATGAGCTTTATGGCGGGCCGCTGGCCAAGACGCGGCGGCGTCCCGACGATGGCTGGTTCGCGCGCGGGGCTTGGGATTGGACCATATCGCCGACGGTGTTGAACAATCTCACGCTCTCTTACAACCGCCGCGGCAATCCCGAGCGCGTGTTGGAGGCGGATGTGGATGGCGCGCAGGTGCTGGGAATCAAGGGCCTGACGTCCCTGGGGTATCCGAACGTGAACTGGGGCGGCGGGCCGTTTGTGAGCCTGGAACAACCTGGGTTTCAGAACGTCAGCTTCCGCGCGGACAACGGTTGGGGGATTTTGAATTCGGTCAGTTTCTCGAAGGGCCGCCATTTTTTGAAGGCGGGTATCGATGGACGGCATAACCAGCAGAACCGGCGGCAGACCCCATCGTCGTCCTTCAACTTCAACGCACGGGGGACGGCCATTCCGAATGAATCGTACTCCGGCACGCAGATCGGCTACTCGTTTGCCAGCTACCTGTTGGGCATTGTGGATAGCGCCAGCCTGTCGGACCCGGTGGGCTTGGGTGGACGCCGCAACTACATGGCGCTGTTCCTGCAGGACGACTTCAAGGTGAACAAGCGGCTGACGTTGAACCTGGGGCTGCGTTGGGAATACCAGCCGCCGCTGTATGAGGTGGCCGACCGGCTGTCGAGTTGGAACCCCGACACCATCGACCCGGTCAGCGGTCTGCGCGGCGCGTATGATTTCGCGGGTGATTGCAATGTCTGCACCGGCCGCCGCTACTTTGGGCGGCGCAGTTTCCGCGACTTCGGCCCGCGCATCGGCTTTGCCTATCGCCCGGCGGAGAAGTGGACCATTCGCGGCGCCTACGGCATCATGTTCGAAGGCGATCCGCCGAACGGGTACAACGCGGTGCCGCTGGGGAAGGCCACCAGCGTGGCTTGGGGTGGTACGTACTTCCTGGCGTCGGATCCGGTGCGTCCGTGGGCGGGCATTTTCAATTGGGATAACGGCTTCCCGCAGGATCGCTACCAGCCGGCGGGCTATGACAAGTCGTGGGGTAACCAATCGCGTCCGGGCATGATCGACCCGCAGTACGGCCAGACTCCTTATATCCAGAACGTCACCTTCAACCTGCAGCGGGAACTGCCGGGCAAGTTTGTGCTGGATCTGGGTTACGTGGGCAATAAGGCGACGCGGCTGCGCATTGGGGAACTGCGGCGGATCAACCAACTGCCGGTTTCGGCTTTGACGGAGTATGGCACGCGGTTGAACAACCAGGTCCGCAATGAGCGCGATGCGGCGGCGAACGGGATTCGTTATCCCTATGCGGGGTTTGCGGGCACGGTAGCCAGCGCGCTGCGGCCTTATCCGCAGGTGCAAGGGAACCAGACGGTGCAGGTATATGGGTCGCCGCTGGGGTTCTCTACGTATCATGCGCTGCAGGTGGTTTTGAATCGCGAGTTCTCCAATGGCCTGACGTTGTTCAGCAACTATACGTGGTCGAAGACGATGTCGAACATTGAAAGCTCGCTGGTGAACGACAACGATGCGCGCCCGGTGGACTATTACAATCTGCGGATCGAGAAGACGATCGCGCAGATTGACCGGCCGCACATGTTCAAGGCGTACGTGAGTTACGATCTGCCGTTCGCGCGTGGCAAGGGGCTGCGGGATAAGCTGGCAGGCGGCTGGAACCTCGCGGCGATCCTCAACTATTATTCGGGAGAGCCGTTGGAGTTTACGGCGCCGACGCCGCTATCCGGCGGTTGGAATGGCGCGGTGAACCGGGTTAACGTGGCGACGGGGGAACTGCGAAACACCGGCTTCGATCGCGGCGCCTTCAATCTGGCGAACGTGCGCGATGCTTCGAATACCTATTTGAATAAGGCGGCGTTCAGCGATCCGGGGCCGTTGCGGATCGGCACCGGGGCTTACCGCTACTCGCAGTTACGGGGCTTCGGTACGCGCAGCGAGAACCTGACGCTGACGAAGTCCCATGCGGTGACTGAGAAGCTGCGGTTTCAGTTGCGCGCCGAGTTCTTCAATTTGTTCAACCGCAGCCAGCCGGGCGGGATTACGACCGGCATCAATAACCCGAACTTTGGACAGGTGACGTCGATCTCTGGAAACCGGCAGGTGCAGGTGAGCGGGCGCTTCGATTTTTAAGTGTCGTGGCGGACTTACACCGCCACACCCCGCGCCCGCAGTTCGCCCACCACCTGCTCGTGCGACAGAAACTGGACGGCGTCGATCCCGGCCTCTCTGGCTCCCGCCACGTAGGCCGGGATATCGTCGGTGTAGAAACACTCGGCGGGCGCGCAACCCGCCTTCGCAATCGCCGCCGCGTAAATAGACGGGTCCGGCTTCATCGCGCCCACCTTGTAACTCAGCACATAGTCGTCAAAGTGGCGCACCAGCGGGTAGTTCTCCAAGATCATTTCGAAATGGAGCCCATTGGTATTGGACAGCAACACCAGCCGGTGATTCTTCTTGATCTCGAGCAACAGGCTCTCGGGGATTAACGTGTGCGACGGGAAGATGCTGCTCCACAACGCCCGGAACTCGGCGCGTGTGGCTTCAAAACCCAGCGCCCCCGTTAAACCGGTGATGAACTCCTCGTCGCTTACCTCACCGCACTCGTACCGGGGCACCAATCCCGTGGTCCGGATGCGTTCGGGGATGTCCGCCGGCGCCAGGCCGCAGCGCTCCGACATCGCCCGATAGCCGCGCGGGAAATCCAATGGGACGATCACGCCACCCAGATCGAAAATGACAGTCTTGATCATGTCTCCTCATTGTCGCTGAGGAGACATGATCTCCGGTGGCGTGGACAG
Source organism: uncultured Candidatus Solibacter sp. (assembly GCA_964385495.1). Classification (GTDB taxonomy): domain Bacteria; phylum Acidobacteriota; class Terriglobia; order Bryobacterales; family Bryobacteraceae; genus CADEFT01. The sequence goes on from CAYLPH010000023.1 coordinate 11,266, forward strand.
AGCTAGAAGTCGTACCGCAACGCCATCTGCGCCACCCGCGCATTACCCACAATCGCCGACACGCGCCCAAACGTCGCCGCATTCAGGATGTTCGTCCCCGGCGACCCGAAATTCGCGTTGTTGAACGCGTTGTACATCTCGGCGCGGAAGTTCACCCGGTGCGTATCGAACAGTTTGAAGGTCTTCACGATTGACAGGTCCACGTTGAAGTAGCGCGGTCCGCGGAAGGTGTTCCGCCCCGACGTGCCAAACTCGCCCGCCGAAGGGAATGAGAACTGGCTGACCAGCGCGGGATCCCAGAACGTCACCCCATTGCCGAGCCGTTTGATCTCTCCGATCTTCCGGTCGCCTGCGTAGTTCGCCCAGGTGTTCGACGTGCTGGGGCCGGTTCGCCGCTGCGACGATACGGTCAGCGGACTCCCGCTTTGCCACACCGCCAGCGCCCCAATCTCCCAGCCGCCAATCGCCGTGTCGGCCCATCGGGGCATATCCGCCCCAAAGCGCTTCCCTCTCCCCAGCGGCATGGCATAGATCGCGCTGCCGTTGAACGAATGCGGCCGGTCGGCATCGCCGCGGCCCCGGAACTGATTGAGGTTATAGTTATCCACCGTCGCGGTGAATCCATTGCCATCCACCGAAATGGTATCCACGGATTTGCTGAAGGTGTAATTGCTGAAGATACGCAAGGCCCCCGCCGTTCGCCGGAAGCTCACCTGGAGCGAGTTATACCAGGACTCCCCATTGTTGGTTCCGGTAATCAACTGGTTGAACTGCGGGTAGTTACGCAGGTAAAACTCGCTGATCCCCGCCCCGGCGAAGCGCGCGAAGTTCGTGCGGTCCACGTTGTCCGCCGCCGTGCCCAGTAAGCCGTCGCGCAGGATAGCCGCGCCGCCGACTCCCGTCACCGCCGCCGCGGGCGTTCCGAACATCCGCACCAGCGTGTTGCCCGCGCTGGGCGCCGCGCCGCTTGTATTGAACGCCTGCAACTCGCGGAACGCGGGCAGGAAGTCGCTGAACACCCGCGGCTGGTTCATATCCAGCCAGGTAAACAGCTTCGTCCCCCGCGTCCGCACGAAGCCGACGTCCAGCACCGTGTTACGCAGCACCTCGCGCTGGATATTAAAGTTGAACTGCTGTGTGTAACCGGTGCGTAAGTTGTTTCCGAAAACCGTAACGGATATGTTGCGGTTCGCCGGAGGCGTTAGCACCGGCGCCGCCGGCTGCTGCGGATACATCGCCGGGGTCAATGTCGAGATGCGGTTGTCCGCACCCGCCGCCTGGTTCGGGAAACTCGTCGCCGCCTGCGCGAAGCCCGGCGTTGCCCCGTCCACACTGCTGGTGGTCGCCCCGATAATACGGTCGTAGAAGATGCCATACGAGCCGCGAATCGCCATCTTCCCCGACCCCGTTGGATCCCATGCAAAGCCGAACCGCGGCGCCAGATCGTTCCAATCCCGGTTGTAATACTGGCTCTGCCGCTTCACCTGGAAATTGGTGATCTGGCTGATCGTGTTGATGCGGTCCACCTGATCAAGCGTCCCCTGCAGCGCATCGCGCTCATCGCCGGGTCCAAACATCTCCCACCGTAAGCCCAGGTTCAGCGTCAAGGTTCGGGTCACTTTCCAGTCGTCCTGAAAGAAGAAGCCCTGGTCCACGAACACGAAGTTGCGGACGCGCGGCGTGCCGGCGGGCTGCCAGCGCTCCAGATTGCTGTAGAACGTCTGATTGATACTGCTCACGCGGCCCAGCAGGTCGTTGTAGAGATTCTCAAACCGTTGCCGATCCGCCGGGCTGATCACCGGCGCCCCGTTCGGTCCCAGGGTCGCGGGCGGCGCATTGCCGAACGTGCGCGCCAGGTTCAGATTCGGATAGATACCCGCGTTGTTATACCCGTACTGCAACACCCGCTGCCGCGTGTAGCCCACCTTGAAGGTATGCTTGCCCGCCACCTTCGTCAGGTTCTCGGTCAGATCGATCACCGGCGAGTTCCGACCCTGGGCGAAGGCCGTCCGGATGGGATCGTCCCAGCTATTGGTGATCATCGCCGGGCCCTGCGTGCGGTCCGGCCGCACAAAGTCTACCGACGAACTCCGGTATCCCACGCGTAGTTCGTTGATCATCGTCGGCGTGATGCTCCAGTCCGACCCGATCGAATACCCCCAGCGGCGGCCTCCTTGCGACCCCTGTGGCCGTCCCGGGAACGCCGCGTCCTGATTGTTTAGCGAATCAATCGACGATTGCCGCTGCCAGCTCCACCGCCCGAAGATGCGGTTCGTCGACCACAACTGGTGATCGGCCCGGATGGTGTACTGGTCCTCATAACCGCCCGCCGGATTGTTGAATCGGAACCCCGCCAGATTCAGCCCATCGCCCAGATCCGTGTTGTTCGGATTAGGCAGCAGATCGAGCGAGTTCGCCTTGACGAACGGATCCACCCCGCGGCGCAGCGGATCCAGCCCCGGAATGCTCACCGATTGCACTTCCGTCGACCCCGGTGCTCGCCACCGGAACAGTCCGCTCTTCAACTCCGGGGTCGGCACCGTCCGGTTCCGCACCACTTCCTGCGAGGTCCGCCGCCCCTGGTAATTGCCGAAAATGAAGGTCTTGTCCTTCCGCAGAGGTCCGCCCAGGCTTGCCCCGAAAATGTTCTGGATGAACTTCGGCCGATTCAATCCGCTGCTGTTGTTGAAGAAGGTGTTGGCGTTCAGCTTGGTATTGCGCAGATACTCGAACGCGCTGCCATGCCATTTGTTGGTGCCGCTGCGGGTGATCATTTCGACCTGCCCGCCCGCGCTACGCCCGTACTCCGCCTTCCCGCCGTTGGTGATGATGCGGAACTCTTCCACCGAGTCGACGTTGATGGGCGTCATGCTCAATCCCAGCCGCGGTACTACCGCATCGTTCGAGTCGATGCCATCCAGCCGCGTGTTGTTGCTCCCCTGCCGCATTCCGTTCACGCGCGAAAACGTGTTGTCGGAAGGGTCGATCTGCACCCCGGGTTGGAACACGGCGAGCGCCATCGGATTCCGCGCTAGCTGCGGGAGCGTGTCAATATCTTTTAACGTAATGTTACGGCCGATCTGCGCATCCGACGTGTTGATGCGAACCGCCTCCGCCGCCACCACCACCTGCTCGGTTACCGCGCCGACTTCCAGGCGGATCGCCTGGGCCACCGTCGCCGATACATTCAATTCGATGTTCTCCACCACCTGACGGCTGAACCCCGGCGCCTCCACTGTTAGCTGGTAGGTGGAGGGCTGCAAAGAGGGGAAGATAAAGGTGCCGGCTGTGTTCGATGTGGTTTTCGCGCGGGTCTCGCGCTTGACGTCGCGTACCGTGATCGTCGCATTCGGAAGCACCGCCCCGGAAGGGTCCGTGATGGTCCCTTCGATGCGTCCCGACGCAACTTGTGCCGATAGAGTGCTCGTGGTCAAGGACCCAAGGAGCGAGGAAAGCAGAGCCAAGCGCAGTAGCAACACGCGTACTCCTGGACGGCAGAATATTTAACAGATGTTAACGATTAAGTTAACACTTGTTTCCCGCGTTGGCCACCGATCCGCTTACAAGTACCGCTTGCTCACCTTCGTCCCCACCGACCCCGAACCGTAATACCCGACCGAAATCCGCCCGGCATGCGTCAGCAGATCGTACGCCTTCCAGCGGTCCCATCCATAGTCGCTCTCCATCCATAGGATGAGCCACGCGTAGGCCTGGGCGATCCCGCGCTCGAGCGGCGTTGCCGACGAGATGGTTACGATCTCTTCCGCCGTTTCGATCCGCGGACCGGGGATAGTTCGCCCGCGCACGACGTCCACCGTGATCTCGGTCTCGGCGGGCATCTCCAACCCCGACGCCGACAACTCCCCATGGCCCATCGCCGCGTGCGCATCGCCCAGGTACAGCAGCGCTCCGGGTACGAACACGGGCAGGTACAAAGTGGCTCCCGGCCCGGTTTCCACGATGTCGAGGTTGCCGCCATGCGGGCCCGCGGGGTTCGTCGTCGGCACGCCCCACTCTGGCGCGGTGCCGATGCAGCCGATCATCGGGGTATAGGGGATCTTCACCCGCTCGCTCCAATGCACCAGGCCATCGGAGATCTCGCAGACGTGGGTGCCGTGCGGGCAGTCCGTTCCCAGCCATTCGCTCAACTGGCGCGGATCGGACGTGCGGGTGAAGCACTTCCCCATCGTCGGCCGGATCGCATGAATGGTTACGGCCAGCGTATCCCCGCGCCCGGCTCCTTCGACGTAAATCGGTCCGGTGGCCGGATTCGAGTACGGCATCTTTAGTTTGTCGCGGCGGTCGGCCTCGGTGCGAATCTGGCCGGAGAAGGCATCCTCGCTTTCGACTATGAGCCGCTGGCCGGGCTGCACGCGGCAGCGCGGCTCTTCATGGCGGTTGAATTCGTAGCAGAGCTTGCCTAGGGGAAGTCGCATCACAACCCGATTGTACTTGGCGAGGGCAAGGGGGACGCGTGTGGAACGGATGGCGGCTCCCTGTCCGTTCAGGCTCATCACCTCGGACAAGACTCCAAGTTCGTCTGGCATCTCTCCACTACGCCATAATGTCCTAATGCGCTGGTTCGCCTTTGCCCTCCTTGCTCTCCCCCTTTATGCTCAAACCGCTCCGCAACAACAGCAGCAGGTCACCCTGCCTGCCCCCACGCCAACGCCCGCCGAAATCGAGCGCGATTACATCAAAGCCAACTACACCAAGTACGAGTACCGCATCCCCATGCGCGACGGAAAGCGCCTCTTCACCTCCGTCTACGCGCCCAAGGACACCGCCCGCGGCCCCTACCCGTTCTTCCTCACCCGCACCCCCTACTCCGTAGCTCCCTATGGCGCCGACCTATACCCCGAGCGCCTCGGCCGCTCCATGAAGTTCCTCAAAGAAGGCTTCATCTTCGTCTTCCAGGACGTCCGCGGCCGCTATATGTCCGAAGGCGAGTACGTCAACGTGCGCCCGTACAAGCCCACTAAATCCGGCCCGCAGGACATCGACGAAACCACCGACACCTACGACACCATCGACTGGCTGCTGAAGAACATCCCCAACCACAATGGCCGCGCCGGTATCGCCGGCATCTCCTACCCCGGCTTCTATGCCGGCATGGGCGCCATCGACGCCCACCCCGCCTTGAAAGCCTCCTCCCCGCAAGCCCCCGTCACCGATTGGTTCGCCGGCGACGACTTCCACCACAACGGCGCCTTCTATCTGCCCCACTTCTTCCGCTTCTACTCCGCCTTCGGCCTGGCCCGCCCCGAGCCCACCACCAAGCCCGCCACCTCCATCGCCCCCGAGTTTCCCAACGGCTACGAGTTCTACCTCAACGTCGGCCCGCTGGTGAATCTGAACGAGCGCTACTTCAAGAACCAGGTCGCCTACTGGAACGAATTTATCCAGCACCCCAACTACGACGAGTACTGGAAAACCCGCGACCTTCGCTACGGCGCCAAAAACACCAAGCCCGCCATGATGACCGTCGGCGGCTGGTTCGATGCCGAAGACCTGTTCGGCGCCCTGCGCCTCTATGAAACCATCGAGAAACAGGCCAAGACCCCGCAAAATATCCTCGTCATGGGTCCCTGGTATCACGGCCAGTGGGGCCGCGATGCCGGCGAACGCCTTGGCCACGTCGACTTCAATTCCAAAACGGGCGAGTTCTACCGCGACGAAATCGAGTTCCCTTTCTTCCTTCACCACCTCAAGAACCAGGGCGACATGAAGCTCCCCGAAGCCTACATGTTCGAAACCGGCGCCAACCAGTGGCGCAAGTTCGACAAGTGGCCCCCGGCGGAAACCCAGCCCCGCACCCTCCACCTCGGCCCCGAGGGCAAGCTTTCCTTCACAGCCGCGAACCCCGGTAACGACTTCGACGAGTACGTCAGCGACCCCAACAAGCCCGTCCCCTTCACCCCCAACATCGCCCGCGCCATGACCCGCGAACACATGGTGGATGACCAGCGCTTCGCCTCCACCAGGCCCGACGTCCTCGTCTACCGCACCGAACCCCTCGAAGATGATGTCATCGTCGCCGGCCCTCTCCTGGCATCGCTGTTCGTCTCTACCACCGGCACCGACGCCGATTTCGTCGTCAAACTCATCGACGTCTACCCCGACGACCTTCCCGACAAGGAATTCACCCCTGGGGCCGACAAGGTGGTTATGGGCGGCTACCAGCAACTGGTCCGCGGCGAACTCTTTCGCGGCCGCTTCCGCAAAGGCTTCGAAAAGCCCGTCGCCTTCACCCCCAACCAAGTGGACGAAGTGAAGTACGAACTCCCCGACGTCCTCCACAACTTCCGCCGCGGCCATCGGATCATGGTGCAGATCCAGAGCACCTGGTTCCCCCTGATCGACCGCAACCCGCAGAAGTTCGTAGAAAACATCTACAACGCCAAACGTGAGGATTTCGTCAAAGCCACCCACCGCGTGTACCGCAAGTCCACGCTAAGTCTGCGCGTCCTGCCGAAGTAGGGCAGGGGTCCACGCCTGAGTGGGGCCTCCAGGCCCCGCCGCTCCTAGCCGTTTCTTACCTTCCCAAGAAAAAGGGAGCGCCTGCCTTTTCCATCCGAGGAACGCACCGTAAGTGACCCAACCCGTCCGCGGCCTATTCACCACCTCCATCCCGTAAGCTCCACACCGTAAATCCATCCTGCTGTTCACTTCCTCACACTTCCGGCCACACCTCGATACAGTGGCCAATCATCTGCAACTGCCTGAGGTAAGGAGGGCTAGGGTGAGAACTTGTATCGGGTGTGGCGCCGCGACGATGCTACTAGTCCATGGCGTGCCTCTCTGTGTCGATTGTGACCGCAAGCTCGATGCGCAACCTTGTCTGGAAGCGGTCCGGACGCTCGCCAAACTCAGACAGGCAGATCCCGCTTCCGAATCCGATCCCGCCGCGAACGACCAACCCCCACGTACCGGGAAGTAAGGATCGCAATTGGCTAAAAATGAAAACCTACGCCGCCGTGCAGCGATGGATAGCTCCGCCCACTCCCATATCCCGCCACGGCGGTCGTACGGAACGTGCGGAACTCCCCGCGCAGACTTAGCAGCCGGGTCAAGCGCAACGCCACCCCACCCGCCACGTCCATCGCCGGACTCCCTTTCCATCCGCTGCGGATACCCAGCAGTTCACTTGCATTTGGCCGGTCGGGACGGGGCAGTAGCCGGATCCTTTCCTGTTGGCGTAGCGCGATTCCCCCGCCCGCCGCCGTGTACAGCGCGACCCGCGCTGTGACGTTATAGTGATAACGCAGCCCAGGCGTCACAAACACGATCGACCGCGGCCTGGCTATCTCCAGGATCTCCCCCACGTTCGTTGTAACTCCCGCCCCCACCGGAGGCGCGAACAGCGACGCCGGCACCTCCAGATACAGCCGTCCCGTTCGGCGCTCCAGCAACTGCCGCGCGTAACTACCCTGGAACCCGATGCGATACTCCGTCCGCTTAACTACCCCAAAATCCCACCGTATGCGTGAAACATTCAGCAGTAACGCAATATCGCTATTCTGCGCCCAAAGCGGCGTCCACAACGCCGGAAATAAGACTATCGGGAGTAGCTTTCTCACGCTGCCATCCTAAGCGCCGCCCCGCGCCGCTGTCGACCCATTTCCCATGGGTGGCGCGAATCCCCATACCAGTGGCTGCCACCGGCCTTTCCCATACTCCGGGCCAATCAGCCCCGTCTTTCCGCCATTCGCGGCAACCGCATTGCCGCCGCCCTCCCAGGCCCGTAAGCTCGACAGTATGACCGCCCAACGCGGATTCCCGGCCGTCCTCCTCGCCGCGTTGCTGTTCCCCATACCCCTGCCGGCGGCCAACCCCATCGTTTGGAAGAAAGTCCGCTACGAAGGGGGCACCGTCGACGCACGCGTCAATCGCTTCGATTGGAACACCACCGTCTCGGCCGCCCCCGGTCTGCTCGAACTGCGCTTCGGCGGCCAGAAAACGTTGCGCATCGCCACCTCCGCCGTTACCCGGCTCAGCTATGGACAGAAGGCCTATAGCCGCGTCGCCGGCATGGCCACCCTCAGCGTCTTCCTTACTCCCGCCGCCCTCTTCGGCGTCCTCCCCAAAAGCAGGGATCACACCGTAGCTATCGAGTTCACAGACGGTGGCAAGCCCGGGGCCGTCCTGCTCATGGTTCATAAAGACAACTACCGCGACCTCCTCCTAACCCTTGCGACCCTCACCGGCAAGACTGTCGAGAACTGGCCATGACCTCCAATCTCATCGCCCTGCTCGAACTGCTCTCCCTCATCGTCTTCGCCTTCGGCGCCGCCGCCTTCGTCCTTCTGGCCGTCTCCTATTGGAGGACGCAGCCGCGCCGTCTCACTCCCTTCCGCCTCTTCACGCTCGTCTGCACCGCCTCGTTTCTAACCAGCCTCATCGCGTCCGTAACCGTGGCCGAGACAGGACTCTGGCCCGCGCTCCAGGCCTTCGCCACCGGCTTAATTCCGCCGCTGTTGCTCCATGTCCTGGCGCCGGAAGCCGCACTCCTGGCAAGGCGCCGCCGCATGCTCCTCGGCGCCGCCTACGCAACCGCCATCGCGATCGCCGCCGCCCGCGCCTTCCACCCTACCGATGCGCTCGATTCCCTCGCCACTGCCTTCGTCGCCGCCATCGCCGCCGTCTGCCTTGGGCTGGCCCTCGCGGCTCCTCCGAACCCACCGCGGCGCGCGCACCGCTTCCTGTTTGCCCTTCTCCTGCTCTGCTCCGGCGCCACGCTCGTCACCGGCCACCCCATGTTCGCGGCCGCGCCCGACTACCTCGTCCTGCTCTTCTTCGCGCTCCACCTCTACCACGCCGAACGCCTGGTCTTCTTCGACGTCTTCCTCAAGGGCGGCGCGTATTTCGCCGCTGGTTTACTCCTGCTTACGGCCAGCCATCTGCTGCGCGGTTCCCTGCTGCCCGTCCTCAGCGACCGGGAGCGCATCTGGTTCAGCGTCCTGTTGCTGATGCCCGCCTGGCTCCTTGCGCCGGTACTCCACCGCAGTCTGCGGAACTGGATCGACCGCCGCGTTCTGCACCGCCGCTACCGTCCCCCGGAAGCGGAGAACCTCCTCGCCCAGCGCCTGAACTCCGCCACGACCACCGCTCAACTCGACGCCGAGACCGCCACCCTGCTTGCCGCGATCTTCGGCTGCCCGGCCCTCGCCGGCGACATGCCGCCACCTCCGGCCACCCCCGGCGACATCGATATTGCCGTCGTCCCAAACGGGTTTCTCCGCCTCCACGCAGGCTCGCGATCCATCCCTCTCCTTAGCGAGGACCGTCTGTTGTTGCAGTCGCTCGCTGGTATCCTCGGCAACCACCGCCACGCCCTCCAACTGCGCCAACTTAGAGAACGGCAGCGCGCGCGCGAGCAACAACTGCAAACCCTCGCCACCCAGGCCGAACTTCGCGCCCTGCGCGCGCAGATCAACCCGCACTTCCTTTTCAACGCCCTCAACGCCGTCGCCGCCTGCGTCCGGTCCCGCCCCGATGTCGCCGACGATACCCTCATGCAACTGGCCGAGGTCTTCCGCTACACGCTCCGCCGCTCGGAAACCGACTGGGTACGCCTGGCCGACGAACTGCACTTCCTGGAAGCCTATCTCGCCGTCGAACAAACGCGCTTCCATGGCCGCCTGCAAACACGGGTCGAAGCCGATCCGCGCGCACTCTCGCTGCCGATTCCCGCCATGCTCCTCCAGCCGCTCGTCGAGAACGCCATCAAGCATGGCACCGCCCGAAGCCTGAACAAAGGCAGGATCCACGTCGAAGTCACGCTCTCCGGTCCCAGCCTCTGCATCCGCGTTTCCGACAACGGCCCAGGGTTTCCCGACCTCCCCGGCTCCCCCCTCGACCGGGGGTACGGCCTGCGCAACGTCGCCGGCCGCCTCCGCCACCACTACGGCGCCAACGGCAGCCTCTCATGGCAGAATGAGCTCCAGGGAACCACCGTGCGAATCCACATGCCCGCCGAGGCCCAACAACCATGCGCGTCCTGATCGCCGACGACGAACCTTTCGCCCGCGACCGTCTCCGCCAACTCCTGCTCGCTCATCCCACGTTCGAACTCATCGCCGAAGCGGAGAGCGCCGCCGAGGCTATCCGCCTTGCTAGCTCCTTGCAGCCAGGCCTGCTGTTTCTCGATATCCAGATGCCAGGCACTTCCGGCCTCGACGTCGCCGCCTGCCTCCCTCACCCGCGCCCCGCCATCATCTTTTGCACCGCCTACGAGCAGCATGCCGTCGACGCCTTCGAACTGCAGGCGGTCGACTATCTGCTGAAGCCCGTCAGCCGCGCCCGCCTCGCCCAGGCCCTGCAGCGCCTGAACGCCGAACCGCCCCTCGCCGCCCCTCCCCTGCCCACCTACCTCACCCGGTTCCTCGTCCGCACCGGCTCCCATTACACCGTGGTTCCCGCCGCCCAGGTCTGCTGTTTCGAAGCCATCGACGGCCTTACCCGCCTTACCACGCTCGACGGCCACCACCACTGGATCGAGCTCTCACTCCAGGAACTCGATGGGCAACTCGATCCGCGGCGCTTCTACCGCGTCTCCCGCAACGCTATCCTGTGGGTCGGCGATATTCTGGAACTCCACCCGCTCCCCGGAGGCGCCGCCGAAGCCGTCCTCCGCCGCGGCGGTCGCTTCGAGGTCTCCCGCAGGCGTTACCGTGGACTTGTCGGCGCTATCGAGAAGGCTTGAGACGCCTCACAAGCGGATCCGGTCAATCAACGACGCATCCGCGCCGCGAACGGCCCGCCATGGAATACCGGTGTCCAACGTGGCCAGGCGCCCCTGATTGCAAAACGCAAGACCGGCAAGATAAGTATCGGTGGTCTGCCGGGGTCCGGTGAGCACCGTGAGGTCGAATCGAGCCGTGTCGGCGAGGCTGATCGAATCCGCCCAAAACGAGTGGATCCCGGGAAAGCCGGCTTTGAGCAGCGCTAAGGACTCGGACGCCTGCGCCGGCGAAACCCGGAGATTCGGGTAGCTGAAATGAGAGACAACTCGAATCAGACCATTCTCCGTAAGGGGACAGGTGGCCCAACCCTCCACTGCCGCCACTGCTTGAAACCAGCTCAATACTGTCCCATGATGAACGTGCGCCGAATCCAGGAGGCTGACCAGGACATTCACGTCCAAGAGCCTTATACTCATTCCTCTTCCACCAGATTGCGTACCATCTCACTGGTGACGGCGATGGCACCTGGTTTATGCTTCCACACGGGGACGCCGAACTCCATTTCGCGAATCGGAGTCAACTCGGGCGTCAAACCGCGGCGCGCAAGCTCTGAAATCGTCTGGCCAATTCCTTGTTTCTTGAGGCGTGCCAAACTTTTCGCCGCCTCCATCACATCATCGGCGATCTCTAGTGTGGTTCGCATATCATCATCATAGCATCACGTCGGAAGGTCTATCCCCGGCGTCCAAACACAATGGGCCGCTCCGCCCGCATCGCCAAATCCAGCACCGGACGCAAACAACACTCCGCGTCCAACTCCGTCTTCCCGCACAGATAATCCAGAATCACGCCGTGCGCCCGTGCATCGGCCATCAAGTCATAACCCGCCCGCCGATAGCGGTCCGCCACAATGCCCTCGAAAACAAACACCGGGGCCGAGATCTGCATCAGCAGAGCCGCCAGCAGCGGCTGCCCGCTGAGTTGCCAGATGGCCACATGGAAGTCGTAGTCGCTACCGACATAGCCTTGCTGATCCTGCCGGGCCGCCATCGATTCCAGCTTTTCCAGATGCTGCCGGATTACCTTTAACTCGGCCGGCGTCGCCCGCTGCCGCGCGCCGCGCAACGCCACTGGCTCCAGAATAGTCCGCAGCCAGATGCGCTCGTCGAACTCCTGTTCGCTCAGCGTGGCCACGAAGAAGCCTCGGTTGGGGTAGCTGCGCACCAGGTATTCCCGCTCTAACGTCACCAATGCCTCGCGCACCGGCCCGCGGCTTACCCCAAAGCGCTCGGCCAGTTCGATCTCACCCAGTGGCGATCCCGGCTCATACGCCCCGGACATGATGCTCTCCCGCAACTGCCGCACCACCAACCCTCGCAGGTTGCGCGCCCTTCGCACCGGTTGGCTCGCCGCGGCCGCCTTCTTCCCCGGCTTCTTCGTGGAAGCCCTTGTTTCACCCTTCGCAGCCTTCGGATTATCCCCGCCGCCGGCCGCACGTTGCCTTTGTTGCATACGTTGTTCTAACACCTTAACATTCCGGCGCGGTTTGTTGACAGGCCTTTGGACGGCCTTCGCGGCATTGTCGGCAGATTGTTGACAATCTGTCGACAGCCTACATATACTTTTACCCATCGAGGAGACACTATGACCTGGATGAAGCCCGCTTCCGCTCCCACCGTCCGCCTGCTGGCGCTCTCCCTCCTCTTCGGAGCCTCTGCTTTCGCGCAGGGTAACTTCGCACAAATCACCGGCCTCATCACCGACGCTTCGGGCTCCGCTGTCCCCCAAGCCATGATCGAAGTGGTGCAGGAGCAAACTGGAACGCGCCGCAATGCCGTCTCCAATGAACTCGGCTATTTCAACTTCGTCCAACTGCCCCCAGCCGCTTACCGCATTCGCGTCGAACGCCAGGGCTTCCGTACCGTCACCCGTACCGGCGTGACCCTCGCCGTGGGCCAAACCGCCACCGTGGACTTCACGCTCCAGGTCGGCCAGGTGGCCGAGACGATCGAAGTTGCCGGCGACGTCTCTCAGGTCGATACCCAAACCGCCACCATCGGCGCCGTCGTCGACCAGCGGCGCATACGCGAACTGCCCTTAAACGGCCGCGACGCGACGCAGTTGATCGGCCTGCTGCCCGGCATCGTTGCCTCCACCGACACCGGCGGCCTCCGCCAGGGCGGCTCGGGACGAGGCATCGTCCAACCCGGCTTCTCCTCCAACGGCGCCCGTTCCAATATGATCAACTACAGCCTGGACGGCGCCTTCCACAACGACACCTACACGAATGTCGCCCTGGCCATGCCGAATCCCGACGCGCTCCAGGAATTCCGCGTCCAAACCAACAACTTCAGCGCCGAGTTCGGCCGCGGCGCCGGTGCCGTCGTCAATGCCGTCACCCGCTCCGGCACCAACCAACTCCACGGCTCGTTGTTCGAGTTCCACCGCAACAACGCCCTCAACGCCCGCAACTTCTTCGCCTCCACCGACGACGGCCTCAAGCGCCACCAGTTCGGCGGCACCGTCGGCGGGCCTGTCTATCTGCCCAAAATCTACAACGGCCGCGACAAGACATTCTTCTTCTTCTCGCACCAGGAAGGACGCCAGCGCCAGCGCCCCTCCGACCTCAGCACCGTCGTCCCCACCGCCGCCCAGCGCGCCGGCGACTTCTCCGCGTTCTCCGGCACCATTATCGACCCACTCACCCGCCAGCCCTTCCCCAATAAGCAAATCCCCATCTCCCGCCTCAATCCGGTGACGCGCAACATCTTTCAACAGATTCTCCCGCTCCCCACCGAAGCGAATACCGGCGTGCTCTGGTACTCGGTCCCGAATAACGTCGATGAACGCCAGTCCGTCGTCAAGATCGACCATCAACTGAGCGAGCGCGATACCTTCACGGCCCGCTACTTCTATAACTACTTCCACAGCCTCCCCAACGATTCCCCATTGGTCTTCGCGTCGAGGCCCGACCGCTTCACCCCCAGCCACAACGTCTCTGCTGGCCACACCCACCTGTTCAGCCCCGAACTTCTCAATCAGTTCACCTTCGCGTTCAATCACCGCAGCGATATTGGCAATCCCGTCTGGCGCACCAGCGTGAAAGACCTTGGCATCCGCAATGTGAACACCTTTCCCGCCTACCCCGCCTTCGTCATGAGCGTTGCCGGCGCCTTCTCCGTCGAAACCACCGAACAGATCGTCACCACCCCGCGCGCCTTCACCTTCAGCGACATCCTCCGTTGGACCCGCGGCCGCCACCAGATCAGTACCGGCTTCGAATACCGCCGCCAGACGCTCTACAAAAGCTACAACTGGCTGCTCGACGGCAACTATCGCTTCGCCGGCGATATCACCGGCTATGGCGTGGCCGACTTCTTCCTCGGCCGCCTCTCCAGCATCACCCAGAACGCCTTCGCGCAAACCGGCGAGATGTCCATGCCCACCTACGCCGGCTTCTTCCACGACAACATCCGCGTCACTCCGCGCCTGACCCTCAACCTCGGCATTCGCTACGAGCCCTTTATTCCCTACGTCGACAAGGCCGACCGCGTCAGCGTCTTCCGTCCGGGCGCGCAAAGCACGGTGTTCACCAAGGCGCCTCCCGGCTTGCTGTATCCCGGCGATCCCGGCGTCTCGCGGGGCGGCACGAAATCCGACCTCAACAACCTTGCCCCGCGCTTCGGCTTTGCCTGGGCGCCCTTCGGCGGCACCCGCACCAGCATCCGCGGCGGCTACGGCATCTTTTATGACGCCTCGCCCATGAGCGCCATCGCCAACGTCTTCCAAACGGTGGCTCCCTTCGGCACCAGCATCACCGTCGCCCCGCCGCCTGGCCCCTTCGAGGATCCCTACCTCGGCAACAGCCCGTTCCCCATGCCCTTCCCGCCGCCGCGCGACATCTCGTTCCCACAGTTCATCTCCGCTGCCACCTACCCGGACCGCTTCCGCACCGCCTATCTCCAGGATTGGCACCTCACCGTTGAGCACGAGATCGTCTCCAATTGGACGCTGCGCCTTGCCTATGCCGGCTCCAAGGGCACCGGCCTGCTCCAGGGCGTGGAACGGAATCCCGCCGTCGTCGGCCCAGGCTCCACCCGTGCCAACGTGTCCAGCCGCCGGCCCTTCGCGCCCTTCTTCCAGAACATCCGCCAACTCTCGAGCGACGCCAACTCCAGCTTCAACTCCCTCCAGGCCACTGTGGATAAGCGATTTGCCCGCGGCTTTACGCTGCTGGCGAACTACACCTTCGCCAAGTCCATCGATACTGGCTCCGGCGCCGGTACGCTCTGGCCCAGCTATAGCAATCCGCAAAACTTCCGCGCCGATCGCGGCCTGTCGGACTTCCATCGCGCCCACCGCTTTGTCCTAAGCGGCCTGTGGCAGATTCCCGGCGCGCCCTCCAGCCCTTTGCTCCGCACGCTGATCGCCGGATGGGGCCTCGGCGGCGTCTTCCAAATCCAAAGCGGACAGCCCTTCTCGGCTCTCGCCGGCCAGGATAACGCGCTCACCGGCGTCAACCTCGACTATGCCGACCTCGTCGGCAACCCCAGCCGCGCCGCCCGCACCGTCCCCACCCGCGACCCCGTTCTCGAATGGTTCAACACGCGCGCCTTCGCCCACGCCACTCAAGGCACCTACGGCAGCGCCGGCCGCAACATCCTCCGCGGCGATGATTTCGCCTCCATCGACGCCTCCCTCAGCAAGGACTTTCGCATCCGCGAACAGACCGCCATCCAGTTCCGCGCCGAAGCCTTCAACCTCACCAATCGCACCAACTTCAATCTGCCCGCCAACCGCATCACGCAGGCCACCTTCGGACGCATTACCAGCGCCCAGGACCCGCGTATCCTGCAGTTCGCGTTGAAGCTTCGTTTCTGATACGTTTGAGGCCGAAACCGATGCCAGCCGCGATTCGTAACTCCTCGTGGATCCTGTTGCTCTATGCCGCTACCACGGCGGCACAGGGTCCCAATGCTCCCATCCTCGACGGCCAACTCAACGACCCTTACTGGCAGTCGGTTCCCGCCCATCGCCTGGAACCCGATCAGCCCGGCCTCACCATGGACGGCGGCGAAATCCGCGCCGTCGTCCGTGGCCGCTACCTGCTGCTCGCCGCCCGGCTCCCCGAACCCACCGGCCGCATCACCGCCCGCATGACCGGACGCCATCCCGAATGGGAAGACGAGGACATGCTGCAGATCACCGAAGGGCCGGCCATCGGCTATACCGACCGCGTGGTGCGCATCAATCCCTTCGGAGCCTTCACCACCCAGCGCGAAGGCCAGGAGGTCTACCCGAACGACCACCTGTATCGGATCGCTACCCACATCGGCGACCGCGAATGGACCCTCGAAGCCGCCTTCCCCCTCAACCTCACTAGCGCCCCGGATGCCGAAACCATGCTGCTCAGCGTGCAGCGCCTCCGCGCCATGCGCCCCGCGTCGCCGCAACTCCGCTGGCGCTGGCCCAAGTTCGATCCCGTCACTCGTGTCGCCGTCGACCGCCACGCCACCTGGGACACCCCCGCCCCCGAACATCGGCCCGAACCGCTCGGCAACACCGGCCCGCCCCTTAGCGTAGGCAAAGCACCCATCCCGCCCGCCGGCGCCGCCTGGGATGACGATCATTGGCGCAGCGTTCCGGTTTGGCTCCTCCCCGCCAACCAGCCCAATAGCCCTCCGCCCAGCCTCGGCACACAGGTCAAAGCCGTCCACGACGGCGCCACGCTTGCCGTCTTCTTCCGCGCCGAGGAGCCAGGCAACCCCATCGCCCGTGTTAAGGAAGCCGATGGCCGCGTCGAACAGGACGACAGTGTTCACCTCTACTTCACAACCGGCGGCTCCTCCTATGCACAGATCTCCGTCAACGCCGTCGGCTACCTCCTCGATGTCGCAGGCAAAACCGGCGGCCCTCGCATCTCCCGCCCCCGTGCCGACTGGCAAAGCGGCGCCAGCATCACTACCCGTGTGGAAAAGGGCCACTGGACCGCCCGTATCGACATCCCGCTGGCGAATGTCCTGAACATCCTCGGCGAGCCCGAAACACAAACGGACCTCCGTGTTTTGCTGGCCCGCGCCCGCCCCGGCCGTAACGGCCAACTCAGCGAAACCAGCGCCCTCCCGTATATGCCTGGCTGGACCATGCTTGGCCCTATCCGCTACCAGCCTCTGAAACTCACCGCGACTCCGCCGGCGCAACTCCCGCCCACGCCGCCACCCGCATCCGTTCCCACACTCGACACCCGCGTCTACACCGAAGCCGAACGCGCCGCCCGCAAGCCCGCCAACATGGTGCACGAAAATCTCCGCGCCCGCGCCATCGCCGAACTCGAAAAGCAGGCGCAGGCCTGGAACGCCGTCAATACGCGCGAACAGTGGGAGCAGTTCCGCGACAGCCGCATCGGCGCGCTCCGCCGCTTCCTCGGCCCCTTCCCGCAACGCACCGCCCTCAATACCCAGACTGGCAAAGAATACCTCGGCCAAGGGTATCGCCGCCAGGACATCGTCTACCAGAGCCGCCCCGGCCTCTGGATCGCCGCCAACCTCTATCTCCCCGAGAAGCCGGTGGGCCGCATCCCCGCGATTATCATCGTTCCCAGCCATCACCGCCCGCGCTGGCAGATGGAACTGCAGGACATGGGCATCCTTTGGGCCCGGGCCGGCAGCGCCGTCCTCATCGCCGATAACCTCAGCCACGGCGAACGCATCCAGACCTACCCCTGGAACCGCGAAGGCTATTACGGCCGCTACAACCTCGGCCTGCAACTCTACGCCGCCGGGGAAAGCCTCATCAAATGGATGGTCTGGGACATCCTGCGCTCGGTGGACCTCCTAGAATCGAGGCCCGAAGTTGATCCGTCCAAGATCGTCCTCCTCGGCGCCGTAGCCGGGGGAGGCGACCCCGCCGCCGTCGCCGCCGCCATGGAACCCAGAATCGCCGCTGTTGCCCCCTTCTGCTATGCCGAAGCGACTCCCGAACACGGCGGCCGCGGCCCCTGGCCGGAAGGCTTAGCCGATCCCGGCTGGGGTAGTTGGGAATCGACCCGGAATCTCCCGCGCAGCATTGCCGATCAGTTCTCTCCGTGGATCATCGCCGCCTCGGTCGCACCGCGCCGTTTCATCTATTCCTTCGAAATGGGCTGGGAAGTAGAGAAGCAGCCGGCCTGGCACCGCTTCCGCAAGATCTTCGGCTTCTACAACGCCACCCAGAATCTCGACGAGGCCCACGGCTTCGGCGGCTTCCCGGGCCCAGGAGAATGCGCCAACATCGGCCCCTCGCAACGCAAAACCCTGTACCCGGAACTCGAGCGCTGGTTCAACATCGCGCCCCCAAAGACCGAGCCGGAAGACCGCCGCCCCGAACATGAACTAATCTCGTACACTCCACAACTGGCAGCCCAAGCCAACAACCAACCCGTCCATCAACTAGCCAAACAAATCGCGTTGCAGAAACTCGCCCAATCCAAACCCGATCGCCAATGGCTACAGCAAGCCTGGACCCAACGCCTAGGCGACACCTCCGTTGGAGGGCGGGTCCCCAGACCCGCGCGGGACCCCCAGGTCCCGCAAACCGCCCACACCGAGAAATTCCTCCTCCAATCGGAACCAGGCATTGACCTACCCATCCTCCTCCTCAATCCGTCATCCCCTGGCAAGCATCCCGCCGTACTCCTTCTAAACCACGCCGGGAAAGCCGCCGCCTATCGCCAAAACCACCAAGCCATCCAAACTCTCCAAAACCAAGGCATCGCAGTAGTCCTCGCCGATGTGAGAGGCACCGGAGAAACCTCCCCCGACCTCCGCCGCGGCCCCAACAGCACCGAAATCTCCCAATCCGCCACCGAACTCATGCTCGGCGGCAGCCTCCTCGGCCGCCGCATCAAAGACGTCCGCACCATCCTCGCCTACCTCCGCACGCGCCCCGATATCGACGCCTCCCGCATCGCGCTATGGGGCGACTCCAACGCACCTCTTAACCCGGCCAACCTCCGCCTAGACGAATCCCCGGGATGGCAAATCGGGCCGGATCCCCAGCACGAAGCCGATCCGCTCGGCGGTATCCTGGCCATATTGACCGCCCTCTACGAGCCGGACATCCGCGCCATCGCCACCCGCCGCACCCTTGCCTCGTACCTCTCCCTCTACGACGCCCCGTTCGCCTATCTCCCGGCCCACGTGATTGTCCCCGACCTGCTCGCCGCTGGGGATATCCCCGATGTTCTGAAGGTCCTCAACATCCCCATTCGTACGGAAGAGCCTATCAACGCGCGCAACCAACTCATCGACGCCATGCAACCGCGGGGCACTCTCGAAGAATGGCTGATCTCCCAGCTCCGCCCATAAAGCACATAAAGCACCCATTTACCGCAAAACTCGCTATCCTAAGTCTCGAATGTTCCGCTCCCTGCGGTATTGCCTGCTATTCCCCACTCTCCTGACCGCCGCCGGCCTACCCGCTGTTCGCCTGGAAGCCAATCGCGGCCAGGCCGATTCCCAAGTCCAATTCATCGCCCGCGCCCGCAATCAGTTCGTCTACCTCACCCGCGGCGGCCTCGTCTTCGATCCCGCCGGCGGCCCATCCATCACCCTCACCTTTCCCAACACCGCCCCCGCCGATTGGCAACCGGCCGGCCCCGCCATCGACACCGCCACCTACCTGATTGGCCGCGACCCCTCCCAGTGGATCCGGGGCGCTCCCCGCTATGAACGTGTCCTTTGGAAGAACGCCTGGCCCGGCATTGATGTCGCTGTCTACGCCGCCGGCAACCAACTGGAATACGACCTCATCGCCGCACCCCACGCCGACCTCCGCCGCATCACCCTCCAGATCCCAAATTCCCGGCTTCGGAAAGACGGCTCGATCACCGCGGGCAACTGGACCCAGCACCCACCCCGTCTCTATCAGGCCGGCACGACCATCGCGGGCCGCTTCGAGCAAACCGCCCCCGGCCAATACCGCCTCCGCGCCGCCGCCTACGACCATCGCCTGCCGCTGATCATCGACCCGGTCATCGAGTTCGCCTCCTACCTCGGCGGCGAAGGTCTTGATGAGATCACCGCCGTTGGCGATGGCTGGGCCGCCGGTAATACCCGTTCCCTTGGCTTCCCGGGCAACCCCGCTCTCCGCCGCAACCAGGACGTCTTCCTCTGTACCTTCGCCCCGCCCGTCAGTACGGCCGTCCTCCCGCTCGGCTGCGTCGTTTTCGGTGGCTCGGGCGACGAGGAACTGGTAGCCGCCGCGCCCTCGCAGAACTTTCAGTTCACTATTGCCGGCACCACCACCTCGCGCGACCTGCCGACCAATACCTCTCCCGCAAGCTCCTTCTACCACGGCGGCGCCAGCGATGGCTTCCTGGCCACCCTCAGTTCCCGTTCCGCTCCCTCGGGGCCTCTGTCCTCCGAATACATCGGGGGCTCTGGCGAAGACCGCATCCATGCCATGGACTACTCCGGAAGCAGCGTCGCGGGCTCCACGGACAGTCCGGACCTCCCCGTGCGCGAGGGCGTGAGCTGGCAATCCACTCCCGGCGGAGGCCGCGACGGCTTCTATTGGTCTCGCGGCGGTTTCCTCAGCTACCTGGGCGGCAGCGGCGACGATGCGATCTACGCCATCGGCAACTACAGCGGCCGCGTCTTCCTCGCCGGCGAAACCCGCTCCACCGGCCTCGCCTTCCAGAACGGCACCCTCCAGGGGGCCTCCGATGGCTTGCTCGCCGAACTCCAATACACGGCTACGGGCGCGACGCTCCCCCCGCTGCTGTACCGGGTCGGCGGCTCGGGCGAAGATGCCATCACCTCCCTCGCCGGCGCGCCGGACCCGCGGCACCCCTTCACCTTCCGCGAATCTCCGCTCACGCTGGCTCTCGCCGGCCACACCACCTCGCCCGGCCTTTCCTCCGGACCCACCACTCACGCCGGCGCCCGCGACGCCTTCGCCGCCCTTTGGCACGTTCCCAACCGAACCCTGCTCTGGACCCGTTACCTCGGAGGCTCCGGCGACGATGCCGCCTGGGCCGTCGCCCAGAACCCCGCCGGCGACGTCTATGTAGGAGGCGGCACGCGCAGCACGGATCTGCCTACAATCGAGGCCCTCCAGCCTTCTGCCAACGGCGGGGAGGACGGCTTCTTCGCCTTCCTCGACGCCGAAGGCGCCATTCGCCAACTGAGCTACTATGGCGGCGCCGGCGACGATCGCATTCGCGCGGCCTTCGCGCTGCCGACCGGCTTCGCCCGGTTCGGCGGCTCTACCAACTCCTCCAGCCTTCCCGTTCTGTTACCCCTGCGGCCCCGCAACGACGCTCCCGAGGGCTTCGTCGCCGACGTCAGCCCCGGCTATCTCCTCGGCCCCTCCTCCGTTGTCCTCGCCAAGGACGGTGCCCTGGAACTGCTACAGGTTCCCGCCCGCACCGCCTCCCGCGTCGTCACCTACCGTTCTTCCGACGCTTCCCGTGTTCGCCTCCGTGCCTCCGGGTTCCCGCCGGGCGAGGCCGCCGTTTCCGGCAATGGCGTTGTCCTCGAAGCCCTGAGCGATTCCGGCGAAGTCGATATCATCGCCTCCGCTCCAGAGATGCTCCCCAAGACCATCCGCGTCCGCCTCTACCCCGGCGCTTTCTTTAGCGCCGGTTATACACCCTCTCTCTTGTCCACCTCAGCCGCGCCTGTCCGCCTCTCTGCCTGGTACCACGCCGTCGACCCTGCCACCGGCAACGCCCTGGGTCATTCCCTTGCCCTTCGCGGCGACATCACGCCGCCGCTGTTCCGCTGGACCTCCAGTGATCCGTCCGTTCTTCGCATTGGCTATCACAACAACGGAAGCCCGCTTGCCTATCCGCAGTCGCCAGGCCAAGCCACCGTGCGGTTCAGCGCCGATGGCTTTTCCGTCGCGGACGACGGATTCCCCTTCACCGTCGCCCCGCCCACCCCGCGCCTGCCCAACGAGCTCCGCATTGCCCGCGACTTCCAGGCCTTCCTTGACATCTTCGCCATCGCCGCGGCTTTCAACCGCCGCGGCACCCTCACCGCCCGTAGCGAGGATCCCACCCGCCTTCTCATCGCCGCCGGCCCCACTATGCCCGGGTCCGCGCAAGCCACGATCGACCTAAGCAACTTCAATACCCGCCTCTATTTCCAGGCCCTTGATGGCAGCGGCCAGGTCCGCGTCCTGTTCTCCTCCACCGAATTCCCCGGGGAAGTACCGTTCCCCATCACCCTCGAAGAGCCCATCCTCCGCGCCGGCGCTCCCCGCCCGCCAGACTTCATCTCCACCGATCTCGAACTCGCTCCCCCGAACACCTTCGTCCTGAGCACGCAGTTGCTCACCGGTACTACCGCGCAGCAACGCCGCCCCGGCGCCCCGGATCTGTTCGTTCGCATCCGCAACTCCGCGCCCCACATCGTCGCACTCAATCGGGACACCATCCGCGTTGGCGACGCTTCGGAGCAGTTCATCCTTCGCCCCGTAGCCGAGGGGACCGCCGAACTCACCGTCGACACCATACCCGGCACCGTCCGCGTCCTTACGCCCACCCTCACCGTACGTGTCCGGCCTCTGCCCACCCCCGCGGCTACCTCGCTGGGCAACCTCCCGCGGCGTATCTTCGCCGGCAAAGACCTGCTTGCCTCCGTCGCCTTTGGCCACCTCGGCGGCCCAGTTACTGTAACCGTCGGCGACCCCTCGCTGCTGCAAATCCTGTCTTCGTCAACCGGCACTTCCCAGCTCACCACGAGCGCCGTCAACGGCTCCGTTTCCTTCTCCGTTTACGGCGTCCGGCCCGGCCAAACCAGCCTGACCATTCAGTTCGATACAGGCGAGCGCGGCCAGATCCCGGTCGACGTGCTTGCCTCGGGGCCCGTCCCCGACTTCCTCTCTCCGGGCCAACTCGCCATCCGCGCCTACGCCATCGACGAAGCCTCCGGCGTCGCTATCAGCCGCCAACCCCTCCGGCCCGGCGTCTCGATGGACGTCTCGCTGCGCACGGAAGGCGCCATCACGCTCAGCGCCAACCGCGTCACCCTTTCTGCCGCGAACCCTCTTGCCCCGGTCGCCTTCACTCCCGCACAACCCACAGATGCCGCGGTGATCGCCGAACCCGCCGCCGGCTCCGGCTTCGTCTTCTCCCGCTCCTCCCGCCTCGAGTTCACCCGCCCCGCTCCGTCCGCCTTTGCTCCCCCGGTGCGTTCCCTCCTCCTCCGCCTGGATGAACTCTATCGCCTGTCTATGAATCTCCCGCGGGGCGCCACGCTGACTTCCTCCGACGGCCTCAAACTCGGCCTTAGCCTGAGCCCGGCCGCGCCCTTCGCTCGCTCTATCGCCACCGTCGAGGCAGGCGCGCCGGTCTACCTCCACGCCCTTGCCGCCGAGGATGACGCCACCATCACGATCCAGGCCCCCTTCGCCGATACCACTCAAATCGGCATCATCTTCGCACCGCCTTCCATCTCTGTCTCTTCTCCGCCGGGCCCTGGCATTCCCGTAGGGAGGACCGTCGATCTGCAGGTGATCCACGAGCCCTCCACACGAAGGCCCGGCGCGCCCGCGCCCGGTCCCATCACCCTCCGCTCCTCCGACCCCACCGTCCTCGAAGTCTCCGCTACCTTCCTCGACTCCAGCGGCTCGGTCCGCCTCATTGCCCGCAAAGAAGGGTTGGCGCAAATCATGATCACTCCGCCGCCCGGCGTCGTTGCGCCCGCCCCTCTTTGGATCCCCGTCACCCCTGCCCCTGCTCTCCCCCTGGCAGCATGGCCCTTGGGCTTGCAGGCTGTCACCAACGCTGGGACGGCAGCCGTTGCCCGATAGCGCCCCTGACCCGAACCGTCCGCGCCGGCCCGCCTTTGCGTTGACCGCCGACGTAACCCCATGGGTGAGTTGAAGGGGTCGTTTGCAATCCACAACATAGCGTTGGTTTGCTCGGCATTCTGTAGGATTTTCCTACATGCTCTGGGTGGGGATGCCGTCCGGTCATATAGGTCACGATCCTACGATACGCCTTGGGCAAAGGGGCCCGAGGGCAACCTTTTGAAAACATGAGAATTGTTTTGATTGACCGAAAATATAGCTCCACAAAATCCGACAGGGGGTGGGTTTGCCAAACGCAGAAACGGCGGCCCATTGTTGCGGCACCGCGCCAGGCCAACCGCACGGCGCTGTGATATCGTACGAAACAATCATGGGCCAAGCTATGGTGTTCCTTTACGTCTGGGGCTTCACCCTCTATGCGCAGAACGCCGCGACCATCGTCGGGACCGTCCGCGACTCCACCGGCGCCTCCGTCCCCGGCGCTTCCCTCACCGCCACCCACGTGGAAACAGGCGCCGCCAGAACAACCGCCGCCGACGCCCAGGGCGATTTTCTCTTCGTCCAGCTTCCGGTCGGCTCCTATTCCGTCAATGCCACCGCGCCCGGCTTCAAGGAGGCCATTCAAACCGGCCTCCTTCTCCAGGTCAGCGAGAATCGCCGGGTCGACTTCGCCCTCCAGGTGGGACAAGTCAATGAGCGCATCGAAGTCCAGGCACAGCCCGTTCAAGTCGAAACACGCACCGGTACCATCGGCGAAGTCATCGACAGCAAGCGCATCGCCGAACTGCCGTTGAATGGCCGCAATCCCGTCTCCCTGCAATCGCTCGTGCCCGGAGTCGGCAGGCGCGGCGGCCGTGACCAACAGCAGAATGAAACCGTCTCGGTCAATGGCTCCGCCTTCCGCGGCAACAACTATGCCCTCGATGGCGGGGACAACCACGACCCCTTCTTCAATACCCCAGCCCCGTTCCCCAATCCCGACGCCCTTCAGGAGTTCTCCATCGAAACTAATGGCTATGGCGCCGACAAGGGCCGCAACGCCGGCGTCTTTGTCAGCGCTGTCACTAAGTCCGGCACCAACTCCTTCCACGGCAGCGCCTTTGAGTACCTCCGCAACGAAAAGCTCAACGCCCGCGACTTCTTTGCCGTCGACGTGCCGCCCTTCAAGCGCAATCAATACGGCGGCACCCTGGGCGGGCGCATCATCCGCGACCGTACCTTCTTTTTCGCCTCCTTCCAAGCCACCCGCGAACGCAGCGCGCCCGGCACCACCAGCGCCATCGTTCCCACCGCAGCCATGCGCCGCGGCGACTTCTCCGCGCTCGGCCGCGCCGTCCGCGATCCGAACGGCGGCAATTTCCCCAACGGCATCATTCCCCCCAGCCGCGTCTATCAACCCGCCGTCAAGTTCCTGGACACTTTCGTGCCGCTCCCCAACCGCGAGAACGGCCAGTTGAGTTTCGCCAGCGCGCAATCCAACGACGACGATCAAATCGTCGCCAAGGTTGATCATCAGCTCAACACCGCCCACCGCTTGAGCTTCCGCCTCCTCTGGAACGACAACGCCACCAAACAGGCCGTCGGCACCATCCCCAACCTCCTCGCCAACATCCCCTATAAAAACTGGAACGGCACCGCCAGCGATACCTGGATCATGAGTCCCCGCGCGGTCAACTCCCTCACCGTCACCATTCAGAACATCGAGCGCGACCAGTCCGCCATTACTCCAGGCAACGTTGGCTGGCGCGACTTTGGCACCGGTATCGTGCGCGCCCACCGCGAAGACACCGTCGCCGCTACCGATACCAACGTCATCGGCTACTGGCAGGCCTTCACCCGCCATCCCCTCTACCAGCAGCGCTACTTCTACCACGTCCGCAACGACACCTCCATCACCCTCAGTTCCCACCTGCTCAAGTTCGGCTTCGAATGGCGTTATGACGAGGTCGACCGCCGCGAGCGCTTCCAGGGCGACCCCGCCATCGCCTTTCGCGGCCAGATCACCGGCGACGCCATGGCCGATTTCATGATCGGACGCCCCGACTCCATCAATCAGAGTTCCGGCGCCGAGAGTTACCCCACCGGCAAAGAGTTGAGCGCCTTTGTCCAGGACGATTGGAAGATCCACCGCCGCTTAACCGTTAACTTCGGCCTCCGCTGGGATCCCTTTCTGCCCCCGCCGGACAAGCGCGGCACGGGCGCCATGTTCATCCCCGGCGCCCAATCGCAGTATTTCCCCCGCGCACCCCTGGGCCTCGTCTATTGGGGCCAGGACGCCATGGTCCCCGAAAAATACGGCTTTGGCAACATCTGGAACAACTGGTCGCCCCGCATCGGTTTCGCCCTCGACCCGACCGGCAGTGGACGCTCCAGCGTCCGCGGCGGCTACGGCGTTTTTTACGGCGCCCGCTCGCTCCAGAACATCGGCGGCGGCGGCCCCGGCTTCGTCTTAGCCACCAACATGAACCCCGTGCCCGGCGGCCTAGCCAATCCCTATCAGTCGATTGGCGGCAATCCCTTTCCCTTCGATCCGCCTTCCACCAGCGAGCAGCGCGCCGCCTTCCAGTTCGTTCGCCCGGTGGCGGCCGGCGGTTGGGACCTGAACTTCCGCAACGCCATCATCCAGCAGTGGAACTTCAGTGTGCAGCGCCAGTTCGCGCGCAGTTGGATCCTCTCGGCGGCCTATGTCGCCAGCAAGGGCAATCACGTCGAAACCACCCGCCAGGCCAATCCCGGTGTGTTCGGCCGCCCGGGCAATTTGCAGCAACGCCGCGTTTACCCCGACTTCGCCGCCATCGGCCTGTCCAGCGCCGAGGGAAACTACACCTACAACTCCCTCCAACTGTCCGCCAACCGCCGCCTCAGCGCCGGCCTCACCGTGATGGCCAGCTACACCTGGGCCCGCAACATCGACAATCTGGGCAACCCCCAGGACGGCGCCGATTTCCGCCGCGAGAAAGCAATCTCGGATAACAACATCGACCATCGCTTCGTCGGCAGCTTCATCTGGGCATTGCCCCGCTTCCGCTCCAAAAACCCAGCCCGCTTCCTCCTTGATGGATGGGAGCTCAATGGCATCGTCTCGATCGAGAGCGGCCTCTGGTTCAACCCCGTGAGCGGCCGCGACAACTCCGCCACCGGCATTAACCAGGATCGCCCCGACCTCATCGGCAACCCCCGCCTCGACACCTCCCGCCCGCGCGGCGAGCTGGTACAACGCTACTTCAACTCCGCCGCCTTCTCGCAGAACGCCCCTGGCACAGTGGGCAATAGCGGCCGCAACATCCTGGAAGGGCCCGGGGAAGCGATGATCGATCTCGGCCTCGTCAAAACCTTTCCCATCACCGAATCGCAGCGCATCCGGTTCCGCGCCGAGTCGTTCAACGCCCTCAACAAAACCAACCTGAACAACCCCAATGCCAATCTTCTCTCCCCCGCCGTGGGACGCATCACCGGAGCCGGTTCGCCGCGGGTGTTCCAACTCGCCCTCCGCTACGAGTTCTAATCCATCATGAAAATCTCCCGCCGCACCTTTGTCGCCACCGCCGCCGCGGCCGCCCCCGTCTTTGCCAGCCGCTGGAGCGGATCGCGGATCTGGATCGGCCCGGAATACTGGGCCAATCCGCTGCCGGACTGGCGCATGGAAAATGGCGCCGTCGTGGCCAACGCCGGAGAGAATCGTACCCTCCATCTACTCACCCATCAAGTGGAATCGAACGGCGCCGGATCATTTACCCTGTCCGTGAACATCAGCCCGCCCCCCAGTCCCGGCAACACCCATGCCGGATTCCGCTTCGGCGCCCGCGGCCTGCTCGACGACTACCGGCACTCCCTGATTTCCGCAAACCAGTGGATCGATGCCTACCTCCGCGCCGATGGCAAGCTAGTCCTCGATGGACACGAGAGCAGCGGAACCGTTTCCATGGCCGGCGAGATCCCCCTGCGCCTCCAGGTGGACGCCGCTGGCGAAGCCGAGCTCCGCTCCGGGGACGTCACCGTGCGCCACAAGCTCCCGCGTGCCCGCCTCACCGGTAACGTCGCCCTGCTGGCCGGAGGCTCCGAACGGGCAACCTGGAAGTTTCGCGCGTGGTCGGCCGCCGGCGCGCTCTTGACCCACAAACCCCAGCAGACCTTCGGCCCAATCCTCTGGACCCAGTACACGCTCAGCCGCGGCGTCGTCAAATTGACCGCCCTGTTTCCGCCCATGGGCGCCGCCGATTCGCACCAGGCGCAACTCGAGATCCGCCGCGACGACCGCTGGCGGCGCGCGGCATCGGCCCCCATCGATCCCATGTCGCGGACCGCCACGTTCCGCCTGGACCGCTGGGACGCGTCCAAACCGGCCGACTACCGCGTTGTCTATCGCTGGCAAAACCGACGCTATGAGTGGCCAGGCGTCATCCGCCCGGAACCCGCAAACGGCTCGCTCAAACTGGGGGTCTTCTCGTGCGACAACGGCTACGCCTTCCCACTTCCGCGTTTGACCGCCAATGTCACCGTCCAGGACCCCGACCTGCTGTTCTTCGCCGGCGATCAGATCTATGAAGGCTACGGCGGTTTCGGCTTCGCCCGCGAGCCCGCCGAACTCGCCATGCTCGACTACCTGCGCAAGTTCTGGCAGTTCGGATGGACCTGGCGCGAACTGCTCCGCAATCGGCCCGCCATCGTCATTCCCGACGATCACGACGTCTTTCAAGGCAACATCTGGGGACAGGGCGGACGCAAGATCCCGCCCGGCCGCGAAAAGGGCTTCGTGTACGGCGGCTACGTGCAAACTCCGGAGTGGGTCAACGCCGTGCAGCGCACCCAATGCGCCCATCTTCCCGATCCCGTCGATCCGGCCGCCGTCGACCAAGGCATTACGGTCTACTTCACCGAACTCGTTTACGGCGGCGTCAGCTTCGCCATCCTAGAAGACCGCAAATTTAAGACCGGCCCGGAATCCGCCTTCCCCAACGGCGTACCCCGCTCCCTCGAAGCCCTCGATGCCAAGGGCGCCGAAATGTTGGGCGCCCGCCAGGAAGCTTTTCTCCGCCAATGGGCTAGCGAAGCCTCCCGTCCCGTCAAGGCCGTCCTCAGCCAGACCATCTTCTGCAAGGTCAGCACGCACGCCGGCGCGAACCTCAACGCTAACGACAAAGACCTGGATTCCGGCGGATGGCCGCAGTCCGGCCGCCGCCGCGCGCTCCTTGCCGTTCGCGACGCCGCCCCCCTCATGATCCATGGCGATCAGCATTTGGGCGCTCTTGTCCGCCACGGCATCGACGATTGGGACGATGGCCCGCTCGCGTTCCTGGTCCCGGGGACCGCCAACGGCTTCCCGCGCGCGTGGTGGCCGGACCCCGAGAAACCCGATGGCCGCTACCTCGACTCCTTCGGCAATCGGATGACGGTGCTCGGCATCGCCAATCCCGAGCGCGGCAGCAACCTGTTGCCCCGCGCCCGCACCCATCCCGAGACGCTCGCCCATAAGAAGGGCTCCGGCTACGGCATCGTGCGCTTCGACATCGCCGCCAAGACCGTCGTGTTGGAGATGTGGCGCTATAGCTTCGATGCCCGTCAGCCTAAGGCCGGCGATCAGTTCCCCGGTTTCCCCCAAACCCTGGAGATAGGACGACGGAAGCCTTAAACCGGGCCGCCCCACAGAGTGCCTGATCCCCATCACCACTTCAAACCCGAACCCAAACGCCAGTCCCACCTGCACTCACCCGGCAGCGGCTTCCCTCCATACACTTGGTGCGTCGTCGTCCCGTCCATCATGCACCAGGTGCCGCTCCCCGTACTCCAATCTTCTCAGTACATCCACGAAATGCACTCGATCCTTCCAGGCCGTATAGATCGTTGCGCCCAACCCTCACAGGATCCCCGTCACCCCAGGGCCAGCCGTCCACGCGGCGGCCTATTCCAAATCGCGAAAGCAGCAACCGCTCCTCCGCTTCCGGGTGCATCCGAACGCCCGTGTCCGCTTGACCGCTACCTCCTTCCCCGCCAGTAGCGCGGCCACAGCCTCTTCGACAAACTGCCTCCGTACCCCCTCCGCCCTTCTGCCATCGTCGAACTGCCCCTGGTACCGAACCTCTCCTCGCCCGTCCAGCACGAACGCCTCTGGCGTTATGGTGGACCCCAGGTAATCGCCCAACGCACCGGCATCCTTCCACAGCGGGGTCCGCATGCCCCATTCCTGGCGCACCCGCCGCAAGTCCGCGAGAGTCTCGTTGTCGTTCGCATCGACGATCCACAAATCCGCTTCTTGCTCCCGCCATCGCCGCCCGGATTCCTCGAGCGCTCCTACCAACTCCAGGCACCGCGGGCAGTTCGCGGACCAGAACACGATTACCCGCGCCCGCCTTCCCGCCATCTCCATGGTCGCCCACTGCCCATCGTGGCGCCGCAGCCGGAAAGCCGCGGCGCCACACACCAGGCGGGTTCCCAACAGCCCACCCAGCCACATGCGCCGGGTCATGGCAGAGGCCCCAACAACGCCCGCTCATTGTCCAGAATCACCGTAAAGCCCAATACGCACATCTCATCGGTGGTCTGTTCCCCCCAACCCACCGGCGCTGGCGGGGAGGACGGATTATTCGGATTTCCCGCCGAATTGTCATACCGGCACTCGGTCCGCAACACCGTGCCGCGCCGTAGCGGAACCGGCTCCACAAACGTGTAGAACCCTTGCCAGTTAAAGTCCCACCGCGCGATATGAATCAGTGGCCGGCTCTCCCCCTGCGCGTCCACCAGATCCGTCCGGATGCTGGTCCCGATCTGGTGCTGGTGCGGAAACACCTGCACGATCTTTCCCGTAATCCCGGCTGTCAGCGTGCGCTCCGCTCTCACCAGGTAATCCGCTTCATCGGGCGGTATCAGGAAGCCGCGGTTCGCCATCCCCAAGGTGATCAGCCGGTTCGTCACCTGCTCGCGGGGCGTGAAGTAGAGGCCCACCTGGCTTTCGTCTTCCGCATACCGCCCAGCCGTGTGATAGTGAATCTGCACTACGACCCGCGACTGCGGGGGGAGGGCGAATGCCAGCCCCGTATCCTGCCGCAATGCCTTGCTACCAGGTGCCCACGCCCCCAGAACGCCTCCTTGTCCGAACGTCTCGGCGCTCAGCGGCGCGCTCCCGTCCCGCGAGAACGATCCGAACCCCGGACCCCCATAGCAGTCCCACCCCGGCTGCCCGTCCTCGCCCCCCATGGCCGCGCTCTCCCCTTTCCCATCCAAGAACAGAATCACGTGATGTACCACCCGCCGGTCCCCGGGCGCGAACTGAACCCCGCTTAGGTACTGTGTCGTCTCGTTGTTGAGCGGCAGCGAGAAGCAGCGGTACTTGTCCGGCCCCCGCGGGGGACTATACTTCGGCAGCCGTAGCACCGCATCCGGCTCGCCCAGTTCCCAAATCGACGTCCTCGGTTCGAGCGGCGGCGGCAGCAACTCCGGGTCCCCTAACGGCGTTCCCGCCGCCACCCACTGCAACAGCGTCTCGCGCTCGGCCTCCGTCAGACCGAAGTTGTCCCGAAACGCTCCGTAACCCGCCGAAGGCTTCCATGGCGGCATGATCCCTTCCTTGACTACCCGCTCGATATCGGCAGCCCAGGTGGCAGCCTGTTCGTACGTCTGCAGTCCGAATGGAGCGATGTCGTTCGGCTGATGGCATCGCTCGCACTTTGCCCTCATGATGGGCGCTACATCCTTGGCGTACGCCGGGCTCTCCCCTCGTGCAACGGCCAGCGACAGCGCCCAGAGCGCCGCCGGCATGATTATGCGTGAGTACTTCATGGCCCGAGTATGCGGTCCGCGGCGCGGATCGTATCTACAGTTTTGCCGGCGTGCGCGGTAGCCGCAACGCCACCCGCAGACCGCCGCCTTCGCGCGTTGACGCCGCCACACTGCCGCCGTGCCGCAGAACTGTCTCACGTACGATCGCCAGCCCGAGTCCCGACCCCTCTTCCGGATCCCTTGCCGGGTCCACGCGATAGAACGGCTCGAAGATCTTTCCCAACTCGGCTTCCGGTAAGCCCGGCCCGCGGTCCCCCACCGCGATCTCAACTTCCTCTTCCCCGGCCACGCACTCGATCTCCACGCACGTACCAGGTTGGGTAAAGCGCAGAGCGTTGCGGATCAGGTTCTCCAAGGCCCGGCGCAGCATTTCGCGGTCCCCGGTCAACGTCACGTCGGGATCCGGCAATTCGGCCTTCACCCGCCGCCCCGACGCGCTGCCCTCAAACTCTCCATCCTGCCCGGCTTCCCGCAGCAGCGACCGAAGCGAAAATGCCCCGGCCTCCCGCAGCGGCGCCGTGCGCACCCGCGACAACTCCAATAACTCTTCGATGAGCCGGTCGATGCGCCGCAGTTCCGCTTCCATTCGCCGGGTTTCGGTGGCCGGATGGCGCTGCTCCAGCAACCCCAACGCCATCCGCGCCCGCGCCAAGGGCGACCGTAACTCATGCGAGATATCCGCAAACAGCCGCTCCCGCCCTTCCACCATCGCTTCGATGCGTGCCGCCATCGTATTGAACTCCCGCCCTAACTCGCCGAGTTCATCCGATCGCTCCAGAGTGCGCTCATCCGTGACCCGGCTTGATAGCCGCCCGGCCGCGAACTGACGGGCCGTCGCCGCAATCTGGCTCAGCGGGGCGATCAAGCCCCGTGCTAGTCCCAGGCAGATCAGCCCCGCCGTTGCCAGCAGCAAACCGGCCCGGGGCCACAACGGCTCAGCCGACCAGAACAGCCTTGGAAATCGGCGCGGCGGCAACTCCGTCCGCAGCGTATAGCTTCTTCCTGCCCCCGTCACCACCGGCATCGCGGCCATGAGATCGCGTCCAGCGCTCTCGCCGCCTTCCGCCGCCAGTCTCCGCCCATCGGCCGACCACAACTCCGCCCGCAGGTTCACCGCCTGCCGGTATTGCCTCATCACCTCCCGCGCCCCGGCCTCGCCCCGCTCCTCCCATGCCTGCGCCATCCTGCGGCCCCAATCCGCTAAAAGCGACTCGCCCAGAAAGCGCCATCCCCCCATGGCAGCCGGCTCCCGCCACACTGCAAATAGCGTCAACACCAACAGCAGGGCGCTGGTCGTCGCCCAATACCAAAGGAATATGCGCCAAAACAATTTTGGCAATCTACGTGGCGCTGTAGACATATCCCGTGTTCCGCACCGCCCGAATGCGAGGCCCGCCATCCGGCGCCGGCCCCAGCTTCTTCCTTAGGCTGCTCACATGGTTGTCCAGCGACCGGTCGTACACTTCGAAATCCCGGCCCAGCACTGCCCGGTACAACGCTTCCCGGCTAATTACGTCGCCGCGCCGCGCCGCCAACTGGCACAACAGGTCGAACTCGAGGGCTGTCAACGCCACCGCCTCGCCCCCGCGCTTTACCGTCCGTGTCCCGCGGTTAATTTCCAAGTCCCCCACGCGGAATGTTGCCGCCACTCCCGGCGCCGCCCGCCGTAGGATGGCCTGCACCCGCGCCAGCAACTCGCGTGGATCGAATGGCTTCGGCAGGTAGTCGTCGGCTCCGAACTCCAATCCCTGGATCCGGTCGGAATGCTGTCCCCGCGCCGACAACATCAAGACCGGAACGTTCGATTGTGCCCGCAATTGCCGCAGCACTGAGAAGCCGTCCTGGCGGGGCAGCATTACGTCAAGTACCACCAGGTCGAAGCTGCCGCCGCTGGCCTTGAGGTGCCCCTCTTCCCCATCGGCTGCGGTGGCTACGGTAAACCCCTCGGCGGCCAGGTACTCGGCTAACATTCCCGTCAGAGCGCGGTCGTCGTCAATGAGCAGTAGTCTCGGTTCCACGCGAAACCGATTGTAGCGTGTAAGACCCCGCCGGCGGCGATGCTACCCGCCCCTTCGCGCCGATTCCATACACGCGCGATGCGAACGCAAAAAGGGCGGCCCATCGCTGGACCGCCCCTCTCGTTTCTCTCTCTCTCTCTCGGGAAACTGAGCAATTCTACAGAAGCCGGAAATTCACCTCGATCGTCGCCGCCACGGCTACCGGACGCCCGTCCTTAAACCCAGGCCGGAACTTCCACTTCATCACAGCTTCAATTGCCTTTTCGTCCAGGCCCAGACCCAGCGGACGCAGAACTTTCAATTCGCGCGGCTGGCCCTTTTCGTCCACCACCACGCTCAGCACCACCGTACCCTGGAACTTTGCTTTTCGGGCCTCTTCGCTATACTCCGGCTCCACCTTGAACACCAGCGTCGGAGCGGAAACCCCGCCGCCGATCTTATAGACGCCGCCACCCATGTTGCCGCCTTCGCCCGGTCCGAATCCGGCACCCTTGCCCGATCCGACACCGCCGCCGCGGCCCGTTCCAATGCCCGCGCCCGATCCCGGTCCGTTCGAGGGTGGCCCGCCAATCTTCGCGAGCGGGTCGCCAAAGTTCGGCAGATTGGTTTTCGGTAGCGGAGCGTCGGGCTGAATCTCCAGCGTCGGCTCCATGATCAGCTTCGGGGCTTCGTTGCGTACCACCGCCGTCGGCGGCGTGAATTGCTTCGGGGCAACCTTGGGAAGCTTGCCCTTGCTCGGAGGGGTTAGCGAACGGTCTCCGCCGCCACCGCCGCCGCCCATCGCCTGCTGCTTTTTGGGCATCTCCGGCTGATAGGGAGCGAGATCCGGCGCAATGAGAGTGACCGATTCTTTAACCTTCTGCTGGATGGTCTCGTTGGTGCCGATCAGCAGCGCCAGCGAGATCACCACCACGTGTACGATCAGCGACAACGTCCCGGCCTTCGATTCCTGCCCGGACGTCAGTCCCCAGATCGGCCGCACCTGCACCGGCTTAGACGTCAATTCCAGTGGCGGCAGCTTCGGCGGATTGATCGCTTCCTTTACGTTCTCGATCAGGGATCGATACCAGGGTTTCCCGGTCTCCGCCACCAGCAATCGCTGGAGATGCAGATCCGGGTTCTGCTCGGCTCCCCCCGCTGTCTCCGATCCTCGGTTCATCAGTTCCACCGACATTCTTCTATGCTCCGCTCATGCCAGACAAATTCAATCGGTTCCGGCAGCCTTTGCCGCTTTTGTTCCACTGGTAGGACGCAACACGCAACCCGACAGTTGCAGTTTCTTGAATTTGTAACCCCTCTGGATTCCTAGCAAGTTTAACACGTTCCGTCAAGACGGATTCTGTTCTTCTGTATACCATAGTTTGGCCTTCCGCCCAGTACTTTCGAATGGGCTGTCCGCGAGGATTTGACAACAACGCACTAAACTTATTGCATCGTAAAAAACTCATATGATATGATCCGGTACAGGAGATTCCAATGGACTTCAATCGCATGACCGACAAACTCCAGGACGCCTTCCGGTCCGCCCAATCCATCACGCGCCGCCTCTCCTCCCAGCATCTCGAGTCCGAACATCTCCTGGCCGCCCTTCTGGAACAGGACAGCGGTCTCGCCCCTTCCATCCTGCAGAAGGCCGCGATTAATCCCACCGCCTTTCGCAGCCGGCTGACCCAGGAACTCGAGCGGCTTCCGAAGGTCTCCTCGCCCAGCGGCGCCGCGGACCAAATCTATCTGGGCAACCGGCTTGCCAAAGTCATGGTCGATGCCGAAGACGAAGCCAAACGTCTGAAAGATGACTACCTTTCGATAGAACACGTACTGCTGGCGATGGCCGCCGATTCCGGTCTGGCCGGTAAACTCTACAAGGAGTTCGGCCTCACGCGCGATAAGTTGATGACCGCGCTCCAGCAGGTCCGGGGCAACCAGCGGGTTACGACGCAGAATCCCGAAGCCACCTATGAGTCGCTGGAGAAGTACGGCCGCGACCTGACCGCGATGGCGGCCCAGGGCAAGTTGGACCCGGTGATCGGCCGCGACGAAGAGATCCGCCGCGTGATCCAGGTGCTCTCGCGGCGAACCAAGAACAACCCGGTCCTGATTGGGGAGCCCGGGGTCGGGAAGACCGCGATCGTGGAAGGACTCGCCCAGCGCATCATTCGCGGCGACGTTCCAGAAGGCCTGAAGGATAAGAAGGTTGTCACGTTGGATATGGGGGCGCTCATTGCCGGCGCCAAGTTCCGTGGCGAGTTTGAAGAGCGCCTCAAAGCGGTTCTAAAAGAAGTACAGTCCTCCGAAGGGCTGATTGTTCTCTTTATTGACGAACTTCACACGGTAGTTGGGGCGGGGAAGGCGGAAGGCGCGATGGACGCGGGCAATCTGCTGAAGCCGATGCTGGCGCGGGGCGAACTGCACTGCATTGGCGCCACGACGCTGGACGAGTACAGAAAGCATATAGAGAAGGATGCGGCGCTCGAACGGCGTTTCCAACCGGTGTTGGTGGATCAGCCCACGGTGGAGGACACCATCTCCATCCTGCGCGGCCTTCGCGAACGCTACGAGGTGCATCATGGCGTGCGGATCAAGGACGCCGCGCTGGTGGGAGCCGCCGTGCTTTCCAACCGCTACATTGCCGATCGCTTCCTGCCAGACAAGGCGATCGATCTGGTGGACGAAGCGGCTGCCAAGCTGCGGACGGAGATCGATTCGATGCCGGTGGAACTGGACGAAGTGCAGCGGCGCATCATGCAGCTCGAGATCGAGCGCGAGGCCCTCAAGAAGGAGACCGACGCCGCCAGCAAAGAGCGCCTGGCGCGTTTGGAAAAAGAGCTCGCCGACCTGAAGGAAAACTCCAGTGCCCTCAGCGCCCAGTGGCAGGCCGAAAAACAAGCCGTGCAGCGGGTCCGCGAGTTGAAGGAACAACTGCAGGCCCTGAGCGCGGAGATTGAAAAGGCCGAGCGCGCCTACGACCTCAACAAAGCCGCCGAACTCAAGTACGGCAAGCTGACCGAGTTGCAGAACAAGTTGCGGGCCGAAGAAGCGCGCGTGGCGGGACAGGATGGAGCCGGCCGCCTCATTAAAGAGGAGGTGGACGAAGAGGACATCGCCGAGGTGGTCAGCCGCTGGACGGGCGTCCCCGTTTCGCGCCTGCTGGAAGGCGAGATCCAGAAACTTCTGCACCTGGAGGAAGAATTACACCGCCGCGTGATCGGCCAGGACGATGCAGTAAAGGTAGTCTCGGAAGCCGTGTTGCGCGCCCGTAGCGGATTGAAGGACCCGCGGCGGCCGATCGGCAGCTTCCTCTTCCTGGGTCCCACCGGTGTGGGCAAAACGGAACTCGCCCGCGCGCTGGCGGAGTTCCTGTTCGACGACGAACACGCCATGATCCGCATCGACATGTCGGAGTACCAGGAGAAACATACGGTCGCGCGGCTGCTGGGCGCGCCTCCCGGATATGTCGGTTATGAAGAAGGCGGCCAGCTTACCGAAGCCGTGCGCCGGCGTCCCTATTCGGTTCTTCTTCTCGATGAGATCGAAAAGGCACATCACGATGTGTTTAACGTGCTGCTGCAACTGCTGGACGACGGCCGGCTGACCGACGGCCAGGGGCGGACGGTCGACTTCAAGAACACCATCGTGATTATGACCTCGAACATCGGCTCGCACCGGATCCTGGAGTATCGCGGCGATCTGGGCGGGATCAGCTACGACCGTATGAAGGACGCCGTCG
The DNA here is from genome assembly GCA_964385495.1 of uncultured Candidatus Solibacter sp. GTDB lineage: Bacteria > Acidobacteriota > Terriglobia > Bryobacterales > Bryobacteraceae > CADEFT01. The sequence goes on from CAYLPH010000023.1 coordinate 48,267, forward strand.
TGGAGGAGTTGCGGCGCCACTTCCGGCCGGAGTTCCTGAATCGTATCGACGAGATCACGGTGTTCCACTCGTTGAGCGAGGAGCACCTGCTGTCGATCGTCGATATCCAACTGGAAGGCCTGCGCAAGCGGCTTGCCGAGCGTAAGGTTAGCATCGAGCTGACCGCCGCCGCGCGCCGCCACCTGGTCAGCGCCGGTTATGATCCGAACTTTGGCGCCCGCCCACTGAAGCGCACGATCCAACGCGAAGTCGAAACGCCGCTCGCCCGCCTGTTGTTGAAGGGCGAGGTCAAAGACGGCCAAGTTTTAACCATAGACGCCACTCCCAACGGCACACTGGCCTTCCACCACGCGGAGGCCTTAGTGTAGCGGACGGGGGGGCGGGGTCCCCAGACCCGGGCCGGACCCCCAGGTCCGGCTTTCCCTAGCATCATTTCCCACCGTAACTGCGTCTAACAAACTAGAGGAATAAATGGAACAGGAAATCCAGGTCCGCGAGCTGCCCTTACTGCCTCTCAAGAACGTGGTAGTTTACCCGCACTTGATGATGCCCCTCACCGTCGGCCGTCCCAGTTCACTGGCCGCGGTGGAAGCCGCGCTCCAGACCGAGACCCAGGAGATCGTGCTGGTTGCCCAACGCGACTCCCAAATCGATAACCCCACCCAGGAGCAGCTTTACACCATTGGCGTCCGCGCCATCATCCGCCGCTTCGCCAAGGGCGAAGAGAGCATGGAGATCTTCACGCTGGGCGTGGAACGCATCGTCGTCGTTAAGGTCGATACCAGCGGCCCGTATCCGGTGGCACGCTTTAATTCGCTGGCGCTGCCCGAAGATACCGGGGCGGAAGTCGAGGCTCTCGCCCGCGCGGTTGGAGAACTCGCCGCCCGCGCCATCCAGTTGGCCCAGAACCAGACTTCGATCGATTTGGAGCGGCTGGTTTCGAGCACGGAAGATCCCATGCGGCTGGTGTATTTAGTGGCTTCCATGCTCAGCCTCGACCTGCAAAAGGCCCAGGCCCTGCTGGAGGCACAGACCCGCTTAGACGCCCTCCGCACCATGCACGCCTATCTCTCGTATGAGGTGCAGGTGCTGGAACTGCGCAATAAGATCGCTTCCGAAGCCCGCTCGGAGATGACCAAGGAACAGCGCGAATACCTGCTTCGGCAGCAGTTGCGCGCCATCCAGCAGGAACTTGGTGAGAAGAATCCGGAACAGGCTGATGTCGACCTGCTGAAGGAGCAGTTCGCCAAGGCCGACCTGCCGGACGAGATCCGCAAAGAGGCCGAACGCGAACTGCGCCGGTTGGAGCGTTTGCCCGCCGCCTCGCCCGAGCACCACGTGCTGCGCACCTATCTGGAGTTCGTCATCGAACTGCCGTGGCGCAAGCAGACCGAGGACAACCTCGATATTGCCAATGCCCGCCAAGTGCTGGATGACGACCACTACAATCTTAAGGACGTCAAGCAGCGTATTCTTGAGCACCTGGCCGTGCTGAAGCTGAACCCTAACGCCAAGGCGCCTATCCTCTGCTTCGTCGGTCCTCCGGGCACGGGAAAAACCTCGCTCGGGCAGTCCATCGCCCGCGCCGTCGGACGCAAGTTCGAGCGGTTTTCGGTGGGCGGTCTGCATGATGAGGCGGAATTGCGCGGCCATCGCCGCACCTACATCGGCGCCATGCCAGGACGTCTCATCCAGTCGATGCGGCGCGCCGGCGCCGCGAATCCGGTCATCCTGCTCGATGAGGTCGACAAACTGGGCCGCGACTATCGGGGTGACCCGGCCGCGGCGCTGCTGGAGATCCTGGATCCGGAACAGAACAACAAGTTCCGCGATAACTATCTCGATTTGCCGTTCGACCTGTCGAAAGTGATGTTCATCGCTACGGCTAATACGCTGGAGTCTATCCCGCGGCCGCTGCTGGACCGCATGGAGATCCTCCGGCTGGCCGGCTACAGCGAAGAGGAAAAGGTCGAGATCGCCAAGAAGTATCTGATCCCGCGGCAACTCAAGGAGACCGGCATCAGCCCGGAACAGGTCACGTTCACACCGGAGGGGCTGACCGCCCTCATCAGCGGCTATACGCGGGAAGCCGGCTTGCGGCGGCTGGAACAGACCATCGGGCGCATTGCCCGTAAGATCGCTTTGAAGATCGCCGAATCGCAGGCGGAGAACATTGCCGTTACGCCGGAAGACCTGCTCGACCTGCTGGGCCCAGAGCCTTTCCATCTGGAACAGATGCGCAAGCAACTGCACACGGGCGTGGCCACGGGCCTGGCCTGGACCGAGACCGGTGGCGACGTCCTCTATGTGGAAGCGACGCTGCTGCCCGACGGGAAGGGGCTGACGCTGACCGGCCAGCTTGGGGAAGTGATGCAGGAATCGGCCAAGGCGGCCCAGAGTTACATCTGGTCGCATGCGGGCGTGTTCGGCATCGACACCGCTAAGTTCAAGGAGTGCGGCGTGCACATCCACGTACCCGCCGGCGCGGTTCCCAAGGACGGCCCTTCGGCGGGTATCACGACCGCGGTGGCGTTGGCGTCGCTCTATACAGGACGCCCGGCCCGCGGCGACACGGCCATGACCGGGGAGATCACGCTGACCGGCCTGGTGCTGCCGATCGGCGGATTGAAGGAGAAGGTGCTGGCCGCGCGGCGCGCGGGGTTGAAGCGCATCATCGTGCCGAAGCCGAATATGAAGGACCTGCGCGATCTGCCGGAGAACGTGCGCGCGGAACTGGAGTTCATTCCGGTGGAGCGGATTGAACAGGTGATTGCGGCGTGCATCCCGCAATTGGCGGAGGTGTTGCAGCTAGCCGCGTAAGCTTACCTTATGAGGGCGGTGGGACCCAAGTGGTTCCGCCGCCCTTTTCATTTAGGATTCGAGAATGCCCTCGTACAACTCCGATAGCGGGAACTCGACCCGGAGGGAGTGCAGCTTGAGGATGGCCTCTGGTCCGGTCAGGATCTCCATCGTCCAGACCGTGCTCGACTGCTTTCGGTAGACCTTCACCCTGATCTGATCCTGTGAAACCAGCACGTACTCCTCGAAGGTTTCCAACTGCTGGTACAGTTCGAACTTGCCCCCGTTGTCGTAATCGGCGGTCGATGGCGACAGCACTTCGACAATCAGCTTCGGATTCGTGATGGTATCGATCTGCTCGTCGGTGTACGCTGGCTGTCCGCAAATCACGGAGACATCCGGATAGACAAACTGCGTCGAGGATACTCGTACGCGATTGGCGACCGATGCAAAGCAGCCACCTGTTCTTAAGCGCGTATCCAGGGCTTGAAAGACCCGTCCATGGAGCCGCGCATGATTCAGTGTCACCGCCACCAGCGGGAACAACTCTCCGTCGTGGTACTCGCTCTTGCGTTCCGCCACGCGATCCAGGTCGAGGTATTCCTTTACCGAGAACTTGTGGGAGGCGAGAGCGCTCATCTCCTTATTCTACAATCAGGGGCGCGCGGTTATTCGAGAATGCCCTCGTACAACTCCGATAGGGGAAACTCCACCCGGATGGAGTCCAGTTTGACGATGCTTTCGAAGCCCGTGACGATATCGAGCGTCCACTTCGTGCTCGACTGCTTGCGGTACACCATCACGCGGCTCCGGTCCTGCGAGATGAGGACATACTCTTCGAAGGACGCAAGCTGGCGGTACAAGTCGAACTTTCCGCCCTGGTCGTAGTCGGCCGTGGATGGCGACAGTACCTCCACAATAACTTTGGGATTCGTGATCGTGTCCACCTGCTCATCGGTGAACTGGGGCTTGCCGCACACGACGACAAGATCGGGATACAGATATTGACGCGGAGAGACGCAGACCCGGATAGGCAAACATGCAACCGTGCAGGGACCTCCCCGCAGGCCGTTGTATAGTGCGGCTGCGGCGTGCGCCACAAGTCGAGCGTGCTGGAACGAAACGGCGGCGAGGGGAATCATGCCCCCGTCGTGGTATTCGCTCTTCCACTCCGCAGCCCGGTCTAACTCCAGGTAATCGGTTACCGTCGTCCCGGCCATATCAAGCTTCCAGAATGCCCTCGTATAACTCCGATAGCGGAAACTCCACCGGTAAGGAGTCCAACCTTATGATCGCCTCTGCGCCGGTGAATGTCTCCATCGTCCACATGGTGCTCGACTGCTTGCGAAATACTTTCACCTTGACCTGATCCTGAGAAACCAGCATGTACTCCTCAAAAGTTCCCAACTGCTGGTACAACTCGAACTTTCCGCCCTGGTCATAGTCGGCCGTTGATGGCGACAGTACCTCAACAATAACTTTGGGATTCGTGATTGTGTCCACATGCTCATCGGTGAACTGGGGCTTGCCGCACACGACGACAAGATCGGGATACACATACTGGGTTGCCGATACCCTGACCCGTACCGGTGATGACGCTATCTCGCATGAATTCTTGGACAACTGCGTATCCAGGATCCGGCCGGCGCGAACAGCCAGCCTTCCATGCCGGAACGAAACGGCTGCTATAGGGAAGACTTCCCCATCGTGGTACTCGCTCTTCAGTTCCGCGGCCCGGTCCAGTTCCAGGTATTCCTTCACCGTCAACCGAGGCGTCGCCAGAGCGCTCATTCCCTTATTCTACAATCGGGCATGTTCTCGCGCCGCTGGTTCCTATCCTCTTCCTTCGCCGCTCTGCTACAGCCCGAACTCACCAATCCCAAGATTAAAGCGGATCGCGAGGCGGCCATCGCTCTGTTGAAGCCCTCGCGCAAGGATCTGGAACACGGGCTGGAACTGCATGCGCAATCGCTGGTGGTGGAATCCTATGGTTTCTCGCCGCGTTCGCTCATCAGCGGCGACATCATGAAGCAAGCCATCGACGCCGGTGCCGGTGCCGCGGAACTCGACGACCTCAACACCGAGATGCTGCTCGCCCGCGCCGCTACCGATACCGCGCAACGGGCCGAGTATCTGGACGCGTGGAAAGCCTCCGGGGTCACCTGCGTCTTCCAGAATGCCGGGGAAGAGTCCAGCGATCCGCAGCGTCTGCTGAAACGCCTTGCCTACTTTACCTGGCTGACGGATAAGATGCGCGATCGCGTCTCTCGCGCGGCCTTCCCCGAAGATATCGAGGCCGCCAAGAAGGCCGGCCGCCACTGTCTGTACATGTCCGGCAATGGGGTGCCGCTCGCCCAGACTTACAACAACGTTGCCGAGGAACTCGCCTTCATCCGCATCTTCTTCCAACTGGGCATCCGCATGATGCACCTCACCTACAACCGCCGCAACCTGTTGGGCGACGGCTGTGCGGAGCCTGCGAACGCCGGCCTCAGCGACCTCGGCCGCGCCGCCATTGCTGAGATGAATCGCACCGGCGTGTTGGTGGATGTGGCGCACTCGGGTTGGCGCACCAGCCTGGAGGCGGCCAAGGCCTCTTCGAAGCCGGTTGTCGCCAGCCATAGCGGCGCGGCCGGCGTGCATCGCCATGTCCGTTCGAAGCCCGACGAGGTTATCCAGGCGATTGTGGATTCGGGCGGCTATGTTGGGGTTTACAGCGTGGGCGCCTTTCTGGGCAAGGGCGGCGACCTCAACGCGATGCTGGATCACATCGAGTATCTGATCAAGCGATTCGGTGCCCGGCATGTCGCGATCGGTACGGACCTTGCCTATATCCCGGTGGGCGCCAATGCCGAATGGAAGAAGGCGGGGCCGCGCCCCAAATCGCGTCCCCGCTACGAAGCCCTGCGGCCCGAGGGCGCCATGGATGGCCCATCGCACCAGAGTCTTGCGTGGACCAACTGGCCCCTGTTCACGGTAGGGATGGTGCAGCGCGGTATCAAGGACACCGAGATTCAGAAGGTGCTGGGGGGGAATGTCATGCGTGTCACAGAAGCCGCTGTAGCGCTATGACCTGCACGCCACGCTGCTGCATTTATGGGGGCCCGATCCTACGCGGTTGCCGTACCGGCATAGCGGGATCGACCGGAGACTGACCGATTTGCATGGTGAGGTGATCCGGGAGATTGTTGGTTGATGGGGGAGTCACCCCGCGCGCCGTTTGGGGCTTTGGTCCAGCGCCTGACGGAGAAGGGTCTTGATGACGGCTTGGCGGCTAATGTTCAGGCGTGCGGCCCTTTCGTCAAGTTCGCGCAGCATGCCTGGAGTTAGATCCACGTTGACTCGGCGCACCGGTCTCACGACGGTGAACTCGTTGGTGAAGTAACGGGACACGTCTTCTCCCCGCGTCGCCATTTCGGCTATTTCTTCGGTAGAAGGCGGGTTTTTAGATTTGCCGGGCATAGGCGTCCTCTTCCTGTTTAGTGGATTTCCAGGCGGTGATCGGGTGGTGGTACTCGCCGTCGTCGTCCTCTCGAATCTCGAATAAGTCTTGTACCACAGTTCGGAAGATCAGGGCTTGGGTCGCGTCGGATAGAGCGCTAGCGATTCGTCGCCGGTGGCACGCTCGATTTTCCACCAGTACTCGGCATCCGGATACGACCGGCGCACCATGTCTCCGATAGTTGACCTGACTTCCTCAGTGAAGGGTTTTCCGACGAAGGGTGCAAGCAGTTGATGCAGCTCACCCTGTTTGGGTTGCGGTATGGCATCAAGATGGATGGCGGTAAGGAACCGAACGAGTTCCATTTTCGGTCCGGTGAAAGAAAAATCGGCGAAGCCGCGATAACGCCATGCTTCGCGGATTTCTGAAGGGTGGGACTCGATCTCATCGGGTGGGCCGTGCTGTATGTAGAGACGCCCTCGGGAAGTGCTCCAGCCGGGCCGGGAATCACCGAAGCGCTGATTAGCCACGGCGATGCGGCGGTAGTGCTCTTCCTTGGCCTCATTGCGTTCGGTGCCGGGTGTGGGGTCGCGGCGGAGCCAGAATTGGCGGATGAATTCGTTGCGCTCGTCTTCGCTACTGAGGCGTAGGAATGCCGTGCGCTCCTCCGGGGCGATGATATACACAACATCATCACTGAGCCAGCGTTCGTAGGGCGTTAGTTGCTGTTGGGCGTTGACGCTGATCGCGGCGGCGATCACCGTGAGGGCAAGGATGCCGATCAGCGGCGGCGCGGGTGTCGATGCGGGCTCCTGCGGGCGGAGCAGGTGTTGGATACGGGCTTTCAAGTTACCTCCTGTGGCGGCTAGAACGAAGTCGCGTCGTGTGGTTTCAAGAGCGAGTAGGGCGTGCGAGTAGGTGACCGGGTCGCCACAGAGGCGCGCGGCGATAGCATCGCAGCACAGTTCGCGGTCGTGGCGGATGGTGTTCGAGAGCCACCATACGGCCGGGTGATAGAAGAGTGCAATCTCGACTAATGTCTGCAGGCAGTTGATCAGGAAATCATGGCGGGCGATGTGGGCGAGTTCGTGCGCGAGGATGGCGTCGAGTTGATTGGCGGGCATGCCGGTGACGATGGCGGTGGGCAGCACGAGCATCGGACGGAAGATGCCGAAGACGGTGGGTACGGTTGCGGTGGCGGATTGGAAGACGCGGATGGGCGTTCTAACGACTAGTGCTTGGGAGATGCGGTGGACGCTGGCGCGGATGGCGTCTGGGGCGGGTTGGCGGCCACGCCGAAGTTGGTGCAGCGCCCACAGCCAGCCGCCCGCGGCGCGCACGGCGAATAGAAAGACGCCCGCCAGCCAGAGGAGCACGACTGGTTCGAACCACGCTGCGGGCGCCGTTGGCACAGCTTGGCTAAGCTGGGCGCCGCCGCCCCCCGAGGCGCCTATAACGATCGCCGCCGCCCGTGGGCCATCACTCAGCGCGAAGTAAGTAACGACAGGCGCGACGGCCATCAGCGCCAGCAACAGGCAGTTGGCAACATAGCGGCGCCGCGGGTCCGGCTGACGGAGGAACGCGAACGCAACGCCTGCCAGCAGCGTTCCCTGCCACAGAAAGTGCAGCAGGCTGCGCGCCGCCGCTTCGAGATCTACAACGTTGGCCAGATAGTTCATTTGCGCTTTCCTTTCTCGAAGGTGTCGAGGATGTCGCGGATTTCGGCGATCTCCCTGGCGCTGGCTTTGCGTTCACTCAGCGCGCGCAGGACCAATTGCGCGGCGGAGCCTCCGAAGACGCGGTCGACCAAGTCGCGGACGAGGTTGCCCGTCGTGACGGGCAACGTCATGCGTGTGGTGCGCGCGGTGCCGGCCTGACTTGGTCCGCGCGCCCGTGGCATCATTGCTTGATCGATCCGATGTAGAGATCGAGCGTGCCGTTGCCGGTAGTGGGGTCAAACCCCCAGCGCTGAGCAATGTCGTGTTGATCGAGGTCGTGAAGGGCGGCGCGGATCTCGTTCATCAGAGCGTTGGAGAACGGCTTACCGACGAAGGGTTCCAGGCGTTGGCGAAACTGCGCACGGCGCGGTTCCGGAAGCAATTCTGCATTTGCGCGTTGCAGGATGCGCTTATCGGCACGGACGTTGGCAGCGTTGGAGCCGGCTGGGATCTGGCCGATGAGCTTGTACTGCTCGCCAAGGAATTCGTACTGGCTGCCATTGTGGTAGCGCCACGCTTCGCGAAGGTCGCGCGGGTGTGCTTCGATCTCGTCGGGCGGGCCGGTGACGATGTAGACGCGGCCGCGGTCGGTCTGCCAGCCAGGGCGCGTGTCGCCGAGACGTTTGTTCGCCCAGGCGATTCGGCGGTAGTGTTCTTCCTTCTTTTCGTTGCGTTCGGTGCCGGGTGTGGGGTCGCGGCGGAGCCAGAATTGGCGGATGAACTCATTGCGTTCCTCATCGGTGCGCAGTCGTTCGAAGGCGGCGCGTTCCTCGGGGGCGATGAGATAGACGGCGTCTTCGTTGAGCCAGCGGTCATATGCGGTTGGCGGTTGTGCGTGGATGGTGATCGCGGCGGCGATCACCGTGAGGGCAAGGATGCCGACAAGCGGCGGCGCGGGTGTCGATGCGGGCTCCTGTGGGCGGAGCAGGTGTTGGATACGGGCTTTCAAGTTACCTCCTGTGGCGGCTAGAGCGAAGTCGTGCCGTGTGGTTTCCAGAGCGAGCAGGGCGTGCGAGTAGGTGACCGGGTCGCCACAGAGGCGCGCGGCGATAGCATCGCAGCACAGTTCGCGGTCGTGGCGGATGGTGTTCGAGAGCCACCATACGGCCGGGTGATAGAAGAGTGCAATCTCGACTAATGTCTGCAGGCAGTTGATCAGGAAATCATGGCGGGCGATGTGGGCGAGTTCGTGCGCGAGGATGGCGTCGAGTTGATTGGCGGGCATGCCGGTGACGATGGCGGTGGGCAGCACGAGCATCGGACGGAAGATGCCGAAGACGGTGGGTACGGTTGCGGTGGCGGATTGGAAGATGCGGATGGGCGCTCTTACGGCCAAGGCCTGAGCGATACGGCAGACGCTGGCGCGGATGGAATGTGGAACGGGCCGGCGGCCACGGCGGAGTTGGTAAAGCGCGAGGAGCCAGCCGCCCGCGGCGCGCAGGGCGAATAGACAGACGCCCGCCAGCCAGAGGAGCACGACTGGTTCGAACCACGCCGCTGGTGCTGTAGGCACAGCTTGCGCCGGCAGGGCGCGTCCCGGGCCCGATCCGCCGACGATTATCGCCGCCGCCCGTGGGCCGTTGCTAAGCGCGGAATAGGTAACGACAGGCGAGGCGGCCATCAGCGCCAGCAACAGGCAGTTGGCAAGATAGCGCCGCCGCGGGTCCGCCTGACGGCGGAACGCGAACGCAACGCCTGCCAGCAGCGTTCCCTGCCACAGAAAGTGCAGCAGGCTGCGCGCCGCCGCTTCCAGATCTACGACGTTGGCCAGATAATTCATTTGCGCTTTCCTTTCTCGAAGGTGTCGAGCATGTCGCGGATTTCGGCGATCTCCCTGGCGCTGGCTTTGCGTTCGCTCAGCGCGCGCAGGACCAGTTGGGCGGCCGAGCCTCCGAAGACGCGGTCGACCAAGTCGCGGACGAGGTGGCTCTGGGTCTGCTCGCGATCGGACGTGGCTTTGTAGACGTGCGCGCGAGCGGTCTCGTCGCGTTCCACAAGACCTTTGTCCGTCATGATCTGCAGCAGCTTCAACACGGTGGTATAGCCGACAGGGTTCTCTTGATCCCAGTCGTTATGGATATCGCGGACGGTAGAGGGGCCGCGCCGCCAGAGGATCTGGAGGATGGTGAGTTCGGCGCCGGTAGGCTTGGGCTTGGAGGCCATGAGTCGACAATATACGAAGCCATTCGTAGTTGTCAACGAAAATCTTCGTAGATCCTGGGCCGCTCCCCCACCTGTGAGAAGATAGTGGGTTCGCATGGAAACCTGGAAGCCGGCAAGCTCCGCCGAACTGGCCGCGATGCTGCGGGAAGCCGCGTCGCGCCATGTGCCGATCGCGGTGGAGGGAAACGGCAGCAAGAAGCGGGCGGGGGGCTGGGGCGCCGCGCCGGAGATCACGATTCAGACCGCCGGTTTGAACGGCATCAACGAGTATGAGCCGCGCGACTTAACGTGCAGCGTGGGGGCGGGGATGCCCTACGCGCAGTTCTCCCAGATGCTGGCGAAGGATGGGTACATGGTGCCGCTCGATCCGCCGTTCGCGGCGTCGGCGACGGTTGGCGGCGTGGTGGCGGCGAACACGAGCGGGCCGCGGCGGCGCTGGTTTGGAACGGCTCGCGACCTGGTGATCGGCATGCAGTTTGCGACGATGGAAGGCAAGCTGGTGCAATCGGGCGGGATGGTGGTGAAGAACGTGGCGGGGCTGGACATGGCGAAGCTGCTGATCGGCAGTTACGGCACGTTAGGGGTGATGGCGCGGGTCAACTTCAAGCTGATTCCGAAGCCTGCGGGGTCGCGGACGTTTCTGCAGTCGTTCGCAACGGCGGCGGCGGCGCTGGCGGTACGCGATGAGCTGCTGCGCGGCGTGATGCAGCCGGTGGCGTTCGACCTGTTGAATCCGGCGGCGGCGACGCGGCTGGGGCAGCCGGGTTGGCTGGCGGCGGTGGAGGCGCAGGGGAACAAAGGCGTGCTGGGCCGATTTGGGAAGGCGCTGCCGGGCGCGCAGGTGTTGGAAGGCGAGGCCGCGGAGAGCTTCTGGAACGGCGTGCGGGAGTTCACCTCGAGTTGGCTGGGAGATAAGCCGGAAGGCTGTGTGGTGCGTGTGTCGGCGACGTTGACGGAGTTGGGCGCGGCGATGGAGAAGGCTCCGGGAGCGGTGCTGGCGCGGGCGGCGAATGGCGTGATGTACGTTCATCTGGATTCGCTGGCGCAGGCGGGCGGGGCGTTAAGCTTAGGCCGCGCGGTGGTGGAGTATGTGCCATCGACGCCGGTCGACGGGGCGGATCTGTGGCCGAAGGTGGATTCGGGATTTCCGATCATGCAACGGATCAAGGCGATGTTCGATCCGGGGCATATGTTGAACAGGGGGCGTCTGCATGGCCGTATCTGAATTGCCGATTCATCCGTCGTCGCGGCCGGTGGACATCGATAAGCCGCAGCAGAAGGATCTCGACCGCTGCGTGCATTGCGGGCTGTGTTTGAACTCGTGCCCGACCTATCGCGTGCTGGGGATCGAGATGGATTCGCCGCGTGGGCGCGTCTACCAGATGGTGCAGGTGCAGCAGGGGGCTCCGATCAGCGAGTCCTATCTGGAGCACATGGACCTGTGTCTGGCCTGCCGCGGTTGTGAGACGGCCTGCCCTTCGGGCGTGCAATACGGGCGGCTGATTGAGGCGGCGCGGGCGGACATTGAGAACAGGATCGAGCGGCCGTTTCTGACGCGGACCCTGCGCAGCTTCGTGTTCGGAACGCTGCTGCCGTCGCGCGGGCTGTTGAAGGCGGCGGCGGCGGGCCTGTGGGTGTATCAGAATCTGGGGATCCAAAAGCTGGTGCGCGCCAGCGGACTGCTGAACGCCATGGGCGCGATGGGTAAGGCGGAGAAGCTATCGCCCCCGGCGGAGTTTCCGACCTTCTTCAATGCCTATGGCAAGGTTTTTCCGGCCGAGGGGCAGAAGCGGTACAAGGTGGCGATGCTGGGGGGCTGCATCGCGAACGTAAGCTTCGCGCGATTGAATGAAGCGACCGTGCGCGTGCTGCAAAAAAACGGGTGTGAAGTGCATGTGCCGGAGAACCAGACGTGTTGCGGGGCGCTGCACTTACATGCGGGGATTCGCAGCGATGCGCGGCGGCTGGCGCGCACCAATATCGATGCGCTGGTGGATGGCGGCTTCGATGCGATTCTGACGAATTCGGCCGGGTGCGGGTCGACGTTGAAGGAGTATCACGATCTGTTCGAACAGGAGCCGGCGTATGCCGAGCGGTCAGTGAAGTTTTCGAAGCTGGTGAAGGATATCAACGAGTTCCTGGCGGGCATTGAGTTGAATCCCAATATGGGGCCGGTGAAGGCGACGGTGACGTACCAGGATTCGTGTCATTTGGCGCATGGGCAGAAGATCAAGGCGGCGCCGCGGAAGTTGTTGCGGGCAGTGCCGGGGGTGACGTTCAAGGAGATGCCGCTGGCCGATGTGTGCTGCGGGAGCGCGGGCATCTACAACGTCATCAACAACGAGATGTCGATGCAGATTCTGGAGCGCAAGATGGAGATGGCGAACACCGTGCCGGCCGAGGTGATTGCGACGGCGAATACCGGCTGCATGATCCAGTTGCGGGCCGGCGTGGCGCAGCATGGCAAGGGGCAGCGTGTGGCGCATGTGGTGGAGATTCTGGACGAGGCGTACCGCGCGTATAAGGGCTGATCAGAGCTGCTGGCCATACGTCAGCAGATTGCCGTTGGGGTCAAGGACGGCGAACTCGAGTTGCCGCCAGGACTTGCGTTCCAGGTGGCCATTGGGGTGGACAACGCCGTTCACGCGCGCCTGTTCGTACAGCTCTTCGATGCCTTCCACGCGGATGTAGACCATGGTGTCGTTCTTCTTGGGATCGACGATGGCGTGGGTGAGGTGGAGTTCGATGTTGTCGCGGCGGAGGCCGGCGTATTCGGGAGTGCCGGTAGGTGGGTAGAAGAAGGCGGCGGTGAAGCCAAGGTTATGGACGTACCAATCGGCGGCAGCCTGCACGTCGTTCGACAGAAGTCTGGGTATGGCGATGTAAAGTTTGGCCGGCATAGTTGCTAATCGAGTACAATAGCGCTTTCTCCATGGATCTTGAAATTACACAGCGCGACCGCGAGGGCGTGACAGTCCTTGATTTGAAGGGCCGGTTGGTGGTGGGCGAGGGCGTGAACGCGCTTCGCGAGCGCATCAAGGGGCTGGCGGCAGCCGGTCACAAGATGCTGCTGCTGAACCTGGCTGGGGTGGAGTACATCGATTCGACGGGGTTGGGGTCGATGGTGGTGTGTTTGTCGGCGGCGAAGAAGGAAAGCGGGCTGGTGAAGCTGCTGAACCTCAGTAAGCGGAACATCGAACTGCTGGTGTTGACGAAGCTGACGACCGTGTTCGAAGTATTCAACGACGAGCAGCAGGCGGTGAGCAGCTTCTTTCCCAACCGCGAGATCAAGCGGTTCGACATCCTGAGCTTCGTCAAAGAGCAGGAAGGGAAGGAAGGCGGCGAGGAGTAGTTGGTAGACTAGGGGATATGGCTGGGCGCGGAAGGCAAATGTTGGCGGCAGGTGCGGTGGCACCGGAGTTCCGCTTGCCTGACGTGGATGGCGTGGAGCACAGCCTGCCGGATTGGATTGCCGGTGGCCCGGTGCTGTTGGTCTTCTACAAAAGCACGTGCCCGGTATGCCAGTTGACGCTGCCGTTTCTGGAGCGATTGCAGGGTGGCAAGCTGCGGGTAGTGGCGATTTCGCAGGATAACGCCAAGGCAACGCGGGATTTCTGGAAGCGCCACGGGTTGACGTTTCCGGTCCTGTTGGACGAGTCCGCGGCGGGTTACCCAGTGAGTAACCGGTATGGGATTTCGACGGTGCCTTCGCTGTTTGAAGTGCACCTGGACGGGCGAATCGCCCATGCGTGGGAAAGTTGGTCGAAGGCCGACATGGAGGCCCTGGCGCAGCGGGCCGAACGCGCGTTGTTCAAGCCGGGCGAGCAGGTACCGGTGTTCCGGCCGGGTTGAGGATCGCGAAATTAGCGCCTCCGGTCGGATGGCGACATCAGGTGGTTGACGAGGAGATAATGGCGAAGATTCAGGACATTCTGGGTGGTGCGGTTGCGGTTGCCAAGGGCATGGGCATCACGTTCCGCGAGATGCTGCAGCCGACGATCACGGAAGATTATCCCGACGGTCCGGCGCTGATGCAGGAGCGGTATCGCGGTGGGCATGAACTGCAGCGCGACGAGAACGGCATGGAGAAGTGCGTGGCGTGCTTCCTGTGCGCGGCGGCGTGTCCTTCCGACTGCATTTATATCGAGGCGGCGGAGAATACGGAGCAGGTGCGGATCTCTGGCGGCGAGCGGTATGCCGAGGTTTACAACATCGACTACACGCGGTGCATTTTCTGCGGGTATTGCGTGGAGGCTTGCCCGACGGATGCGATCACGCATGGGCATAGCTTCGAGAACGCCAGCTACAACACGGCGACGCTGGTGATGCGCAAGGAAAACATGCTGGTGCAGATACCGGCGGGCGTGAAGCCTCCGGTGATCCAGGCTCCGGCAGCGGCGTCACACGGGCACTAGGCTTCGGGAGTTTGCGGCAGGAGCGCGCTCCGTACTTCGAAGAGGGCTTCGGGTGCGGCTAGCGGGGCTACGGATTCGTGTTCCAGGTAGGCGACGACGGATAGGTAACGGCTTCCGAACGGTTGACGGTGCACGATGAGGCGCCGATTCTGGACGTCGACGACCCAATACTCCGGGATTTCCGCGCGGGAATAGAGGGATGCTTTGGTTTTCAGGTCGAACAGCAGGGTTGAATCGGACACTTCCACTAACAACTGCAATTCCGTGGGCGGGATGTTGCCCTCGCTGTAGCCGGTCATCGGCCGCCGCAGAACCATAATGTCCGGCTCGGGCTCATTGATCGGGTTATCTGGGGCGGAGACGTCAATCGGCATTTCGGATTGCACATAGGCCCGGCCGAACAAATCCGCAAGCCAGTATTGGATCGTGTTGAGGGCTATCGAGTGCGGCCGCTTTTTTCCCGTATGCTCCAGCAACTCTCCCCCGACCAATTCGTAGCGGCCGGGCTCCAGGAGACCTGCTTCCTCCATGGCGGCGCACTCGTCGCGGGTCCAGAGTTTGCGGCGAAACTCGATCGGGAAGCTTTCGTAGAGCGGTTCGACAGCGCTGATGGGCATAGGGCGGACCCTACGGCGATTGTACCGCTACCAGCCGCTAGGCTTCGGGAGTTTGCGGCGGGAACGCGCGCCGCACTTCGAAGAGGGCTTCTGGCGCAGCTAGCGGGGACACCGATTCGTTCTCCAGGTAGGCGACAACGGACTCGTATCTGCTTCCTGACGGCTGACGGTGCACGATGAGGCGCCGGTCGGGGATGTCGGCGACCCAGTACTCGCTGATGCCGGCCCGGGCGTAGAGGGCGGCTTTCGTTTTCCGGTCTGTAAGGAGCGTTGTGTCGGATACTTCTACCACTAACCGCAAGTCCATGGATGGCACGTTGCCTTGCAGGTATTCGGTCATCGGCCTGCGAAGGACGATGATATCGGGTTCAGGCTCGTTGATTGCGTTGTCCTGGGCGGACAAGTCAATCGGCGCTTCCGGATTCACGTAGTCTTCGCCAAAGATGTGGGTTAGCCACTGTAGGATCCTGCTGAGGGTGATTACGTGCGGCCGCTTCTTTCCCATTCGCTCCAGCAATTCTCCCCCGACCAATTCGTAGCGGCCGGGATCGAGGAGACCTGCGTCCTCCATGGCGGCGCACTCCTGGCGGGTCCAGAGTTTGCGGCGAAACTCGATCGGGAAGTTTTCGTAGAGCGGTTCGACAGCGCTGATTGGCATTGGGCGGACCCTACGGCGATTGTACCGCTACCGGCTGCTAGGCTTCGGAAGTATGCGGCAGGAACGCCCGCCGCACTTCGAAAAACGCCTCCGGCGCAGCTTGTGGCGCGACGGCTTCCTGTTCCAGATAGGCGATGACCGATAGGTAGCGGCCATCCGCAGGTTCGCGGTGGACGATGATGCGATGGTTGGGGATGTCGACAACCCAGTACTCGGCGATGCTGGCACGGGCGTAGAGTTTGGATTTCCTCTTCAGATCCAGACCGAGGGAAGAATCGGCAATCTCAATCACCAATCGCAGATCGGACGGAAGGGGATTGCAAGAGTACTCCCAACTGGGCCGCGTCAGCACGATCAGATCCGGCTCGGGCTCATTCACGGCGTTGTCGCCGGCCGCCACGTCGATGGGGGCTTCTGTATTGACGTACAGATTGCCGAAGACCTGGGTCAGCCAGGAGTGGAGTGCCAGCAGCGCGTTGACGTGAGCGCGCGTCTTCCCCTGGCGATCCAGTAAGTCTCCCCCGATCAGTTCATAGCGCCGCGGTTCCAGGAAGCCGGATTCCTCCAGGACGCCATACTCCTGACGGGTCCAGACTTTGCGGTGGGTCACCAGCCGTTACGCTGGCGCAGGCTTGTCACGTGCGCGGTGTGATGTTTGCCATGCCACGCATACAGGTGCAGATAGTGGTCCAGCGTCTGCGGGCCGTTCTTCGAATGATTCATCGTTCTGGCCAGGCCCTTCTCATCCACGCTGCTCCAGAACAGCACCCACCGGGTATGCACGTTCTCGATCAACGAGAGCGACGTGCAAAGGGGCGCCTTGTAGTCGGGCAGGGCGGCCCAGGCATCCCAGGGAAGCGGGCTCACCGCCGGGTTGTCTTCGGTATACGCGGTCTTGGTGCGGACGAACGCCGCCATGTGGCTGTCGGCCAGATGATGAATGACCTGGCGGATGGTCCAGCCGCCCTCACGATACGGCGTATTGCACTGCTCTTCGCTCAGGCCGTCGACCGCGGCGCGGATGCGCGCGGGCAGTTCGATCAAATCGTGGATGGCGGCGGCGCGGGTCTCCGGGGTGAGAGATTCGGGACGGGCAAAGCGCCCGATAGGATATTGCAGTTGTTCCATGTGGTACTCCTCCGAAGCTTAGCGCGAAAGGCTACCAGCCCATGCGTTGGCGAAGGGCGGCGATCTGCGCGGTGTGATGTTTGCCGTGCCAGGTATAAGAAGCCAGGCACAAGTCCAGCGTCATCGGGCCATTTTCGGGATGCAGCAGAGTGCGGGCAAAGGCGCCTTCGGGAAGACAGCGCCAGAAGTAAGCCCAGCGCGCGTGCAGATTTTCCAGCAGGCCGATCGAGAGATCGACGGAAGCCTCTTCGGCATCGGCGAATCGCACCCACACGTTCTCATCGTAGGGCTTGACAGTGGGCGTATCTTCCGCCGCCGCGAACTTCGTGCGGATGTAAGCGTGCAGATGGCTATCGGCGATGTGATGCACCAGTTGGCGTACCGTCCAGGCGCCTTGACGAAAGGGCGTGTCGAGTTGCTCTTCACTCAGCCCGTGCACGGCGGCGCGCAGGGCCGGAGCCAGCGAGGCGATCTCCGCCATGCAGGCGACACGGAACTCGCGGGTATAGGCCGGTGGTGGTTCGAACGGGCCAATCGGGTAGCGTGGGTCCGTACTCATACCAGCACCGTGAACGTCGTTTCGGTGCGCTCCACGGGCCGGTACAGCGTGTCGCGTTCCACGGGCTTGCGGCCCGCTTCTTCGATCAACCGCAGCAGCTCCTGGCGCCGCATCACCTGGCTGGTAGTGGCGCCGGCGTCATGATAGATCTTCTCTTCGACCACCGTGCCGTCGATATCGTCGGCGCCGAAGCGCTGCGCGATCTGGGCGATCTTCGGCGTCATCATCACCCAATAGGCCTTGATGTGCGGGATGTTGTCGAGCATCAGCCGCGCGACGGCAATGTTGCGGATATCATCGAAGCCGGTGGTCTTAGGCAGGTGCTCCAGCGCGGTGTTATCGGGATGGAAGGCGAGCGGAATGAAGGTCACGAAGCCGCCGGTTTCCTCCTGCACGGTGCGCAGTTTCACCAGATGATCGACGCGGTCTTCCGCCGTTTCGATATGGCCATAGAGCATCGTGCAGTTCGACTTCAGGCCCACCTGGTGCGCCGCGCGGGCAATGTTCAGCCACTCCGAGCCATCGATCTTGTGGTCGCAGATGATGCGCCGCACGCGCTCGCTGAAGATTTCCGCCCCGCCGCCGGGCAGCGAATCCATACCCGCCGCGTGGAGCCGTTCCAGCACGGTACGCACGGGCAGTTTCTGGCGCTGCGCGAAGTAGGAGATCTCCACCATCGTGAAGGCCTTCAGATGCACCTGGGGGAAACGCTGCTTCAAGCCGCGCAGCATCTGTTCGTACCACTCGATGGTGAGCTCCGGATGCAGCCCGCCGACGATATGGAACTCGGTGATGGCTTCGGTCCAGCCACGGCCCGCAGTTTCCCAGACCTGTTCCAAGGTCATGGTGTAGGCTTTGGGGTCGCGCTTCTGTTTGCCAAACGCACACAGGCGGCAACTGGCCACGCACACGTCGGTCGGGTTGATGTGGCGGTTGACGTTGAAGAAGGTGCTGTCGCCGTGGAGGCGTTCTCGGACATGATTAGCCAGCCAGCCAACGCCCAGCAGGTCGGGCGTGCGGTAGAGCGTAAGGCCGTCCTCAAACGACAGGCGCTGGCCATTGAGCACCTTGTCGCGAACCGGCAGCAGACGGGAATCTTCAAATTGCGGTGGTAGAGGCATGGATGTGGCTTACGACATTCGTTGGAAGAACAGGATATCGGCGGCCCAAAAGACCAAGAATAGCATGCTGACCCAGCCATTCACGGTGAAGAAGGCGGCGTTAACTTTGGACAGATCATTGGCTCTGACCAGCCCGTGCTCGTAGAGCAGAAGAGCGGCGACGACGGCAACCCCGGCCAGGCTGGGCAGGCCCAGGTGGAAGCGGGCCACCAACTGCAGCAGGCAGACAATCATCCCCACATGCAGCGCCCGCGAGACCCACAGCGCCGGTCCGATGCCGATACGCCCGGGGATGGAATGGAGCCCTTCGCTGCGGTCGAACTCGAAGTCCTGGCAGGAGTAGATGATGTCGAAGCCGGCCGTCCAGAGGGTGACGGCGGCGGTCAGCCAGAGGATGGCCGGTTCCAGCGACCCGCGGATGGCGATCCAGGCGGCGGCTGGGGCGATCCCCAGCGCAAAGCCCAGCACCAAATGCGCTAGCGGGGTAAATCGCTTCGTGAACGAGTAGAAGAACACCACGCCGAGCGCCACCGGCGACAACAGCAGGCAAAGCGGGTTTAGCGCGGCAGCGGCGGCTACAAAGATCAGCGAGGCGGCGGTGGTGAAGCCCCAGGCAAAGCGCCGCGAGAGCAGTCCCGCGGGGATATGGCGGGTGGCGGTGCGCGGGTTGCGGGCGTCGATCTCCGCATCCAGCAGGCGGTTGAACGCCATCGCCGCCGAGCGCGCGCCCACCATCGCCACGATAATCCAAACCAGTTTCCAGCCCCAGCCGGCGGTGTTGAAGTTGTCGTCGCGCCAGGCGAGCAAGGCGCCGGTGAGCGCGAACGGCAGGGCGAAGACGGAGTGCTCGAACTTGATCATGTCGAGCGTCAGGCGCAGGCGTGTGGCGAAGGCAGACATGGCGGATAAGGGTAGGGAGGCTGTTACCATCTTATTTCATGCTCTTGCGCGTTCTCATGATCCTGGCGCTGGCGTTGCTGGCCGGCTGCCAGGGGAAACCGGATGCATCCGACGACCTCCGCCTGCGCACCCTCACCCTGCCCAACGGGCAGAAGATCCATGCCGAGATCCTGATCCGCCCCGAAGAGGTGATGCGCGGCATGATGTTCCGGCCGGGTCTGGCGGAGGATCGGGGCTTGCTGTTCATTCATCGGCGTCCGGGCAAGTACAGCTATTGGATGCACAATGTGAAGGTGCCGCTGGATATCATCTGGATGGATAAGGACCGGATGGTGGTGGAGATATCGATCAATACGCCACCGTGCGGGGAGCAGGATCCCATCAAGTGCCCGCAATACGGCGGTAAGGAAGATTCGCGGTTCGTGCTGGAATTGGCCGGCGGGCTGGCGGCGAAGTACGGGCTGGCGGTGGGGCAGAAGATCGAGTTCTAAATTATGGATCAAAACCATCTCCGTGAACTGTTGGAACAGGTGCGTCATGGCGCCGTGGATGTGGATGCGGCGCTGGCCAGGCTGCGGCACATGCCGTTCGAAGATCTGGGCTTCGCCAAGGTAGACCATCACCGGGCGATCCGCGTGGGTGTGCCGGAGGTAGTGTTCGGTAAAGGGAAGGCCCCGGAGCATGTGGTGGCGATCGCCGAAAAGCTCGACGAGCGCGGCGGCAATGTGCTGATCACGCGTACCGAGCCGCGGGCCGCGGAGCTACTGCAGGCGCGCTTTCCCCAAGGCGAGTATTTCCCGTTGTCGGGCGCTTTCCGGATCTGGAAGGATCGCACCCTGCACGGCAAGGGCAAGATCGCGATCCTGTGCGCGGGCACCAGCGACATTCCGGTGGCCGAAGAGGCGCAGGTGACGGCCGAGGTGATGGGCAACGAGATTGTGTCGATTGCCGACATCGGCGTGGCGGGCATTCACCGGCTGTTCAATAACCGGGATAAGTTCGTGGATGCGAAGGTCTGCGTGGTGGTGGCCGGGATGGAAGGGGCGCTGCCGAGCGCCGTGGGCGGGCTGGTGCCTTGCCCGGTGGTGGCGGTGCCGACTTCCGTAGGGTACGGGGCGAGCTTTAATGGCTTGGCGGCGTTGCTGGGGATGCTGAATAGCTGCGCTAGTAATGTGTCGGTGGTGAACATTGATAATGGGTTTGGCGGGGGGTATGTGGCCGGGCTGATCAACCGGGTGTGACCAGAGCAATCCTCAAGGCGCAGGTAGTATGATCGTAGATAGTACAGGGAATTTGTCAGCAGAGACAAGCAAATGACAGATGAAGAGATCAGCCGGCGTTTCGATTCTATAGCCGAACTCGTGTCGAGTGTCGCCGCCCACATCGACCAGCGCTTCAACGCCTTGGAACGGAGATTCGACGATCAGGCCACCCGGCTCGACCGCCAGGGAGCGCTGCTCCAGACTGGCAGCCGCTGGACGAACCGTATGAACCAGTGGGCCGAGAAGATTGACGCTTCAATGGAAGCGAAGAACCGCGAGATAGCGGAACTGCGCAAGCGTCTGGACAGGCTTGAGGCGGGTGAGTAAACAGCGGCAGCGATCCTTTTAGCGCCCGCTATGCAACAGCGCCCGCAGGTCCAGAACCACATGCTCATGCGAATCCCCGTGTCGGCCAGGCGTAGCGGCGTGTACAGGCGTACCGTTCCAGGTTGGAAAGCATCGCCGGTGACCGAATAGCCCATCACGTAAATCCGGCGGTCGCGCCCAACGAAGTAGAGTTCATTGGATCGCCTGGATCCAGAGCCTCCACAAGCTGCCGCGCATACCGGAGCACCGTGGCGCCGTCCAGCGGCCCACGCGGATGCTCGCCTTCCACCAACCCCAGCACCAGAGCATTGGCTTCCGTACCGTAAATCGCGCCGATATTTGGGTGGTTCAACGCCGCCAGCGCCCGCGCTTCGCGCTCGAAGCGCGCGCGTTGCTCATCATCCTCGATCACACGGGGAGGTAGTACCTTGATCGCCACCTCGCGGCCCAGCTTGGTATCGGTGGCGCGGTACACCTCACCCATCCCGCCTTCGCCAAGCTTAGCGCTGATGAGGTAATGCGCAATGCGTTCGCCCAGCATGCAGTGAAATAAACTGTCGCACGGGGGACCGAATGCCCGCAAGCGGAAAGGAAACCAAGAATCAGGCGAACAGCTTAAAAGGCAGCAAACGGCGCGGGCGGCGTTCGGGGGCGACTACAGGTTCCACCGGCGCCTCTCCCACCTCCGGATTCTCATACAGCGTAATATGCTTGGCTACTTCCGGCGGCAAAGCGCGCGCGGCAACGCCACGCTGGCGGTTGAGCACCTGCAGCAACTGCGGCTGGGTCAACTGTTCCCGGCGCGCCTGCTGGCTGATCTGCTCCAACGTCACAAGAGCGGTCAGCCGCAGCAGATCCCAGGCCGATTCAGGCTGCAGACCGCATTCTTCGGCAATGGCGTTCGATACCGGCTGGGCGGCATCGCCGAATAGGGCGCGGGTGGAGCGTTCGCCCAGCGCCAGCATTGCCGACGCCGAGTGGCGGCTGCTCAAAATCGCCGGCAGATCACACAACAGATGGCCGTGGTGGTGAGAATCGGTGAGCGCTTTCAGAAACAGGTCCGACCCCGCCGGATCGCTGATTCGCTGCAGGATAGCCGCCAGCACGGAGGGAATGGCCTGGTCCAGGCCGCGGCGGACAGGACCTTCGGCTTCCCCCAAATGCGATGCCGCGCGGGCGACAGCGGCATAGGAAAACGAGTTTCGGACGGCGGGCAACAGTTCCATCGAAATCTCCATTTGAGAGGACTAAGGATGCGGGGAGTAGTTCTCTCATGTCGAGAGTACCGCTTCGGCGGCGTTATCGGAATCAGGGGTTTCCCTGAGGCGGCCCTACGCCAAGTCACTATCTCCCGGTTCCTTGATACCGTAACCCCGAGCGCCTTTTCAGGGTCAAGTTCGCGCTCCAAAATGCCGATAGACACGGGAGATGGCGATGCGCAGTAGCGCCGCCGTGGCGCTGGCCGCCTGGCTGTTATGCGCAGGAGTGGCACCGCTGTCCGGTGGCGTTTCCACGTTCGAGTACTTCGGGCAGGAGCAAGGGCTCAGCCACTCGGTGATCCGCGCCTTGGCGCAGGACCGGGAGTTAGCGCTGTGGATTGGCACCAGGGAAGGCCTGTTCCGCTACGACGGACACGCCTTTTCGCGCTTCGATGCCACCCACGGGCTGCCGCACAGCCATATCTATGATGTACATACGGACGCCAGCGGGCGGGTGTCCGTAGCGGCGGCGGGCGGGTTTGCCGTTCGTGAGGGGGAGCGGTTCCGGAAGCTAGACCTGCCGGCGCCGGTGGTAGGGGCGCGCGAAGTAATCGACTCCGGACCGGGCGGGGAGACCTATTGGGCCACTGGCGACGGCCTGGCCATCGAGGAGGCGGGTGGGCGCTGGCGCTGGCTGGCGCGGGGGACCGCCGTCCGCTCGGTGCGGGTGGATCGCGAATCGGGAGTCTGGTTCGGCTGCGGCGCGGAGATCTGCCGTTGGGCGGGCGAGCGATTGACCCGCTTCGGTCCGCCGCGGGGCGTCGGGCCGGGCAATTACGACTCGTTCGTGCGCGATGGGGACGGGCGCCTGTGGGTGCGATCCGGCGACCGCCTTTTCTATTGGACCGGCAGCGGCTTTGCCCGCTACCGGGAGCGGCGGTTTCCGGGGGCGGGGATCGTCTCGGCGGGACCGGATGGGCGGCTATTGGTACCCAGCGACGAGGGCTTATGGCTCCGGCAGGCAAACGGATGGACGCTGCTGACCGAGGAGCACGGGCTGCCGGCGGGCCGGATACGGACCGTGCTGCACGACCACGAAGGGTCGCTCTGGATCGGCTTCTCCGACGCGGGTATTGCCCGGCTGCGCGGACAGGGCCGGTGGCACTCCTGGACCAGAAGCCACGGGTTGCCTAGCAGCGAGATCACGGCGGTTACGGCGGGACCGGATGGATCGCTCTGGGCCGGCACACGGGTTGGGCTGGCGCGCAAGCTGCCAGGCGCGGAGCGATGGGAGCGGGTGGGGCCGGCCTCCGGTCCCGCCGCCGAAGTGAGGTCGCTGGTGTTGTCGGGAAGCAGCCTTTGGGTGCTGACGCCTGCCGCCGGACTCTTCCGCGTGGATACGCGGACGCTTTCCTTTATCCCGGTCCCGCCGGAATCGGGCCTGACCAGCCGCATGCTGCTCCATGCGGGGCGGTACCCGGATGGGCGGATCTGGGTGGCGTCGCGGGAGGGCGTGTTCGTCCAGGCTGAAGCCGGCCAGGAGGCGCGCTTCCTGCCGCGATTCGAGAGCGAAGTCGCAAAGGAAGCCGTTTACGCGCTGGTGGCCGGCAAACGCGGGACACACTGGCTGGCGGGTCCGCGGGGTTTGTGGCGGGTGGGGCCGGAAGGAACGCGGCGGTTGGGGCGGGCCGACGGGCTGCTGGCCGACTCCCTGGTCTTCGCCGCGCAAGGCCCCGATGGCGACCTGTGGGTAGGGTATGCGGGGCTGCTTGGCGTCACGCGGCTGCGCTGGGATGGCGCGGGCGTGCGGGCGTCCCACTACGACCGCTCGGGTCCGCTCCGTTCGAACGACATTTGCGGCTTGCTGGTGGACCGCCGGGGCTGGTTGTGGGTAGCCACCGACAACGGCCTCGACGTCTACAACGGCCGCCGCTGGCGTCACATCGGCAGCCTCGACGGCCTGATCTGGCACGATGTGGTCCGCAATGCGCTTGCGGAGGACGGTGACGGCAATATCTGGATAGGAACCAATCGCGGCCTGTCGCGCTACGCGCCGGCGGCGGATTTCTTCAACACCGAACCGCCCCAGCCGGCCGTTTCGACGGTGCGCTTCGGCGAGCGGGCGGAAGTGGGTACCGGGCCCTTTCACATCGGCTACGAACGCCGCTCGCTCGAAGTCGGGTTCACGGCGCGGACCTACGCGCGGGCCCACGACGTACAGTTCCGCTACCGGCTATCGGGATTGACGGACAACTGGATCGAGACCAGGGAGCGCGACGCGATGTTTCCCAGTCTCGACCCGGGGCGCTACCGGTTTGAAGTGCAGGCGGGTACCGGCGGCGTGTTCCGCGACGTCCCGGCGGTTTTCGAGTTCGAGATCCTGACGCCGTGGTGGCGGTCGGTGTGGTTTGCGGGCCTGCTGTTGGGCGCGGTGGCGGCCTTGGCAGCGCTGCTGGTGCGCCAGCGGTCGGCCCGGGTGCGGCAGCGGCACCAGGAATTGGAACAAGCCGTGCGGCAGCGAACCGCCGAACTGGAGGAGGCCAGAAGCCGCACCGAGGCCGAAAAGCGGGCCGTGGAACAGCACAAGCAGGAGATCGAGAAACTGTTGGCGCAGGCGCGGGAAAGCATCCGTCTGAAAAGCGAGTTCCTCGCCAATGTGTCGCACGAGATCCGTACTCCGATGAACGGCATTCTGGGTATGACGGCGCTGGCGCTCGATACCCCGTTGACTGGCGACCAGCGCGACTACCTGCAGGTGGTGCGGAGCAGCGGCGAAGCGCTGCTCGCCCTCTTGAACGACATCCTCGATTTTTCCAAGATGGAAGCCGAGCGCATGGAGTTGGAGCGGGAACCTTTTGAAATACGCCGCTGTCTGCGAGCCGCCATGCAGACGGTGGAGGCGCAGGCGCGGACCAAGCGGCTGGACCTGATTCTCTCTCCGGCCGCCAACCTGCCGGAATACGTTACCGGCGACGCGCTCCGTCTGCGGCAGGTGTTGTTGAACCTGTTGAGCAACGCCGTGAAGTTCACAGAAAAGGGTAGGGTGGAGTTGCGGGCGGAACCGGACGAGGGAGCGGCGCCCGGGACGGTAATGCTGCGGTTCTCGGTAACCGACACCGGCGATGGCATTCCCGCGGACAAACTGGAGGTGATTTTCCAGGCATTCCGCCAGGTGGACGGATCCACCACCCGCAAATACGGGGGCACGGGATTGGGGTTGGCCATCTGTTCGCGGCTGGTAAACCTTATGGGCGGCCGGATCTGGGCGCAAAGCCATCCGGGGCGTGGTAGCGAATTCTCCTTCACGGCGCGCTTCGGGCTGGCCCAGCCGCCGGTAGGGCGGGAAGCGATCGAGGAGTCCGGCCAGTTGAGCGTCCTGGCGCACGCGGTGCGGCACGGCGGCGCGCGCCGGCTGCGGGTGTTGGTGGCCGAGGACAACTCCATCAACCAGCGCTTGATGGTGCGCATTCTCGAGAAACTCGGCCATGACAGCGAAATCGCCGAGGGCGGCGACCAGGCCCTGGCGATGATAGCCCAGCGGCATTTCGACCTCGTACTGATGGATGTGCAGATGCCCGGCCTGGATGGGGTGGAGGCCACGCGGCGCCTTCGCGAGCGGGAGCGGGACAAGGGGGGACACCTCCCGGTTCTCATGCTGACGGCCAGCGCCATGGCGGGAGACCGCGAACGCTGTCTGGCCGCGGGCGCCGACGGATACCTTTCGAAGCCGCTTGATGTCCGGCGGCTGACCGAAGCCATCGAGGAGATTGCGGCGCGCGCAACCAGCGCGGCTTCCTAACGAAAGCCTCCCCCGCGACGCGCGCGGCTCGGTTAGCGTTAGCGTAAATGCCGATTCTGCCACGGAGCCGCGACCGCGACGGGTGCCCAGGTTTTTCACAACCCCGCGAGGAAGCGGGTTCCGGCTATTCTGACAAGCCCTCGCGGTCCCCTGTGGAAAGCATGAGGAAAACGCGCACCCACATGGTCCATATCTCCATGAAGAAGAATCGTTTATCCTCCCTGCCGCACCTGTGGAAAAGTCAGTGGGAAATTCACTGAAGAATCCACAGCTTCGCTATCGTAGAATGACGCAACGGTCTCTCCTCCCATGCCACAGCACGATGCCATCTTTGAGAAAGGACTCCCGGCCAACGTCGATGCCGAGCGCTTCGTTCTCGGGTCGATCCTCATCGACGATCAGATGTTCCTCCAAGTGGCCGGAGCGCTCGATACCGAAGACTTCAGCCTCGAGAAACACCGCCGCATCTACCAGCGGATGCTGGAGCTGAAGGATCGCAACGAGCGCATTGACCGCGTCACCCTGGCCAACGAGCTGATGCGCCATGGCCAATTGGAATCGGTGGACGGCCTCGGCTACCTGGTCTCGCTGGACGACGGCCTGCCCGCCATCGCCAACCTCGACAGCTATATCCGCATCGTTAAGAATAAGGCGCTGCTGCGGCGCATCATCTTGACCTCGCAGCGCACCATCGACCGCTGCATCGCGGGCGACGAAGACGCCGACAGCATCCTGGCTGCCGCCGGCGATGAGATGCTGCGGCTCGGCGAAGCCAAAGGCGGCGCGGGCCTGGCTACCCCCGGCCAGATCATCGAAGGCTACGAAGGCGGTATCAGTTCCTTCCTCGACCCCAGCAAGCGCATCCAGGGCGTCAGCACCGGCTTCCTAAAATACGATGAGAAGACCGGCGGCATGCGGCCCGGCGAGTTGATTATCATCGCCGCCCGCCCCGCCATGGGCAAGACGGCACTGGTGCTCAACATTGCCCATCACGTCGCCGCCAAGCTGCGCCAGACTACCGCCGTCTTCTCGCTCGAAATGTCGAAGGAGTCGCTGCTGACGCGCCTGTTGTGCGCGGCGGCGCGCGTCGACAGCCAGAAGTTCCGTGCGGGCTTTTTGAATGCCGACGAGCGGCGCCAGTTGCAGACGGCCGCGGCGGATCTGGTGGATTGCCCGCTTTACATCGACGATACGGCCGGTACCAACCTCATGGACATCCATGCCAAGCTGCGGCGTCTGAAGGCCGAGCAGGGGCTGGGCCTGGTGATCATCGACTACCTCCAATTGATGAGCGCCAAGGGCCGCTATGAGAACCGCGTCCAGGAAGTCAGCGCGCTCAGCCGCGGCCTGAAGCTGTTGTCGAAGGAACTGTCGTGCCCCATCATCGCGCTCAGCCAGTTGAGCCGCGCGACCGAAACCCGCCAGGGCGATCACCGGCCCCAGTTGAGCGACCTGAGAGAATCGGGCTCCATCGAGCAGGATGCCGACGTCGTCAACTTCATTTTCCGCGAGGAAGTCTACAAGCCCGACCGCACCGACTTGAAGGGGCTGGCCGAATTGATCATCTCCAAGCAGCGCAGCGGTCCGACGGGCAAAGTGCAGTTAGTCTTCCTGCATCACCTCACGAAGTTCGAAAACCGCATGGGAGACTTTGACGATGACGGTGGCGAATAGCCTGATCGCGCTGCTGCTGGCGGTGCCGGCGGCGTTTGGCGCCGAGTCCGTGGACCAGATCTGGTCGGCCCGCTATGTCGTAACAATGGATGCCGCCCGCCGGGTGATTCCGAACGGCGCCCTCGCCGTGAAGGGCGAACGCATCGTCGCGGTGGGGCCGCGCGCCGAAATCGACCGCGCGTACAAAGCCAAGACGCGGATCGATAAGGGCGAGGCGATTCTCGCCCCCGGCCTCATCGACACCCACACCCATGCCCCCATGGTGCTGTTCCGCGGGCTGGCCGACGACCTGCGCCTGCAGGAATGGCTCGAAAAGTATATCTTCCCGGCCGAGGCTAAGAACGTCGACGCCGAGTTTGTCCGCTGGGGGGCACGGCTGGCTTGCCTGGAGATGCTGCAGGGCGGCACCACCACTTACACCGATATGTACTACTTTGAGGACGTCATTGCGGAAGCCACCGTCGAGGCGGGCATGCGCGGCGTCTTAGGGCAGACCGTGATCGGCTTTCCAGTGCCGGATGCCAAGACCACGGACGAGGCCCTGGCGCGCATCGAGCGCTATCTTGAGAAGTACAAGCAACACCCGCTGATCGTTCCCGCTCCGGCGCCGCACGCCATCTACACCACCGCCGACGATGTGATCCGCAAGGCGCGCGCGCTCGCTAACCGCTATAACGTGCCGATGCTCATTCACCTTTCGGAAACCAAGCGCGAGAATGACGAGGCGATCGCCAAACGCGGCATGTCGCCGACGAAGGTGCTGGAGTCGATTGGGGCGCTCGAAGGGCGCACGCTGGGGGCGCACGGGGTGTGGCTCGACGATGAGGATCTGGCGATCCTGCGCAAACGCGGCACGGGTTTGGCGCACTGTCCCTCGAGTAACTCGAAGTTAGCTTCGGGGGTGGCGCGCGTGCCCAAGATTCTTTCCATGGGGATTCCGATGGGGCTCGGCACCGATGGCTTCGCCGGATCGAATAACGATGCAAGCCTGTTTGAAGAGATGGATCTGGCCGCCAAGATCCAGAAGATCACTTCGCTTGATCCGACGCTGCTGCCGGCCACCCAGGCGCTCGAGATGGCGACCATCCTCGGGGCGCGGGCGCTAGGATTGGATAAGGAGATCGGATCGCTGGAGAAGGGCAAGCGCGCCGACGTGATTGCCGTGAGTCTGCGGGCGGTGAACGCCATTCCGATGTACCAGCCGGTGCCGCAGTTGGTGTACGCGCTGAAGTCGAAGGATGTCAGCGATGTGATGGTCAACGGCAGACACGTGGTGAAGAACCGCGTGGTGGTGACGTTGAACGAAGCGGCGATCCGAAACAAGACGGAAGAGTATCGTCAGAAGATTGCTAAGTCGGTCGGACTTCCCCTTCAGTGAAATCCGATCCGTAGGCCCTCTGTGTAGGCTCAACATTAAACCGCGCAGTTCTCTTGAGATAGCTCCGCTGGTACTGGAACTATCTCTGTGAAGCGTTC
Organism: uncultured Candidatus Solibacter sp.; assembly: GCA_964385495.1. GTDB lineage: Bacteria > Acidobacteriota > Terriglobia > Bryobacterales > Bryobacteraceae > CADEFT01. The sequence continues at coordinate 77,524 of CAYLPH010000023.1, forward strand.
AAGACTAAGTCCGCTCACATGTTCTCGTGGAACAGGGAGAGATCCATGCGTTTTTCGTCTTTATTCGGTGCGATGATGGCCTGCGTGTTGGCGGTTGGGCCAGCATCCGCGGCGATTACTACTTACTCGAACACCCAAAGTAGCGCCACTAACTATGATACGAATCTGACGGCGATTCGGAACTTATGGGAGGCCGGTGTGTCAGGGTTGCAGAACGTGACCTTCGGCGTGAACGGGGCCTCCCAGTTCAACGCCAACGCAACGGTAATCAACTCCAGTAATGCGATTAGTAACGCGTTTACGGACTGCAGCCTGGCGGCGTCGAACCTGGGAGCAAGCCAGGTTTGCATTGAGCGGCGCAACTCGGGCACGCGCACCTGGATCGAGGTCGATATCCCGCCTGTGGCGTGGGGCAACCGCTTCTTCCGCGGCGACCAGGGCACCTCGGACGGCATCGCGATCGCGCTCACTCCCGGAACCCGCGCCTTCGCGCTGGATCTATACACGCTATTCGGCACTGGCAGCATCTCGGTAAGTATGTACGACTCATCGGGGCTGGCCGGCGATATATCGGTGGGATCGACCAATGACGGCGTGCCAGCCTATCTAGGCGTGACCTCGGACACCGTTCTCACCAGCCTGATCGTAACTTCCTCGACCCGCGGTATCGGCATCGACACCATCTCCTTCGCCAACGCGTTGGCCGGCCAGGGTGGCGGAGAACCGCTCCCCAACACCGACGCGCCGGAATCGGCGACCCTCGGCTACATCGGCATGGGGCTGCTAGCCTTGCTGGCCGGCCGCAAGCGCGCCCGCCGCTGAGCCATCCAAGGACAAAGCCATGAAACGACCGCTATTGCCGGTCCTGGCGTTCGGGCTGGTGCTGCTGGCGGCACCAGTCCGGGCAACGCCGGTTATCTCGGGTCTCGCCGTGAACACGCCCATGGTGTCGTTCGCCAATTATCTTCATCCGGTTAGCGACGACGACACGCCGGAATGGGCGAAACAGCCGCATGCCAGGTTCTGGTACGAGATCAATCTGGGCATCCAGCAGGGCGGTATCGACGGCATGCTGCTAGTGTTGCGCGGCATCCTGTTCATGAACCAGGGAAGCGTGTGGGTGACGCCGTGGGTGGAACTGATTCCGTCCATCGGTGGCGATCCGGTGAATACCGCCGACGCCCCGGAAACCGGAACCATCCTGTTGACGGGATTGGGACTGGCGGCGCTCGCACTTAGGCGGGCTTGGGCTTGACCGCGGTACGGGAAGCGGTGTACGCTCAGGCTTTCCCAGACGTATGCTCCTACCGACGACCTACACGGGCGCCCTCTTAATGGCCATTCTCTCGATGCTCTGTTGGGGTTCCTGGGCGAACACCTACAAAGCCACGGGCCCCAAGTGGCGCTTCGAGCTTTTCTACTTCGATTACGCTTTGGGCGTGTTACTGACGGCGGTGGCGGCTGCGTTTACCCTCGGCGAGATGGGCACCGACTTCCTCTCGTTCACCGATAACATCTCGGTGTCGCCGAAACGGTTTCTGGCCTACGCGGGTGTCGCGGGCGTCGTCTTCAACCTGGCGAACATGCTGCTGGTGGCGGCCATCTCCATCAGCGGGATGGCGGTCGCGTTCCCCATCGGCATCGGACTGGCCCTGGTGATCGGGGTGTTCTGGAATTACTACCTGAACCCGCAGGGCAACCCGGCGTTCCTGTTTGGCGGCGTGGCGCTGGTGCTGGCGGCCATTGTTTGCGATGCCATGGCCTGGAGCGCGCATGCCAAAACCCAGGCACAGAATGCCGGCAAGAAGAAGGCCAAGAGCTCGGGGAAGGGCATCGCTATCAGCCTCATCAGCGGCGTCCTCATGGGCGCCTTCTATCCGATCGTGGAACTCTCCAAGCAGGGCGATCTCGGTCTCGGCCCCTACAGTATCGCGGTGGCGTTCGCCGCGGGCGTTTTCGGCAGCACCTTCATCTTTAACATCTACTTCATGAATCTTCCCATCCACGGCAAGGCCGTCGAGTTAGGCGCCTACTTCCGGGGCAACGCGAAGCAGCATCTGCTGGGCCTGCTGGGTGGAATCCTCTGGTGTACCGGAGCGATCGCCAACTTTGCCGCCGCCAGCGCCCCTAAAGAAGTCCAGGTGGGTCCGGCGGTGAGCTACGCATTGGGTCAGGGCGCCACCCTGGTCAGCGCGCTCTGGGGCCTGCTGGTCTGGAAAGAGTTCGCTGGGGCCGAAGGCAAGGTGCCGCTGCTGCTCGCCGTCATGCTGGCTCTGTTCGCAGGCGGCCTATCGCTGATTGCCCTCGCTCCCGTCTTCGCCAGGTAAAAGTCCCCCCGCTCGCTCCTTCGAAACGCAAGCACCCCAGCCCGCGTTTATAGCTATAGAGAGAAGGAGGCGCGTGTGAAGCCTTGGATTGCGTTTCTTGGAGGAGCGGTTTTAGCCGCTGGAGTCGCCGTAGTCGGGCTGCGTCCCACCCCGGAACCCGCGCCGGAGCCGGTACCCATCGTTGCCCAGCAGGTCACGCCGGTGGAGCCTATTGGCGCCGGGCCGGAGAAGCCCGCCGTTACGCCTCCCCCATCTCCCGCGCCGGTAGTTTCCGCTCCGGCGCCGGCTCGCCCGCGGGCCGCGGCCAAACCGAAGTCCGCCACCCCCACTCGAACGCCCCCGCAGCTTCCGGTGACAACGGCCTCCGAGGCGTCCGCCGCGCCGGCGCCCGCCGCCAACTCGCGGACCCCTTCGGTCCCGTCTGAAAGCCATCCTGCGCCCGCCGCGCCGCCGCCGGCCCAATCCGCCACCGTACGGGAGCCCGAAGCGCCGGTTGCTCCGGCGCCGCCGCCGCCCAATCAGGTTACAATTCCCGCCGGGTCGAAGATCAGCGTCCGGCTGGGGCAGACCTTATCCACCGAGCAGGCCAAAGTAGGCGATTCCTTCGTGGCGACACTCGACCAGCCGTTGGTCGTCGAAGGCTTTGTTCTCGCTGAGCGGGGAGCCCGCGTGACCGGGAAGATCACCGCCTCAGACCCCGGCGGTAAGGTCAAGGGTGTTTCCCTGCTCGGCCTGGAATTGACCAGCTTCCGCACCGCCGACGGCCAAACCGTCGAAATCAAGACCGTGGAGTTCCGCAAGGAAGCCGCCAGCAGCACCAAGGACGACGCAGCGAAGGTGGCCGTCGGGGCCGGCGTTGGGGCCGCGATTGGGGCCATCTTCGGCGGTGGCAAAGGTGCGGCGATAGGAGCCGGGTCGGGGGCGGCGGCGGGCACCGGCGTGGTGCTGGCAACCCGCGGCAAGGCAGCCAACCTGCCCGCCGAGACGCGGTTGACGTTTCAGTTTCAATCCCCTGTAACGGTAACCGAGAAGCGATGAGTTCTGTACCCTAACCTTCACTGTATGTTTTTTAACATAACGTGACTTGGACTACCTAATTCGATACAATCGGAGAACTCAGTTCCAATCCTAACCTTTGAAGTGGGATTTCCGATGGCTTCGTTGCAACCAGTTAAAGCAGAGTCTTTGAGCTTCCAGGTCGCGGACAAGATCCGCCAAGCGATCTTTACCGGGGAGTTAAAGCCTGGCGAGACCTTACGGGAACTCGTCCTGGCGCGGAAGATGGAAGTAAGCCAGGCTACGGTGCGGGAAGCGCTGTCTCATCTGGAAAACTACGGCTTGGTTGTTAGAACGCCGAATCGTAGCACCGCCGTAACGAGCCTTACCCTCGGAGACATTCGCGACCGGATCGTCATCCGGCAGGCCCTCGAGACGCTAGCGCTCGTGGAGGTCGCCAAGGTGGCCACACCCGCCGACTGGGAAGAGATCGAGGCTTGCGCCGAAGTAATGCGGCGTGCGCTGAACGGCGCGCCGGCACCGGAAATCTGGAACGCCGAGCGCGGCTTGTGCCGCCGCCTGTGGCAGGCGAGCGGAAACGCGCTGCTGGCGCGAATGTTGGACCAGACCTCCACCCCCCTCTATGCGCTGTGGGACGGCCGCCAGGTGCCCCCGGCAACCGCCATCGACGGGCTGCTGCAGGCCGTCCGGTCCGGCGACCGCGGCGGTATCGATCAGGCGTTGCAGAGCTTTGTGGCCGCGGCGCCGGAAGCCAGCGCCGCTAGCTCATAAGCCGCGGCCGCCGTCTGGCAATCCCCAGTCCCACTAAGCCCATCCCGAGCAGCAGGAACGTACCCGGCTCCGGCACGTCGCTGACCGTCGTGTACGTCGCATACCAGTCCGACGGCCGCGTACCCAGGTAACCCGAACTGCCATTGCCATACACAAACCCGGCAAAGTACAGCGAAGTCACATTGAAGCCCTGGCCGGGATCCAGCACGAACGTCGTGCGCCCGATCACTACGGGCGTTTGCGGCAGGATGCTGCCGTTGACCACGCCGGCCGTGGGCAGAATCCCGAAATCGGCGCCGCCGATACCCATGCCGCCGCCCACGTTCCGCGTCCCGAAGCGCTCGGCATCGGTGAGCGTGCCGTAGTCATAGGTCGAGATGAGGTGCGCCGGACCCAGGTTGGTCACAAAGTTGGCATTCGAGCGGTATGCCCACTCGCCGCTGACGTTGGTGGTGTTGCAGCCGGGGCAATTGAGCAGGCTGCCGGCCGAGACGATGCCGGCCGAAAGCGGATCGAGCACGCGGTTCGGGTTGAGGCCGAAGAAGACTGCGGTGAGGACGTCGCCGGCGGAGGCGGCCTGGTGGAGGGAGGTGTTGGCCAGAGTCACTTGCAGCAGGCCCGTTTGCAGCAGTTCGAAGGTGGCCGACGCGCTCTTCGTGCCCGAACTCATTGTGTAGGTTACCGAAGCGGCGGGGGCCGCCGAGGTGGCCAACAGCATCGCAACCAGTACATGGAACCGTGTCGACATCCAGCCTCCGTGCCGCTCTTTGCCATCAGGGATAGCGCGGCCATCAACAGAGTAGGCGGCCGGGGCAAGTGGCTGAATGGAGCTTTAGTTGGGATTGCGCCAGTCCGAAGTACCCACCACTCCGGCTACCGCGGGGCGCCGTAGTACCGGGCAGACGGTTCCAGTCCGATTTGGTACCCCGGGCTAAACGCTTTTGGGGCGTTTATAGGGCGTGTTGAGATACTGCTTGGACTGCCGGGCGGCGTCCGAATCCGGGGCAATCTCAATCGCCGACCGGTAGGCGTCCAAAGCCTGCCGTCGGTTCTGCTTCATGTCCAGGCATTGCCCCAGCCGCAGAAACGTCATCGACGCCGTGTTCAAATCAAGCTGCTGCCGCTTCCCGGCCGCCTTCTGCAATTCGCCGATCGCGGCATCGTAATCGCGATACCAGAACAGCAGGTTCCCGCGCGAGAAGTTGATCTTCTCCCCCGGCATGGCGCGCAGGGCGGGCGTGCCGCTCTGCTTCAGACGGTCGAGTTCGGCAAGCGCCGCCAGAGCCTTGGGTTTGTCCCCGGCATCGGCGTACATCTGCACCAGCTCGAAGCGGTACAAGTAATTGCGAGGATAGGCTTTCATCAGATCCAGCAGCAGCGGGATGGCCTGCTGGGGCATCCGTTCCCTGCGGTAGACCACCGCCAGCAGCACCTTCGCGTCGGTACGGTTGAGATCGCCTTTGGCCGCCACCGTCTGGAGGGCGCGGATGCCGCCTTCCTTGTCGCCCCGGAAGCCGACGATGAAGCCTAGCATCTTGTACGTCCAGGGCAAGCTGCCGACGACGTAATCGTGCAGGCCCTCCACCATCATGGCGTCCACCATGGCGGGCCGCAGTTCGCGCACCCTGGCGTGCCGTTTGCGCGCCTGCGTGGCGTCTTTGAGGGCATCGCTCCAGGCCTTCCGCACCAGGAAGTTGTAGTTGCCGCGTAGCGCGTGGGCCACGCCGTCGGCATAGAGCGCGTCGACATCATTGGCGTTGGCAGCCAGGCGCTGTTTGCAGATCTCCATGGCGCGGGCGATAGCCTGCTGCAGGCGTGCGTCGTTCTCCGCGCTTAGCACCATCTTCTGGCGGCTTAGAAAGGGATTGTTGCCGCTCACCAGTTCGCTTTCGAGCGCGCCCGAACGCAACATCTCGCGATAGAGCAGGCCTTGCACAACCCGCAGGTGGGCCTTCGGATCGTCCGGCCGCTCATGGAGCGCCTTCTGGAACTCTTCGATGGCCTGGTCGAATTCCAAGTTATAAAAGTGGTCGAAACCGTGATCGGCAGCGGTTTGCGCGGGCAACAGAGCGGCACTAGCCAGCAGCGCCGGAACCCAGAAAGAAGAAAGCCTCACCCTGTTTATATTGTAGGTGGGTTGTTCCGTTCGTGCAGGCGGGCGAGGGCCCAGCGGGCGTGTCCGGCGACCACCTCATCGGGCGAGGCCGCCAACTTCTCGAGCGGCGCGGCGAACGCGGGGTTACCGCTGTTGCCCATCGCCACGGCCACGTTGCGCAGAAAGCCGCGATACCGCGCGCGCTCCACCGGCGTATGGCGGAACATCTGGCGGAACTCGGCTTCGCCGATCTCCGCAAGCCGTGCCAGATCAGCGTCCGGGGCATCGCGCGTGAAGGCCGGATCGGTGGCGATGGCCGCCCGCCGGTTCCAGGGGCACACGTCCTGGCAGATATCGCAGCCGAACAAGTGATGGCCGATCGCCGCGCGATGCTCGTGGGGAATCGCGCCACGCAATTCGATGGTGAAGTAGGCAATGCACAGGCGGGCGTCCAACTCCCAGCGGCCGTCCGGGGCGGGGATCAGGGCCTGCGTCGGGCAGGCGTCGATACAGCGGTGGCAGGTGCCGCAACGATCCGGCGGCGGGGTGCCGGGCTCAAGGTCAAGCGATAGCAGCATCTCGCCGAGAAACAGCCATGATCCCAGTTGCTGATTGATCAGGCAGGTGTTGCGGCCAATCCAGCCGAGGCCGGCCTGGCGGGCGTAGCTGCGCTCGAGCAGCGGGGCGGTATCCACACAGATGCGGTACTCAAACGAGGCGTGGCGGGCAAACGCGGTGGCTACCCGCTCGAGGGCGCCGCGCAAGATGTGGTGGTAATCGTCGCCCCACGCGTAGCGGGCAATCCAGCCGCGCTCGGCGTCCTGAAAGCGCGTCGAATACGGCTGCGGCGGATTGTAGACCATTCCCACCGAGAGAATGGACCGCGCCGAGGGCAGCAGCAGGCGCGGATCGTCGCGGATGGCGGCGCGCTGATCGGTGAGATAGCCCATGCGCCCCGCCAAGCCGCGCGCAGCCCAATCCTGGTAGGCCGGCGCATCCGGAGAAGGCACGGCAGCGGCGATCCCCGCGAGTGCAAAGCCCTCGCGCCGGGCGATCTCCAGCAGCGTGTCGCGCAGTGCGGCGGCCACGGTTCCGGACTTGCCTTATTCCCCCTCGTAGGGGAATCGGCGGATCGCGTTCATGCACTCCGATAACGCCTTCAGCAGCGAGTTGCCCCATCCGCAGGGCGTGTAGGGCAGCGTCTTCTGATTTGTCTGGCGGTTGGCCACGGCGAAGAACCTCATGGTCGGCTCGGTGGGCTTGATGAACTCCTTCACCGAGATGGTGAACTCAATGTCCCGGTCGCCCTGTTTCTTTACCATGGAGAAATACTGCACCTGGGCAAACTGCTCGGACGGCTCGGATTGCGCGAACTCCCATTCAGCCACTCGTGTCCTCCTGAAAAGTACGAAGTATACCAGAGAGAGGGGAGCGGGCCACAGGGGGCGGAAGCTTTACGGCATCGTACGGAATGGCGCCTTAGCCCGCCGGAACGATGGTGCCATTCAACCGCCCCAGGGACCATACAATCTTGAAAGGACGCACTTTAATTGAAGCACCTTAGTCCCCCGGCCAAGCGTCTATTACACTTCAGACTTGGAACCGGTGTAGCCGCAGTGTGGACGGACCCGGCATTTCCAGCCAAACGGCAGTACCCGCCTGCCGCTTTATAGGAGACAAGGAATGCATAAACCGATCAAGTATGTGGAGAAGGTTGTCACGGCCGCCGCGGATGTTGCTTGGCAGGTCTTCGACAGTGTGAACTCCCGGAACCCGAAACCGTCGTTCACGCCGAAGTGGTCCGAAAAGCCGCTGCTCAAGAGCTGGGAAAAGACCAAGCCGCCACTTGGTTGGCCGCGGGAAACCGACTCGCTCTGCCCGAAGTGCGTTCCCGAAGCCCGTCAGGCGATTCTGGACGGCAAAAAGGATTGGAAGGATCTGCTGCACGAGAAGGTCGGCGAAATCAAAGCCCAGATCATCGAGCGCGACGGCAAGATCCTGATGGTGAAGGAATGCCCCGTCCACGGTAAGTTCGAGGACGTGATGGCCATCGATTCGGCCTTCTTCCGCCACCTGGAAGAATCCTTCCCCGGCCGCGACATCCGCGCCCACAACGACGAGAAACTCCACAATCACGGCAGCTCCACTGTCAAGCACGGCCGCGGGTCAGTACTGACCGTCGACTTGACCAATCGCTGCAACATGATGTGCGACCCCTGCTTCATGGACGCCAACCAGGTTGGCTTCGTCCACGAATTGACATGGGACGACATCAAGCAACTACTCGATAACGCCATCACGATCAAGCCCCGCCGTCAGATGTCGGTGCAGTTCTCCGGCGGTGAGCCGACGCTGTCCCCCTACTTCCTGGACGCGGTACGCTACGCGCGTAAGGTGGGTTACACCTCGGTGCAGGCGGCCACCAACGGCATCGAGTTCGCCAAGAGCCCCGAGTTTGCCCGTCAGGCGGCGGAAGCCGGCCTCCGCTACCTCTATCTGCAGTTTGACGGGATCGGCAACGCCGCCAACTCGCACCGCGCCGTCGGCAATCTTTTCGACGTGAAGCTGCGGGCGATTGAGAACGCCTGGTCGGCCGGTATCGATATCGTCCCGGTGATCACCATCGTGAATGGCGTCAATAACGAACAGGTGGGCCGCGTCATCCAATTCGCGCTCGACAACCCGAAGCGTATCCCGTTCCTCAGCTTCCAGCCGGTCTCGTTCACGGGCCGCGACGAAGCCATCACCGACGAGCGGCGTCAGGCGCAGCGCTACACGCTGTCGCACCTCGCCCACGACGTCAAAAACCAGGTCGGCATCGGCGAGCCGGTGCGCGACTGGTTCCCGATCTCCTTCATGGGCACTTTCTCCGACTGGGCCGACATGGTGAAGGGGCCGGAACAGAACTGGGGCCAACTGAGCTGCGGCTGCCACCCGAATTGCGGCGTCGGCATGGCCGTGATGGTGGACAAGGAAACCAAGGAAGCCGTTCCGGTGACCAAGTTCCTGAACGCCAATCGTCTGGCCAAGGACATTGCGCGCGTTACGGATGCCAACAAGGGTAAGTGGCAGTCCATCGTCGGCATGGCGCTGGCGGTGGCTCGCAACTACGATCCATTCCAGTCGCCCACGCACTTCAAGCTGGCCGACATGCTGAAGAAGATGGACAAGACCTTCGGGGCAACGGGCAAGAGCTACGGTAAGGTGGACGGCACGCGTACCCGCGCCGACATTGATGTCCGCCGTTCGGACCGTTGGAACTTCCTGTTCATTGCCGGCATGTGGTTCCAGGATCTGTTCAACTACGATTTCCGCCGGACCGAGCAGTGTATCATTCCGTATGCCACGCAGGAAGGCGAAATCAGCTTCTGTGCGTATAACACGGGCATCGGCTGGCGCAACATCATCGAGAAGATGCACATGACGGCCACGCTCACCAAGTGGTACAACGATCACGGCCGTCACGAAATCTTCGCTGGCGGCAAGAGCGTCAAAATGGAGACGGCCGCCCACCGCATGGAACTGCGCGATGGCATCGTCACCAAGGAAACGCAGAAGGACCTGGATAAGCTGGGCATCGCCAAGACCGCGCGGGAAGAGAAGATCCGCGCCCGCGACGCCAAGATGGCCCAGGATCCGAAGAATGCCGAGATGGCGAAGCTGTACCGCAAGCACGTGCTGAAGGAGCCGGAAACGGTTGGCTTCGTGCCACTGGGTACAATCGCCCCGGCCCAGCCCAAGCCCACGACCGGCAAGAAGGAAAACGAGGAAGTGGGCAGCTTCGGCGATTAAGCTGTTCTCTTTGTTCTGGATACAAGCGCCGTCCCGGGGAACACCCTGGACGGCGTTTTTGTTTGCGGGGGGTGCCATTCGCTCATCGGAGCAAAGGGCCATAATGGTAGGTGGATTTTTGAATGAAGCGTATCCTGGTTATCGAAGATAACGAGGCAGACCTCCTGATGCTGCAATTCACTCTCAACGAGGCGGGGCTTGCCGTGACTCTGGACGTCATCGAGGATGGGGGCGGGGCAAAGGAACGGCTAAAGGCGGATTCCCCACCTCCGGAGTTGCCCCATCTGGTACTGGTGGATATGAATGTGCCCAAAGGCGATGGGCTGTTGCTACTCGAGCATATCCGCTGCTGTGATTGGTTGCGCGAGATCCCCGTCGTGGTTTGGAGTTCCACCCGCGTTCCCAGGGATTTCGAGGCCGTGAGCGCCTTCCAGATAGCCGGATTTTGGGTCAAACCCGCCGATCTGGATGGCTGGAACACGCTGGCCCTGCAAGTGGCCGCGCTATTGAACGCGGATTGACCCGGTTGGCGCAAGCTCCCAATTCCGTTACCGAACGCAGACCGTCCCCCCTCACGTCGAAACCTTCACTGCTTCTTTGTTGAGGTTGACGGGGCTTCGGCCGGGGGAGTCACATCCTCTGGCGTGGCCCGCCTCCAGCCGCCGGGCTTGCTTGCCGCTGGCACAACCGCCGGTTCCGCGGCCGCTGGAGTGGATCGCCGGCCTGGATCCGGCAGCGCTAGCGGACCAGCCTTCGACCCGGGCTCGTCAATGCGCCGCCAGCCACCCGAACGGCTACTCGTAGCGCCGTCCTGGGTGGCCGCGGGTGCGGGGAGGGAGGCAGGTCCACGGTTAATTGAATCGTCCGGTTGATCCACCGGACGGCGGCGCATGCGAGGCCGGTTCCCGGCGTCGTCGGAAGCGGATCCGTTCGTGCCCACGCCGCCGCCAGCCGTCGGGGCCGTATCAATCGTACCGCTCGGGCCCGTCGTGATCACCGGGGCCGCTGTCGTACCGCCGCCCGCGTACGAACGCCGTGCCCGCACAATAGCGGAGGGGTAGCGGCGCCTGGCGGCTTCACTCAATTCCACGCTGATGGCCGGATTGTCGCCGTCGGCGGCCGCGTTGAAATAGAGCGCATACTTCTGGCGGATGCGGTCCAGCGTGTCCTGGAAGGCCGAGGCGTCGTATACGCTCAGGCTGTCGCCGCCGGATTCCCTGGCGATTTCCGATGTGCCGGCCGATTGCAGGCCGCCGCCGCCAAAGACTACGGGTCCATTGCCGCCGCCGCCGGGATAGCCGCCGCCCGGGTAACCGCCGGGGTAGCCGCCACCGCCGCGGCGCCGTCCTAAGATCACGCCGCCCAACGGTCCGCCGACGCCGCCGCCCGGGAAGCCGACACCGCCGCCACCACCCGGATAGCCGCCGCCTCCGCTGGGAGGATAGCCGCCGGTGCTCCCGCCAGTCGTGGGACCATAGATCTGGCCGTGCTGGTCCGGCGCGATCAGCGCGCTCAGAATGGCATCGGCCTCATACAGGCTGTTCAGCACGCGCTTTTCGTTGCGGTCGAACTCGGTACGGTCGTCGGTGAGGATGACAATGGCCCGCCGGACTTCTTTGCGCCCGTTCTTGCGCATGTAATTGGCGGCATCCACGAGCGCCCGCGTGATGTCGGTGCCGCCGTTGAAGTTTTCGTGGTCGATTACGCGCTCCAGTTCGCTGGCGATCTCATTGCGGCCTTTGATGAACTTGGAATGGACCCGCGTGGAGCGGTCGAAAACCATCACCGCCACCCGGTCGTCATCCCCCAGCGATCCCAGCGCCTGCCGCGAAGCGCGCGCCAGCGATGATACATGCGGCATCATGCTGCGGCTTACGTCCAGCAGGATGATGATGTCCACCGGCATGTCTTCGTTGGCGAAGTTCTTGATGTCGCGAATCTGGCCCCGGTCGCGGATGACGAAGTCCTCGGGGCGCAGTCCCGTGATGGCCCGGCTGCCGCCGCGTTCCAGTACCTGCGCGTCGATACGCGCCAACGCGACGTCGCTGCGGAAGACAACGGGCTCTTCGGACTCCGGCTCGGCTGGTTTTGCCGGCTGCTGCTGACTCTGCGGCTCGGCCGGGTTCGGAGCCTGTGCGAAAAGGCACACGGCTGCCAGAAGGAATGTACAGAAAGTCGTCTTCATGCCGGAGCGCCTCCTCGGGTACTCTTCTAAAGGTACGCGACGGAGAGGCTGTGCGTTACGTTGACGTTGTAAAGGCGCCTTAACCCACGGGCTTGGTTTCGTGGATTTCCTGTAGAGTCCACACCCGGATGGGGTCCCGGCGGCGCGATACCATGGCTTCGGCGGCGGCCTTCGCCCCGCTCATGGTGGTGATGCAGGGGACGCGGCTCATCAGCGCGTTGCGCCGGATCGCCTTCTCGTCGGAGAAGCTATGGCCGCCGGTGGTGGTGTAGATCACCAGTTGTAGCGCGCCCGCCTTCAAAAGGTCGACCGCGTTGGGGCGGCCTTCGTTCACCTTGAACACCACCTTGACCGGCAGTCCAGCCGCTTGTAGAGCTGACGCCGTGCCGCGCGTGGCGGCCAGCGTGAAACCCAATTCGACGAACTTGCGGCCCAACTCCACGGCATCCTGCTTGTGCCGTGCGTTCACGCTGAGGAAAACGCAGCCGGCATCCGGCAACGGCGTTCCGGCGCTCAACTGCGCCTTGGCGAACGCCTCGCCGAAATTGATGCCGACGCCCATCACTTCGCCCGTCGACCGCATCTCCGGCCCCAACGCCGGATCGACGCCCTGGAACTTCGCGAATGGGAATACCGGGCTCTTCACGAAGAACTGCGGCACCGGGAGCACGCCGGAGGTTCGGCCGTCTGTCAGATGCTTGAGATCCTTGAGCTTCTTGCCCAGCATCAGGCCCACCGCTACTTTTGGTAGCGGAATGCCGGTGGCTTTCGATACGTAGGGCACTGTGCGCGAGGCGCGCGGGTTTACTTCCAGCACAAATACCGTGCCGTCCTTGATGGCGTATTGGACGTTCATCAGGCCCACCACCTTCAGAGCCCGCGCCAACTGCACGCTGTACTTCTCAATGGTGGCGCGTTCCGCGTCCTGGAGCGAGGTGGGCGGCAGCACGCAACTGGAATCGCCGGAATGCACGCCCGCTTCTTCGATGTGCTCCATGATGCCCGCGATCAGCACGTCGTCGCCGTCCGAGAGGCAGTCGACGTCCACCTCAACCGCATCTTCCAAAAAGCGGTCGATCAGCACCGGCCGCGTCTGCGAAAAGACGACGGCTTCCCGCATATAGCGCCGCACCGTCTCCTCGTCATAGGCGATCACCATGGCGCGCCCGCCTAGCACATAGCTCGGCCGCACCAGCACCGGGAAGCCCAGCTTGCGGGCCACGTCGATGGCTTCCTGCTCACTGGTGGCTGTGCCGTTTGGCGGGGATGGAATGCCCAATTCATCCAGCAGCTTGCCGAACAGTTTGCGGTCTTCGGCCAGATCGATGTTCTCCGGATCCGTGCCGATGGTTTTTACGCCCGCGGCCTTCAGCGGCAGCGCCAGGTTCAGCGGCGTCTGTCCGCCGAACTGTACGATCACGCCATCGGGCTTTTCGGTGTCGTGGATGTTCAACACCTCTTCGAGAGTCAGCGGCTCAAAGTAGAGCCGGTCGCTGGTGTCATAATCCGTCGATACCGTCTCCGGATTGCAGTTCACCATGATCGACTCGACGCCGAATTCCTTCAGCGCATAGGCCGCATGGCAGCAGCAATAGTCGAATTCAATTCCCTGGCCGATGCGGTTCGGACCGCTGCCGAGGATCATGACCTTCTTACGGTCGCTGGGTTCGGCCTCGCATTCGGATTCATAGCTGGAATAAAGATACGGCGTGAAGCTTTCGAATTCCGCCGCGCAGGTGTCGACGCGGTTGAACACCGCCGCCACGCCCAACTGCTTGCGGCGCTCGCGGACTTCCAGCGGCGTGGCGTTCACCGCCCGCGCCAGGAAGCTGTCGGAGATACCGTCCCGCTTGGCTTTCACGAACTCGGCCTTGGTGATGTCCTCCAGCTTGCGGCCCTGCAGGCCTATCTCTTCCTGGATGACGGACTCCACCTGGCGCAGGAACCAGGGGTCCACGGCGGTCATCTCATGGATCCGCTCTACGGTGTAGCCCTTCTGCATCGCGAAGCGGATATAACCCAGGCGCTCCGGATTCGGCGTGATCAGCCGCTGCGGAATCAGCGCCTCGTCGTACACTTCCGCTGTTGACGACTTGCCGGTTTCGAGACTGCGAATCCCTTTGCCCAACGCCTGGCGGAAGGTGCGCCCGATGGACATCACTTCGCCCACCGACTTCATCTGCGTGCCCAACACCGGCTCGGCGCCGGGGAACTTCTCAAACTGCCAGCGCGGGATCTTCACTACCACATAGTCGATGGTGGGCTCAAAGCAGGCCGGCGTCTTGAGCGTGATGTCGTTCTTAATTTCGTCCAGACGGTAGCCCACGGCCAGCTTCGCCGCGATCTTGGCAATGGGGAAGCCCGTCGCTTTCGATGCCAGTGCCGAGCTGCGCGAGACGCGCGGGTTCATCTCGACGACGACCATGCGGCCGGTCTTCGGATCGATGGCGAACTGCACGTTGCTGCCGCCGGTGTCGACGCCGATCTCGCGCAGGCAACGCAGCGAGCCGTCGCGCATCATCTGGTATTCTTTGTCGCTCAGCGTCTGCGCTGGGGCGATCGTGATGGAGTCGCCCGTATGCACGCCCATGGCGTCGAAGTTTTCGATGGAACAGACGATGATGCAGTTGTCGGCGAGATCGCGCATCACCTCCATCTCATATTCCTTCCAACCGAGGACGCTTTCCTCCATCAGCACTTCATGCACGGGGGAAAGGTCCAGCCCGCGCTCCAGGATGTCGATGAGTTCCTCGCGGTTGTAGGCGATGCCGCCGCCGGTGCCGCCGAGCGTGAAGCTGGGACGCAGAATGTTCGGATAGCCGATCTTCGCCGCGAACGCAATGCCGTCGTCCACCGACGTGATGAGCTGCGAAAGCGGCGTTTCGAGCCCGATTTTCCGCATGGCGTCTTTGAAGAGCAGCCGGTCTTCGGCCTTCTTGATAGCGTCGATCTTGGCCCCGATCAGCTCCACGTTGTACTTGTCCAGCACGCCGGCTTCGGCCAGCGCCACGGATAGGTTCAAGCCCGTCTGCCCGCCCACGGTGGACAGCAACGCATCGGGGCGCTCCTTGCGGATCACCTCTTCGGCGTACTGTACCGTCAGCGGTTCCACATAGGTGCGGTCGGCCAGATTCGGATCCGTCATGATGGTGGCCGGATTCGAATTGATGAGGATCACTTCATAGCCATCGGCCTTGAGAGCCTTGCAGGCTTGCGTGCCCGAATAATCGAACTCGCAGGCCTGGCCAATCACAATGGGCCCCGAGCCCACGATGAGGATACGGTGGATGTCGTTGCGTCTTGGCATCCTTAGGACCTTTTGCTCTCCTTCATGAGGTTGATGAAGTCGTCGAACAGGTAGTGCGAATCGTGCGGCCCGGGCGCGGCTTCCGGGTGGTACTGCACGCAGAAGACGGGCTCCTCGCGGTGCCGCAAGCCTTCGACGGTGTGGTCATTCAGATTGATGTGCGTCAACTCTACCTTGCTATCGGCGAACGAATCGGCGTCAACGGCAAAGCCGTGGTTCTGCGCCGTGATCTCCACTTTATTGGTCAGCCGGTTGAGCACCGGATGATTGCCGCCGCGATGGCCGAACTTCAGCTTAAACGTCTTGCCGCCCAGCGCGAGGCCGAGAATCTGATGGCCCAGACAGATGCCGAAGATCGGCTTTCTGCCGATCAGCTTGCGCACCTGCAATGCCTGGTATTCGAGCGGCTCCGGATCGCCGGGGCCATTGGATAGAAAGACACCATCGGGGTTCAAGGCCAGGACATCTTCCGCGGAAGCCGAGGCTGGGACCACCGTCACCTGGCACCCCGCATGGGTCAGCCGGCGCAGGATGTTGCGCTTGATACCGAAGTCGTAAGCGACCACTTTGAACTCGGCGGGCCGGGTCTTGCCGATGCGTTCGGAGGGCGAACATGGCTCTACGGTCTCGCTCCAGCTATAAGCATTGCCGGTGGAGACGCGCGTGGCCAAGTCCAGACCCGCCATCGACGGCGCCTGCCGTGCCTTTGCGATCAGCTCCTCGCGATCCACGCCGCCGACGCCGATGATGCCGCGCAGCACGCCCCCCATGCGCAACTTGCGCACGAGCTTCCGGGTGTCGACTTCGCCGATAACCGGAATGCCATGGCGAGCCAGAAACTCATTGGCGCGCTCGGTGCTGCGCCAGTTGCTGGCCAATTCGGAGAACTCGCGCACCACCAGCCCTTCGATGAACGGCTTGGCGGATTCGCAGTCCGCTTCATTGGCGCCATAGTTGCCGATTTGCGGGTTAGTCAGGCAGACAATCTGTCCGCAGTAGGAGGGGTCGGTGAAAATTTCCTGGTACCCGGTGATGGAGGTGTTGAAAACAACTTCGCCGGTTCTGTGTTCGCGCGCACCAAAGCTGCGGCCCTCGAAGACGGTTCCGTCTTCCAGGGCGAGCAAAGCATCATCCAATTTGTGTGCTCCTGTTGCCGGAAGGTATTTCCTCTTATTTCACCATGGTTGGCGGTGGGATTCAACGAGCACACGCAGATTGAGATTGCGGCCCCCCTCCTCATCGGGGAGGGAGCGTGAACGAATCGATCAGCGACGGCCGGCGCATGGAAGCGGGCACCGATACGAAATAGCCGAGGCTATCGAGCACCAGATCGGATACCCCGGAAGATAGGGCGCCGATTCCCAAGCCGGTATCGGGCACGATGGCGAAGTTCGCCGTGACTTGACCCGTGAAGGCGTTTAAGGTCGAGTTCCCCTGCCAGGCGGGTGCGGGGAACAGACTGAGGAACGCCAGGGGCGCCGCCGGCACCGCGGTGGCATTCAGGGCATGGGCCCGCGCTTCTAGCGGAACGGGGCAACCTCCCACCCGCGGATCAATCGTCCTCACCTGTCCCGCCGCCAGCGACGGCGCGAACGGCGCCACCCGTGTATCGGCGATGCGGCAACTGTCGTTCAGCACCGTGAAGTACAGGCCCTGGTCCGAAGGCGGCGCGAAGTAGCCGTTCACATCCAGCACCGCGTCCGAAGCCTGCGATGCCTGCATCTGTACGGCGCCGTCCGTCCCGACCGGAACCAACGTCGCTGATGCTGTTGGCGTACGCGCTTCGTTCACCGCCGGCGTGATTGGCCGGGGATGCCCGCTTGGCCAGACCGTCAGGGAATCCACTTGCCCGGCCGTGGGGACCGACGTCGCATTCAACGAAACCACGGCGGCCGTCGACGGCACGCCGCAGCGGCCCACCATGGGCACCATGCGCGGCGTCCCAGCCGCTAACGGCTGCGCCCCAACCCGCGTGTCCACCATCCGGCAGGGCGCGACGGGATAGAACACCAGGCTGTCGAAGACGGGGTCGGCGAAGTAGCCGATCACATCCAGCGTGACATCCGTTTCGTCGGTAACGCTGATCGCCACCGTGGGGTTGAACTGATTTGTATTCGCCGCAAGGACGGACACGTTCGACACCGTTCGCCCATCCCATGAGTTCAAGGTGGAAGTGTTGGCGCCGATTCCCGTGGTGCGCAGCGTCAGATAGGCAAGCGAGATCTTCGGTCGTGCCGTCACCGCGAACACCCACGCCCGTGCGGTGGACGGCATGCCGCAGCGCCCGCCCACTACCACCGTCCGCTGCGAGAACCGGTTCACGGCCGGCGGGCCGTCGGGGAAAGCTTCGCCTGGCCGAGTATCCAATAGGCGGCACGGTGTCATGGGCACATAACCAAGTTGGCTGTTGACATTGCCGAATTGATCGATGGTGAGGGTGGCCGTTCCCACGCGGATTGTGCCGCGCCGGGGCAGGCGTGACGGATTCGAGGCGATCAGTGCCTCGGTGCTGCTGGTGTTGGGGTTGCGGATGACAATCCAAGGGACGTCGCTGATCAGCGGCAGGCCGCAGTTGGTGCCGAAGAACGCACCCAGGAACAGCGATTCGCCGGAACCGGGCGCCACGCGGTAGTCTGGATTCAACGCAACCGCGCAGGCTGCGCCTCCCAATTGGCGAACCGTCACCGTGACGGCCGGCCCGGCCGTGGCAAGCGTTACTGTGAGGGTGCGCTCCTGTGTACTCAGGTTGCGGTCTATTCGCAGCGTGAGTTCGCCGGAACCATTGGCTCCCGATAGCGGGAAATTCACCCAATTCGACGATGCGTTCGCCGACCAGAAGCACCCTGCCGGTGCCGATACGCGGATTCCTTCCAGTCCTCCCTCGGCCGCAACTGTCACTTGCGAACGGTTCAGCGTGAGCAGACAGGCGCTGCTGGTCTGGCTGAACGTAAGGTCCGTGCCCGCCACCGAGACCCGCCCCGCACGCGGGATGGTGCCGGCCGGCGCCGCTCCCGCAGTGACTAGAATAGCGGCCGAGCCGGTGCCCGAAGTTTGGCTCAGTTGCAGGAACGGGTCGTACGTTAGCGCTGTCCACGGGCAGCCGGCGCCCGTCGTGATCTGGACCGGCACGGCGCCGCCGCCGGCTGGAATGGGCGTGCCCGTTACGGCCGTTACGCTGTAGGTGCAGGCGCTGGCCGCCTGGGTGACGACGAACTCGCGCGTACCCACCGTAATTCGGCCCTGCCGTTCCGCTCCCGTGTTGGGCGTCAGGCGGTAACGCACCTTCCCGGAACCTACGCCCAGTGACTTGACCATGGCGATCCACGGCACGCTACTCTCGGCCGCCCACAGGCAGAAGCCCGTTGCGGCGACGTCGAACTCCCGCGACTCCGCGCCGCTGCCGTGCGTGCCGGAGGTGACGGGCACGTCCGGCGTGCAGAGTCCGGTGATGAAGCCGCTCAGCCGGAAGTCCGCGTCGCGCAGGGAGCCCGCGATGTCATTGTTGTCGTTGATGGCATACGGAGATGTGGATGCCGCGCCCGGCAGGTCGAATAAGGTATAGTCGGCGGCGTTATTGGCTCGCACCAGGATGCCGCGGCCTTCCACCTCGCCTACCACGAGGCTGTTGTTCAATCCTCGCAGGAACATCTGCTCCCTGGTGTAGCCAGGCACGACCAGATCGAAGTTCGGGAAATTACCGGCGGCATTGCTGACGTGAAATTTCGGAGAGTTATACGGACGCGTCAATAGCACCCGCCCGGAATTGCTGATGGCCGTCGCTTCCACCGTACCGAAAAAGATCTCTCCCAACACCTGAAATACGCCGGCCAGATTGCGCAGATAGGCGCGTGGGAACGACGAACCGGTCACATTCATCGACCCAACGATAAAGCCGTCGTTGTTGATGCCCCGTACCGGCGTTGTATTGCCGGAGGTGAAGAAGAACGGCAACTGCGCGATCTGGGTGAACTCGCCCGCGGGCGAGCGCAGGAACGAGCTTGTGTTGGGAACCTCGCCGATGACTTCCCCACGATCATTGATGCCTAGTAACTGCGCCGATGCACCGTTGGGCCCCATCACTCGCGTCAATGTGCCATTGGCAGCCCGGATGAATCCCCGCGGCTGTGCCGAGACCGCCGGGTAAGAGTACCCTGCTACCTGGCGATTGTTGTTGATAGACCGCGCGACCGTGTTGCCATCGTCGCGAAACAGTTCCACATTGGAAGATTGCGCAAAAAGGAAAATTGTAAAGGAGAAAAGAAGACTAAAAAGCATAGAATGTCTCCAACCGGGGACGCGTGCAGACAAAGCTTAGCGGACTGCTCGCCGGAGTACAAGGGTGCACATCGCCTAAAGCTTCCCATCGCTCTACACTGAAAGCTATGCGCATTGCCATCGGTGCCGACCACGGCGGCTTCGCCCTCAAGCAGGAGATCGCCGCCCGCCTCCGTGCCCAGGGTGGGGACGTCGTCGATCTCGGCGCGCTCGCCCTCGATCCCTCGGACGATTACCCCGACTTCGCCCTAGCCGTGGCCCGCGCCGTCACCTCCGGCCAGGCGGAGCGCGGCATTGTCATCTGCGGCAGCGGTGTGGGCGCCGCCATCGCCGCCAACAAGGTCAAGGGAGCCCGCGCCAGCATCTGCCACGACACCTACTCCGCCGCCCAAGGCGTCGAACATGACGACATGAACATCCTCGTCCTCGGCGCCCGCGTCATCGGTTCCGAACTCGCCCGCGTGCTGGTCGACGCCTTTCTAGAAGCGAAATTCACGGCCGAGCCGCGCCACCAGCGGCGCCTGAATAAAGTGCTTGCCGCCGAACGGGAAGCGTGATCTTTTTCTAACTTCGATTGCGCCAGTCTGGGTATGGCGGCACTGAATTGGAACCTTCTCTACGACTTCTCGAACGAACGCTTCACCGATTGGCCCATCGTCCTGGCCGGAGCCGTTGGCATGACCGGCGTGATCGCCTACATGTTATGGCGTAAACACCAGGCTTTGCCCGTGCCCTGGATGAGTTGGTTCCTGCTCGCCTGGTTCGGCGTCATCGTAGTCTTCGGCGGCCTCTTCCCCTTCTACGACTACACCCGTCTGCACGCCATGCTGCGCACGGGACGCGTCGAGACCGCCGAAGGCCTCCTCACCGGCCATTCGCTCCAGGAGATCAGCTACCGCCGCTCGGGCGACCGTGCCGGCTACCTCCGATACGTCACCTACGAAAGCTTCCAGATCGGCGGCACGACGTTCGCCTACTACCAGAACCACGACGTCCATGGCTTCCGCAACAGCGGCCGCCAGAAGGTGCCGCTTCAAGATGGCATGTTCCTGCGCGCTTACTACACCACCGACAATCAGGGCTTCGCCAAGGGCCCGCGGATACTACGGCTGGAACAGGCCCGGCGCTAACGCCCCGCCAACCGCTGTAACTCCGTGCGCAGCAGCGACGGCGCCTTCAATTGATCCAGCCCCAGCCGCGCCGTGCTCTTCGATAACTCTATCTGCCCGGCGCGGGCCTGGGCCTCCGCCAGAATGCGCAGCATCGCCGGCTCCTTCGCCCCAAACTGCTCCAGATGGCGCCGCGCGTACGCCTCGGCTTTTCGTGGGTCCTGCAACGCCGTTACCGGCAGCGTGGCATAACGCCGCGCCGCCAGGGCGATCGCCTGCGGATTGGGCTCCCCCGCCGCCGCCAGCTTCTCCAACTCCCGCAGGCATTGCCCGCCCGCCGCCGCCGCGGCTTCCCTCCGCCCCAAGCCGTACAACGCCTCCGCCTGCAGGCAGCGCGTGTCGGCCCAAAACGTCGCCACAATCGTGTTCCGCGGCTCGGCCCGGACGATACTCTCCAACAACGCCAGCAGCCGTTCGGTCCGGGGCAACGCCGCCGCGTACTCCAGCGCTTGCAGTTCCACCACCGCCAACCCATAGCCCGCCGTGGCTTCATCATGGCGCGCCCGCAGATCATTGCGATCGGCCGCGCTCAACTCCCCCGCCACCGCCAGCGACCGCCGGTACAGCGCAATCGCTTCCCCGGTCTTTTCCGATTGATACGCCGCCTCGCCTGACTTCCGCAATAGCCACCCGCGCAGCCGCTTCTGCGCCGCCAGGCTTGGCGTCGATTCCAGGATCCGCACCGCATCCGCATAGCGAGTGGCCGCCTGCCGCGGGTCGTCGTACAATCGCAGATCGCCCAACTTCATCTGGTAGAAGACCCGCGCCCGCAGCGCCCGCGGGACACCCGGCTCCCGCGCCAGCACCTGCTCCACCCGCCCCAGCGCCCATAAATAAGACGCCTCGGCCTTTCCAAGATCCTGTAGGCTGGCCGTGCCGGGCTGCCCATAGATATCGCCCTTCACCCCGGCCAGCGACGTCGCATCCAGCCAGTCGTCCGCCGCGCGGCTCAGCGCCATCATTCGCTCATAGAAACCTAAACCCCGCTCGGCGTGCGGTAATGCCTCGGCCGCCTTCCCCGTCGCGAACTGCGTCTCGGCGATCGTCTGTTCAATCTTGCCCGCCAGGCGCAACGCATCGGGCCCTGCATCGGCTCGCACCGCCGCAGGCTCAGCCAGCGCCCGCGCCTTTTCCAGCGTCTTCAACGCCCCTTCCACATCCCCCAGATTCTGCGAATAGGGATTGCCCAGCAGATCGCCCAATTGCCGGTAGGCCTCCGCCAGATCCCGCTGCAACGCCGCGTCGGCGCCTCCCTGCGCCGCCAGCCTGTCCAGGATCGGCACGACGCGCGTGACCAACAGCTTCTGCGATTCCGTCGAGCCGGGAATGTCGGCGATTGCCTTATTTAGATCGAACAGCAGACTGCCGGTGACGGCCCGCAGATCCCGGTACCGTTCCCGCGCCAGCCGCGCCTGCCATGCCGTAGCCAGCGTGCCCGCCAGGATGGACACCCCGACCAGCATCGCCGCGATCACCGCGCCACGGTTGCGCCGCAGGAACTTCGCGGCCCGATAGGCAACCGTGTCCGGCCGCGCCTGCACCGGCTCTCCCGCTTCATACCGCCGGAGGTCCTCCGACAGTGCTTCCACGGACCGGTATCGTTGTGCCGGCTCCCGCGCCAGGGCCTTTGCAAGAATCCCGCGCAAGTCCGCGTCCAGGCCATCGGAGAACGTAATCGCCGTGTCCGCCAGCCGCGCCGCCAGATCGGTCCCAAACGGATGCCGCCCGCACAGCAGTTCATAAAGCAGCACGCCCAGCGAGAACACATCGCTTTGTGTCGTGACGGCTTGGCCCCGCAGTTGCTCGGGACTCGCATAGGCCACCGTCATCATCCCCAGGCCGGTTCCCGTGTCGTCGCGGTCCTCCATCAGCTTCGCGGTGCCGAAATCGAGCAGCTTCGGGACGCCCTGTTTGTCTACCAAGATGTTCGAAGGCTTGATATCGCGATGGATGATGAGGTTCTGGTGCGCGTGCTCCACGGCCCCGCAGATCTCCCGGAACAGCTTCAGCCGCGCCGCCGGCGTCAAGCCATGCGCCCGCGCATACTCGTCCACCCGCACGCCATCGACGAACTCCATCACCAGGTAGAGTTCGCCATCTTCGGTCACGCCGCCGTCGAGCAACCGCGTGATGTTGGGATGATGCAGGGCGGCAAGAATTTGCCGCTCGCGGCGGAACCGGGCGCGGAATGGCTCTAATTCCAGCGGCAGTCCGATCAGCTTCACTGCCACGGTCTGCTCGAACTGGCCATCGGCGCGCCGCCCCAGATACACTGCGCCCATGCCGCCGCGGCCGATCATTTTTTCCAGCCGGTAGGGGCCCACCGTACGCGCCGGGGGCTCTCCGTCCGTGGCCGGCGGCTCCTGCCAGAGTTCGGCTCGCGTCTGCGCGTCCAACAACGAGCGCACCTCGTCCAACAGGGCCAGGTCATCCCCGCATTGCGCTACGACGTACGCCTCGCGCGCCGCGGGATCCTGCTCCCAGGCGGAGACCACGATTCGCTCCGTTTCGAGCCATCGAGCGTTAGCCCCGTCCATCTTAGTGACTCATTCTATCGAAAGAACCCTCACGGCCGGCCGTTAACCTACTGAACAACCAGCCTGCAACTGCCGCTCCCGGATCGGGTACATCGGACCGCTAACAGCGTCGTTGGCCAGCGTCGCGTAATTCACCCACGACCCGCCGAACAGCTTCTTCGTATTTTGCTCCAACTCGTCGTTCTGCTGGCGCTGGTACATCTGTCGCGTCGCTACCCAGTCCTGATACATGTTGAACGCCAGCCAAAGCAACACCAGAATCAGCAGGGCGATTAGGACGATCAGAATCGCCGTACCGCCGCTGCCTGCCAGGAACGCCGCGATGGCTGCGTAGGCTCCCGCCATCGCCTGCATGCCCGCCCCAGCCGCCGCCATCGCCGCCCTGCCCAAACCGAACAGCATCTGTACCGAGGCGCTATTCACGCCGGGAGCCAGCAACCTCCACATCGCCTGGTATGCCGTTGCCCGCGCGGCGGCCGTACTGGCAGCGCTCATATAAATCGTCAACATGCTGACGAAGTAAGCATGTTGCCCCGTTGGCAGCGTTGTGCCGATCAGTCGAAGAAAATTCCCGTACATCGTTTCCCCCGTAGCGTCCAGCCAGAATAGGGTCGAACCGTGATGACCCTCACCCGGTTAGCGCAACCACCCGCCAAACCGCCTCATGCCTGAATGGGAGAATCCGGATTCAACCGCCGGAACAACCACGCCCGCGCGAATTGCAGATGCCGGTCCACCGTCGCCTTCGACTGCTTCGTCAGCTCCGCCACCTCTTCCGCCGTGCAACCCAGGAAATAGCGCAACTCCAGCAACTGCACCTTCCGCGGATCCACCGCCGCCAACTCCTCCAACGACTGGTGCAGCGCCACCACCTCTTCGCTATCCAGCGCTACCCACCGCATGTCTTCGTGCAACGGAATCCGTGTCCCCGACCGTTTCCTCGCCCCCCGGTTGCGGGCATGATCGACCAGAATCAATCGCATCAGCCGCGCCGCGAACGAGAAGAAATGCTCGCGGTCGGTGAGTTCCAGTTGGCGCACCTTCAACAGCCGGAGGTAGACTTCGTGGACGATTGCGGTTGCTTGTAACGTGTTGTTGCTCTCGTGCCGCGCCAGGCTGCCGGCCATCGCCTGCAGCCGCGGATACACCAGCGGCATCAGGTGATCGAGGGCGTGCTTCTCACCCCGATGCCACCGCTCCAGCAGCCCGGTGATGCCGTCTTGGTTCTCCAGAGTTCCTAAGATAACACCGGCCGGCGCCCCTCCGGCGGCCTACTGTGCTCGCGCCATCTTCCGCGCCAGCAGCATCGCCATCTCCAGCGCCTGCTCGTAGTTCAGCCGCGGATCTACTTCGCTGCGGTAAGCGCGGTGCAGGTCCCCGGCGGTCAGCCCCCGCGCCCCGCCCACGCATTCGGTCACATTCTCGCCGGTCAGTTCGATATGCACGCCGCCCAGATAACTGCCTTCGGCGGCGTGGATGTCGAATGCCTGTTCCAGTTCGCTGAGGATCTCTCCAAAATCCCGCGTCTTGATGCCATCCGGCGTCAGGAACGTGTTCCCGTGCATCGGATCGCAAACCCAGATCACGCTCTTGCCGGCCTTGCGGACGGTGCGGATCAGCCGTGGCAGGTGTTCGGCGATCTTGCGATTCCCCAAACGATGGATGAACACCAGCTTGCCCGGCTGCTGCCGGGGGTTCAGCTTATCAATCAGCGCCAGCAGCATCTCTTCGCTCGCCGAGGCGCCGATTTTCACTCCCACCGGATTCTCGATACCCCGGAAAAACTCTACATGCGCCCCATCCACCTGCGCCGTCCGGAAGCCGATCCACGGCAGATGGGTCGAGAGGTTGAACCAGCCTTCGCGCCGCGGCACGCGCCTGGTCTGCGCCTGTTCGTACCACAGGTGCAGCCCTTCATGGCTGGTGAACAGGTCCACCCGCTCGATCTCCGAAGCCCGGATGCCGAGGATGTTCTCCATGAACCGCACCGCCTCGCCGATCCCGCTCGCCATGTGGTGGAACTCCGCCTCCATGGGCGAATGGCGCGCGAAGGAGAGATCCCAGTATTCGGGATGGTGGAGATCCGCGAATCCGCCCTTCGCCAGGCTGCGCAGAAAGTTCAACGTCAGCCCCGCCCGCTCGTACGCGCGCAGTAATAATGTCGGATCGGGCCGCCGGTCCTCCGGCGTGAAGGCCGGGCGGTTGATCAGGTCCCCCCGATAAGTCGGCAGCGTGACGCCGTTCCGCGTCTCCACGTCTTCCGACCGCGGCTTGGCATATTGGCCCGCGATGCGAGCGATCCGCGTCACCGGCCGCTTGCTCCCCTGCACCAGGACTAAACTCATCTGCAGCAGGATCTTCAGCTTCGAGGCGATCAGCGCCCCCTGGCAATCGGCGAAGCTCTCGGCGCAATCGCCGCCTTGCAGGATAAAACGCCGCCCGGCCTCCACTTCGGCTAACTGCTCGCGCAGTTGCACGACTTCATAGGAGGTCAGCAGCGGCGGCAGAGCGGCCAATTGCTCTACTACCGCACGAAGTTCGGCTGGGTTATCGTAGGTTGGCTGCTGCAGGGCAGGACGCGTTTGCCAGGACTCTAGCGTCCACGGCGACTGAGCGGTTACTTCTTCGGCTAACACAAACCTCCAGGGTATCACGGCGTACCTTCAACCCCTGCTCCTCTCCCGCGGCTCACTCATTGAGCAAAGCAATCGTATCCGGCCCGGCCCCCTTCGGCGTTTCAATCACCCGCACCAACTTCCGCTCCGGCACCGAAACCACCGCGATCTTGTCCTCATCCTGCAATCCCAGATACGCGAGCTTGCCGTCCTTCGATAGGGTCAACGATAAGGGCTTCCCTGGAATCCGGACCTCCGCCAGTTGTTTCCGTGTTTTTACATCGGCGATCGCCACGCCCTGCCCCGGCTGCAAGTTATAAACCAGCAAACGCTCATCCGGCGTAAAGCGGATCCGTGCCGGACCAGCGCCGGTCTCGATCTCGCCGGCCACCTCGCGTTTGCGGGCATCAATCACCGAGATCTTGTTACTTGCCGTATTTGTCAGATACACCCAGCGCTCGTCGAGCGTCATCACGGCGCCCTGCGTGTTCTTCCCGGTTGACAGGATCTTCTCCACCGCGCCACTCGCCAGATTCACGATCGCCACCGTACCCGAATTCGAGTTACTCACCCAAGCCGTTTCGGCTCCTGGCCCGAACATCACCATGTGGGGGCTCTCTCCCTTCGTGTCGTACTTCCGGATCACCCTGCGCGCCGCCGGATCCACCAGCAGCAAACCGTAAGGATTCTCGATGGTCACCACCAACTGCCCCGTCCTGGGATGCACGATCATCCCATGCGGGCGCCGGTAGCCCAGATCGATCACGCCGACTTTCTTCCGGGCCCAGGGGTCGAGGATCGAAATGGTCTTATCTCCCTCCCCCTTATCCGTCATCCAGACCAAGCCGTTATCGGTGACATACAGTAACTTCCGGTCCAGCGAAAACACCGATTCATGCGGATAAGTGCCCACCTTGATCTCACTCAGACGCTTGCCTTCTTCGGTGTAGAACGCGACCATCCCGGCCTTCTTCTCCACCACGGCCATATGCGGCTTCTGCGCCGGCAGCATAGCCGCGCTCAACAGGAAACCAAAGGTCAATCTCTTCACACGCAAGATTCTATCCGACCGCAACTATATCCGTGAGTTCGTCCGGGCCGGGCGCCGCCCTCGAGTGGACCACATCAAGAAGAACGGCGTCGCGCCGAAGTGATACGATTTCCTGCAAGTTCCATGCGACGCGCTATTGTTCTCTGGGCCCTCACTTGCGCGGCCTTCGCGCAACGCACCCCCTCGCCGGACCGCACTGTTGCCGAGTGGATGATCCGCATGGGCGGTAGTGTCGTGCTGGAAGGCCAGGCGCGCCCCCTGCGCGACCTCACCGATCTCCCCAACGGCCCGTTCCGTATCCACTCGCTCAACTTCAGTGGTGTCACGCTGTGGGCCTCTAATCTCGAAGACGAACTGAAGAAGCTGCCCGCGCTCCCGCACCTGAAAGCGGCTTACATCAACGGGCGCCTCTGGTATGACCAATCGCCCAGCCTCGTTGCCACCACCATTGGCATGCTGGCGCAATCGCCTGGGCTGGAAAAACTCATTATCAGCAAGCCGGTGCAGACCTACATCCCGCTCGATGATGACACGCTGGCCGCCATCAAGCCGCTCACCGGCCTCAAGGAATTGCGCGCCCACCAGACGAAGCTCCCCGGCCCCAACCTGGCCGCCTTCCCCAACCTGATCTATCTCGACCTTAACTATGACCGTACCTTCAACGACGAAGGCATGGCTGCGCTCAGCCGCATGCCTGGGTTGATGAAGCTCTACCTGCGCGGCACCGGCATCACCGATGGGGGCCTCGTGCATCTATCCAACCTCACGCATCTCACGGAACTTGATTTATCCGATACCGGAGTTGGCGACGCCGGCCTGCGCCACCTGGCAAAGCTTACCGCGCTGCGGCGCCTCAATCTGCAGACCGCCACTATCACCGATGCCGGCATCGATGTGCTGCGCAACATGCCGGATCTGGAAGAAATCAGCCTCTACCGCACGCGTGTCTCTAACGCGGGCCTGGCCAAACTCACGCACCTGAAGAATCTGTGTAGCCTTGATCTGCGCTATTCCCGAGTGACTCCCGCGGGACTCAAGGAATTGCAAGCCGCTCTGCCCAAGGTCAAGCCGCTGTTCCAGAACACCAACTCGCGCGAGGTGAAACGGCCAGCGGAAGCCGCCGCCGTTGCCTTACAAGGGGAAGCCGCCATCGCCGCCTGGTTCCAGGCTATCGGGGCGAAGGTTCACATCGAGAACGGCCACATCACGCAACTCAATCTGAAGTCCACCACCATTACGGATCGCGAACTGGTCCTGCTCGGGAAGCTGCCGCAACTCGAGGAACTGATCCTTCGCGATACCGAAGTCAGCGAAATCGGCCTCGCTCACCTAGCCGCGGTTCCGTCGCTGCAGTCCCTCGACCTCAGCCACACACTTACCGCCGATTCCGCCCTCGATAAGCTGAGGCCCCTGCGCAACCTGCACACTCTCACTCTGGCCAATACGCTGATTGAAGGCCCTGGCCTACAATCCCTGATTGCGCTGGCCCAACTCCGCAAACTCACGCTCGACAACGCTCCGCTAACGGATGCGGGCCTGGAAGCCATCGCCAAACTGCCCTCCCTGACCGATCTCTCCCTCCGCTACACCAACGCCAAAGACGCCGGCATTGCGCATCTTGCTACCGTCAAAACTCTCAAGCGCCTCGATCTGATGGGGGTCGACCTTGGCGACGATTCCCTTGGCCACATCGCGAAGCTAGGGCAACTGGAACGGCTCGATCTCAGCTATTGCCGCTTCACCGACCAGACCATCGCTCCCATCGCGGCGCTCACCAGCCTACGCCACCTGGGTCTGAACCAAACCCGCACCACCGACAAATCCATGGACACCATTGCCAAGCTGATCAACCTGGAATCGCTCACCATGGAATACACGCCCGTCACCGACGCCGGTTTCCTCAAACTCACCGGGCTTACCAAACTCCAGCGCCTTGGCCTGGATCACGTCGACATCAGCGACGCGGCCGTGCCGCTGCTCTCCACGTTCCAATCGCTCCAATACATCGATCTGCTGCACACGCAGATCTCCGCGCCCGGCGTCCAACAGCTTCAGAAAGCCCTGCCGAAAACGAAGATCAACTATAGTCAGGACGCTACGAGGAAGGAGCGCCGCACATGATTCTTCCGCTGCTCCTCAGCGCCGTTTTCGGCGCCGACCCAACGCACTGGATCGAGCAACAGGGCGGCATCATCACGCGCGGCGCTAACAATGCGGTCACCGGCATCTCGCTTGCCCGCACCTGGGCCACCGATAACGACCTCGAACGCCTCGCCGGCCTTACTACGCTCACGTCGCTCGACCTTTCTCACACCTACGTCACCGACCGCGGGATTGAACGGCTGCAGCAGTTTAAGAACCTCACGGAACTCAACCTCGACACCGCCGAGTTCCTCACCGACGCGGCCATGAACTATCTCCGCGCAAACAAGCAACTCACCAAACTCAGCGTGCGCGGCGTGGATATTACGGACGTGGGCCTCCCCTACATCGGCGAACTTACCAAGCTCAGATCGCTTGACCTCAGCCACTCGATGCTCGGCGATGTGGGGCTGGAAAGCCTGCCAGCGCTTACCGAACTGGAGGATCTCGATATCGGGGCAACGCGCATCACCGGCATCAACCTCAACTTCCTCAAACTGCTGCCAAGCCTGAAGCGGCTGAACATTCGCGGGATCCAACGCCGCAATGGAGGGGCCTGCTGGAGCCCCCAACTCACCGACCTCGACATGGATACCATCGCGATGCTTACGAAGCTCGAATCGTTGGATGTTGGCGTGGGTCTGAGCCTCGCCCGCAATGGCAAGCCGTTGGGCGGCGGCAATAACTGCAATCTGGCCGGCGGCATCCGGATCACCGATCTCGGCCTCGCCAAACTCGCGAAGCTCAAGAATCTGAAACGACTGGAAGTCAGCGGCGCCAAGCTTACCAACGATGGGTTGAAGCCCCTGGTCACGCTGTCGAAACTTGAGCGTCTCAGCCTCTGGAACTGCCAGGCGCTGGACGATAAGGCGATTGAAACCCTCGGCCAGTTGAAAACATTGCGCTTCCTGGATGTTTCGGACACCGCCATCACGGCGGAGGGCCTGAAACAGCTCAGCGCCCTGCTGCCCAATCTGCAATACCTGTACCCGCCCGCGCCATGATCCACACGCTGCTGCTTGCCCAACTCGCCGCCCAATCCGCGCCGGATCCGGCTTTCTTCTCCACCAAGGTCTACCCTGCGTTGGAGGCCGCCGGGTGCCGCTCCTGCCACACGCGGGACGGGGTCGCCTCCGCCACACGCCTGCAGTTCCCAGAGAAAGACGCCGCGGCGCAAGCCATCCAAGCCTTCGGCGTAAGCCTCAAGCCTCTTGGCGCGCTGCTCATCGACAAGCCTACGGCACGCGTCCCCCACACGGGCGGCCAGCGCATTCCGCCTGATTCTGTCGAGGAAAGACAGCTCAGACAATGGGCCGATTCGCTAAAGGCAGCCTCTACGCAGACGCTGTCGACGCTCCGCGCCAAGCTCATTGCGTCTAACGCCATCACCGAACTTCCCAAAGTTCGCCGCCTGACCCACAGCCAGTACAACAACACCGTCCGCGATCTTCTGGGCGATTACAGCAAGCCCGCGCAGCGTTTCCCGCCCGAAGACTACGTCGACGGTTTTCGCAACCAACTGCGGCATCAATCCATCGCGCCGCTTCTTGTGGAAGCCTATAGCGCCGCCGCCGACAAGCTCGCCACCAACGCCTTCCGTGCGGGGGACATCAATCACCTGATTCCGTGCACGCCCAGCGGTCCGAATGACACCGCCTGCCGCGACCAGTTCCTGAAAGCGTTCGGCTTGCGCGCGTTCCGCCGCCCGCTGACGGCTATCGAGCAGCAGCGCTACGCCGCGGCCTTCGCCACGCAAGCGCAAGCCACCGGCAAGTTCCTGGAAGGCGCGCGGGTGGTTGTGGAAGCCATGCTGCAGAGTCCCAAGTTCCTGTTCCACTCCGCCACCGGCCAATACGGAATCGCCAACCGCCTCTCCTATCTCCTGTGGGACACCATGCCCGACAAAGCTCTCTCCGAAGCCGCTGCCCAGGGCCAACTCCACACGCCGGAAGCCCGCGAGAAAGCCGCCCGCCGCCTGCTGGCCGATCCGCAAGCGCAACCGGCTCTCGACGAGTTCTTCAACCAGTGGCTTCGTTTTGACCGCGTGCTGAACGCCAGCAAGGAACGGCGCCGCTTCCCCGAGTTCACTCCCGAGATGGCGGCCGCGATGGTGGAGGAGACGCGCAGCCTGCTGCGGCACCTGGTGTGGAACAAACAAAACTTCATGGAGTTGTTTACGGCCGACTATAGCTTTCTCAGCGCCGACCTGGCGACTCTCTACGCCGTGAACGCCCCGCCGCGTGAATTTGAACTCATGCGCTTCCCCGCCAACACGCCGCGGGCCGGGCTTCTGGGCCATGCCTCTTTCCTGGCCGCTAATGCCGGGCCCGCCGAAACCTCTCCCACGGCCCGCGGCATCTTCGTTCGCGAAAACCTGCTTTGCCAGCACGTCCCGCCGCCACCGCCCAACGTCAACACCGCCCTGCCGGAACCGTCGGCAACCAAGCCGCTGACCAAGCGCCAACGCCTGTCGGCCCATGCCGAGAACGCCGCCTGCGCCGGTTGCCACAAGCTGATGGACCCGATCGGCTATGGCCTGGAATCCTTCGATGCTCTCGGGCGCTGGCGGGCGCAGGAGAAGCTGTACTTCGATGCGGGCACCAACCCCAACCGGCCCGAATACAAGACGGTCGAGGCGCCGCTGCTCACGCAAGGCGAGATCGCCGGTCTGCCGGACTCCGCCTTCAGCGATGCCCGCCAACTCGGCGTGATCCTTTCGAAAAGCGCCGTCTGCCAGGAGTGCGTGGTGCGCCAGCTTTTCCGCTACTCCTTCGGCCGCATGGAAGCCGCCGAGGATCAGGCCACTCTCCGCCAACTCTTCACCGTCTTCCGCGACTCCGGCTTCCAATTCCAGGAACTCCTGATCGCCATTGTCCGCAGCCCTGAATTTGTTCGCGGATTGGATGATAATAAGGCAGCGAGGAACTAAGAGGATGCAACTGAGCCGCCGTACCTTCCTGCGTGGTGTCAGCCTGACCGGCGCCGTCGTGCGCGTTGGGCTGCCGCCGTTGGCCGCCATGTTCAATACAAACGGCACCGCCTACGCCGCGCCCACCAAGCAGGACCCCAGCGGCGTGGAGACCCGCTTCGTGCTTTGGTTCAACGGCAACGGCATCCCGGAGCGGTACTGGATCCCCGCCGAGACCGGGGCTGGCTTCCAACTCACTCCCTGCCTGGCTCCGCTCGAACCTATTCGCGATTACGTCCACGTGATGAGTGGTGTCGATAACGTAGCCGCGCGCCTGAACGGTCAAGGCAATGGCCACTTCAACGCGCTCACCGGACTCACCACTGGCACGCCGTTCACGGGGCGCGGCGCCTCCGGCCCTTCCATTGATTACACGCTGGGCAAGAAGCTGGGGGCCAAGTCGCGATTCCATTCGCTACAGATCGGCGTCGCCCAGGAAAGCCACGGCGAGAATGTCCATCGCAACATGAGTTGGGCTGGCTACGAACGCGCGCTGCCGCCGGAGATGATCCCGCACAACCTCTTCGACCGGCTATTCGGCCGCAAGAACGAAAGCTGGGTGGATCGCAAGAAGAGCGTGCTCGACCTGGTTCGTGAGGATGTCGCCGACCTCACCCCATCGTTGGGCCAGGCCGACAAACATCGCCTCGACGAACACCTCACCAGCGTTCGCGACCTGGAACGCGCCATTTCTTCGCTCCCACCGGACTATGGCAAGAACATCAGAGAGCCCGAGGATATCACGGACCTCACGGACTACCCCAAGATCGCCAAGATCCAGTCTGACCTGCTGGTCCACGCCTTTGCTTCCGGCCAGACCCGCTCGGCGGGCTATATGCTGACCAAATGCCAGAGCCTGACCCGCATGCCGTGGCTGGGACTGGGCGGCAATCGCCACCACGATTACACGCATAACAACGCGGGCTCGCCGCTGCAGCAACGTATCATGCGCGACATCTGCCGCTGGCATGTGGAGGAGTTCTCCTATTTCCTGCAGCGGCTCAAGTCGATCCCCGAAGGCGCGGGCAACCTGCTCGACAACACCGCCGCTGTCTTCGTCCATGAACATGCCGAAGCCAATAGCCACAAGTGCAACGGCTTGGCCATCCTGCTGGCGGGCAAAGCCGGCGGCCTCAAGACCGGTCTCCACACCAAGACCAGCCACGGCATCGGCGACATCTATAACACGCTGGCGGAAGAAGTCTTCCACACTAAGGTCGACTTCCCGAGCGGCCAGGCTAAAACCTCTGAGATCATTTAGGCGGTCGCGTCACGACGCGGTGGCATCGCAGACACAACGTCCGCAGATTTGAGAGATCACATTCCCCGCCACCCTGGTGCACCGGCAGGACATGATCGGCATCCCACAACGTCTTCCGGTGCATTCTTGATAGGCCCCACTTCGCCAGTAGCAATACCCGCCGCTCCCCGCGCGACCGCTTCAAGATCCGCCACTCCTCCAAAGTATTCGCCCCGCAGATCGCGCAGACGCCGCGATCCCTTTTGAACAGGCACTCCCTCAGGTATCCCGGCTGCGACCGCAGTTTCCACTCATGCACGCAGAACTCAGAGCAAAACGTCCGCCGGCCCTTGGGCACTTCCAAGGAACACCAGCGGCACAGCGCGCGCCCCTGCTCCCCTTTCGGTAAGTCCGCCGGGTCCACCCAACCCCCATCCAGCTTGCGTTTGGTGCTCTTCTCCCAATCCTGCATGATTCGCCATTATGCCGTGCAACAGCCCACAAAGGTCAACCGTTTGCTGGAGAAAAAGGCAGGAGACGTTATGAAGAGCATCTTCCTGTTATCTATCGCGACCTTCACCTTGGCCGCGCAGTCGAACCGAGGCGTGGACCGTGTACCGACCGGTACCGAAATCGCCGTCCGCACAAACGAAGCCATTGATGCACGCCACCCTAGCGACAGTAGAATTTACCAGGCGCAGGTGGAACGTGACGTTATGGATCGAAACGGACGCGTCGTGATTCCGAGAGGCTCTAACGCCGAGTTGATCATGCGGAATGCCACCGAGAACGACATCGTCGTTGACCTGGAAAGCATTACCGTGAACGGCCAGCGCTACACCGTGGATAGCCAGGAGACCAGCGTTGTTGGCGAAGCCGACCGGCGCGACGGTGTTGGCGGTAACAAGCGCACCGGCAAGTACGTGGGTGGCGGCGCTGCCATCGGTGCAATCATTGGAGCCATTGCGGGTGGTGGTAAGGGCGCTGCGATTGGCGCTGCCACGGGTGCAGGCGCTGGTGCGGTTGGCCAGTCCGTAACCCGAGGTGGCAAAGTGCGCCTGCCCGCGGAATCCGTTCTCACGTTCCGCCTGGATCGCGCTCTGCGCATGGGCGCGGCTGACGATGGCTTCACGCGCAATGGCCAGCACTATCACCGCTACGATCGCGACGGTAATCGTGAACCGCTGCGCCAGCGCTGACCCGACAAGCGCCGCAGCATAGCCAGATTGCGGCGCTCATCTCCATTCTCATCCACCGGCGTCTCCAGGATGAAAGTCTTCTCCTGGAGCGCCGGGTGTTGTAGGATTCGTGCAAATCCATCCCTCCCGATCTGCCCCTTGCCGATGTGTGTATGGCGGTCCAGGCGTGACCCCAAGCCACCCTTCGAATCGTTGGCGTGGATTACGGGAACATTCTCCATACCCAGGCACGATTCCACCTCAGCCAATGTCCGCTCCAGTCCCTCAGCCGAGGCCACGTCATAGCCGGCAGCCACTAGTACTACTGGGTCATAAAATAAACATTTTGTGATAGAATTGTTTCCGTGGGA
>CAYLPH010000024.1:0-109118 GCA_964385495.1 uncultured Candidatus Solibacter sp.
GGTCGGGCTCGAGGCGGAGGAGGTCGCGGGCGAAGGCGACGGGATTCAGGATGTAGTAGCGGAATCGCTCGCTATTCATAAAATGAGTCCGGTGGATGGCTTCCGGGCGGGCCGGTGGGCTTCAGCATCTCCGAGATGGCAGCGGCGGCATCAGGGAAGTCGCGGAGCCGGAAGAGCATTCTGGCGATGAAGGCGTCGTTGTCCTCCAGGCGGCGGCGTAGCGCTTCCAGGGTGGCACTGGGAGCGGGAGCCGTCCTGCTGTTTGGCGAGGCAGGGCCGGCGGTACAGGCCGAGGCGGCGGCGGGCTCGTGGTGGGAGGCGCCGACCGTGTGCTTGGGATAACGGGACGTGAACGGCGACGACACTCCCGCGCACACGAAGTAGAGGCGCGGGAGGTCGTGTTTGGGAGTTACGCCGCAGGACATAGAGGATCCATATCCTGGGCAGTGTTGGCTCCGGTTTCGGTCCCGGTCGGTTCAACGTGAAAATTCAATTTTTCGTCGTTGGCGCGGCGGGCCTGCGCATCGTGAATGGCCTCTTTGGCGCGAAGGCGCTCGCGCGAGAGGCGGGCGAGATGGCGGTCCATGTTGCGATGGGCGGCAGAGTGCTCGTCGAGCGACTTATAGCCGAGGATGAGGGCTCCGGTTTCATCCATGGATTGAAAGGCACGCTCGATTTCGGGACCGACGATGTCGGTTTCGAGGTCGATCATGGCGTGTTGGAGGCGCTCGGCGCGATCATGCTGGAACTCGGCGCGAGCGAGCTTCTCGACGAGGTAATGCTCGTAGGAACACTGGGGGTTCCAGAATTCGACGAGAGCGTCGAGGTGTTCGCGGAAGGCCTCGCGATCGCCTGGCGTGGCGAGGAAGTTTTTGGCGGTGAGGCCATGCCGGAAGTTGTTGCGGCCTGCTTTAGCTTTGCCGGCCTCGGAGGTGGGGCCCCGGGAGAGGGCACCGTTGCGGCGGGCGATGTCCGCCTTGGTGAGTTTGTCGATCATGGTGGACTCCTTAATGCTTTCTCTTTCTGGGAAATGCTACTGCATTAGTTTTCCCGGTTTGAGAATAGCAGTGGGGTTCCAAGAGCTTCCAAGGAATTGGCTGGGTTCCGGGAGTTGCGGTGGCTGGGAAGTTGTTGCTGTGTAGCGGCTTAGGAAAAAGTGCCAGGATATCGCAACGCTTGTGACTGGCATTTTTGGGGGGCGTTATGAGGGAGGGGAGGAGGGATGCGGCCCGCGGCGGAAACCTTAGCGGCCCGTGGCGAAACGCGCTCCCTCGCGGGGTTTGTGAAAGAACCTAGGCACCCGCTCCCTACCAACTCAGCCGCGCATTCAACTGCACTTGCCGGGCCCCGGCGGTCCCCTGCAACTCGCCAAAGAAGCGGTTATTCACGTTGGTCACCAGGCCCGTCAGATTCGTGTGGTTGAAGAAGTTGAACATATCCGCTCCAATCCGCAGCCGCAATACTTCGGTGAACAGAAACTCCTTCGAAACCTGGGTGTTGAACGTTACGAGGCCCGGCTCCCGAATCGCGTTGTTGCCGACGTTGCCGGGCCGCACGCCGGCGCGGGACACTGGATGCAGCGGCACCAGCGCGAACGATCCGGCATTGAGATACCGCAGCGTCGACCGGTAGTCGTCCAGATACACCTGCCCGCCGACATAGTCCGGGCGTTGCACCTGCCGGATGGTCCCGGTCTGGGATAGCTGCACCGGAATGCCGGTGCGCGCCTGCATGGTTCCCGAGATCTGCCATCCGCCCAACACTTGCTTCACCAACTTGCTCTTGTTCGCCAGCCTTGGCAACTCCCAGATGTAGTCGGCCGTGAAGTAATGTTGGATGTCGCCGGTGTTCGGACCGCGGTCGGCGCGCGGATTGAAGAACTCCTGCGTACGGGCATCGGCTTCGCCCTGGAAATAGGCGCCGATGTCGCCGCCGCCGGTGGACAGCGCGCGTCCCCAGGTGTAGTGCGCGCTGGTGCTGAAGCCATGCGAGAAGCGCTTGCGTAGCGACGTCTGCCACGACGAGTAGAACGATTGCTGGGTCGCGTCGATGTAGTAATTGACGTTCAACAAGGGATTCGGGCGCAACCCCGTCACGCGATCGGGCTCATTCATCCAGCGCTGCATCAGGAACTTCACGCCGCGGTTGCCGACGTAGCTGGTCTCCAACGCCAGGTCGCGCGTAATCTCCCGCTGGATCCCGAAGGTGAACTGCATCGTATAGGGATTCTGCAGGCGCGGATCCACCACGGAGAACGTATTGATCCAGCCGCGCGCCCTCGTCTCCGATTCAATCACCCGGATGAGATCGTCGTTGTACGTCGGCCACTTCAAACCGAGCCGCGTGATGTCCGCGCGGATAAAGTTGAAGCGGAAGGGAGCGTTCGGCGTCGGCTGCACGTGCGCCCACATGGCGCCCGGAATCTGTCCGGAGAACAGGACTCCGAAGCCGCCGCGCACCACCGTGCGGCCCTTGCCTCCGACGTTGTAGGCAAAGCCGGCCCGCGGTCCCAGGTTCACCCACTTGTCCGAGAGGTACGGGCTGTTTCTGGGGCGGATCGGGCCGACGCGGTAGTTCTGATCCAGCAGCCCATCGGGGTTATAGACACCCGTCTCCGGAGCGTTCTTACCCGGTTCCGGCACCAGGTTCGTGAAGAGGTCATAGCGGATGCCGAGATTGAAGGTGAGGTTTGGACGGAAGCGCCAGTCCGTCTGCGCGAACCCGCCCACCTGGTACTGCTTGGCTTTATAGTCGCCATTGCCGTACGTCGGCCCGATCGTGTTGGGAATGTTCGCCAGCAGATCGGCGCGATTGGCGAACGCAATGTTCACGGCCTCCGGATTGAGCTTCTTGCAGCAATCGCGCCGGATAGAGAAACCGAACTTCAACGAATGCGATCCCCGATGCCGGGCATACTTCTGGTCCAGGTTGTACGTGCGGCCTTCCAGCAGGTATACCTCATGATCGGGATTCGACACGCCGGGATAGCTCAGGCGCGGCACCCGCCGTCCGAACGGAAGCACCTCGCTGCTGTTCAACGGATCCAACTGTTGAAAGAAGAAGGCATCCACGCGGTTCATGTCCGTCAGGTGATACCCAAAGCGCGTCTCCGACGTCCAGTTCGAACCGCCGGTGATAAAGTTCGCCGTTCCGCGTTCATCATAAACCTGGAACTCGCGGTCATTCGACCCGTTCAGATAATGCCTTGGCAGATACTGATATGGCCGGCCGCGCGTGTAGCTGAAGCTGAGGTTGCTGGTTCCCCGGAGCCGGATATCCGTCTTGAAATCGACATGGTTATCGTCGCGCCGCGACGAAGCCGGGGCGAGGAACAAGCCCGTATCGTCGTTCGGCCCATAGGGCTGGTTGGGCAGCGGAATATGCTTCAGGTAAATGTCCAGCGACGGGTTGGATCGCAGCGCATCGTTGCGCAGCCGCGGCGTCATCAGCGTCTCCTGGATCAGCGCAAAGGCCCGCTCGCGATACCCTTCATAGACGCCGAAAAAGAAGATGCGGTCGCGCTTGATGGGGCCGCCCAAAGAGCCCCCGAACTGGTTGAACGTGATGCCGGGCTTATTCGCTAAACGCTGGTTGCGCGCATCCATGTTTTCCGTACGGTTGTTGTTGAACAGGCTGCCATGAAACTGGTTGCCCCCCGAGCGGCTGAGCAGATTCACCTGCCCCGCCACCATGTTCCCGTACTCGGCCGGCGGCACGCCCTTGATGGTGTGCACTTCCTGGATCGCTTCAATCGACATGATGTCGATGAGATTCGGCTGCAGGTAGTTCGACGAATAGCGCCCTTCCGGGTTTCCCCCGGCATCCGTACCGTCGACGTTGTACGATACGCCGTTCTTACCGATCCCATTCATGCGCACGCCTTCGGCCGCCATCGTTACCCCGCTGTTCAAGGCGAGCAGCCCGGTGTAGTTCCGCCGGAACACCGGCAGGTCCTGGATCTTCGCGTTGTCGAAGGTGTTCAACTGCTCGGAAGACACCGTGTTGATCAACGGCGCCGCGCCTTCCACATTCACCGTTTCGGTGGTGGCTCCGATCTCGAGGGCGTAGGTCTGCCTGACGTTCTGCGCCGCCGATAACTCGATGCCCTTGCTTTCGGCGCGCTTGAAACCCTGCGCTTCAATGCGAATCGAATAGGAGCCGACGCGCAGGAAGTCGAACACCGCCTCTCCGGTCTCGTTCGTCGTGCGCGTGGTGGCCGCCGCCGTCTCTTCGTGCGTCAGCGTTACCGTCGCCGAAGGCACGGAGGCGCCGGTGGAATCGTTGACCACGGCATAGAAGGTCGCCGTGGTCTGCTGCGCCTGTGCCGTCAACCCCAATAAAGTACACAGTGCAGTCGTAATGAGAAATCGCATAGTCCCCCTCGATCTTGGAGAAGTTCCCCCGCGTAAGCGGATGGAAGGAAACTATCCTTTATTTGCGTGGAATGCAACCGGGGAGTAAGGCGAGGGGGGTATTAGTTCGTAAGGCGCGGCGCGTCAGTTCTGCCGCAACGCCCGCATCGGGTCCACGCTCGACGCGCGCAGCGCGGGTCCTGCCACCGCCGCCAGCGCGGACACGACCAACACGCCGATGGACGCCACCAACGTCCAATAAGGCATTGGCCCTTCCGGCAGAATCCGCAGCTTCTGCGCGGCGCCCGCCAGATACACCGCCACCGGTATTCCCACCAAGAGACCACCTGCCGCCAATCGCATCCCTTCCGCAATCACCTGCCGCGTCACATCCATTCGCGATGCCCCCAGCGCCAGCCGGATCCCTACCTCCGCCGTTCGGCGCGCCGTGATGTGCGACATCAAACCATAGATGCCCACCACGCATAGCGCCAGCGCCAGCACTCCGAAACTCCCGCATAGCCAGGCGAACATCCGTTCTCTTTGCAGTGTCCGGGCAATCTGTTGCTCCATCGTGAACAGGTCCACCAGCGGCACATCCGCACTCGTGCTTCGCACCGCGTCCCGGATCCCACCGGTTAGCGCCATTGGCGAGATGCCGCTCCGCACCAGCACCGTTGCCGCCCGGAGGTCCGGCGGCATCGGCATGTACGCCACGGGCCGGGTCTCGGTCAGCCGCGAGTAGCGCGCGTTGCGAGCCACGCCAACGATCTCCCAGTCCTGGTTCAGCGCCCGCACCCTCGCCCCTAGCGGCTGCTCCAGATTCAGATCGCGGGCCAATTGCTCACTCACAACCACCATGCGCCGTTGCGCCTTCACCTCTTCGGCGGTAAACGCCCGGCCCGCCAGCAAAGGTACTCCCAGCGCCTCGACGAATCCCGCGCTGGCATGGTGGATTGCGCTGTTCACCCCCTCCGCCGCCCCTGGTCTCGCGATCGTCTCGTGAAGCCCGCCGCCCCGCATCGGCCGTATCCTGGAGATGCCCACCGCCGCTACTCCCGGCACCGCCCTTAAGCGCTGCTCCAGGCTGCGGTAGAAGTTTGCCAACCGCTCGCCTTCGAAACCCAACTCCCCAGGGCGCACATCGAACAGCAGCGCATGCGCCCTCTCAAACCCCGCATCCCGATTCGTCAACTCGCGCAAGTGGCTGGTGTATACGATGGCCGCCGTCACCAGCAGAACCCCGATCGCCACCTGCGTCAATACCAGCACCTTCGCCGGCAGCCAGCGCGCCCGGCTCGACGTGCCGGCGCTCCCCGCTCCCTCCTTCAATGACGGACCCGCGTTCACCCGCGTTGCCCGCCATGCCGGGTATAGCCCAAACAGCAACGCCGTCACGGCCGTGATCGCCACCGTCACCAGCAGCGCCGCCGCGCTCATCCGTACCTGCAGGCTGTCCGGATTCACGCCCGGCGGCAGCAGCGTCACGAGCATCCGGCTCACTACCATCGCCACTCCCAGGCTCAGGGAACCGCCCGCCGCCGCCATCACAAAGCTCTCCGTCAGAAATTGCCGCATGAGCCGCGCCGCATCGCAACCCAGCGAAATCCGTAGCGCCACTTCCTTCTCCCGCTGTGCCCCGCGCGCCAGCAGCAGGTTGGCGATGTTCGCGCATGCCACCACCAACACCATCCCCACCAACACCAGCAGGATCCGCGCCGGGTTTCCCATCTCCCGGCGTGGCGACCCCAATCCCGTGCGCGCATCCGATAGCCGGATCCGTGGCGTCTGCCCATTGGCCGGCCGGGCCACCCAAGTTGCCGCGAAGGCCGCGTCCAATAGCGCCTGCGCCTCGTCAAGCGGCGCCGCCGGATTGCGCCTCGCGATGGCTTGCATCCACCAACCCCGGGGATCATTCTCCCGCGGCCGCTGCCAACTGTCCGGTCTCACAAACCCTGGGCTTTGCGCAATCCGGCAGTAGAGCGCCGTCTCATCCCCGGCCATCAGCCCCGCAAACGAGCGCGGCAGCACGCCCACCAAAACATAGGGCAGATTGTTCACCCGGATTGTCTTCCCGATCGCCTCCCGCTGGCTTCCGAGGTGCCGCTCCCAAAACGCGTGCGACACCACCAGTTGCCACTCGCGCGACTCCTTCTCGAACGTGCGCCCGAGCGCCGCATCGAGGCGCAGTACCTCGAAGAAGTTCTCCCCCACCGGCCGCAACCGCGTCGTCGCTACGTTCCCGTTCCAGTTCACGCTCACCGCATCCGGATACAAGTGCGCCGCCAACTCCAACTTGCCCGCGCTCCGCTCCTGCATCGCGCCAATCGCCGCCTTGCTGAAGAAATCCCCTACCTCCAGCGCTTCATCCCGAAACGCGCCGCCGGAGGTCCAGTTCACCAACTTGCCGTCCAGCCTCCCTCTTGACTCCCACAGCACCTGCACCATCCGCTCCGGCTCCGGCACCGCCATCGCGCGCCATAGAATCGCATCCGCCATCGACCAGATTGCCGTTGTCGCCCCGATCCCCAGCGCCAGCGATACGATCGCCGCAAGACTGATCGACGGCGATTTCTTCATCATCCGCCACGAGAACCGGATGTCCTGCCGCGCCTGTTCCAGCCACGCCCACCGGCTCCCGGCGCGGCACTCCTCCTTCATCTGCTCCACGCCTCCGAACTGACGCCGTGCTTCACGTAGCGCCTCCGGCCGGCTCATGCCTTGCTGCTCGAACGCATCCGCCATTGTCTCGAGGTGATACGCCACCTCGCGTTCCAACTCGTCCTGCTGCCGGTTCCAGGGAAGTCTCATCTCAACCCTCCAGGACCCAACCGATGGCATCGGTATACCGCTTCCAATCTTCCAATTCGCTCGCCAACTGCTTCCGTCCCGAGGCGGTCAGCGCATAGACCTTTGCCATCCGCCCGTTCTCGGATTCCTTCCATTCGCTGGATACCAGCCCCTTGCGTTCGAGGCGGTGCAGGGCCGGATACAACGACCCCTGCTGCACGTCCAGCACCTGCCGCGAACTCAACAGGATCTTCTGGGCGATGCCATAGCCGTGGAGCGGCCCTTGACGGAGGGTCTTCAGAACGAGCAGGTCCAGGGTGCCCTGCAGGAGATCGGCGCTTTTGGGTTTCATGCCTTGTATGTCTACATAGATAGTGTATCTAGGTATGTAGGATGTCAAGGTGTTTGTTGGGGAGCGTTTGCTGCGACCCGCCCGCCGATGTGAAACCCCGGAACCCGCTTGCTGGCCGCGCGGCCCGGTTGCCGTGAACCGCGGCTTCCGTTACCAGCCCATCGGCGACTCATGGCTTCTCGTTGCAACCTGTACCGGCACAAGGTACAGTATCATGATGGTAAAGACGTTTCGGCACAAAGGCCTGAAACGCCTGTTCGAGAAGGATAACCCGAGCGGTGTTCGAGTTGACCAGGCCGCCCGCATCCGGGACGTGCTGTCGCAACTTGAACAGGCGCTGCAAGCCACCGATCTGGACTTGCCGGGATACCGCCTGCATGCCCTAAAGGGAGATCTTCAGGGGTATTGGAGCGTCACGATATCGAGTAACTGGCGAATCCTCTTCCGCTTCGAGGACGGCGCCGCACTCGATATCGATCTTGTGGATTACCACTGAAGAGGTGGTTGAAAGGAGTATTGCAATGCCCATGAAGCATCCTTCCCACCCGGGAAACATCGTCAAAGACGCATGTCTCGACCCCCTCGGCTTGACCGTGACCGAGGCCGCGCAGGCGCTCGGTATCGCACGCCATACGCTCTCCCGCGTCTTGAACGGCCGCGCCGGAATCTCGCCGGAGATGGCCATCCGTCTGGAGAAAGCGG
The DNA here is from genome assembly GCA_964385495.1 of uncultured Candidatus Solibacter sp. Taxonomy (GTDB): domain Bacteria; phylum Acidobacteriota; class Terriglobia; order Bryobacterales; family Bryobacteraceae; genus CADEFT01. The sequence continues at coordinate 8,197 of CAYLPH010000024.1, forward strand.
GCTGGTCGAACGCGGGGCAATGGATGCGCCTGCAAACCGCGTATGACCTGGCGCAGGCGCGGCTTCGTGAGCGCGACATCAAAGTTAAGCCTTTCACACCGCGGCCAGCGGCGTGATCCCCGCCTCTCCTAAAGCCTTCCCAACTCCGCGCGCGCCTGTATCAACTCCGGCAACCCCGCGCCTTCGTGGATCGCGTCCAAACAACGCGCCAGCGCTTCCCGCTCCGGCGGGACCTGCCCAAGTTCGCGCCGCATGCGGCACAGCGTGAGCAGACAGCGCATCTCCAACATCACCGCATCCTGCGCTTGCGCCATCTTCATCCCTCTTCGGATGCTTTCCTCCGCCTCCGCCAGCGCCTTCTGCAAATCCACACCGGTCGCCGCTGGCTGCCCGCCTCGTCCAAAAGCCCGCTCCGCCAGGAACCACCCCTTCAACCGGTGCACCTCCGGCTCATACATGCCCTCGCCCAGTTCCGCCGCGCGGCGAATGCCCAGGTCCACCGCCGCAAAGGCTCGCTCCCAGTTGCCCGCCTTCCATTCCACATTGCCCACGATCACCAGGAACGAAATCTGCTGCGCGCCGTTACCCGCCGCGTAGTAGCGCTCGACGGCGCCTCGCACCACCGCGACTCCCTCTTCCACGTTGCCCAGTTCGGAAAGCGCCCACCCCCTGTAAATGGTCGCATGCGGTTCATAGAAGCCGAGCCGCTCTTCCCTCACCACGCGGGCGGCCTCCGGCTCATGCTCCAGGATGGCCTTCACATCCCCCCGCGTATACAGCACCTGCAAGCGGTTGCAGAGCGCAAATCCGAGCGAAGGCGGATGCCCCAGATCCAGCGCCAGTTGCCGTCCCCGTTCGGCCACCTCCCAACCCTTATCCGCCTGGCCCGTCATCCAATAGGCAACCGACGCGTACCCCGTATTCCCCACGCAGGGGCTTAGACCGAACATCTCGGCCAGTATGCGCTCGCGCTGCATCTCCAGCAACTCGAACGACGCCAGCAGATGTTCGATGGACTTGCGGAAGTCGCCATGATAGTTGTAGACGCCGCAGCAGCCCTGATGCGCTACCAGCAGCACGCCTGGATCCCCGATCGCCTGCGCCAACTCATACAACTCGAGTGCCAGCGGCAGCGCCTCATTCAAGCGTCCCGCCACCCAATGGAACAGCATCCGGCCGGCAAGCACCGTCAGGCGGTGCGGGGTCTCTCCCAGCAACTCCACCAGTTCCCCGGCACGCGCATAGATCCGCTTCAACTCGCTGGAGGCCCAGGTTTCGGCCGCAATCAGCGCGGGCATCATCGCCACGAGCAGATCGAGTTCGTTCCGGTTCTGTTCGTCCTCCGGCAACGACGCCACCACTTCCAACCCGCGCCGCAGCCGCGTCAACGCTTCGTGGTTGGCCGCCCGGCTGACCGCCTGCTGGCCCGCCTTCAACCACCACTTGACGGCATCGCCTGGCTGATCGGCGGCCGTAAAGTGTTCGGCAACCAGTTCCGGGTTCTGCGCTACCGTGCCGGGAAAGCGTGTCGTCAAGGCCGCCGCGATGCGCTCATGCAATCCGCGCCGCGACTTCTTCAGTAGCGACTGGTAGGCCGCATCCCGCACGAGGGCGTGTTTGAACAAGTACACCTCATCGGGAACGTCCGGGACGCGGGAAAGCAGTTCCGCCGCCATCAGCCGGTCGAGCCCGCCGCGCAAGTCGCTTTCTTCATCCTTGGCCACGTCCCGCAACAAGGCGTAGGAGAACTCGCGGCCTATTGTGGCGGCAACCTGTGCGATTCCCTTGGCCGCTCCCAACCGGTCCAGACGCGCATTCAGCGAACTCTGTACCGTCGTCGGAATCATATCGAGGGAAAGCGGTCCGGCCGCTTCAAAGCGGTCTTCGCGTTCCACCAGCATGCCCATTTCGAGCACGGCCTTCGTGATCTCTTCGACAAACAGCGGAATGCCTTCTGCCCGCGCCACAATTTGGGTCATCACCTCCGGCGGCATGGCCTTCCCATGCGCGACACTCATTGCCATCGACGTGGTATCGCTTATCGCCAGACGCGCCAGTGGCATTACCGTCAGCCTTGCCTCTGGCGGCGATGGCAGCACAAAGCCGGGCCTCGATGTCATCAGCAGAAGCAGCGGCCATACGCCGAATGCACCCATCGCGGCAGTCAACAGTTCCAGCGTGGTGGGGTCGACCCAATGCAGATCTTCGATGATCCACAGCGCCGGCCGTTCGCTGGCCAGCGCCTTCAGCCATTCCAGCAGCGTCTCCAGGGTGCGCTCGCGGCGCTTCTGGGGCGAATACCCCGCCAGCGGATCGGGGCCGATTCCTGGCACGGCCAGCAGGCTCGCGATCAGCGCCCCGGTCTCTTCCGTATAGATCCCCCGCAGCGTCATGCGCTGCACGATGGCCGCGCGCTTATCGCCCTCGCTCATCTCGCGCGTGAAACCCAGCGCGCGCTCGATCATTCCCACGATCGGAAACAACGGCGTGCTTTGCGCATAGGGAGTGCAGAAGCACTCCAATACCATTGCCGCCCGCGCCCGCTGCCGGAAGGCATCCGTGAGGCGCGATTTGCCGATGCCTGCCTCGCCGCTGATCAGCACCGCCTGTCCGCCCGACAACGGCACGCTGCTCCAGATGTTCTCAAGCTGCGCCAACTCGCGGTTACGCCCCGCAAGCGGCGTCAATCCCATCCGCCGCTGGGCGTCCAAGCGGCTCTCCGCCCCGCTTTCCCGCACGGGCCGGTAGAGTTGCACCGGCTTGGCTAGCCCTTTAATCTCGTGAACTCCCAGTGGTGTGAACTCGAAATAGCCGCGCACAATCGCGTGCGTGTCTTCACTGACAACCACGGTTCCCGGCGCGGCGATGTTCTGGATACGCGCGGCCAGGTTCGGAGTCTTCCCCATCGCCAGTTGTTCGCGCCGCTCGCCCCCGCCTACCTCGCCCACTACCACCGCGCCCGTATGGATCCCGACGCGGGCGTTCAGCCGGATGCGGTGCTGCTTGTACAACCGCGCGCTGGCCGCCTCCAGATCGGCGATGATCTCCAAGCCGGTCCGTACGGCCCGGCGGTCGTCGTCTTCATGCGCCACCGGATAGCCGAAGTACACCAGCACCCCATCGCCCAGATACTGTGCGATATGCCCTTCGTGCTTGCGAATCACCCGCTCGCAAACCGACTGGTACGTCGCAATTACTTCGCGGAAATCTTCCGGATCCAACGCTTCTGAAAAGGAGGTGGACCCCACCAGGTCGCAGAACAGAACCGTTAACTGCCGCAGTTCGGCGGCCGGCGCGGGGGCGGGCGCCGCTTGCCGGATGGGCGTTCCGCAATGCCCGCAAAACCTGGTGCCGGCCGGATTGTCGCCCTGGCAGTTCGTGCAACGCATATGTCCGCTCCGCAATCGTCGCTCACGCCAGGCGCCGCGGATGGCTCAGCCGGATCGGTGTTCCCGTGGCCAGGAACGCGCCCCAGGTGGCGTCATCCTCGTACCCCACAACGTCGCGTGCTAACGCCCCGAGGCCGGGCAGAAACTCCTCGCTGGCCTGCAGGGACACGCGCGCCGTACTCACCTCGACGGCCCCATCCTCCATGTAACGGTCTACGCAGGATACCATAAGCCGGTTGCAAGGCAGCGTTCCCAATAATGGCTGCGAAAGGTGCCGTACCACGGGGGAATTCATGGCTAACAACGGCGCGGATCCGCGCCTTTCCCCCATGTATTGCCGGCTCGCCTGGAACAGCGTCCGCCCCGCCACCTTCACCTCCAGCCGGCCCTCTGCGGGGAATTCGCCGAACGCCGGCGATTTGCCGAATCCCCACCCGCCCAGACGTTCGCCCATGATCGACATGGGGTTGTCCGTATAGGTGGCCATCACGTAGGCGAAGTCCCGTTCGACGCCATCCGGCCCGGCGCGGCGGCTTGGCACGGTGACGATGACTTCGTTATAGGAGCCGATGCGGCGGCTGTTATTGACGCTCGCCTGGCGTCCGGTCTGTGAAGCCCATTGCGCGGCTCGTGTGGCTCCGGCGGAGCCCAGCATCGCCGCGCCGAACATCGCGCCCGCTGCTGCGCCGGCCGCGGTACCCCACAGCATGCCCACCGGTCCCAGCCACATCCCCATGCCCGCCCCAGTCGCCGCTCCCGCGGCACCGCCTACCCCCGCCCCTACGGCTCCTCCGCCGGCCACACCCATCCCCAGGCCCGCCAGATTTCCGGTCATCTCCCACATGTCGTGGACATTGAGATCACCGCCTTGCATCAGCCCGTCGCGCAGGCTCCATACTTCGATGATCACCGGATGCCGCCCATCCGGTACCTGCGGCGGTTGGGCCAGTTGCAGGCCGCTCCAGTCGGGCAGCGCCGCCTGCAGTGCCGCGCGATCGAGCATCACCGGACACACCAGCGTATGCAATACCGCCGTGCTGTAGGTGGTCATCCGCAGTTGCTCGCCGATCGGATCGCGCCAGCCTCCGGTCACAGATCCTCTCTCCGCGTGCCTTCGATTGTCAACGCGAAATCGGGACCGTACACGCGCGACGGCGTCTGGAAGCCGGGCCGGAAGTCCCCTTGCAAAACGCGCTGCGCGACCGCCGCTGCGCTGTATCCCGTGAATTGGTATACGTCCACCGTGGTTGTCCGGGACCGCATCGTCCGACCGGCCGCATCGCTTGCTTCCGCCACCAGCACCCCCCAACCGGAACGTAGCGTCTCTTCCGAGCTGTCCCGCACCATCCAGCGCATCTGCCGCTCCATCAGATTCTGACAGGCGGGCGCCGCCAGCAGCCAGCCCCAATACTGGTTCGCCGTCATCGCGCTCCACACCGGCAGCGTCGATCGCATGTACGTCTCGATATCCGGTATGCCGGTGCTGTGATACGCCGACGCGATATCCCCCAGATTCACGGCCAGGCTCACTTGCGGCCCGTGCCCGTAATCAAAATCATGCGTTAGCGTGCCCGGCGGAATGCGCGCGAACTGTCCGCCGCGCCGGATCAGCACGCCTTGCCCGCTCATCTCCAAGGTGGTTTTCAAGGATCCGAAGGAGGACCCATCCGATTTGTCGAAGCCGATGCGCAGCCGCGTGGCCCCCGGCAACCGCCGCGCCACATGCGCCGCCAGGCAGTCCGATGCCACCACGTCGAAGCCCACCGCCGGCATCAACATCACGCCGCGACGGACGGCCTCTTCGTTCCATTGCAGCGTTGGCTCAATCGTGGTCGCCTCGCCCGTGATGTCCAGATAGTGCGTGCCCATCTCCAGGCAGCCTTTGATCAGCGGCTCCGCGGTCGCCCCGAACGGCCCAGCCGTGTTCAACAGCAGCGGCGACGCTCCGGCCAGCAGACGCAGTTCCGCTGGGTTATCCACGCGAGCGGTGATCCAATCCAGCCCATAAGTCTGGGCCATCGCCATCAAAGGCTTCTGCTGCCGCGCCGCCAGAATGGGCCGCAACCCCAGCGCCACGGCCTGCTTCACAATCAGCGCCCCGGAATAGCCCGTGGCTCCATAGATGACGAAATTCCGCGTTGTCACTCAGAATCCGATTTTAAGGCCGAAGCTGAGACGCCGCGCCGGGTAGGTCGACGTGAACGCCAGCGGCTGCCCGATCTGCCCTACCGAAGTCGGCGCGAAGCCCGTTACCTCATACGGCCCACTTAGAAGCGTCCCTCCATTGGGCAGCGCGAAGTTCGGATCGGCGGGCAGGTTGTTGTTCACTGCCGCGAAGTTCGCCCGGTTGAACAGGTTCTGCATCTGAACGATGACGTCGACGCGCACGTTGCGCTCGCGGTCCACCACAAACGGCTTCGATACCCGCAGGTCCGTGCTGGCATACACCGGTCCGCGGCTCAGATTGCGAGGCTCATTCCAGGGCCGCGCTTCGCTGGTATGGCCGATGGTGCCGTTGCCTGAAGGCCCGCCTATCCCCGGCGTCAGTAACGTAAACGGTACTCCCGACCGCACCACTACAAAAGGAGCGATCGTTATCCCGCCGAATGCCCGCCCAAGCCCTGCTTTACTCATCCCGGCCGTGTACACCGCGTTCGCCGTAAAGCTGTGAGGGATGTCGAAGTTGGACGTGCTCCAATCGCGATGCAGTTGATCGGGCCGGAAGGGAACACTCAGAAAGCTGTAATCGCTAGTGTTGTCCTGAGCCCGGCTGCGCGTGTAGTGCGCCTGAAATTGTAAGCCCCGGCCGTAGCGCTTCTGGAGCGAGGCCGTCATGCCGTGATAGCGGCTGCTCGCCACCGAATCGAAGACGCCGTTTTGAAACACCAGCGCATTCGGCACGCCCGCCGTTACTCCCGGCTTGGCCGCATAGCAGGGTCCCACGAACGGATCGATCGCCTGCGTGTACAACCCTGGGTTGAACACATTGCATGGCGTTTGTTGGAAGTTGCCCTCCATCACCTGCTGGATGTGCAGACTGCGATAGAAGTTGTAGCCGATCTCCACCGACAGATCCCGCGCAATCTCGCGCGCTACGCTGATGCTGCTTTGAATCGAATACTGCGGCCGGTAGTTGGAGCCCAATGTTGAAAATAGCGACCCGAACGACGCCGGTCCCGGAGGGCCGATGTTCCACCCCAACGCCGCGCGATCCGCCTCATCCAGGCTTGGGTTGGGATTGGCCGGCGTCGCCTTGGCCCGCGCCCTGGCCCACGCCGCGAAGATCGACGGGAACGGGGGCGACGGCAGGCCCGCCGACAGAGCACCCTGATTGATGTACTTCCCGCTGTCTCCCAAAATGTTGACGTAGAACGGAACCATGAAAATCACCGGCGCCACGAACAGCCCGCCGCCCGCGCGGATCACCGTCTTGCCGTTTCCCGCCGGATCCCACGCCAGCCCTAAACGCGGCGACGCGAAGGTGAAGTGCGGCACGGGCGCCGGTGACGCGCTGTAGTCGAACCGCAGCCCGTAGCTCAACGTCAGCCTGCGCGACGCCTTCCAGGAATCCTGAGCGTACAGGCCCAGCGTGTGGTCCCAGGCCCGCCACAACGTATTCGATTTCGGATCGGCCTGGATCAGCGACAAGGGCGTCCCCGCCAGGAAGGACTGCACCGCCGTCAGATTCGTCGAAGGCGGTCCCGTCGCCGGATATCCCCGGCCCAGATTGAACGCCGCCAGTGTCCCTTGCAGTTCCGGCGGCGCCAGCGAGATCAGCGGAATGGCGCCATCGGAGAACAGCCACTGGCCGCCGAACCAAAGTTCTTCGCGCACCCGGTAGAGGTTCGGCCGGTAGGTGCCGCCGACCTTAATGTTGTGTTTGCCCTTCTGCCACAGCACCCCCTCGTCCAACTGCAGCCTGGTCCAATCGCCGTCATAGGGCAGCAGCGCCGGCGTTCCCAGAACAATGGTGCGGCCCGTGGCCAGATCGATCTGCGACCCGCCACGGCGCGGGGTGTCCGCGAACGAAGTGCTGGTGGGAACCACCTGCAGCCGCAATACGTTCACCAAGGAAGCGTTCACCGAATGGGTCCACGCCGCCGTCAGGGTGACGTCGGTGCGGTTGTTGTAAGTGGAGGACGGCGGCTGCGGCGAGACGTTGTCCTTCTCGTTCATGTAGGACGTGCGCAGCATCACGTTGTCGCCGGAGCGCGGCAGGTAATCCACGCGTGAAACCCAATTGTGATACCGGCCGCGCGGCGTGTTGTATCCCGGTATGCCGCGTACCGCCGCCAGTGAGGAGATAATGCCGTTGAACGTGCCTTCGTTCGGAAGCACCAGCGCCCGTAGAATCGGGTCCGCCAGGGGATCGCCGAATACCGGCGCGCCCAGCAACGCACCTCCCAGCGCCCCCAGCGCTCCACCGGAGGCGGCCAACTGCGTCAGGTAGCAATGCTGCGTGACCTGCGCCGGCTGTCCGGGACAGGCCCCGTTGTTGAAACCGTTCGCCTGCGCCCGCACCGGCTGGAAGGCGTCCGTCTTCGAGTAGTTGACCGTGGTGGCCGAATCCAGCTTCTGAAATTCGTAGGCCGTGAAGAAAAACAGCTTGTCTTTCCGGATGGGTCCGCCCAACGTAAAGCTGGGCATGAAGCTTTGCTGAAACGGACGCACTCCCGGATTAATCAACTTATCGAAGTAATTTACGGAGTTAGTGTTCCGATTATGAAAATAAGCGGAAATACCCCCGTGAAACTCCCCCGTCCCGCTCCGGGTGATAAAGTTGATCGCGCTCCCGATGGTGTTCCCGAACTCGGCGGCGAAGGCGCTGCGGTTGAACTGGAACTCCTGCACCGAATCGAGCGGCACGTTCCGCACCCGCGGCGCACCCGATCCATAGTCGTTCTCGCCCCCGTCGATGGTGACCAAGTTGTTGCGCCCGTTGCTGCCGCCAATGGAAAAGCCGGAGGAGAGGTAGCCCGTGCCGATGCTGGGATCCTGCACGGTCGGCGCACTGGCGTTCGCCACGCCGGGCGCCGTGAAGATCAGGTCGGTGAATCGCCGGTCGAGGTTGGGCAGATGCTCCACCTGCTGCTGATTCACGGTGTTGGCCTGCTGGGTCTGCTCGAAATCGATCAGCGGCGGGCGGTAGTTGATCACCAGCACCTCGTTATGCGCGCCGACCTCCAGCCGCACATCGTACGTTACGGCCTGCCCGACCGATAACCCCAACTCCTCAATCACACCCGTTCGGAAGCCAGCCCCTTCTATGGTCGCGCGGTACACTCCGGGAGGCACTTCGAGCAGTTGATAGCTGCCGTCTTCGGCGCTGTTAGCGGTCCGCTTCGCTCCCGTCGCCCGGTTTGTGATCGTGATCGCGGCGTTGCGAACCACGGCGCCCGAGGGATCGTACACCGTCCCGTTCAACGCCGCGCTGTCGTAACTTACCTGCGACCAGCCACGCCCCAAACCGAACAGCAACACAAGTCCGATGGCCGCGAGTCCGCGCCAGCCCATATGTTTCATTCCATTTACCCTACGGTGAGAGAAAGTATAACTCAGTAAGGTAACCGAAGTGTGCTTTTTCTTACCGCAGAGATAGGAATGGGAGGTAGGGAATACTCAGCCGCCAATAGGTGCGTAACACATACGAACCGAGCATCGATTCATCTACCCCAGGCGTCCACCCACTCGCGGGGTAACGTCCGGAATCGTATCCTGTGACGTACGAAACGTCGACATCCACCGCCGTCCGCTGTGGGCACAATGTCGCCGTATCCCAGTCCCGATCAAAATCCGAGCGGAAGAAGAACGGCCCGTATGCCAGGGGCAGCATCGATATGTTCGGCTGCGACAGCATCTGCCGCACGGGCGCGAACAGCGGGTACTCGCTCACCGGCCGGTAGTTTTCTTGTGCCGGTTCCCAGGCCAGCGACGTCACCCGGTGTCCGTTCTGGGCATAGACGCTGTAGCGGTCTCCCGTCACCTGGAAACTGGCCATGTCCTTCGAAAAGCCCCAGAACAAGCGTCCGCCCGCCACCGCCGAGAGATTATCCAGATACAGCTTCGGCATGTAATAATACGGTCCCGGCTTGCCCGGCATGAGCGAGCCCTTCGTCAGGTAGGTGTACGGGATGCCAAGGATATGCTCGCGATAGGTCTGCGCCGGCCAGATGCCGGGTATGTTTGCCTGCACGCGGATCATATCGTTGAAAAACAGCGTGACCGGATGCGTGCCAGGGGGCGTGAGATCCTGCGCGCCAAGTTCGAGCCCACTGGGCAGCAGCGTGCGCACACGGTCCGACGGCAGCGCCAGCGTTACGCCGCGCATGGTGCTTTCGGCGTTGACGTTAATCAGACTAAAGGGATCTGATGGAAGCATAGGGAGTCGTTAGGATTACAGTCTGAGGGAGTTGTTCTGGGAAAGCAACGGCAAAAAATGATTGTTCTCGGCGCGACCGGGCACCTTGGCCAGGCAATCGTCCGCCAGGCGATCGAGGACGGCCATTCCGTCACCGCGCTCACCCGCCAGACCGATCCGCCGGCACTGCGGGGCCTGGGTATGACGATCGTTCGCGTTACGCCGGATCTGACCAGTCTGGTGAACCTGGCCGCCGGCCATGACCTTATGGTCGATGCCGCCGCCCCCTACCCGCTGGAGCAATGCGCCCCTCGCTCCGCCGCCTGGCAGCGGGCCGTGGGCGATGCGGTACGCCACGCGGAGACCGTCGTCGAAGCCGCGCGCACCGCCGGTGTTCCCCTGGTCTTCGTCAGTTCCTTCACCACACTGCCGAGGCCGGAGGGAGCCGCCACGACGGGTGCGGCTTGGCGGCATGCCGTCTACCCGTACTTCGAAGCGAAGCACGCTATGGAGCAGACCGTTCGCAGCGCCGCCGCGCGAGGACTGCGGGCGCTCATCGTTAATCCCGGCGCCTGCCTGGGACCATGGGAACACCGCCCCGCCGAATCGAGCTTCGTTGGACTCGTGCTGTCCGGCCAATTGCCCGCCGTGATGGACTGTATCGTCAATGTTGTGGATGTCCGCGACGTTAGTCTGGTCATCCAGCGCGCCGCCGGCGCCGGTTGGTGGGGACACCAGATTCCCATCGCCGGGCACAATGTTCACTTGGCGGACCTCGCCGAACAGATCGCCGGCCTTGCGGGCCTGCCTTCCTCGCGGCCGGTGATTGTCGACACGAACCTCGCCATGACCGGTGCTTACCTCGCCAATGCCGCGCTCGACGTCTTGGGCCATGCTGCGCCCGATCCCCTGCGGGCCGCGCCGCTCATTGCGGAGAGTTTCCCGATGCAGCCGTCGCTCGAGCAGATGGCGTTGGGGGTGACGGCGCGCCCGCTTGTCACGACTTTGGTGGATGCCGTTCGATTCCGAAACGCCGGGTTATGACAGAGCCCGGCAACCCCGCTCCCGCTATGCGCGTGGCTCTGTTTTCAAGTCAGGCCGTACCGGCGGGACTGCCCCCAGAAACGATGCAATCTCCATCATTACCTCACCACCCGCATTCCGCGGATTCCGCACCGCATTGGCGGCATACCAGTCCTCATCCCAGGCAAACGCCAGCGGCAGATAATGGTCCTTCTCCTCGCCCGCCGAATCCCGCCGGATGCAATAATCCGGCTTCTGGAAGGCCCGCGCCAACGCGTTAATGGTCGCCTCCCGTTGCGCGTTGCAATGCCTCCTGGCCAGCTCAATCACCGGTACAAAGCGCAGGAACGCATTCCGCACGGCATCCAGATTATCGACTTCGTTCAGTTGGACGGCGGCAATCTGGTTCTCCAGATCGTGCACCAGCGCCGCCAGCCGCCCCCGGTCCGCGCCGCTCATGGTATCGAAGTCCGGCTTTCCCACAATCCGAAGCTCACTTACCTTTCTCAAGGCCTTGACCAGGCTGTCGCCTTTCGCCAACAAATCGGCGCGCTTTTCTTGCGAATTCGTAACCTGCGGGCGGAAATCCTGGAAGCCGAGTACGAAGAACGGTTGCAGCGCCTCCACGAGTTGTTCCAACTCTTCCCGCGCCCCGGTGAACTCCTCCTGCCGGGTCAGAACTTCGTCGAGCAGACTACGCCAGGCGATTCCGGCGCGCCGGTCCAAGCCACCCGGCAAACTCCGCCATACCTCCTCCATGGCCTGCGGCCCGAGTATGTTGTGGGCCACTGAACGCGGCCGTAGGGCCAGATCGTTGTTGATCTGCTCCAGCAACGCCCGTTCCACCCGAGCCTTCTCCGCGCCACCCACCGACAAGGCATCCAACTGCTTGGCCAGATAGCGACGTCCCTTCCGCCAGCGCGATTTCGGATTGTGATTACACCATTCGCGCGACAACACCGCCTCAATTACGGACTGCGGGTCGACCCAATTCACCACATGCCGCGCGATGGCCTTGCTGATGTCTTTGTACTCGATCGGTTGCATCTGCGTGGGCGGTGACATCCAAATCAGGCTCGGCGCTTCCTGGCCCACTTCCAGCCAATGCCGCCGTTCTCTGGCGTCCAGCAGAAGCTTCGCGGCGTTCGCCGGATCCTGGCGGTCCTGCAGAAACTCCGTTCCGCCGTCCACCGCGATGCGCGGAGCGCGCTCGGCGTCAAACAACTCCTTCAGCTTGGTCGAATCTTCCGGATGAAAGCGCAGGCTGGGGTCGGGCTTCGGCTTGCCTCCGTCCCCAAACGAATAGTCTCCGGGGAACAACTCCGGCATGCTATACCGCGCCAGATCCCGGTTTCCGAGCAGCGTGTCGAATGCTCCCGGCAGCACCTTCCAGTTCCGCTCTCCCGCCCGCGTCGCCACTCGCTCGGACAACTCCTCCCGCAGCGTCGCCCGTATGAAGAACGGGCGGATCGCCTGGATGCTGTAAACGATTCCCGCCGCCGTCTGCGGCAGCCGGGACGAGTACAGACCCAGTTCCTCCACCACCCGCAGATTCGGATAGTCGTGCAACCGCACCACCAGCGTGTCCTCAATCTCCTGAACATCCACGTCGGTGCGATTCAAACTCCGCGGCACGCGCAGCAACGTCTGCAGGCAAGCCTTATCCGGATCGGACACGTCGCGGAATTGCTTCAGCGTATAAATCTGGATCGGAGTCTCATTGCCCAGAATCTCCAGCGCCAGCGCCCGGCCAACCTTCAATTCCCGGTTCCGGAATACCTTCAGCCCGTTCTTCGGACCCAACTCCCGGCGTAGCAACTCCGTCCAGATCTGTTCCGCCGACGGCGCCTCGCCCAACCCTGCATCGGTCTCCCGGCGCCGGATCTCGATCAGCGGCTTCACCTGCGACTGCTGCGCCGCCGCCACCGTCACTTCCGTATCCACGCGCAACAGCGTCTGCTTCGGGTCAAGGCAGGATTCGGCATCCCCCGCCCCCAGCCATACGCTCTCCGGCCTCACAAAATGCGCCGTCAGCGCGTTGATTCCCTGCACTTCCATGCGCGAGATGGCCGCAATGGGCTGGTCCACCAGGGTCGCATACGGCACCAGCCCCACCCCCGCCGTCTCCCAACAGGGATCCTGGCACAGTCCCTGGCTGTCATCCTTGCGCGTCCGGTCTTCCTCACTCGCGCAAACGCCATCACTCCGCCAGCGTTCCATCTTCACCGGAATCAGGAACGATACTTCATAGTTCGCCCAATCGCCGACATTGTTCGTCTTTGAGGTCACTCCGCCGAAACTCGAAGCCGTCAGATAGACATACGCGTTGTCTCCGCTGATGCGCGGACCAGGCTGGTCTACGCTGTCATAGCGTACCGACATCGCCGGCCGCGACCATACCGAGAACCGGATCCGCTCGGGCGTCTTCTCTCCCGTCTTCCCGTCCTCATACGCCATCTCGCCGTCTTCCAGCGCGCGGTTCAGATAGTCATCCAGGTATTGCTGTAACACATCCCGGCGCGCCAGCAGCGGCAGCACCCGGATTGTCGTATCCGGAAACTCAAACGGCCCAGCAATCGCTTCTATCGCCGAAACGACGGTGTTGTTGAACAGCGGCGCTGCCTCCGCGGGCGCTGGCGCCTGGTTGGGAAATACCGTCCCTTCCCGGTCCTTCCAAACCCCATCATGCGTGCGCCACGCCAGCGTCTCGCCTTTCTCGTACGTCACATCCACATTCATCCAGAACGGCATCACCGGCTTCAGCACCGACTCTTTCCCACTTGCCGTCTGGTGCGTGTGATCCACCTCCAATCCCAGTACATCCGCGATGGGCAAGGTCGAGTTGTTGTAGAGCCGTACCGAATAGCCGCCGGTGGTATCGCCCAGCAACACGCGGTCGTCGCCCAGCACCCCCAGCCCCTTCACCGCCATCGTGTACATGCGGCCGTTCGTTAACGCCTGATAGCCGATGCGGCTGGGATCGTCGGCCTTCCGGAACTGCTTCAAGTTGATCGAGTTCTGCGCGAATCCGCGCCCCGTGGGCTTCATGGCGGGCATGATCCTGCCCATCATCTGCTGCGCCAACAGCAGCGGATTCGGCATCGGATCCAAATGGAAGATGCGCGGAGCCTGCGCCATCCGCGCCATGTCCCGTCCCAACCCCGCCATCCCCTTCACCAGGTTTCCGGCGATATTCCACGGTAGGAAGGGACTCCGCGCATCGAACGGCAGATGCAGGCTGGACAGCGGCGGCTCGCGTTCCACTTCCAGAAACTTCGCCATGTCCAGCCGCATGCCGGCATAGGCCTCCTGGAACACGCTCGTTTCCACCCGCGTCAGCACCATCGGAGCCCCTGCGTTACTCAACCATTCGTTCTCCGCGGCCACCACCCGCGACAGGATCTTCGGAAATCCGTACACCGTACGTCCCAGCGGTGCCGAGTAGCTGTCGTCCACGAAGATGTAAGGCGTGATTACCGCATAGTCGTGAAACTGCCAGTGCCCGTTGATCTTCCTATACCACTCCACCGAGATACTGAAGTACACCTCTACCTGCGCGAACCAGCCGAACTGCTTCGCCGATTCCGCGATCTGCCCATAGTTCAGTACGCCCAGCAGCACATAGGGCGCCGCCGCACGGAAATAGCCCGCCTCGTGCGGAACGATGTTCAGATACCCATCGCACACCTGCTGTAGCGCATCCAGGCTCGCCCGCAGCGGAAACATCTTCACCGAAAGGTTGTTGAAGATGATCGGCGGCTTAATCGGCAGCGGATTGAAAGTAAAGGGAGGGAGGAGTGGTGTCTGGCCGGACATGAAGAGTGGTCCTTATAAGCCCGCGGGCCGCGCGAGGATTCTTACGGTGACATCGCCCACGATCCGCGTGCCGCACTTGATGGTGCCCCGGTATTGGCCCGGATGCTGTCCGGCATCTACCTGCAGCGCCACCACGACGCCGCCTGCTTCGCGCCCAATGGAGAGCCCGGAAAGACCAGGAGCGTCGATTGTCAACTCCTGCCAATCGCCCGTTATTAGGTTGGCGTTCACTTCCGCCGCCACCGGGGAGGACACCCGAACCTTCACCGCCACGTTCTGCGCCGGTACCGCGGTCGTGGTGGCGGGTTGAAAGGGCTGGAGCCAGGGATTCTGCCACGGGCCGGCGCTGGAGCCGGGTAGAAACCCCGCCCACATATCCACCCAGGCCCGCATCAGGCCCACCCATTGCTCCATAGCCCGCTGCGGAGAGTCGTTGCGCATGCGAATCCCTTTCCTCCCGAATGCGGTTAGGGATACAGCCCGGACGCCTAACCGTCTGTTTCTGTGTGGATCAATGACAGTATACGCGGGTTTGCTGTAGGACTTGTGGCAGCAATTGCCGTGACACCCCTATTCCCGCCGCAGCGCCACCACCGGATCAATCCGCGCCGCTCGTCGCGCCGGCCCATACCCCGCCATCACCGCCGCCGCCAACAACACGGCGCCCGCCAAAACCAGCGTTCTCCAATCATTCGGCTGCGTCTCAAACAGGAACGACCGCACCAGTCTCGACCCAAGCAACGCCGCCGGCACACTGATCGCCAGCCCCACCCCGGCCAACACCAGCACCTGCCGCAGCACCATCCACACCACCCCGCTGCGCTGTGCTCCCAACGCCATCCGCAGTCCAATCTCGCTCGACTGCCGCGCAATGCTGTACGACATCGTCCCGTACAGCCCCACGCACGCCATCAGCAGCGCCAGCATCGCAAACCCCGTGCACAGTCTTGCGAACGTCACCTCCCGGCTGATGGTCCGGTCAATCTCCGCCGCCTGTGTCACGACATTGCGCACCGGGATCCGCGAATCCGCCGTCCTCACAATTTCATGCACGCTCCGCACATGCCGTAGCGGATCGCCTGTCGTGCGCAGCGCGTACGTCACTCCCTCCACCGGCACCTGGCTCGCGGCCACAAACACCGTCATCGCCGTCTCGCCGTTCCTCAGCCGCCCGTGGCGCACGTTCCCCGCCACTCCCACAATCTCCAACTCCCGCTTCTCCGCCGCCAGCGCAATCCGCCGGCCAACCGGATTCTCGTCCCGGAAGTACGTTCGTGCCAGGTTCTCGCTGATTACCGCCACTGCCGCCGAGCCCGCGACATCCCGATCGTCAATCTCCCGCCCGGCCAATATCGGAATCTGCATCGTTGTCTGGAACCGCGGCCCGGCGCTCAACACACGCGCCCCGTCCAGCGTCACCGCCCCCACCTTCATCGGCCCTTTAAGGACCGGCCCCGCAAACCCCGCGTTGATCAGCGACGCCTGCGATAGCGTCGCGCTGCTCACCCCCGGTATCCTCTCGAACCGCTTCCGCAACTCCTCGTAGAAGGTCGCAATCTCCGGATCGCGATGCCCCGCCTGCCGCGCATTCACGGAGAACAACAGGATGTTCTCCCGCGCATAACCCAACTGCACCGCATGCAGCCTGTCCAACGTCCGCACGAACAAGCCAGCCGCCACCAGCAGCAGGAACGACATCGCCATCTGCGCCACTACCAACACGTGCAGCGCGCGCCGCCGCGGCCCGCCCCAGCGTCCGTTCTTCAAATCCGGCATCACGTCCGCCCGCGGCGATTGCAGCGCCGGCGCCAATCCAAACAGCAGTCCGCAGATCACCGAAAGCGCCGCTGTCACTCCCAGCACCTTCCAGTTCAACTCCGCATGCAGCGTGAAGTTCTCCCGCCCGTTCGAGAACAGAAACGTCAACGCCCGCACGCCCCACACCGCGAATAATACTCCCAAGGCCCCACCCACCGACGCCAGCAGCACACTCTCGGTCAGCAACTGGCGCACCACCCGCCAGCGCCCCGCCCCCAGGCTCAGCCGCACCGCCATTTCTCTCCGCCGTGCCGAAGCCCTCGCCAGCAGCAGGTTCGCGATGTTCGCGCAGGTGATCGCCAGGATCAACCCCACCATCGCCAGCAGCACGTACAGCGGCTTGGCATACTGGCGCCGCAGGCTACCCAACCCCGCCGCGCCCGGATTCACCACTAGCGCCGGCAGGTTCGCCCGTTCCCCCTCCGACGCCGCCGTCGAGGCAACCCATTGGTGAAACCGCGGCGCCAACTCCGTCTGCGCCTGCGCCATGCCTACTCCGGGCCGCAGCCGCCCCATCATTTCAATCCAATAGAAGTTCCCATCGCGATACATCCGCGCCGCCCGCTCGCCATCCACCAGCAGCGTGGCGCGCATGGGAAGATACAATTCCGGCACCTCCGCGGGATCCACACCAAAGAACTCCGGCGGCGTTACTCCAATGACGGTGAACGGCACGTTGTCCACCAGCACCGCCTGCCCTACCGCCTCCGTGGGCCCGCCGAAACGGCTCTGGCTCGCCGCAAAACTCAACACCGCCACCGGCGCCGCACCCGGGCGATCATCGTCTTCCCCGACCAGCCGCCCCGCCGCGGCCGGCACTTCCAACCCGCGAAAGTACTCGCCGGTCACAAACTCCGTGTGTACACTTGCCGCCTGCCCGCGAAACGCCAGCGTCCGGCTTTGCCCTTTGAAATACCCGAAAAGCGTCGAAAAGACGTGATTCTCCTCGCGCAGCATCGCAAACGCGGGGTAGGGAAACATGCCGGTTACGAGGGTGCCTTTGTCCCCCGGCCACAGCATCCCCTGCACCCCATGCACCACGTGTACCCATTCCTTGTTCGCATTCTGTGGCGGCCGGCTCTTCCAGTTCAACACCACCAGCGACTCCGGATTCGCCACCGGCAGCGACCGCAGCAGGATCGACTCCATCAAGCTATAGATCACCGTATTGGCGCCGATGCCCAGCGCCAGCGACAACACCGCCACCGCCGTGAACCCCGGATTCTTCCCCAGCAGCCGCAGCGCATACCGCACATCCTGCACCGCCGTCTCCAGCACCGCCTCCGGGCGCGACTCGCGAACCTCTTCCCGCACGTGCGCCGGCGGTCCGTACGCCGCGCGAGTCATCCGGTGCGCCTCCTCCGGCGCCAACCCCTGCTCCACGCGCCGCGACTCCATCGCGTCGTAGAACGACCGTACCTCTTCCTCTAAATCGGCCTCGGTGCCGCGCGGATCCCGCAGCCGTTGATACAGCCGCTTCCAATTCACGCTTCCTCCGCCAGCACCTGGTTCACCGCCAGCGACACGCGCGCCCAGTTGCGCTTCTCCTCCGCCAACCGCTTCCGCCCCGCCGCTGTGATCGAGTAGAACTTCGCCCGCCGCCCCGTCTCCAACCCGCCCCACTCGCCTTCAATCCAACCGCGGTCCGCAAGCCGGTGCAGCGCCGGGAACAGCGACCCCGGCCCTACGACAAACACACCCTTCGTGACCTGCTCCAAGCGATCGGCGATGCCGACCCCATGCAGCGGCTGTAGTTCCAGGGTACGCAGGATCAGCAGATCGAGCGTACCCTGCAAAAGTTCGGCTGGCTTGCCCATGGCTGATCGTATCGGCATTCGATATCGACTGTCAATACAACTAGCCGCCGTCACCCAACCTTACGCCGGCCGCACCGCCTTCACCGTCCCCGCTCCCACCGCCACTCCCGCCTTCCGCTGCTCCCACATCACCAGCAACGAGCTCGCCACGAAGATCGACGAGTACGTCCCCACCACAATCCCCACGAACAGCGCGAACGCAATCCCGTTCAAAACCTCGCCGCCAAGGAAGTACAACGCAATGCAAGCCAGCAGCGTCGGACCCGCGGTCAATAAGGTCCGGCTCAGCGTCTGGTTGATCGACTGGTTCACCAGGTCCAGGAACGTCGCTCCCCGTTTCTTCGAGAGCATGTTCTCCCGCACCCGGTCGAACACCACGATCTTGTCGTTCATCGAATAGCCGATCAGCGTCAATAACGCCGCGATGATCGTCAGGTCCACCTCGCGGTTCGTCAACGAGAACAAGCCCAGCGTGATGATCACGTCGTGAATCGTCGCAATCACCGCCGCCGCTCCCGATACCAGCTTGAAGCGGAACGCAATGTAGAGCAGCATGCCCGCCAGCGCGCTTCCAGTAGCCAGCAGCGCCTGCCGCTGCAGTTGCTCGCCCGCCCGCGGACCCACAATCTCCACGGACCTGATATTGAAGCTGCCCAAGCCCGTCTCCTGCCGCAGCGCGCCCAGCACCTTCTCATCCACGCCCGGAACCGTGCGCAGATCGTCATAGTCGCGCAGCACGCCGCCCCGGCTCTGGTCGCGGAAGCTCAGGATACGGCCAACCAGGCCCTCCAGATCGCCACTCGCTCCCAGCGCCGGACTCAGCCGTTCCACCAACCCCGCCTTCGTCGCATTGTTCAGGTCCAACTTCGACCCAAAATTGCCATACTTCTCCCGAAGCGCCGCTTCCACTTCCCGCCGCGCCCCTTCCAGACTGCTCTCCGCCGCCAACTCCGAACCGATCAGGAACTCGCCCGCGCCCTGCGTCGTCTCCTGCAGGCTGATGCCCTTGCTGCGCGACGCCAGCACCTCCCTCACTTCCGAAATCGGCGGCTTCGGATCGAAGCGCACCTCCATCTGGATGCCGCCCCGGAAGTCCAGTCCATAGCGCGGCCCACCCTTCACCACCAGGCTGCCGATACTGATCAGAATCGCCAGGCCCGAAAGCCCGAGCGCCAGCGTGCGCCGCGACAAAAAGTCGAAGTTGGTCTGCTGGAACAACTCTTTGCCGATGCTCAATTCCTTCAACTGCGGATCCCGCCACAGCCGCCAATCGAAGATCGCCCGCGACACGAACACCGCTGTGAAGAGGTTCGCCACCAGGCCGATGACCAGCGTTACGGCGAAGCCGCGCACCGGGCCCGTCCCGAACAGGAACAGAAAGGCGCTAGCCACAACGGTGGTCACGTGAGTGTCGATGATCGTGACCAGCGCCCGGTCAAAGCCCGCCGAGATAGCGCCCGGCACCGATTTGCCCGCCCGCAACTCCTCCTTGATGCGCTCAAAGATCAGCACGTTCGAGTCCACCGCCATGCCAATCGACAGCACCAAACCCGCGATGCCCGGCAGCGTCCACGTCGCGTCCAGATAGCTCAGCGCCGCCACCGTCATGATCGTGTTCAACAGCAGCGCGAACACTGCGTTCAACCCCGCCCCGCGGTAGTACCCCACCATTGAGGCGATCACCAGCAGCAGACCTACCACGCCCGCCGTCACGCCGCGCCGAATGGAATCGGCACCCAACGAAGGTCCAACCGTGCGCTCCTCAATCAGCTTTACGCCCGCCGGCAGCGACCCCGCCCGCAGGTTCAACGCCAGGTCGGAGGCATCCTCCTGGCTGCCGATGTTGTTGATGACGCCGTTATCGCTGATCTTGCCTTCAATCACCGGCGCGCTCAGCACCTGGTTATCCAGGACAATCGCCAGCCGCTGGCCAATGTGCGTACCGGTAAAGCGCTCGAAGCGCTTCGCCGCGTCCTGCGTCAGCACGAACGCCGTCTCCCAACCGCGGCTCATCGCCCCTTGCTGCGCAGTCGCGTTGCGCAAGTCGCGGCCAGTGACCACGGGCGACCGCGCCAACAGCCACCACGCCTCGCCCGCCCCGTCGCTTGCCCGCACCAACCCGCGAACCAATCGCGTGCCCAGCGGCAGCGCCCCATTATTGGAAGTGAGCGCGTCGGCCCTGGAGCTATACGGGCCGCCCTTCACTTCCGCCAACTCCAACAGTGCCGAGGTCTGCAGAATGCCTTTGATTCGCGCCGGATCGTCGACACCCGGTAACTGGACGATGATCTCTGCCTCGCCGCCCGTGCCACCCCGGCGCTGCACGCTCGCTTCGGCCACACCCAGCCCGTTCACACGCTTCTCAATCGTGCTGATCGCCTGCGTCAGCGTATCGGCCCGCATCTTCAAGGCCGCCTCCGGCCGCAGGTTCAGCCGGTAGCTGTCTTGTCCTTCCGACGCCACCAGCCATTGCTGCCCGGCGGCATCCCCGGCGAGGCGCCGGAAATCCGCTCCCCGCGCCGGCGGCACGGCCCGTACCGTGACCTGTATATTGTTGGCCTCGTCGATCGTAGCCGGATCGTTCCGGTCCACCGACCCGTAGGAAATGCCTTCCTTCGATAACAGATCCTTCAAGCGCTCGATCAGCACATCGGCTTCCGCCTTCATCGCATCCTGCACCTGGATCTGGAGAACGATGTGGCTGCCGCCCTTCAAATCCAGACCCAGCCGGATGTTGCGCTGCCAGTTGGCCAGCAACTCCTGCTTCGACTTCGGAAACCCCGTCACGCCGGCAATACAAGCGGCCGTGACCAGAACAATCAGCATCCATTTCCAACGTAAATCCTTAGGCACTGTCTTCCTCCCTAGAAGCAAATCGCAAAATAGAAAGCGGCACGGGCTGGCGCGGACAAGCGCCCCCGTGCAACGCAAAGACACACTGGTTGACTGAGTTAAACCAAGGGAGGAGGAGCGCGCCCAAACGCAGCCCGGTTATCGGGGGAAGCGAGGGCTCCACTAGAAGCGCCGCCGGGCACGTAGTCCGTCCGCAGGCGGGGCGCGCGCGTGAACCACGGTGCGCTCTCGGCAAACACCGGCGGGGTGAGGTTGAGCGAACCGGGACCCGCCAGCAGCCACTGCGAACCCGCTGTTGTCTTAGCAGATGCCCCGGCGGGCAACATCGAGATAGCCGCCGGATCCACTCCGGCCAGGCAAAGCAGCGCCAGGAACGCAAATGCGCCGAGGACCGCGGTGCTCAGTACGGATTGTGCTGTCTTCCTGTTCACGGGAGTGGAGCCGTGATTCTATTGTCTCACCCCACGCTCACTTCCGCGCCCACCGGCCGCGCTTGCTGGCGCGCATGGCCCGCGGCGGGGCACCCGGTTCTTAAAGGGTCTTCAGAAAAGCAAGCAGCCGCGCGCGGTCGGTGGCGTTCAGCTTGAGCCCGAACTCATGGCCGCGAATAGCCCGCGTGGATGTTCCCAGCGGTCTCCAGCCGCCGGGCAAGTGGGATTCCCGCAGGCGGCCCGGATCGAACATCTCTTCCAGGGAGGCAACGGAGCCGTCGTGCAAATAGCGGCCGCGGTACCAGAGGCCCTTGAGAGAGGGTACTTTGTAGTAGCCGGTGCCCTTGCGGGTGAGCAGGGCGAGCGCCGGATCGGTGCCCACCGATAGCGGCAACACATCGAGTGCCGCCGGGGGATTGGCCGGCCGCGCGTAACCTTCCGCCAGTGTGAGCTTGTTGTTGGTGTAGAGGGGCGGAGTATGGCAGGCCGGGCAACCTTCGCGTTGGAATACCTCCTGGCCGGCGGCGGCGTTGCCGTCGAACGGGTTCGGATTCGGCGGCGGCTCCAGGGAATAGAGATAGAGAGCGAGCGCATACAGAGCCTGATCCGAGAGTCGCGCGCGGGATGGTTTACTGCCCTCGGCCAGCATGCGATGGGGGCCAAAGGCGGTGGCCTCGGCGGAGGTGACGAGGGCGGCATAGCGCATCAGGTCCCCGATGTCGCGGTGCAGGTGGGTGGCGGTATGGTCGATGTACTTGCGTTCGCGAATGCCAATGAGGTCCGGCGTCTTGGCGGGGAACAGGATGCTGCCATTCCAACGCGGCAGACCGCCGCTGGCGCGAGCGGCGAGGTCCATATCTTCGTACTCCCGTTGGGTGGCGGTCTTCAGGCGGGCGTGCGGATCATCGGGAATCCAGGGCACCCCGTAGGCTTGGTAAAGGCGCATCCCAACCGGCTCGCCGGCTAGAAAGAATGGCGGGCTGCCCACCAGGACGCCCAACTCGGACTGCACGCGGGAGATGATGGGCCACACGCGAAAGGTCTCGGGCGGACGGGGAGCAAGGGTTCGGAACGGCGCACCGGGAACCCGAGCGCCATTGGGCAGGTACAAGGTATGGCAGAAACTGCAGTTGGAAGAGGAGAGCGCCACACCGTCCCTAGTGGGCACCCAACGGAGGCCGAAGAGGGTGCCATCCGCAAGGACGCGCGAGGGCGCGGCACTGCCCTCGCGAGCTTCTCGGATGTACTTCGGGTCGCGCGTGCGGAGATGGAGGAAGTCGACCTCATCGAAGACGCGCCGGCCCGCTGCGATCCAATCGGCTTCGGTCTTGAGTTGGCTGGGGTCGAGCAGCGGCTTCGGCCCGATGGTCTCGAGCATGCGCCAGTAGCCGGCGGGTTCACGGCCGGGAGCATAGACCGGATAGGTGCGAAGATCTTCGACGGGAAGGCCGTAGTATTGCGCGCTTGTGATGTGCGCGGGGCGTTGGTTGAGTTTGGCGAGCGGAGTGGCCCATTCGGCGAGAGCCGCGCGATCCCAGGTTTTGGGAATCCTTGGGCGGAACGGCGGTTGCGCCGCCAAGTCCAGGGGGATGGCGGCCAGTAGTAGTGCGAGAGGGAAGAGCAGGCGCATCGAAGGAACTCGGGAGGGTGGTTCTTTCCATGCTACTTCAGCCGGGTGACCACGAGCTTGGGCCCGTGCCCCGGCGTGGGGACGGACCAGCGAAACAATGGGATTTCGATCGCAAGAGTTTCCTACTCCATGCAAACCCGTTCGCCATCTGGAGGATCGGGAATGAAGCCTGGCGCGGCGGCAGGTGCAGTCGGATGCGAGGTTGAGTTGGTAGGGCACCGACAGGGACATACTGGTATTCATGAAGATCGCGGTGTCTCTGGATGACGACTTGCTCCAGCAGGCCAACGAAGCGGCCCGGCAGATGGGCTTGAGCCGGAGCCGCTTCTTCGCGGCGGCTGTTTCCGAGTTTCTGCGCAGCAGGAAACAGGAAGAAATTCTGCGTCAAGTGAACCAAGTGTATGAGAGAGGAATGCCCCCGGAGGAGAAGCGCTTGTTGAAAGGGATGAAGGCGAAGGTCCGCCGGATCGCGGCGCACGAGTGACGGAGTTGAGAGAGTACGTTGGCAAGCTGACGGCTGAGTCTTCTGATGCCGTGAAGGAAGGACTTCACCTGCTGTTTGAGAGATTATGACCAGCGAGAGACATGCACTCGCCGTAGACGTATAGTTATCCACCCGCGACGCCCGATCCCATTGACTCGCGCCGCGTTCGACCCTACACTCCTCCCCACGGCCGGCCCTTTACGCTTCCCTCCTGAGATGGTTCGCGAGGTGACCGATTTCGTGCTGCTGGGACATACCCATGTCCCGCTGGCCGCGCCTGTTGCGCCTCGCAACGAAGGGCGCTGGTGGCGGTATGCCAACTCCGGATGCGGCATCTTCCACCGCATGATTACCGGTCTGGAATGGGATGGTACGCTGAATCCCGCTTTGCCGCGGGTGCGCCTGGTGGCGTGGCGGTATGCGCAAGACCTGCAGTTACCGGGTGGCGGGGCTCACCGCAAAGTGCTGGCGGAAATGATCTGAGATCATTGTCCGGCGGCAGTGGGCTTGCGAAGGAATATGGGCTGCCCAACGGCGATCATACCGGTGCGGGTAACGGCGCCATAAACCCCCGCGTTGTTGTCATTCGCGCCAACGATAGCTTTCATCACCTCGGGATGGGGATGGGCGGTAGAAGGGTCGAGGTTCACCATACCGCAACGGATATCGCGCAGGGTTATGGCGATCTCCGGGCTATCCGGAGCCTCGCCAAAGGAGAGCATCCCTCCCACCCAGTTGTCCTCCGCGAAGGCTGCCGGCTGCAGCAATCGCACGACGATGTTCGGGCGGAACTGGAGCGGATCCAGACTACGGCCGGCAAGGCGCGCGATTTCCTGCACCGTGTCCGATGTGATGACGGAGATGCTGGCCTCATCGAAAATGCCGTTGCGGAGATGTATCATGCGTACGGGGGATCCGTGGCGGCGCCCGATCTCGGCGGTCAACTCCTCGCTGAAGACTGGCAAGTCCTGGCCGCCGGGCGTCCGAACATGCGTGGGGAGGCGCTCCCCGTCAGTTCGCGGCGTGAACAGAAGCAGGCTGGGAAGCTTTCCAGCGGTCAGCCAAGGCATGCCGCTGCCGCCGCGGTCATCCAGACGCTGCAAGGCGAGGCGCCGGTCGCCTTCCACTCCGTGCCAGCCGAGGCTCACGGACGTGCGGGCGATACCGGCCATGGACTTGACGGGATATTGATACAGCGCTTCGACTGTTCCGATGTGGATTGGCATGCTCAGGGCGGTTGTCCCGCTGCCAGAGTAACGCGGAATGCGCCCCGGCAGCTAGTAGTAAAGCTTGAGCCCAAATTGGATGCTCCGTCCCGGCAGAGCGCTCGTAATCACCCCAAACGTGCCGCTGGAAGCGTTCGTGTTCGGGGAGTCCAGGTTGACCTGATTGAAGGCGTTGAAGAACTCCGCGCGGAACTGGAGGCGGATTCGCTCGTTTAATGGGAAGCTCTTGCCGAGCGTGAAGTCCCAATTCTTCAGGCCGGGACCGTAGATGGTTCCGCGGCCCGCGGTGCCAAAAGGGGTTGCCGCCGGCTGGAACGCGGCGGTGTTGAACCAGCGGAAGTTGGTCGGGTTATCGAGGGCGATCGCCTGCCCGGAGACGGCATCGGCTCGTTGGGCCCGCTCGCTGCTGCCCATGGCGCAGTTCGGACCGCACTCGGCGCTGGTGGCGGTATTGGTCAGGCCGCTCCGCTGGGTCCAGATACCGCTCCATTCCCAACCGCCGAGCACGGCGCTCCACAGCGGAGTCGCATTGGACAGGAACCGCCGGTTCTTGCCGAAGGGTAGTTCGTAAACCCAGTTCAGAGTGGAGTTGAGCTTGACGTTCATCGTATCGGGACCCCACTCGTTGCGGAAGTCGTAAGCGTTTTGGGTCGAAGCGCCGCCGTCGCCCCAGTTGGGTGAGTTGGTCAGCACGCGGCCCCAGGTGAACGAATGGAGCAGGCTGAGGCCATTGTTCCAGCGCTTCTCGATGCGCGTCTGCAGGCTGTGAAAGGCGGTGCTCCCGCCCGAATCCATGTACTGGATATCGTTGTAAGCGGGGAACGGACGGCGTTCGGCAAGGGACGGAGGTCCGGCGGTGCGAGCCTGGTTGGCATTGTAGAAGCGCGTCAGCCGTAGTCCGCGATTGCCAACGTAGCCGGCCTCCAAAACGAGATCCTTGGCGAGTTCATACTGCAGCGTGAAGTTCCACTGGTGCACGGCCGGATTGGGCAGGAACGGGTCGTTGCCGCGCAAGATCTGGTCCCGTGCGGTCGCGGTGGCCAGGAAATCGCGGGGCGGCCCTTGCGCCAGCGTGATGCGTTGGCTTGCCGGCGTGGCGCGGGTTTGGGTTCGGGCGAGGTCGATCACGAACGGCGCGTTCATGCCCAGCAGGCCTTCCCGGCCCTGGCGGTTGGTGAAGTTATAGAAGGTGCCGTAGCCGGTGCGAATCACGAGGCGGCGAAGGGGAGTGT
This sequence comes from uncultured Candidatus Solibacter sp., assembly GCA_964385495.1. Taxonomy (GTDB): domain Bacteria; phylum Acidobacteriota; class Terriglobia; order Bryobacterales; family Bryobacteraceae; genus CADEFT01. The sequence continues at coordinate 34,274 of CAYLPH010000024.1, forward strand.
AAGCCAGCCCGATGCGCGGCGAGAAGTTGAGGCGATCCGGCTTGACCAGCGCGCGGGAGAAGGTATCGCCGTCCTTGGCCAAGCTGCGCTCGCCGGTGGCCGGATTGAAGTTCGCCAGCCGGTTGAACTTCTCCACGATGGGACGGCCGTACTCGTATCGCAATCCCAGATTCAGGGTGAGTTTGCCGTTCACGCGGAAGTCGTCCTGGAGGTAGAAGAAGTTGAGATCCTTGCGGTTGTAGATGACGGAGTAGGAAGTCTGGGAGTGGGTTGCCGGCAGGCCGAGAAGGAAATCGCCCCAGGGGTTGTTCGAGAAGGTGTTCTGGGAGAAACGGAAGGTGCCGATGAGGGCGGAGACATCCAACACCGCCGTCTGGATGTATTGCTTTTCGAAGCCGAAGCGAATGGCGTGGCGGCTGCGCTGCAGGCTCCAGGTGTTGCTCAGAACGTACACGTTGGGGATTTGGAACTGCGGCGTCGACGTATGGCGGCCGAACGCGTCCATGCCGTCAAACAGCATCTTCGGCCAACCGCCGTTGATGCCGGGAGCGTTCGGCAGGTTGGGAATGCCGAGCAGTTCCGAAGGCCCGGGTGAGCCGAAGTTCGGCGGGCGCACGGCGGCGTTCATGCGCGTGAAGCCGAGGCGGATGTCGGTGATGGTGGCCGGGTTCAAGGTGTAGTTCGGGGCCAGCACCGCATGATGGGCTTTGGTCGCGGTAGTGCCGAAGCCGTCGTTGTTCGACCCTTCCGCGTAGCCGGGCAGCGGGCCAGGGCGGAAGATCGTCAGATCGGAATAGGAGTAACGGGCAAACGCCCGCAGCCTGTCGTTGAAGAAGTAATCGCCGCGGACGTCGAACTTGTCCGTGCGGTTCGTGTTGGTGACGGTATTCAGAAAAAGGCCGGGGATGGGCAGCGCGGCGATGTTGGAAGGCTTGGGGAAATCGCGCAGGGCGCGCGACGCCACCGGGTCGATGCGGCTGGCGGGAATGATTCCGTTGGCGAAGGGGACCATGTTATTGGGATCCACCGGGACAATGCGCAACGCGCCGCTGATCGGCACATTGTTGAAGTTGCCCTGCTGCAGTTCGGCGGTAGGGATGGTGCGGGTATGGGTGACACCCTGGCGTTCGCGCTCTCCTTCATAGTTGCCGAAGAAGAACAGGCGGTCCTTGAGAATCGGGCCTCCCAGATTGGCGCCGAACTGGTTGAAGCGCAGTTTCGGCTTTGCGCCGTCCACCGTGGGGGTCCAGCCCTTGGCGTCGATTTTGTCGTTGCGGAAGAACTCCCAGAGCGTGCCGCGGAAGCCGTTGCCGCCGCTCTTGATGGTGACGTTGACCACTCCGCCGGCGCTACGGCCATATTCGGCCGAGTAGCTATTGGTCTGCACTTTGAACTCGGCCACCGCGTCCACCGAAGGGCGGACAACGTCCACCCGCTCGCCGCGAAAGCTTGTGGCGTTGGAGTTGTTATCCACCCCATCGAGGAGGAAGTTGTTCTGAAGGGCCCGGTTACCGTTGATATTGATGGCGCCGCCGATCCTTTGGCGGGGGTTGAACTGGGCGCCAGGGGCAAGCAGAACCAACTGCGTGTAGTCGCGCTTGTTGAGCGGCAGTTCGCGGATTTGCGTTAATCCGATGACCTGCCCTCGCGAACTGGTCTGCGTCTCCAACAATGGCGAAGCTTCCGCGACGACGGTCACCTGGTCGCTCACGTTGCCGGGCTCCAGCGTGAAGTCGATGCGCAGCTTGTCGCCGACACGCAGCGAAGGGACCGAGCCCTTGGCGTTCTTGAACCCCGCCTGGATGGCGGTGATCTCATAGCCGCCAATGCGCAGCGAAGGGAAGGAGTACAGGCCTTGCTCGTTGGTGACGGCCGTCCGCTCGATGTTTGTCTCCAGGCTGCGCAGTTTCACCGTGGCACCGCTGATGACGGCCGTCGAATTGTCGCGGACCGTGCCGGAGATTTCGCCGTACTCGAACTGGCTGAATGCCGGCGAGTGCATCCAAATGGCCAGCGCGACACAGATCAATGCAGTTCTCATAGAGGATTTACTGTAGGAAACCGGGTTGACAATAGTGTGAACCTTTCGATGCGATTGCGTGAGTTGTGTGGCGTTACTGCCGCGCGAGTGGAATGCAGTAGTCTGTGAGCATGCTGCCGCTCACGTTGGTTGTCGCTCCCCTATTCGCGCAAACGCCTTGTTCGGAGATGGCCCGCTTAGCGGAGGTGACCGCCGCCGGGCAGACCGCGACGCACTGCCGGGTATCGGTGACGCTGCGTCCATCCACCGATTCCGAGATCAAGTCCGAAGTCTGGCTTCCGCCATCGGCGGTCTGGAATGGCAAGTTCCTGATGGAAGGCGGCGGCGGCTTTGTGGGCAGCGTCAACGCCCTTGGCATGGCGAAGGCGGTTCGCGAAGGGTATGCCAGCGCCTCCACGGATACCGGTCATAGCGAGGGCGGCGGCAGGTTCGCGCTGGGCCATCCCGAAAAGATCACGGACTTCGCGCATCGGGCCGTGCACGTAACCGCGGTGAAGGCGAAGGCTGTCATCGCGGCCTACTATGGGCGCGGGCCGCGGCTCTCCTATTGGGAGGGCTGCTCGACGGGCGGACGGCAGGGGTTGATGGCGGCGCAGCGCTATCCGGAGGATTTCGATGGCATCATCGCGGGCGCTCCGGCGAACAATCAGATTTTCCTTTGCGCGTGGCGGTTGCGGTTGCTGATGACGGCGTTACGATCGCCCGAGCATGCGCTGCCGCCGGAGAAGCTGAAGCTGCTCAACGATGCGGTGCTGGACCGCTGTGACGCGAGGGATAGCGTGAAGGACCGGCTGTTGGAAGACCCACGGGACTGTGATTTCGACCCGGCCGTATTGCGCTGTAAGGGCCCGGCGGCCGCGGGTTGCCTGACGGCGCCGCAACTGGAGACCGTGCAGGCGGCTTACACGGACATCCGAAGGGCCACCGGGGAACTGTTATACCCGCGGCTCCCTTTTGGCGGGGAGTTGGGATGGCGTGTGCCGGACGGTGCCACGGAACCCGGCGGCATGGACATCGACATGTTCCGCTATCTGGCGAATCAGGATGCGAACTGGGATTGGAGGAACTTCGATTTGGAGAAGGATATTGATCGCGCATTGGGACACGGGCGGGAGATCCATGCCGTGGATCCGGACCTGACGAAGTTCAAGGCGCGCGGGGGCAAGTTGCTGCTGTATCACGGGTGGAGCGATGGAGGATCGGGCGGAGCGATCTCGGCGTTCAACACGATCTCCTATTACGAGTCGGTAATAAAGAGGATGGGCGGGACTCCGGGGGACTGGGTACGGCTGTTTCTCGTCCCCGGGATGGCGCATTGCGGCGGTGGGACCGGACCCAATCAGTTTCATGCCCTGGCCGCTTTGGAGCGATGGCGGGAACAGGGCGAAGCGCCGCGATCCATGACGGCGGCGCGGGTTGGGGAGCGAGGTGTGGTGGAGATGAGGCGGCCACTGTGCCCGTACCCGGAACGGGCGGTGTACCGGGGGAGCGGGAGCTTGTATGACGCTGGGAATTTCCGGTGTGAGGGGAAGGCTGCCCCCCGTTGATGGCGGTACGGCGATTCAGTATGATGGCAGTGCTTTGCCGTTGGTACTGGGCCGGATCGCGTTAACTCTAATTTTGCTAGTTGTTGGCGGCGCCGCGGCTACGGCTGCGCCGCCGGCAGGATCGTCCTACATCGCCAGTATGCGGCGGCTGACCGAGCAGGAATACCGCAACTCCATAGCCGATATCTTCGGCAATGAGATCGAAGTCAGGGGCACATTCGAGCCGTTGATCCGGTCGCACGGACTATCGGCAATCTCCAGCGGCACGCTGTCCGTCACTTCCGTCGGCTACGAGTCCTTCCACAAGATGGCGAATGACATCGCCGGACAGGTGACGGCGGAGAAATACCGCGCCAAGCTACCGTGCGCCCCCAAGGACGCGAAGGCGCCTGACGATGCCTGCGCGGCACAGATCCTCAAACATTACGGCCTGCTCTTGTTCCGGCGCCCATTAACCGCCGCCGAACTCGACAACCGCGTCGGCCTCTCGCGGCGCATCGCCGAACAGACGAAGGACTTCTACGAAGGCCTGCGCTACGGGCTTTCGGTGCTCCTGCAGTTGCCGGACTTCCTGTTCCGTTCGGAAGTCGCGGTGGCCGCGGCCCGCGGGAAGCAGGACATGCTGGATGCCTACAGCCGCGCCACGCGGCTCAGCTTTCTGCTGTGGAACACCACACCGGATGCCGAATTGCTGCGGGCGGCGGGCAGCGGCGAGTTGCAGACGCGGGCGGGGCTGGCGAAACAGGTGGACCGCCTGATGGCATCGCCACGGCTCGAAGCGGGCATGCGCGCCTTCTTCGACGACATGCTGCAATTGGACACCTTGGATACCGTCTCCAAGGACAGCCTGCTCTATCCGAAGTGGGGCTCCGGCATGGCAACCTCGGCGCGGGAGGAGACCCTGCGTACCGTTATCGGCCTGGCGCTCCACGACAACGCCGATATCCGCGACCTGATGACCACGCGGCAGACGTACCTGGATCGCCGCCTGGCAGTGCTCTACCGCGTGCCGTTCCCCTTCACCGCGGATTGGGCGAAGCACGAGTTCCCCGCCGATTCCGGCCGCAGCGGGATCCTGACCCAGATCAGCATGCTGTCAATGTTCTCGCATCCCGGCCGTTCGTCACCCACCAAACGCGGCGTGGCGCTGCTGGACATCTTCCTCTGTTCGCCGACCCCGGAGCCGCCAAACGACGTCGATTTCACGTCGGTCAACGATGACAAAGGGCCAATGAAGACGCTGCGCCAGCGGCTGATGGCGCACGCCGATAACAAGGTCTGCGCGGCCTGCCATACGCGCAGCGATCCCATGGGACTCTCCCTCGAACGCTTCGACACCATCGGCGGCTACCGGACCATCGAGAACGGCGAGCCCATTGACGATTCGGCCACCCTGGCGGGCCACAGCTTTGCCGGCGCCACGGGCCTGGGACAGTACATTCACGACAACCCGCGCTATCCGGCCTGCGTGGCGCGGCGGCTATATTCCTACAGCCGCGGGGTAAAGAGTTGGACCGTGGATGACTTCGCGGACGCCTACAAAGCGTTCGAAGCTTCCGGATTCCGGCTGCGCGCGCTGGTGCGCGGCATGGCATTGAGCGAGTCATTCTACGCCGCCACCCCGCCCGAAGAGCCCTCGAGCGGCAAGGCCAAAGAAGTGGCATCGAAGTAAGAAAGGACGACCGGATGAAACTGAATCGGCGAACGCTGCTGCGGGGTACGTGCCAGGGGGCCATGACCGTGATGGGCCTGCCCTTCCTGGATTGCTTCCTGAACAACAAAGGGCAGGCGCAGACCAACGGCCGTCCGCTGCCGGCGCGGTTCAACACCTTCTTCTGGGGCTGCGGGCTGACGGCGTCCTTGTGGGTTCCGAAGAAGGCTGGGCGCGACTGGGAAATCACCGCGCAGTTGAAGCCCCTCGAAGCATTCCGCCAGAAGCTGAACGTCTTCAGCGGACTGCGCTGTCCGCTGGATTCGAAGCCGAACGGCCAGCACTGGTCGGGGTTGGCGGCCGCCATCACCGGCATTGCTCCCTTCCGTACCGGCGAGTTCGAATCGTCGACATTGGACCAGCAGGTGGCCGAAGTGATCGGCAAGGGAGCGCGCTTCCGGTCGGTATCGGCGTCGGCCAGCGGGGATCCCAAGCAGAGCTATTCGAGCCTCGGCGGCAACAACCTCCTCCCATCCGAACCGACGCCGTTATCGCTCTACACAAGGCTATTCGGGCCTGGCTTCCAGGATCCGACCAAAGGCGATTGGAAGCCGGATCCGCGGATCCTTCTGCAGAAGAGTGTGCTATCGGCCGTAGCGGAGGATCGCCAGCGGGTAATGAAGCAACTGGGCGCGGCCGACAAGGCGCGCATGGATCAATACTTCACGTCGGTGCGGCAAACCGAACAGCAGATGGAGGCGCAGTTGCACCGGCCGGAGATCGCGGCGACGGTGGCGATTCCGGAGGCCCCGTCCGGGGATCTGGAAGTGAATAACGCCTCGCCGAACCTGCGGGTGATCACGCCGCTGATGGCGCGGTTGGGAGCGATTGCGCTGGCCACCGACCAGACACGCGTGTTCAACCTGAGCGTCTCATCGCCGCAGAATGCGATGTTCGTGCCAGGCGATCCGCTGGGCTTCCACCAATCGACGCACGAAGAGCCGGTGGATCCGAAGCTCGGCTACCAGCCGCGCGTACATGAATACAACCTGGCGTCGATGGGGCTCTTCGCGGCGTTCTTAAACGAACTGGATGCCATCCGGGAAGGCGACGGGACGCTGCTGGATCATAGCGTGGTGATGGCATTCACGGACCAGTCCTACGCACGCATCCATTCCGTCGATGGGTTGCCGATCCTGGTGGCGGGCGGAGCCAACGGGCGCATCAAGACCGGGAACCATATTGTGGGCGACAACAGCCCGGTATCGCGCGTCGGGCTGACGCTGCAGAAGGCGTTGGGCGTGTCGGTGGACAACTGGGGCAAGGAATCGCTGCAAGTCAAGACCCCGTACACGGAACTGCTGGCGTAACGTATGCGAGGGCTTCTTCTATTGACGCTGCCGTTGCTGGCGCTCGCCCAGGAGCATCCGCCGATGGTGCCCCCCGCGGGTCCCGGCGTGTTCACCGTGCAGGCAACGGCACCGGACACCTTCAAGCTAATCGTGAAGGGCCACGCGTTCACCAGCCGCGGCGAGATCGAAAAGTACCTCGCCTACCGGGCGGCACGGCACACGGTGGAGCAAGGCGGCACATGGTTCACGTTGAAAGAAGAGCGCGGGCAGGGGGAAACCGCGGTACCGGTGCCGGTGCGAGACCCCGAAGGGCCGCGCTTCAGTTTTCGCATGAAGTATTTCCGTCCGGTATGGCGTTATAAGACCAGTGCCGCGGCGGAGTGGACCCGCTGGAGCCCCTTCACCGGCGCGCCATTCTTCGCCACAGACCCGAAAGCCATCACCGATTTCGAAGTCAGCGCCGAGATCGTGGTCCGCAAGGGGCCCATGGACGATGCGGATCCGCTGGCGTTCGAGGCATGGGCCTTGTCGGACCTGCTGGTGAACCAGGTATCGCCTCCGAAATAGGGTAGACCAATGATGCAACGCTTATTGCCGGCAATGTGCTTGGCGGTGCTGGCGGCCAACACGGCGCAGGCCGCTGGACCGTGGGTGAAGAGCTATGTGGTGGCATTCTACGACCCGGCATTCCGCTTCGGGGGCCGTGCCGACTACACGCGTGGCACCGACATCGAGCCTGGCATCGACTGCCCGCACGGCAGCACCACGCACTTCGCCATCCCCGCTCAAGTAGCGAAGACCTTCTCCCTCATTCCCTGGCGCACCCCGGAGGAGGTGGAGGCGCTGGCCAATCCGCCGGCCAACGGCACGGAGCGCAATCCGGCGGGCGTTTACTTCCATACCTGGCGGGCGGCATCGGCCTATCGCGGCTACCGGCGCGACATCGAGACCTACATCAATCCGTTCGCGGCGGAAGATCCGGGCCAGCCACAAGTCACCAGCCGCATCGGCGAAGGCTTCAATTTAGATGGCAAGATCAAGCCGGCAGACTTCGTGAGTCCGGAGGGCGAGAAGGGGATCGACAACCAGTTGTACCGCGCCTGGGGCTGTGACGCGCCGTGGCGTGGCGCCGACGGCAATGGGACGCTCGTCCTGCGCTCCAACGACAAGATGCTGGAAGGGCTGTACACGGTGGTCCTACGCATCTCCGGCAATCAGGATCCGCGCAACGACGATAATGCAACCTTGGAGATCAGCTACTCGCCGGACCAGATCATGAAGGACGCACGCGGCAATGTGGGCGTCGATTATTCCTATCGGATCCTGAAGGCGGAGCAGTACACGAAGCTCAAGGCCAAGGTGCGGGATGGGATTGTGGAAACCGAACAGGCACCCGAGATCCACATGCCGCAGATCGCGTGGTTCTACAACCAGCAGCGCGATGCCTTCTTCCGGCAGGGCAGGATCCGCGTCGTCCCGAACGAGGACGGTACCGCCGCGGGCTTGGTCGGCGGCTACCGCGACTGGCGCGATGTCTACACGCAGAACATCTTCGCCCAGTCGGGCGGCACGCAGGGAGTGCGCGAGCATGAAGACCACGTGGCCCTCTACTACGCGCTGCGCCGCCATGCCGACGGCCTGTTCAATCCAAAGACCGGGCGCTATGACGGCATCTCCAGCGCCTATCGCATGAAGCTGGTGCCGGCCTTCGTGGTCGATCCGGACAAGCCGATGGGCCTCCCCTCGCGGGAGAGTGAAGAGGGGCGCAAGCGCGGTTATGACGACACGTCCGCCGCGCTGGTGAAGGCCGTCGAGACCCTGATTCCCCAGCCCGTGCCGCCGACCAGTATGGAACTGCGAGCCGTGGACGGCGTCGAGATCGGCGAAGGCGGCGTCGCCATTACGGGCCGAGGCAAGCGGGGCTACAACAAGTAAGGCGGAGCAAGTATGAGCAATCGCGCGTGGCAGGCTTCGTGCATGGCGGTACTGGCGGCAGGCTATCTGCAGGCCGCCGGACCATGGGTGGCGGGGTACGTGGTGTCATTCTACGACCCGGCGTTTCGCTACGGCGGACGGGCCGACTACACAAGAGGCACGGAGATTGAGCCGGGCATCGACTGCCTGCACGGCAGCACGACGCACTTCGCGGTACCGGCGCAAGTTGCCACGACTATGTCGCTGGTGCCGTGGCGAACGCCGGCGGAGATCGAAGCTATCGCGAATCCACCGGCCAATAGTTTGAACCGCGATCGCGCGGGGGTGTACTACCTGACGTGGCGCGCGGCGTCGGCTTATCGCGGCTACCGGCGTGACATCGAGACCTACATCAATCCATTCGCGGCGGAGGATCCGGGCCAGCCGCAGGTGACCAGCCGCATCGGCGAAGGGTTGAACCTGGATGGCAAGATCAAGCCGGCGGACTTCGTGAGTCCCGAGGGAGAGAAGGGGATCGACAACCAGTTGTACCGCGCCTGGGGCTGCGATTCGCCGTGGCGCGGGGCGAACGGCAACGGAACGCTGGTCCTGCGTTCGAACGACAAGATGCTGGAAGGGCTGTACACCATCGTCATCCGGATCTCAGGCAATCAGGATCCCCGAAATGATGACAACGCCACGCTGGAGATCGGCTATTCTCCCGACCAGATCATGAAGGATGCGCGCGGCAGCGTGGGCGCGGACTACTCGTATCGCATCGTGAAGTCCGATCAGTACACGAAGCTGAAGGCGAAGATTAAGGACGGCGTTGTCGAGACGGAGCAGGCCGCGGAGATTCACATGCCGCAGATCGCCTGGTTTGCGAATCAGCAGCGCGATGCCTTCTTCCGCGAAGGCAAGATACGCTTGGTGCCCAATGGCGACGGTACGCTGTCGGGCCTGGTAGGCGGCTATCGCAACTGGCGCGACGTCTATGCCCAGAACGTGTTCGCGCAGGATGGCGGGCAGCAAGGTGTACGCGAGCATGAGGATCACATCGCACTGTACTATGCGCTGCGCCGTCACGCCGACGGGATGCTGAACGCCAAGACCGGAAGGTTTGACGGCATCTCCAGCGCCTACCGGCTGAAGCTGGTGCCCGCGTTTGTGGTGGACACGGACAAGCCAATGCTGGCCGGCGCGAAGGATGGCGATACGCGGCGGAGGAAGGCGTTTGAAGATACCACGGCGGCGCTGATCCGGGCAGTGGATACCCTCGTCGTGCAGGAAGTGCCGCCGGGCAGCGGCGAGAATGCCGTGGGCAAAGGCGGCGTTCCGCTGGAGCGCGGCGAGCGCGGCAATCGCGTCCCAATAGAGCCAACAAGGACAGGCAAGTGACAAGACGCACGTTTTTAGGGACAGCGGCCGCGGCGCTAACGGCGCAGGCTGCGGGGAAAGAGTATCTCGTCTACTGGGGCACCTACACGACGAAGCTCGAGCGGTTTGCTAACGGCGAGAGCAAGGGCATCTATGTGTCGCGCTTCGATGGGGAGACCGGCAAGCTGTCGGCGCCGGAACTGGCCGCCGAGACGAAGAGCCCCAGCTACCTGGCCGTACACCCCAACGGGCGTTTTCTGTACGCGGGGAACGAGCTCGGCGCCGAGGACATGGAGACCCCCACATCCACCGGCTACCTGACAGCGTACGCGATGGACCGCCGGTCCGGCAAGCTGACCGAGTTGAATCGCAGTTCGGCAAAGGGCTTGATGCCATGCCATCTGAATCTGGATAAGACCGGGCGCATGGTGGCGGCCGCAAACTGGTCCAGCGGCAGCACGGTCTCGATGCCAGTGGGCAAGGACGGCAAACTGGGCGAGGCCGCCACCGTCTACCAACACACGGGAGAGCGCTCGGGAGTGCCGCCCGGTGGAAAGGTGGAGGTGCACTGCCACTCGGTGACGTTCACGCCCGACAACCGCTTCCTGATCGCGACGGACACCGGCTTGAACAAGGTCTTCGTACACCGCATAGACGCAGCGAAGGGCAGCTTCACGGCGCACAATCCGCCATACCTGGGACTCAAACACCAGGCCAATCCGCGCCAGTTCCGCTTTCATCCCAATGGCAAGTGGGCCTATGCGGCCAATGAGAGCGGGCCGGGCTGCACGATGCTGCGATACGACGCCAGCCGCGGCGTGTTCGAAGAAGGGCCGACAGGACGGACGGTGCCGGAAAGCTACCGCGAGCGCATGACCTGCGCGGAGGTCGAGGTGCACCCTTCGGGCAACTTCGTCTACGTCTCGAATCGCGGGCACAATTCGATAGCGGCGATGCGCATTGACCCGGCGACCGGCGCGCCCTCGTTGATCGAGACGTTCGCGTTGGGTGGGAGCAATCCGCGAAGCTTTAACATCGACCCGAGCGGGCGCTTTCTGATCGCCATGCTGCAGCGGGTGAACGCGATTGTACCGCTGCGGATTGACCCTGCGACGGGGAAGTTGTCACGGTATGCGGAGAATATCCCGCTGCCGGCTCCGGTATGCGCGAAGTTCGTAGCAATGGGCTGAGCCCGAGCCTGTTGCCGCGAATGGAGTAGAGGTGCTATGGTAGGAGAGTTCGGGGCGTGGCTCAGCCTGGCTAGAGCGCCTGGTTCGGGACCAGGAGGTCGGAGGTTCGAATCCTCTCGCCCCGACCATTTTTCCCACAAGTTCTAATAACGATACGCCGATCTGGGTTGTCATCCCGCGATCGGTATTTTTGGCTGGCTAGCTACTACTTACAGCACGTTCGCCAACACACCCCCGTCTACCAGAATCGTCGTGCCCGTAACGTAGCTGCCCGCATCGCTCGCCAGCAGCAACGCCGGACCGATGATCTCCTCGGGATTCCCCCAACGCCCCAACAACGTGCGTTTGGTGAACTCCACCTTCTGCTCCTCATTCAACAGCTTCAACGGCAGATCCGTCAGAAACGGGCCCGGACAGATGCAATTCACCGTAATCCCATATGGCCCCAGATCAATCGCACTGGCACGCGCCATCCCCACCAGCGCCGATTTCGTCGCGCAATACACGTTGCGGCCCGCCTTGCCGCCCAGCCCCAGCACCGACGAAATATGAATCACGCGGCCCCACTTGCGTTCCTTCATCTGGGGCACCAGCGCCCGCGTCAGCCGCATGCAACTCGACAGGTTGAGCTCCACGATCCGGTCCCAATCCTCGTCCTTCACTTCATCGATCGGTTGCGGCGAATTCCCGCCCGCGTTGTTGATGAGGATGTCCACCCGCCCGAAGCGGCGCAGCGTCTCGGCCGCCAGATGATCCACCTGCTCGCGCGAGGTCATATCCACCGGCAGGTACTCGCAGCGCACCGCCAGTCCCTTGCCGATCTCCGGAACCGCGGCCTGCAACTCCGCTTCGCCGCGATTGGCGATCATGATCTGGGCGCCGGCTTCGGCCAGGCCGCGTGCCATGGCTTTCCCCAGTCCGCGTCCACCGCCTGTAATGAGGGCGACTTTGCCCGTCAGGTCGAATCGATTGGTCATAGGGGATACGTTACCACTCAATGCCCCGGACGCCGCCGGAACCGCTCCAACAACTGCCCGGCCTGCGCGGCATGCACCGGATTCGGCTCTACCGTATCGGCCTGAAACCAGGAAGCCGCATCGTCCACGTTCCACGCCAGCATCGCCGCCCCGCGCAGGCTCGCTTCGGTATCGCGCATCACCCGCAGCGGCTTCTGGTGGATATCGGCGCGCAACTGGTTCCAGGCCGCGTTGCGGGCCGCCCCGCCCGCCAGAACAATTTCCGTTGCGTTTGTTCCCCGCTCGGAAAGCTGGATCAGCAGCCGTTCCTGCAGCGCCACGCCTTGCAGCACCGCCGTCACCATGTCCTTCGCCGTGTGCGATTGCAGCAGGCCGTCGAAAGAAGCCGTCAATGTGTGATCCCAGTGGGGCGCCCGCTCACCCTGCCAGTACGGCCGGCACAGCACCGTCGTCAGACTGGCCTCGTCCGGCAGGATCTCCTCCGCCGGTTTCCCCAGCAGGTTCGCCATCCATTGCAGCGAACTGCCGCCACACTGCGTCGGCCCGTAATGCAGATAAATCCCGCTACTCTCCAGGATGGCCGGGGGCACCAGAAACAGGCCCTGCGCCACCAGAGGCTCGCGGCGGCTCACACCGACAATCTCCGACGTCCCTGTCAGTACAAAGCCCCGCTCGGATTGGTGCAACGCCCCCGTGGCCAGGATCGCCGCCATCGCATCCGACCAGCCCACCGTGACCGGCGTTCCCTTCGGCACACCCCAATCCGCGGAACTCACCTCTCCCAATACGTGACGCGTGGAGAACACGGGCGGCGAAATAGAATGCGGCTTGCCCAGCAACTCCAGGTACTCCGGATGCATGTCGCCGGTCTCCAGATGGGCGAGCCCCTTGGCGCACCAGCGATCCGTCCCGAACACCCCTGTCATCTTGAACGCCACGTAGTCCTTGGGCTGCATCACCCATCGCACCCGCGCCCACACACTTAGCAGGTTGCGTTTCACCCACAACAGCTTCGGCGGCGTGGTGGCCGCCGCAATCGGCAGGTCCATCCCAAACCAGTCTTCCCTGGTCGCCTCATCATGACGCGCCGTCAGCCACGACGCCTCTTCGCCCGCGCGGCTGTCCTGCCATAGGATAGCCGGACACAGCGGCTTTCCCTTCTCATCGCAGAACACCAGTGTCGGCGTCTGCGTGCTGAAGCCGATCGCCGTAATGACGGCATCCGGCTTGGCCGCCAACTCCTGCATCACCGTGCGCGCGGCCAGTACGTAGTCTTCCGGCTCCTGCTCGGCGAAGCCCCGCCGCGGATAGTGAATCGGATACGAGAACTGCGCCCGGGCCAGGCACTCGCCGCTCTCCGTATACAGCGCACCTTTGCACGAGCTGGTACCAAGATCGAGAACCAGCACAACGGCCGGCATCAGGCGAGCAGATCCTTCACCACGTGCCCGTGCACGTCGGTCAGCCGGAAGTCGCGCCCGGCGTAGCGATAAGTGAACTTCTCATGGTCGAAGCCCAGCAAGTGCAGCAGGGTGGCATGCAGATCATGCACGTGGACCGGCTTCTCCTGCGCGCGGAATCCGAAGTCGTCGGTGGCCCCATAGGCGATGCCCGGCTTCACGCCGCCGCCCGCCATCCATACCGAAAAGCCATAGCTGTTATGATCGCGGCCGTTCTCGCCGAAGTTGCTACCGAAATCCGTTAGCTCCACCGTCGGGGTACGTCCAAACTCGCCGCCCCACAGCACCAGCGTGTCCTCCAGCATGCCGCGCTCTTTGAGATCCGTCAGCAATGCGCCGATCGGGCCATCGCATTCCTGCGCCAGCCGGCTGTGATTCTTCTTAATCTCGGCATGCGAATCCCACGGCTGCCCGGCGCCGTGCCACACCTGCACGAAGCGCACGCCCTTCTCCAGCAGCCGCCGCGCAATCAGCATCTGGCGGCCATGCAGCGTGTCGCCATACGCGTCGCGTACATGCCGCGGCTCCTTGCGGATATCGAAGACATTCTCCGCCTCCATCTGCATGCGGAACGCAAGCTCGAACGACTGCACGCGCGCCTCCAACTCCGGGCTGTCTTCCCTGCCCTGCTGGTGGCCGCGATTCAACTCGTTCAACAGATCAAGCTGCTTGCGCTGCACGCCCGTGGCCGCATACGGGCTGCGGACGTTCTCAATCAGCCGGTCTACTTCCGTGAACCGCGTGTCGATGTGCGTGCCCTGATACGCCCCGGGTAGAAACGCCGACCGCCAATTCTGCGCCCCACGCACCGGCAGCCCGCCCGGACACAACACCACAAAGCCCGGCAGATTCTGGTTCTCCGTCCCTAAGCCATACGTGATCCAGGAACCGAACGCAGGCCGCGTCTGGATCAGCGTGCCGCAATTCATCATCATCAGCGATGGCTCGTGATTGGGAATCTCCGTGTACATGGAGCGGACCACGCATAGATCATCGGCGTGCTTCGCCACGTTCGGCCAGATCTCGCTGATCTCGGTGCCGCACTGCCCGCTTGGCTTGAAGGCGAATGGCGAGGGGAACGCCGCGCCCGTCTTACGTTCGGTTCGCAAGTGAATGGGCAGCGCTTTGCCCGCGAACTTCGCCAGCGCCGGCTTGGGGTCGAAGGTGTCCACCTGCGACGGTCCGCCGTTCATGAAGATGTGAATCACGCGTTTGGCCTTGGCGGGCAATGGCGCGGGCTTCGGAGCCAGCGGGCCGGCCGCCGCGCTGGAAGCCGTGGGAGCCCCTTCCAACACATGCAGGCCCATGGCCGGCAATCCGAATCCGATGCGGGCAAGCAGATCACGACGGGTCACGGTCATCTCCTTAATCGACAAACACCGCTTCATTGGTCAACAACAGCACCTGGGCGTATTCCTGCCATGGCGTCAACGGCCTTTGCCGCGGACCGGCGAACTCCTTGCGCGCATCCCAGGTCTGCCCATTCAGGCTGATTTGCGGCGCCCAAGTGAATTCGTCGCTCTCATAGTCGTCGCGCGAATCCACCACGAAATCCAGAAACTCCCCGGCCTGCACCTCGGCTTGGAGATTCGTATCCAAGGTAGCCGTCTCGTTCGGTGTGAAGTTTTCGGTCTTGGTGATCGGGTCGACGACCCACTTGCCGAGCACGCCCTGGCGGCTCGAAATCACCCAGCCGCGGATGCCGTTCGAGAGATGAAAGCGCTGCTCATACGGCCCGAAGTTCTGCGACAGTTTTCCCTTCACCTCCACCTTGCCGGCGAACGGTGCCAGCCAGCGGCGAATCACCGCGCGGCCCAGATCATCTCCCGGAGTACCGCCCGCCGCCGTCAGCGACGCACCGCCCGCCTCCCGATCCGGCAGCAGCGACGCCGCCTGCCAGCGATCCTCGCTGAAGAACCGGAAGGGGACAAATCGGGTTACCTTGCCGCCCTCCGGTTCTAGCGTGCCATAGCCGTAGTACCAGGCTGCCCTCTGCGCATCCACTGGCGGCGTCGCGCCTTCCTCACGGCGAAGATAAGCAAGCCCCGCTTCCACCTCCCGCTGACTGGGACTCCGTCCCAACACATAGCGGTACAGCCTGGCGATCCCAGCCTCGTCATAGCGGCCATTGCGCAGATCCGCCCGCCGCGACAAGTGCCGCGCCTGCTCGCCCAGAAACGCACTGTTCAGAAAGAACAACGCCTGCTGCGGAACGGTGGTCAGATGCCGTTGCGGCGTATGCTGCTCCGGATCGGCGTAATCGAAACTCTTCAACAGCATCTGCGCGCGCTCCCGTTCGGCATACGCGTACAGCGTGCGCCGCGGCTCGGCGGGCACCGTATTTAACGAGAATGACGGTCCGCCCACCTCACGTTTCAACTGGCCCGACGCCGCCAGCAGCGTATCCCGCGCCGCATCGAAATCCAGCCGCCGCCGGTTCATGCGCCATAGCAGCCTGTTCTCCGGATCTTTCAACCGGGCTTCCGGCTGGTCGGCGCTCGTTTGTCTGTACGTCTTCGACAGCACGATCCTCCGGATCAGCTTCTTCGTCGACCAGCCATCGGCGATCAGGCCCTGCGCCAGTTCATCCAACAACTCCGGATGCGAGGGCGCCTCTCCGCGAATGCCAAAGTCGCTAGGCGTGCGCACCAGCCCTTCTCCAAACAAATGCTGCCAGACGCGATTCGCCCACACCCGCGCCGTCATTGGATTCGACTTGTCCACAATCGCCTGCGCCAACTCCAGCCTTCCGCTGCCCTGTCGAAACTCGCCGCCGGCCTTCGAGAGCAGGCTCAGGAAGCGCCGCGGCACCGGATCGCCCACATCATTCATGTTGCCGCGCACGAACACATGCGCCTGCTCCAGTTGCGGCGCATCGGCCACCGCCATCGCCCGTTTCGCTCCGGTACGGAACGCATAGTCGGCATAGATCCGGTCCCACGCCCAACGCAGGTTATTCACGGTGTTGCCATCGCCTTCGGTCAATACCTGCCCGAAGTCTTCATACGGGATTTCCGCCGGCTCTTTCGGCGCGCGCGTTACCCACGCCTCCAGCGCCGCGTTAACGTCCCGCGACGCATCCGCCACGAACCTCCGGCCATCTTCAGTCGGCAGGAACGCCCGCCAGCGCTTCAGCACATAGGTATTCAGGGTGCGTTCCTTGGCCAGTGAATCGGCCTGCGGGGCGGTCAGGTTGCGCGAATCAAAGGCCGCCCGGAGATACTGCCGCAGCATCTCCGGCTGCCGCAGTTCGGCGCGAATCTCTTGCGTGCGCCGCTGCTTGTAAGCGCGGATCGCCGCCATGCGCTGGTCCAATCGCGGCAGATAGAAGCCATCCAAAGGCGTTGCACCGCTATCCACAACGGCCGGCAGTTCCGGCTCATGGGAGTTCACAAACACCCCATAGAGCGAATAGTAATCACGTGTCGGAATCGGATCGTACTTGTGGTCATGGCAACGCGCACAGGCCACCGTTAGCCCCAGGAACGTGCGCGACACCACGTCAATGCGGTCATCCACCTTGTCGGGAATCAAAGTCGCCCGCGGCGGGTTCTGTCCTAACGAGAGCAGTCCCAGCGCCGCGAGGTGCTCCTTCTCCCGCCGATGGTCCGCCGCCAGTTGCCGTTCCACGAACAGGCTGTACGGCATGTCCTGGTTGAACGCCGCGATCAGCCAATCGCGATAGGCAAACGCATAGGGGAAGCGGACGTTGTTGAAGCCCGCATCGGAATACCGGGCCAGATCCAGCCAATAGCGCGCCCATCGTTCGCCAAAGTGCGGGCTGGACAATAGCCGGTCGACGGCCTTCTCCCAGGCCCGCGGATCCTTGTCGGCAACGAACGCCTCGATCTCTTCGTAGGCAGGGGGCAGCCCAATCAGGTCGAAGCTTAGGCGCCGCAGCAACGTCCGCTGGTCCGCCTCGGGCGAACCCTGCAACCCTTGCCGCGCCAACCCTTCGGCCACGAACGCGTCGATGGACCGGCCCGCCGCCGCGCGCAGAGGCTGCCACGCCCAATGCCGGGCGCCAACCGCCGCATCGGCCTTTACCGGACCGGCGGCCATGGCCTTCTCCACCGGCCAAGGCGCTCCCTGCCGCACCCACGATTCCAGCGCCGCAATCTGGGCCTCGTCCAACTTGCGCCCCGGCGGCATCTGTACCACCCGATGCTTCACGGCTTGGATGAGAAGGCTGTCCTCCGGCTTGCCGGGAACCATCGCCGGCCCGCGATCGCCGCCCCGCAGCAATCCATCGCGGCTATCCAGATTTAGTCCGGCGAACGGAGTCTTCGCCTTCGCGCTGTGACACGAATAACAATGCTCCGCCAGTACGGGCCGCACTTTGGATTCGAAAAAGGCCAGCGATTCCCCACTGGGCGCCTGAGCAAATAGGGTTGGCAGCAACAAAGCCGTCAGTACGACGGAGAAAACCATGCTGCCTATTCTATTCCAGTCGAAACTCGCCTACTCCCCCTGGTTTGGCTGTTAGGGAGCCGGAGCCGCCACGGCCGTAACTTCATTCACCGTATTGCCGCTCAGCTTCTCGGTCTTCAGACGGCCAATCTTGAACACCACGGAGGTCCATTCCACATCCGCGGCGCGAGCCACCGTCTGCACCGATTCCTTCGCTTCGCCATTGGCGTCCGTGTACTTCACCGTGATACGGAACCCGGTGGTTCCGGAATCGCCGGCTTTGACGAAAACCATGATGCCCTGCTCCTCCACCGCCGGGCATTGTACGGGAATCGCCGGTCCGAACGGGGCTTCGCCAGGCTCACAGGGGATGCCCAGCGGCGCATGCCGCGCTTCGGGAGCGGCATCCTGCGCGAACGCAAACGTGGCAATGGTGAAAACCAGGATGGCGAGACGAACCATGTGCTCGATTGTACCAACAACAATCGGCGCCGCGGTCAGGTTTTCTTACGAAACGCCAGTAAGGTAGACGGCGCCCGGCCATACCCGTAACCCAGGTAGAACGGCAGCGGATGCACGTTCTTACCCTTCTCTTCAAAAGCCCGTTTCAAGTCCTGCTGCACCATGTTCCGAAAGCTGCCATAAGGCCGCGTGTAGTCGCCGTAAAGCTGGACGTTCCAAACGCCGCGATCGATGTAGCGGTAGGGGATTCCCGTGTCGTCCTGCAGCACCGCGCTCGAATTCGCCAACACCAATTCGCGAATCATCGCGAAATCGGTCCGGTGCGGGAGGTACGATGCCGACTTGAAGAAGGTCGCCACCGGCTTGCGATTCGCCAGGAACGCCTGGAAGGCGCTGTTCTGTTTGAGCGGCGTATCGCTCAAGTTCAGCGAAAAGTACAGCAGCCGGCGCGCTTGCCGCTCCCCGGCGAACACAAACTCCAAGGCAACGCCCGAGTTGCGGCGTGGGGCATTGGGCGTGCGCCTTTGAACAACGCCCCGCTCATCCAGCATCACGGACTCGGCCCCCTGGATTGTCGCGCCAAGCCGGCCCAACTGCACCAGCAGGAGTGGCGCCACCCCATCGGTAATCTGTCCGCGTAACTGCTTGCCCATGTCCGCGGTCACAAAGAAGCTTCGCCGGAACACGCTCTCCAGCGTGAATCGCAGCCGGGGCAGGTAGCGGGTCAGATTCGCGCTACGGATATCCTCGGCGCTTGGCACCGTACCGGGCGGCTCCAGCCCAACCAGCACGTAGGTGGTCTGCCGCGGGAACATCTGCGAAGCCGTTAGGATGTCCGGACCGCCAAATGGATAGAACAGCGTCTCGGTGCGAAAAGCCTCCGCATCTAACTCCGCTTTCTGGAACTCGCGGAGCCGCGGCTGGCGGACCGTTTCAAACCGCTGCCAGATCTTCTGGAAATCACGCGCGTGATCCTGCCACTCCAGCGACGATTCCAGATCGTGCAACGGCCCATCCGGACGGCCGGCCACACCCGCCAGAAAGCGGGCGGCATCCTGCGCCTGCGGATCGGCCGTTATGGCGATAGAAGACGGAGACGTCTCCTGCCTGGCCGAGGTGCGCGAGGTACATGCGGTAGAGCCAAATAACAAGAAAAGACCCAGGCAGGAGAGACAACGGACCACCCCTTCATTGTATAGGAGCGCACTCTCAAATCCGAGGGAACTCTCCCGCCTGCACCACACGATTGCCGGCAATGGCAAGATCCGCGGCAAACGCCACCTTCATCGGCTCCAAGGCAAATTCCGGACCTACCGCCGAAGGCCGCCGCGCCGCGCGGTCCGCGAAGAACTCCCGGTACAAGGCCACCTCTGGATTCTCTGGCGCATTCGCGGGCGGCAGCACCCGCGGCTCACCGGCCTGCGGGTAGAACGTCAGCCCATTAGCCTCCCGCCGCAACAGGCCCTTATCGCCCAGAATCTGAAACGCCGAGCCGGCGGGGGGCGCGAAGCAGGAGAAGCTATAGTTCAACCGAGCCCCGTTCTCGTACTCCACCAGCAGGTTCGAAAGATCCCGCGTATCCCGATCCTTATAGAACACCGTGCCGCCCGAAGCACTGACGCTCTTCATCGGCGACTTCACCAGCATCGCCACATGGCCCAGGCTGTGCAACGAGAACTCCAGTTCCGTGGAGCCCGCCGTCTTCTGCAACATCCGCCAGTTCGTCGATTTCCCCGTCTGAGGATCCTGGTACTGCCACCCACGTGGATTCCAATCCCCGCGCATCTCCACGATATGGATCTGGCGAATCGCACCGAGCATGCCGCTCTCCACCGCATTCACTACCTGGATATCCTGCGCGAAGTAGCGCCGCTGCATGCTCATCGCCACGGTCCGCCCCGTGCGCCGGGCCTCGCGGACAATCTCGACCGCCTGCCGGTAGTCGATGCCCATCGGCTTCTCCAACACCAGATCCTTGCCGGCCCGCAAGGCCGCCAGTGCCATCTCATGATGCAGGTGGTTTGGCGCCACTACCACCACGACGTCGACATTCTTATCGCGGATAAGCTCGCGGTAGTCCGTGTAAACCGCGGCGCCGCCGCCCAGCGTGGCGTTCACCTCCCGAGCCCGCGCTCCATCCACATCGCACAGCGCCGTCACCTTCACCTCCGGCATGCGGGCGAATCCGGCGAGGTGCGCACGCGCCCGCGCGCCCGTCCCGATCAGGCCGATCCGCTGCGAGCCGGCATCGGCCGCCTGTAGCGCCAACGCCGCTCCCGATTGCAGAACCGTACGTCTTGTCATCCACCGTGATGATACCCGAAGCCCCTATACAGCCGTGAAAGGAATTGCCACCATAGGACATCTCCCTCATGAGAAGGAGTTCTCCAACATGAACAGATGGCTGCAAGGATGCATCGGACTGCTGCCCGCGCTCGCTCTGGGACAAACCACGAGCCTGCCCGAAAGCAACACCGCCTTCGCTTTCCACCTCTACCGCCAGGTGGCCGTACCGGGCAAGAACGTGTTCTTCTCGCCCTACAACATCTCGAGCGCTCTGGCCATGACCTACGCCGGCGCGCGCGGCCAGACCGCCAGGGAAATCGCCGCCGTCATGAATGTCGCCACGCCCGCCGACCAGTTGCTGCCCGCCTTCCGCCAATTGGAGAACAGCCTCCAGGCCGGCGATAAGCCCTACCAACTGCACACCGCCAACCGCGTCTGGGGCGAGCGCCAGGCGGCCTTCCTTCCCCCGTATCTCAACCTGCTGGAACACAACTTCGGCGCCGCCCTGGAACGCCTCGACTTCCGCCAGAAGCCCGAACCCTCCCGAATCGCCATCAACGATTGGGTGAAGCAGAAGACCCAGGGCAAGATCACCGATCTGCTGCCGCCCGGCAGCATCAAGCCCATCACCCGGCTCGTCCTCACCACCGCCATCTACTTCAAATCCGACTGGGCCAAGCCCTTCGATCCGAAACAAACGAAACAGGAGCTGTTTTATCTGCAGCCCGGCAACGGCGTGCAGGTGCCGATGATGTACGTCTCGACGCAAGCGGGCTTCTTGGAAGATGAGCTTGCCACCGGCCTCCAACTTCCTTATAAGGACGGCCGGTTATCGATGATCCTGCTGCTACCGAAGCGGCCGGATAGTCTGCCCGCGCTAGAAAAAGCCCTCTCCAGCGCGCAGCTAATCAAGTGGCGCAACGCCATGCATACCGGCAAGGTTCAGGTGAGTGTGCCGCGCTTCCGCATGACCGAAAAGTATGACCTCATTAGCGCGCTCGAAGCCCTCGGCATGAAGCAGGCGTTCACCGCCGACGCCGATTTCAGCGCGATGACAAAAGAGAAGATCGCCCTCTCCCGCGCCGTCCATAAAGCCTTTGTGGACGTTAATGAGCAGGGTACCGAAGCAGCCGCCGCCACCGGCATGGTGGCCGAACTCACCTCCTTCCGCAAACCCCTCGTCTTCCGCGCCGACCGGCCGTTCCTGTTCCTGATCCAGGACAACCAGTCCGGGACCATCTTGTTCCTAGGCCGCGTGATGGACCCGCGCTGAATCCTGCCTCGCCGACCGTCGCCATTGCGGAAAGCATAGAAAAAGACCAACCCCTACCCACGAAAGTTTCTAACACCCGCGCCCCGCCGGAACTTAACCCGTTCGTGGCATCATGAAGAGTCACCCTTCATGGAGTTCACCACCGAATTTCTGGTCAAGATCATCAGTATTGTCCTGATCGATCTCCTGCTAGCCGGTGACAATGCCGTCGTCATCGCACTGGCGGTGAAGAGCCTGCCGGAGCGTGAACGCAGAATCGGCATCATGGCCGGCGCCGGCATGGCCGTGGTCCTTCGCATCGCCCTCACCTTCTTCGCCTCGCAGTTGCTCCTCATCCAGTTCGTCAAACTGATCGGCGGACTTCTCATCCTCTGGATCGCCGTCAAGCTCCTGAGCGATCAGGCCGGCGAGGAAGAAGGCGGCAAAGAGGCGAAAACGCTGTGGCAGGCGATGCTATACATCCTCATCGCCGACCTCACCATGTCCACCGACAATATCCTCGCCGTCGCCGGCACCTCCGAAGGCCACCTCGGCCTGCTCATCTTCGGCCTCGGCCTCTCCATTCCCTTCGTCGTCTTTACCAGTAATTTCCTATCGAGCATCATGGACCGCTTTCCGGTCATCGTCCCTATCGGCGCCGCCATCCTCGGGCGCGTCGGCGGCGACATGATCATGACCGACCCCTGGGTGCACGCCCACCTTCATCCACCGCAATGGCTGGAATACCTGGTGCAGGTTCTGGCCGCCATCGGCGTGGTTCTTCTAGGCCGCTGGATCGGCCGCCGCGGCCGCACCGCGCACCCCGTCGAAGTCGCCGCCGTGCCCCTCGCCCCCCATCCGAAGCCCGAGTAGAATCCCGTAGCCGCCGCCAGGGCTGTAGACTATCAGGTGATGACGGTCCTTCTGTTCAGTGCTCTCCTCTCCGTATCAGGTGCTGCGCAAACGGTGGATTTCAGCCGCGACGTGCAGCCCATTCTGGCTGCGTCCTGCTATTCCTGCCATGGCGCCAAGGCCCAGATGGGCGGACTGCGGCTGGATGCGAAGGCCACCGCCTTCCGCGGCGTATCGGGCGCCACCATCGTTCCCGGCAAGGCCGCGCAAAGCTCGCTCTACCAGCGCGTCGCCGGTATCGGCGATCAGGCCCGCATGCCGATGGGCGGCAAACCCCTCGACGCCGCCAGGATCGACATCCTCAAGCGCTGGATTGAAGAAGGCGCCCATTGGCCCGACGGCGTCGGTGCCGCGGCGGCCACCATCCAGAAGCACTGGGCCTTCGAATCGCCGGCCAAACCGCCCTCGCCCGCCGTCAGCAATCGCGGTTGGGTCCGCAACCCCGTCGACGCCTTCGTCCTCGCCAAACTCGACCAGGAGAAGTTGCAGCCCTCGCCCGAGGCCGACAAGATCACCCTCTTGCGCCGCCTCAGCCTGGACCTGATCGGGCTCCCGCCCACCCCCGCCGAAGTCGATGCCTTCCTCAAGGACAAAACCACACAGGCCTATGAAAAGCAGGTCGACCGCCTCCTGAAGTCGCCCCATTACGGCGAACGCTGGGGCCGCCACTGGCTGGATGCCGCCCGCTACGCCGACTCCGACGGCTTCGAAAAGGACAAACAGCGCCAGGTCTGGTTCTATCGCGACTGGGTGGTGAACGCCCTCAATCGCGACCTCCCCTATAACCAATTCCTCACCGAACAGCTTGCCGGCGACCTGCTCCCCAACCCCACCCAGGACCAGATTGTCGCCACCGGCTTCCTTCGCAACTCCATGATCAACGAGGAAGGCGGCATCGACCCCGAGCAGTTCCGCATGGAAGCCATGTTCGACCGCATGGATGCCATCGGCAAGAGCATGCTCGGCATCACTATCCAGTGCGCCCAGTGCCACAACCACAAGTACGATCCTCTGACCCAGGAGGAGTATTACAAGCTCTTCGCCTACCTCAACAACTCCCACGAATCGAACGTCGTCGTTTACACCGCGCAGGAGCACCAGAAGCGCGCCGAAATCTTCGCCAAAATGCGCGAGATTGAGGCCGACCTCCAGCACCGCAATCCTGATTGGAAGCAGCGCATGGCCGTCTGGGAAACCTCCGTCCGCAACAACCAGCCAAAGTGGACCGTCATCCGCCCCGAAGTGGAAGATATCTCCACCGGCGGCCAGAAGTACCTGCTCCAACCCGATGGCAGCTTCCTGGCCCAGGGCTATGCGCCGACCAAGCACAACGTCAAGATGACGATCAAATCGCCGCTGGACAAGGTCACCGGCTTCCGTCTGGAACTTCTCAATGATCCGAACCTCCCCCTCACCGGCCCCGGCCGCTCGGTGAAGGGCACCGCCGCGCTTACCGAATTCGCCGTCGAAGCCGCCCCCTTGAAAGACCCCACCAAGACCGTCAAGGTCAAGTTCGTCCGCGCCAGCGCCGACATCAATCTGCCGGAGCGCGAACTGGAGCCGATGTACTTCGACAAGTCCAAGAACCGCCGCGTCACCGGGCCCATTGCTTACGCCATCGACGGCAATGAGCACACCGCCTGGGGCACCGACGCCGGACCCGGCCGCCGCAATGTCCCGCGCAAAGCGGTATTCGTCGCCGAAACGCCCATCGCCTTCGAAGGCGGCGCCGAGCTCACCATCCTCCTGCACCAGCGCCACGGCGGCTGGAATAGCGACGACAACATGAATCACAACCTCGGCCGCATCCGCCTGTCGGTAACCGATGCGCCCGATGCCGAGGCCGATCCGCTCCCCGCCGCTGTCCGCGACATCATCACCGCCGATCCGGCCGGCCGCACCCCCACGCAAGACCAGGCTATCTTTAGCTATTGGCGCACGGTTGCCTTCCCCGAGCGAAACGCCGAATTCGAAGCCCTCTGGCAACAGCATCCGGAAGGCTCTTCGCAGCTCGTTCTTCATGAGCGCGATGCCATGCGCAGCACCCACATACTCACCCGCGGCGACTTCCTGAAGCCCGCTAAACCAGTCGCCCCCGGCACCCCCGCTTTCCTCCATCCCCCGGCTCCCGGCACTCCGCCTAACCGCCTCGGCTTGGCCCAATGGGTGACGGATCGCAAAGCCTCCACCACCGCCCGCGCCATGGTGAATCGCATCTGGCAGGCGTACTTCGGAACGGGCATCGTCGCCACCAGCGAAGACCTCGGCAAACAGAGTGAGCCCCCCACCCACCGCGAGATGCTCGATTGGCTCTCGGTGGAGTTCATGGACCGCGGCTGGAGCCTCAAGGCCCTCCACCGTCTGATCGTCACCTCCTCCACCTACCGCCAGAGTTCCAAGGTCACCCCCGATCTGCTCGAAAAGGATCCGTATAACCGCCTGCTGGCGCGCGGTCCGCGCTTCCGCGTCGAAGGCGAAATCGTCCGCGACATCGCCCTCGCCGCCAGCGGCCTGCTCAACCCGAAGATCGGCGGACCCGCCGTCTATCCCCCTGCCCCCGAATTCCTCTTCCAGCCGCCCACCAGCTACGGCCCGAAGAACTGGCATGAAGAGAAGGGTGAGGACCGCTACCGCCGCGCGCTTTACACTCATCGCTACCGCTCTGTCCCATACCCCATGCTGCAGAACTTCGATACTCCGAACGGCGACTTTAGTTGCGTTCGCCGCAGCCGCAGCAACACACCGCTCCAGGCCTTGACCACCCTCAACGAGCCGCTGTTCCTCGAAACCGCCCGCTCGCTTGCCAAGAAGACCCTAGCCGAGGGCGGCGCCTCCCAGTCCGACCGGATCAACTACGCCTTCCGCCGCTGCGTCTCGCGTGCCCCATCGGACGCCGAACGCGCGGAACTGCAAGCCCTGCTGGAACGCCAGACCGCCCGCTTCAAGGACAGCAAACTCAAGACCGCCGGCATCACCGGCGGCGAAGAGAATCCCGAGCTGGCCGGCTGGACCGTGCTCGCCCGCGTCCTGCTAAACCTCGACGAGACCATCACCAAGGAGTAACGAAGCCATGAACCCCATCGCCAGACGTTGGTTTCTCAAGGATTGCGCGGTCGGACTCGGCGCCATGGCGCTGCACCAGCTCGGCGCCGCCACGGTGGACCCCATGGCTCCGAAAAAGCCTCACCACGAGCCAAAGGCCAAAAAGGTCATCTTCCTGTTTATGGCCGGCGCCCCCAGCCACCTCGAGCTGTTCGACTACAAACCGCAACTTGAAAAGTTCGACGGCACCCTCCCGCCGCCAGAGCTGTTGAAGGGCTACCGTGCCGCCTTCATCAACCCCAACAGCAAGCTTATGGGGCCGAAGTTCAAGTTCGCCAAACATGGCCAGAGCGGCGCCGAAATCTCCGAACTGCTCCCCTATACCGCCAAAGTGGCCGACGACCTGACCATCGTCAAATCGATGGCCACCGACGCCTTCAACCACGCCCCCGGCCAGTTGCTGATGAACACCGGCGGGCAGCAGTTCGGACGCCCTAGTTTCGGCGCCTGGACCGTCTACGGCCTCGGCTCGGAAACCCAGGATCTGCCGTCCTTCGTCGTCTTCAGTTCCGGCAAGAAGGGGCCCAGCGGCGGCAGTTCCTGTTGGGGCAGCGGCTTCCTCCCCACCGTCTACCAGGGCGTCC
Organism: uncultured Candidatus Solibacter sp.; assembly: GCA_964385495.1. Taxonomy (GTDB): domain Bacteria; phylum Acidobacteriota; class Terriglobia; order Bryobacterales; family Bryobacteraceae; genus CADEFT01. Next base: position 60,791 of record CAYLPH010000024.1, read on the forward strand.
AGTTCCGGGGCAGTGGCGACCCCGTACTGTATCTTTCCAATCCCCCTGGCGTCGACAGCGAACTCCAACGGGCCTCGCTCGATTCCATTAAGAAGCTCAACGAAATGCGCCTCGGCGCCATGGGCGACCCGGAAATCGAAACGCGCATCAGTTCCTTCGAGATGGCCTTCCGCATGCAATCGAGCGCCCCGGAGTTGATGGATCTCTCGAAGGAGCCGAAGCATATCCTCGAGATGTACGGCGCCGAGCCTGGCAAGCCGTCCTTTGCCAACAACTGCCTGCTGGCCCGCCGCCTGGTCGAACGCGGCGTCCGCTTCGTCCAGCTTTATCACGAGGCCTGGGATCAGCACGGCAACCTCGTCAAAGATTTGGCGGGCAATTGCAAGGATACGGACCAGGCGTCCGCCGCTCTCGTCATGGACCTCAAACAGCGCGGCTTGCTAAAGGACACGATCGTCGTTTGGGGCGGCGAATTCGGCCGTACCCCCATGGTCCAGGGTGTAGGCAAGCCCGACGGACGCGACCATCACCCGAACGCCTTCACCATGTGGATGGCCGGCGGTGGTCTTAAACCGCAGGTGATTGGGGAAAGCGATGAGTTGGGCTTTAACGTGGTGAAGGATAAGGTCCATGTCCACGACCTGCATGGCACTTTGTTGCATCTATTGGGCCTGGATCACCTGAAGCTGACTTATCGTTTCCAGGGCCGCGACTTCCGCCTTACCGACGTCCACGGAAGCGTGGTGGAAAAGCTGATCGCGTAATTTTCACCAATTCCCTCCTCTTCATATCATCCGCCCCCACCCCGCCGATAAGGGCGTTACCGGAGGAATTCGGGCGGCAGGAAATCCGCCACCCGTACCACCGGGGAGGCACAGATGTTTTCTTCGCTCGGAATGAAACCGGGCCGTGCAGTGGCGGGTGTGGCATTGTTCGCCATTCTCTGCGCTCCGGCGGCGCCGTCAGCTCCAGGCCGGGAGGCCCAGGCCAATGCGGATCCCAACGACGGCGATACCCTCCCCCTGGCAAAATGCCTGGAGATCGCCTTACAGAAAAGCCACCGCCGGACGGCCTCGCAGTTTGCCATCGCCATTGCCGAGGCACAACACCGGCAGGCGTTGGCCGCCTATTGGCCGCGGGTCACGGGAACGGCCGCCGTCCAACGGATGGATCAGGCCGCTAACTTCCTGTTCCCCTCGGCTCCCATTCCTATCCCTGGCCAGTCGATCGTAGTGCCTGGGTCCAGCATGCTCGTCACCGTGCCTGCCAATGCCTTTGCCCCCGGCTTCCCACCCACCACCCTGCAGTTGCCCATTAGTGTCCCCGAACAGCGGTTCAACACCTCGTCCCAAACCTTCCAGTTGCCGGAACAGAACATCAAGGTCCTCGATCGGGACCTCGCCATGGGCAAGGTGGATCTGCAGTGGCTCCTGTTTGACGGCGGCATGCGCCGCGGCTATCGCGAACAGGCGTCCGGGCAAACGGCCATGATGCGCCAGGAGGCACGCCGTTCCGAACTGGAAGTCGCCGACAGCGTCAGACGCCTGTACTGGGGCGCGGTGCTGGCCGGTAACCTCCACCGCCTCGGCCTCGATACCCTCGCCCGCCTGGAACTCACCCTGCGCCTCACGGAGAGTCTCTACAAGGAGGGCTCCGGCCGGGTGACCAAAGCCGACTACCTCGACAACAGCGTCATCGTCGAGTCGGTGCGTTCCATGGTTGCGCAACTGGAAAAGAACGAGAGAATGGCCCAGGCCGCCCTCGCCAATACCATGGGCCTCGGCTGGCGCGCCAGCATCCGCCCCGCCGACCGGGAGATCCCTTTGGACCGCCACCCCGGCAACCTCGAAGAACTCGCCGGCGAGTCCTACCGCTTTAACCCGGATTGGGGCAAACTCGAAGCGGCCCTGCAAGCCGTCGCCGGTGCCGTGCGCACCGCGCAAAGCGGCTATTACCCCAAAGTCGCCCTCACCGGCGAGCTGCGGCGTTGGTGGAACGGCGGCTTCAATGTGGGCGCCGCTACCCCCCAGAACCGCACCGGCTGGTCGGCCGGCGTCGGCCTGGAGATCCCCTTATTCAATGGCTTCCTTACCCAAGCCAAAGTCTCCGAAGCCCAGGCGCGCCTGCGGCAGTTGAAGGAAACGCAATTCCTGCTCCGCGAAGGCCTCGGCCTGCAGGTCAAAGATGCCGTTCTGGGACTCGATGCCGCCGCCAAAACCGAAGCCGCCACCGCCAAAGCCCTCCAGGCAGCCCGCGAGAACCAGGAGCTGAACACGCGCGCCTATGAAAGCGGCCTCGTCGAGACCGAGAAAGTCATTCGCGCCCAGCTAGTCGAATCGCTCACCACCGCCCAGCACCACCTCGCCCGCTATCAGTACGCCGAGCTTCTCTCGAAGCTGAATCTGGTGGTCGGCAGGGAGGTGCAGGCGAAACTGTCCGCGCACCCCTAAGTCTATGGATCCCGCCCAGGCACCGTCGAACGACAACCGGCAGACTCACGGGGAATCCCCCGTCCGCGCCGGCGTGCGCAACTTGGGCACACCCGTCACGGCCGAACCGGGAGTTGCCCCATGAAACTCGGCCGTCCGCAGGCCCGCTTCTTCCACAGCATCAGCTTCCGGTTCTCGGCCACCTGCTGGGCGGTCACCCTCATGGCCCTCGCCCTCTACCTCGCCGTGAACCTCCCGCAGCAGAAGAAAGACCTCCTCGAAGCGCTGCGGTCAAAGGCCCAGGGCCTGTCCTCCTCGCTTCAGGACGTCACCGCTGGCGCCGCCGTCTCGGAGGACTACAGCACCGTTGTCGAACACTGCATCCAGGTCCTCAAGGGCGACGATGCCATCGACTATCTCGTGATCACTAAAACCGACGGCTATTCCGTCATCGTCCAGCGCGACGGCTGGCGTATCGAAACGCTGGACCGCTTCTGGCGCCCCGAAAATCGTACCGTCATCGGCGAGATCGCCTACGTCCCGCTGGTCGGCAAGCGCGTCTTCCGCTACGCCCGGCCCTTCGATTACTCCGCCATCCACTGGGGCTGGGTCAACGTCGGATTGTCCACCCAGGCCTATGACCACAGTGTCGCCCTGGTCTACCAGCGGTCGGCCTACCTCGGCATCCTCAGCGCCGCCCTCAGCATGATTGTCTCGCTCGCTCAGGCCAGCCGCCTGGTCCGCCCCATCGTCACCCTCCAGGGTGTCGTCGGCGAGGTCGCCCGCGGAGATCTCTCCGCCCGCGCCGATCTCAAAACCGGCGATGAAGTCGAGGATCTGGCCAAGTCCTTCAACGCCATGGCCGACACCATCCGGGACCGCAATCGCATTCTCGAAAGCGTGCGCTTTGCCGGCCAGCAACTGCTAGGCACCGAAGACTGGTCCGCCGTCGTCGGCGAGGTCCTCTCCAAAGTCGGGCAGGCTGCCATAGTCAGCCGCGCTTATTTGTTTGAGAACCACCTCGACGCCGGCGGCGCCCCGCGCAGCCGTGAACTGTTGGAATGGACCGCCCCCGCCATCCAACCAGGTACGGCCTCCCGTGGCGGCTTCTTTTGGGCCTGCAACGGCGCCTCGCAATGGGCGGAGAAACTCGCGCGGGGCCAGGTGGTATCGGCAAGCTTCCCTCCCGGCAGTCCCTCGCCCGTCAAACACCCCGACCCATCCATTCGCGCCCTCATCGCCATCCCCATCCGCGCGGGTGGCAACTGGTGGGGCCTGCTCGCCTTCGACGAATGCCTGCGGGAGCGCGAGTGGAGCGAAGCGGAAAAAGACAGCTTCCAGGCCGTGGCCGACATGTTGGGATCGGCCATCGCCCGCCAGCGCGCCAAGGCCGCCCTGCTCGAAGCCAACGAAAACCTGGAACGCCGCGTCCTCGAACGCACCAGCGAACTCCAGGAGCAGGTGCGGGCCCGCGAAGAGGCCAATAGCCGCCTCGCCGAGGCCCAGCAGCGCCTCATGTCGCTCTCCCGCCAGGCCGGCATGGCCGAAGTCGCCACCGGGGTCCTCCACAACGTCGGCAACGTCCTCAACAGCGTCAACGTCTCGGCCACTATCGTCGCCAACAAGGTGCGCGAATCCAGGCTGGCGAACCTCGTCCAGATCGCCACGATGCTCGATTCCCACACCGATGACCTGCCCGCCTTCCTCACTGCCGACCCCAAAGGCCAGCGCATCGCCCCCTACCTGGTGAAGCTCAGCGGCCACCTCGCCGGCGAGCGCCAGGTCATGCTCCGCGAACTCGAACTGCTTACCGGCCACGTCGGGCACATCAAGGAAATCGTCGCCACTCAGCAGAGCTACGCCAAAGTCTCCGGACTCATTGAAGTGATCTCGCTGCCGGAACTGGCGGAAGATGCCATCCGCATCGTCGCCCCCTCGCTCGAGCGCCACGAAATCCGCCTCGAACGCGACTACCAGCCCACGCCCCCGGTCCCGGTCGATAAGCACAGCGTTCTCCAGATCCTCCTTAATCTGCTCCGCAACGCCAAGCAGGCGATTTCCGGCGCCACGCCCCTTTCCACGAAGGGTGGCCTGATCCGCGTCTCCGTGCGCCCGGCCGGCGATGGCCGCGTTCAAATTGCCGTCGCCGATAACGGGGCCGGATTGCCGCCGGAAAACCTTACCCGCATCTTCGCCCATGGCTTCACCACCCGCCGCGACGGCCATGGCTTCGGCCTCCACTCCGGCGCCAATGCCGCCCGCCAGATGGGCGGCTCGCTCCACGCCGAAAGCGAAGGCGAAGGGCGCGGCGCCACCTTTATCCTCGAACTGCCCATCGATCCGCGGGCCAACGCACGGCGCCCCGCCGGCGCCGTCGCCCCGTCAACTACCCAACCTTCCGAAAAGGATACCCTGCATGAAGCCGCACAACACTGAGAACCCCCATTACCGTGTGCTGATCGTCGACGACAACGAGGCCATCCACGACGACATGCGAAAGATCCTGGGCGGCAACGCCGGAACCGATCTGCTCGAAGACGAAGCTTTCCTGTTTGAGAAGGTCGAGGTCAACGGCGCCCGCTTCACGCTCGATTCGGCCTACCAGGGACAGGAAGGCCTCGCCATGGTCTCCCGCGCCGCCGCCGAAGGCCAGCCTTACGCCCTCGCCTACGTCGACATCCGCATGCCTCCCGGCTGGGATGGCGTCGAAACCGTGCTCAACCTCTGGAAGGCCGATCCGGACCTCCAGGTAGTGATGTGTACCGCCTATTCGGATTACTCCTGGAACGATATCGTCCGCAACCTGGGCCACTCCGACAGCCTGGTGATCCTCAAAAAGCCTTTCGATAACATCGAGGTCGTCCAGCTTGCCCACGCGCTTACCCGCAAGTGGACCATGGGGCGCGAAGCGCGCGCCAAGCGTAATGATCTCGAACGCCTGGTCCAGGAGGCTACCGAGGAACTCACCTACCGGGCCAACCACGACGCGCTTACCGATCTGCCGAACCGGCGGCTCTTCGCCGACCGCCTCGATCACGCCATCGCCCGCGCCCGCCGCAACGGCGAAAAAGCAGCGCTGCTTTATGTCGATCTCGACGGCTTCAAAGTCGTCAACGATACCCTCGGCCACGCCCTCGGCGACGTCCTCCTCAACGAGGTCGTCAAACGCATGAAAGCCCACCTCCGCCAAAGCGACACGCTCGCCCGCATGGGCGGCGACGAATTCACCCTCGTTGCCACCGATCTGACGGGCCCGGAGGACGCCGCCATCCTTGCCACCCGCATCGGCGAAGCCCTCCAGGCTCCTTTCTTCATCGACGGCAACGAACTGGTGGTCACCGCCAGCATCGGCATCAGCGTCTATCCCAGCGACGGCCGCGACGTCACCGAACTGCTCCGCTCGGCCGATACCGCCATGTATGAGGCAAAGCGTGAAGGGCGCAATCGCGCCGTCTTCTTCACGCCCGAGATCGGCCGCGCCGCCAACGAACGGATGAACGTCGAGGCGCACCTGCGCTCCGCGATCCTGGACGGAGAACTCAGCCTTCATTACCAGCCGCAGTATGAACTCGGTACCCATCGCCTGGTCCGCTTCGAGGCCCTGCTCCGCTGGGATAACCCGGTCCTCGGCTCCGTCGCTCCGGCCAACTTCATCCCCATCGCCGAAGAATGCGGCCTCATCGTCCCCATCGGCAACTGGGTGCTGGAGGAAGCCTGCCGCACCGCCCGCAAATGGGATCAGGCCGGCTGCCGCGGCATCCCCGTCGCCGTCAACGTCTCGGCCCTGCAATTCTGCCGCGAGGACTTCATCTCCACCGTAACCCGCATCCTCCGCGAAACGGATCTCGCTCCATCGCTGCTGGAACTGGAACTCACCGAAACCGCCATCGTCCGCAGTCTCGCGGAGATCGCCCCTAAAGTCGGCGAACTCCGCCTGCTCGGCATCCGCGTCGCTATCGACGACTTCGGCAGCGGCTACTCTTCCTTCAGCTACCTGGAGAAACTGCCGGTCAGCGCCGTCAAGATCGACCGCAGCTTCATCCAGGGCCTGGAGTTGGCGCCGCGCGCCCTTTGCGTTGTCAAAGGCATGGTCGCGCTTGCCCACAGCATCGGCCTGCGTGTCGTGGTGGAAGGCGTCGAGACCGCGGGCCAGTTAGAGGCCCTCTTCAGCTCCGGCGCCGACGATGTGCAGGGCTATCTGTTGGGGCGCCCCCGCCCGGTCGAAGAGCATCTGCCGGAACTCGCGCCGGAGCCCGATCGGCCGGGTGCGCCGGTCCTCGAAGCCGAAGAGCTAAACATGGCCTGAGCGCCGCGCCCGCCCTTCCGCCCAGCCTCTTCTACCAGGGGCCTTGGCGCTTGCTGTACGCCCGCCCCTTGTCCGCCGCCGGCGTATCGCCGCCCGTGCAGATCATGACGCCCTCTTTCAACATGTCCAGCACGTTGCTCTCATTGCAGGAGTTCAGAAAGAACAGGTTCGCCGCCTTCACTTCCTTGAAGATCCGCGCCCGGATCGCCTTCATCGCCGGATGCTCCTCACGTACGCCGCGCCCATCGCCCACCGGCGGACCCACCAGGAAAAAGCTCTGATCCCCCGGCCCCCATTCGGCAAACCCGATCCCCGGCACGCGCGTCGTCTTCGCCGCATTGTCGGCCGCCATCGGCGTCTCGATCTTGATGCCCAGCAGCACTTCCCCGTTCTTGTTCAGCGGCCACGGATCGGCCCGCCGCATATACTCATTCGGCGACAGACCCCAGATCTGCGATGCGAAGTTCTGGCTCCCATTCCCGCGAATGCCGGTGCCTAACCCCGCATGCTTCTCGGCGAACGGATAGCGCAGCGCCTCCACCAGGATCTTCACCGCCTCCGGATCCTCGGCGTGGCACAGCAGAATGCCGTGCACCCCCGCCGCCATCACCTGCTGCGCCACCCAGTAATTGCCGCGCATCGAGACCGCGTCCTTACCCAGAATCGGCAGCGTCACAATCACCGCCGGCGTGCGATGCCCCGTCCGCGTAGGCCCGCCGTCCACCAACCCGCGCATGAAGTCCCGCAACTCCTTCATGTCGAAGGCGCCGTGTTCCATCTCGTAGTTGATGTAGTCGGCGCTGGTGGAGGCCATCTTCTTCCCCTCCTCGTATCCCCCGCGGCCGCCCGTGTAGTAAATCGGCTGGCCCGATTCCAGCAGTTCAATGGCGCGGTTGATGCGCTTCGGGCGGGGCGTGCTCTGGGCGGGCAATTGCGCGGCAAACACAATCGCGGCGATCGCGAGAGTACCGAACTTCAGCATGGCGGATATCTCCTGTCTCCTGGCCTCGTGACTGGGCCGCGGCAGGGCGATGGAAGCCCGCCGCGGCCTGCCCATTGTATACGTTCAAAACCGCCCGCACACGGCCCCACCGCCCTCTCCGTGATATCGTAGCGTCATGATTCACACGCGCCGCTCCACGGGGGCCTCTTGGAGCGGCGGCCGCGCAAGCCGCCGAACGGCCACCGCGTCTATAGGCTGAAGAAGGCATAAGCGATGCCCAACCGCCGCACCTTCCTGCAAGGCCTGCTCTCCAGCGGCACGCTGCTGGCCACCACCGAAGCCTCGCCGATCGCGGACACCGCCTCCGGCCGCGTCCAGGGAGGCTCCATACGCGGGGTCCATATCTTCCGCGGCATCCCCTATGCCGGCCCGGCCACCCGCTTTCTGCCGCCAACCCAGCCCCCCAACTGGACCGGCATCCGCGACGCCAAGCAGACCGGCCCCCGCTGTGTCCAGGGCCCCGGCAACATCTTCCTGTCCCCACTCATCGGCGAATACTTCGCTGGCGGCCGCCCCGACCGTACCGAACTCGCCAAGCAGACCGACAGCGAGGACTGCCTCAACCTCAACGTCCTCACGCCAGGACTCAAAGGCAACCGCCCCGTCATGGTCTACATGCACGGCGGCGGCCTAACCGGCGGCTCCAGCGCTCTCACCCTCTTCAGCGATGGCCACGTCCGCGAACAGGACGTCGTGCTGGTGGGCGTCAATCATCGCCTCAACGTTTTCGGCTACACCTACCTCGGCGGCCTCAGCCCCCAATACGCCACCGGCAACGTAGGCCAACTCGACCTCATCGCCGCGCTCCATTGGATTAAAGCCAACATCGCGAACTTCGGTGGCGATCCCAACAACGTCACCATCTTCGGTGAATCCGGCGGCGGCGCCAAGATCAGCGCCCTACTGGCGATGCCCGCGGCCAAAGGCCTGTTCCATAAGGCCGCCGTCCAGAGCGGCTCCGTACTCCGCGCCGGCGATCCGGAAACTGCTACCGCCGCCGCGAAGAAACTGCTCGCCAATCTGGGCCTGGACCTGGTGGACGGCCTGCGCACAGTCCCCACCGCCAAGCTCTTCGCAGCCTCCCGGAACATAGGCCCAACCGCCGTCATCGTCGACGGCCATTCGCTTCCCCACCAGACCTGGGATCCCAAAGCCCCCGAACTATCCGCCGCCATCCCCCTGCTCATCGGCTGCAATAAGGATGAGACCTCGCTCTCCTACACGAAAGACGCAGCGGTCCACAGCCTGACCGAAGCCGGCCTCAAGGACCGAATCATCGCCGCGGGCATCCCCCACGGGAGTGCCGATAAGCTGCTAAACCTCTATCGCCGCGATCATCCGCGCGACTCGCCCACGGACCTCTGGTTCCGCATCACCACCGATCGCGGCACGCGCCGCAACTCCCTCCTCCAGGCCGAGCGCAAGGCGGAACAAAACAAAGCCAAGGTGTTCTTCTACTACTGCCAGTGGGAGACCCCGCTCGCCGAGGGCAACCACAAGATCAAAGCCTTCCACACCTCCGACCTGCCTCTCACCATGCGTTTGGTCCGCTTCCCCGAATCCGAGCAGCTATCGAGGCAGCTCAGCGCCGCCTGGGCCGCCTTCGCCCGTACCGGCAACCCCAGCGCCAAAGCCCTGCCTTGGCCTGCGTTCACCCTCAAGGACCGCGCCACCATGATCTTCGACGGCGGCCACAGTAGCGCCGTCAACGACCCCGATGGAGACCAGCGCCGCCTGCTCGAAACCTTCTCCTCCACAGGCTAGCCAAGGCTTAACCGGCGCCCCGCGGCCTATCAGGGGGATAGGACACCCATGCCGCGCGAACTGCCCTTCCCGAAGGATCCCCTGATCGAGGCGTACAAGAAAGACGTGGATCGCACGTTGCTGCGCGAGAACCTGAAGCTCACCGTCACCCAGCGGTTTGAGAAGCTGATGGCCATGCAGCGCTTCGCCGAAGAGATGCGCCGCGCCGGCAAGGAAGCCCGGCGGAAGGGATGACCGATTTCGGAGCGCTCCTGCATAGGCTGAATGCGGCAGGGGTCCGCTTCCTAATAGTGGGTGGCGCCGCTGCCATCGCCCATGGCGCGGCCCGGCTGACCCAGGATCTGGACATCGTTTACGACAGGAGCCCTGAGAACCTGGCGGCGCTCGCCAACGCGTTGCGAGATCTCCAGCCCTATCCGCGCGGGGCTCCTGCCGGCCTACCTTTTCCGTGGGACGCCGAAACCCTTCGGCGCGGGTTGAACTTCACCTTGGTAACGGCGTTAGGCGAAGTGAACTTGTTGGGGGAGATTACGGGCGGCGGGCGATACGCCGATCCGATTTCCCACACCGATCACCTGCGCGTTTTTGACCAAGACTGCCCTTGCTTGAACCTCGGAAAGTTGATCGAAGTCAAGCGGGCCTGCGGCCGCCCCAAGGACCTGGAAGCGCTCGCGGAGCTAGAAGCGCTCTGGGAGGAAGGGACCGGCGAATAGCCCCCCATCCTCCTTACTCTGGCTTATGCTGCGGAGCCTCCCGCGCCGCCTTCCGCACTTCCTCCGGCAAGCTCTTATTGAACGACGCTCCAAACCCCGTCGTCTGGTGATATACGTACCCCTGCCACGGATCCTCTCCCCTCAGCCGCGGATCGCCGGTCTCTTTCAAATACGCCTCCAACTCCCCCCGCAGCCGGTCCGCCACATCCCGCCGCTCCCCCGCCACATTCTTCACCTGGGCCGCATCCGTCCGGACATCGTACAACTCCTCGCCCGGCCGCCGGTCCAAACACAGCCGCACCTGCTCCGCGAACCGCTTCCCCCCGTCCGCCGCTAACAGCACGTCCTTCGTCGGCGCCCCATCGATATCCCCATGCGTCGTCCGATTCGAAGAAAGAAACTCCCCACCCGCCGGCCAGCGCTCCGGCGCGTAGTTCCGGATGTACAACCACTCCGCGGTTCGAATCGCCCGCATCGGATAACCCACTCCATCCGGCCTGCACATGGTGTGCCGCTCCATCGCCGTAAACACGCGCCTACCCGCGCCCGCGGCCGTCCCCTCCAGCAGCGGCAACAAGCTCCTTCCCGCAACACCATCCGGCACTGGCACCCCCGCCGCCTCTAAGAACGTCGGCGCGAAGTCCACATGGCTCACCAATTCCTCCACCACGCGACCGCCCTTCCCGCGCGAGCCCCACCGCATCGCCAAAGGCATCCGCGTGCCCCAGTCATACAGATTCACCTTCGCTCGCGGAAACGGCATCCCGTTATCGCTGGTCACCACCACCAGCGTCGCATCCAACTCGCCCTTCGTCTCCAACACCGCCAGCGTCCGCGCCAACTGCCGGTCGAACCACTCAATCTCCGCGTAGTAATCCAACAGATCCGACCGCACCGCCTCGGTATCCGGAAGGAACGGAGGCACCTCCGCATCACTCAGTTTCTTGCCCGCCCGCAGCCCCAGACCCGGATCGTACAACCGGTGCGGCTCCCGCGACCCCACCCAAAAACAAAACGGCTTCCCCTCCGGACGCTCCGCCAGGAACGCCGCGAAGTTCTCCGCATAATCCACCGCATCAATCGACGGCGGCACCGCATCCGCGTGCTTCTTCGCCGCGTACTCCTTGCCGCAGGGATTCCGCGTTAACCCCAGCGCCTTCCAATCCCCCGGCGCCCAACCCTTGCCCGTATGCCCCACGTGATACCCGGCATCCTCCAGCAACAGCGGATACAGCGGCAAATCCTTCGGCATCGATCCATACAACACGCCTGCCTCGCGCTGTTGCCACACATGCCGCCCACTCAACACCGCGCTCCGCGACGGCGTACAGGAAGGACACGCCGAAAAGCTATTCCGGAACAGCACCCCTTCCCTCGCCACACGGTCAAAGGCCGGCGTCGCCACCTGCTTCGCCCCATAAGCCCCGCAATGCAACCACGATTGATCGTCCGCGATCACAAACAGAATGTTCGGCCTGGGCTGCGCCGCCGCCTTCTTCCCACACCCCAGCAACGGCGCCGCCGCCGTCTTCAGAAACGACCGCCGCGTGTCCATCAGAAGTACAGCTTCAGCCCCAACTGCATCACCCGCGCCGGAGCCGTTCCCGAGATCACGCCCGCCAGCGCATTCCCAATCGCCGCGTTCGGCGGCGTGAAGTTCGCCCGGTTGAACGCATTAAACAACTCCCACCGGAACTGCATGCGGCGCCGTTCCCCAAACGGAAATTCCCGCTGGATCCCCGCATCCACGTTGAAACTTCCCGGCCCCACCAGAATGCCCCGTCCCGAGTTCCCGAACGTGAACTGCGGCGCCGCCACGAAGGCCGACAGGTCAAACCACCTGTCAATCGTCCGCTGCCCTACCGGCAGGTTCCCGTTCGCGATGCGATTCGGCCGGTCCCCGCCGCCGCCCGCCGAGTTCGATACCGCCGCCGCGGCCGTCGCCGTGAACTTCTCTCCCGTCGACATCGACCAGATCCCCGTGATGTTCCAGTTACCGATGATGTGGCTTGCCACCCCGCTCGACACATAACGCCGCCCTTTGCCAAACGGCAGTTCCCAGTTATGATTCACCACCGCGATATGATTCCGGTCCTCCGGCATCGGCCCCCACTCGCACCGCGTGCAGCGGAAGTCCTGCGGAGCCCCATTCCCCCCGCCATTGATGTTCGTCCCGTTCGCCATGTACTTCGAATAGGTATAAGCGAACGACGCCGTGAATCCCGCGCTGTACCGCTTCTCCATCCGCACCTGCATCGAGTGATACTTCGCCCCCGCGTAGTTACTCCGGTACGTCAGATTCACTAACCCCGGATTCACCGCGAAGAACGGCCGCCGAGGATTCTGCGCCCCCGCGCCCGGCACCGACTGATTCAAGTTCATGTTCGAGATCAGCCCGATTGTCCGCGTCCCGATATAACTCACTTCCAATAATGTCTGCGGCAGAATCTCCCGCTGCACCCCGAGGCTCCACTGCATCACCCGCGTCGACTGCAGATTGTAAGCCCACGCGTTCGGGCTCCCCGACGACAGCCCCACAATGTCGTTGCGGTCCGGCTGCACCGCCGCCGGAATCCCTTCCGATAGCCGCCCCACCGGAGCCGCGTTCTGATCCGTGGCCAGCACCTGCGAGAAGAAGAAAGGCAGGTTCTTGTATAACTGCCCTCCTCCCTGCCCCGCCTCGACATACGAAACCCCAAACCCCGACCGCAGCACCGTCTTGCGATCCTTTGTCAGCATGTAAGTCAGCCCAAGCCGCGGCGACCAGTTATTCAAATCCAACTTCCGCAGCCGCCGCGCATCGCCGGACCCCGACGCAATCTCCAGCTTCGCCGTATCCAGGTTGAAGTTCGACCAGCGATCGTACACCTCGTAAGGCGGCGCCTGGATGTCATACCGCAGCCCGTAGTTCAACGTGAAGCGGCTGTTCACACGCCATGTATCGTCCACGAACGCGCCCAGATTCCAGAACCGCAGCCCGAACGTGCCCACCAGAATGTTCCGGTTCAGCCCGTTCCATCCGCCAATGGCAAAGTCCGCCAACGCCGTCGCCGCTCCCGTCGTCCCGATCTGCCGCGTGAACTGCCCGTTGAACGTGAAATCGCCGCGCGTCGGAAACGCCGAAAATCCATTGAACCGGTGCCGGATGTAGATCGCCCCCGCCTTCAACGTATGGTTCCCGCGCGTCCACGTCATCACATCCTCATACTGGAACGACGCCGTCCGGCTCTCCTCCGGGTAAGTCGAGTTATCGCCCAGCCCGGCGAATCCGGTGATCGACAACGAAGGCAGCCCGCCCGACTTATCGTTGATATTCACGCCCGGTATCCCCACCGCCGTCGCCGTGTTGAAAGGGTTCCCCAACGGCGAGATGTTCTGGTTCCAACGCACCACGCCCAACCGCACCTCATTGATCAGCGACGGAGAAAACACCTTCACATAATTGAATGTGCCCGACTGGTTCCGCAGCGGCGTATCGGTGGCCGGGAGCGTGCCATCCGCCGCCAGATACTGGCTCGATGGAATGTTCCCCGCATTCGCGATCGGCAGCGACCCGGGGATCACCAGGCTCGTCTTATCGAACGAATACTTGAAGAAGAACCGGTCCGATGTCCCTACGTTCTGATCCACGCGGACATCAAATTGATTCGTGCTCTGCGTCTGCGTTGGGTTGAACGCAAAGTTGCGATTCGCCGCGCTCGAAGTCGGATTCGGCAGCAATCCGAACACCCGCCCCGCCGCCGGATCCAACCGGTTCCGCGGAATCGCGTTCCCCGGGAACGGCGCGCGCGCCCCGCCCGTTACCGAGTAAGGGTCGAATACATTCACTCCTAACTGCCCGAAGTTGCCGTTGATCACCGCGTCACGCTGCGCCAGCGTCGGTATCGATGCAATGGTCGTCCGCGGCTGCGCCAGCCGGATCCCCTGGTAATCCGCGAAGAAGAACGTCCGGTCCCGCCGGATTGGCCCGCCAATCGTCCCGCCAAACTCATTGCGCCGGAACCCCGGCCGCGCCACTCCCAGCCGGTTGTTGAAGAAGGTATTCGAATCCAACGCCGAGTTGCGGAAAAACTCATACAGGCTCGCCCGTAGGCGGTTACTCCCCGACCGCGTTTGCACAATCGTAATCGCTCCCGCCGCGATCCCGTACTCCGCCGTGTAATTCGACGTAAGTACCCGCATCTCCTGGATCGAATCCACCGTCGGCACCATGATCAACGTGCTCAGCCACAGGTTCCGGTTCACCATCCCATCCACGAAGTAGGAGTTGTTCTGCGGGCTCGACCCGTTCACCGAGATATTCACATCTCCCCGCATCGCATACGGCGACGTCGTCAGGTTTCCCGCCGACCCCGCGTACGCCCCCGGCCCCAACAACACCAGCGACGTGAACGTGCGGCTCTTCAACGGCATCTCGACGATCTGCTCATTGTTCACCAGCGACGACACCATGGCCGTCTGCGATTGCAGTAGCGGCGCCGCTTCGGTCACCTCGATGGTCGACTGCACGTCGCCCACCTCCAATCGCAGATCAACCGTCACCGCATCGGCCGCCGTCAACGCAACACCCACGCGCACCAGCTTCCGGAACCCCGGCTGTTCCACCGTGATCCGGTACGCCCCCGGCGGCATCGCGTTGGCCACATACTGCCCGCTGGGGTTACTCACCGTTTCCCGCATGAAACTGGTGCCTTCATTTACAAGAGTTACTTTCGCGCCCGCAACTACCGATCCGGCCTGATCGGTCACCACCCCGGCGATCGTGCCGTTCACGCCTTGGGCCAATACGCAGGCTGGTGTTAAGAAAAGTAGAAAGAGCCGCAGTTTCGTCATGGAGAACCTTTCGTGGATCCAGGTCATCCTACCGCATATTTTGCCCGAAGCAACCCCTATACAAGAAGCCCTGTACGCGGCGGATGGCAAGTGTACAGTCCGGATACATTCTGTGCGCGGGAAAACTTCTCTTTTCGCTAGCTTTTCCTAATGTTCCCAAACATCGCCGTTAATCGGTGTACGATATAGATCTGTTAGATCTGTTCGACGCATAGGAAGTATCGGCCATTGAAGACCTCGGCAAGCCGCCCATCCCAAGTCAATACAAAGGAAACCTCAGACGTCCCTCCGCCGCCACCGTATCGCCAAATCTCCGGGGAGCATCGCACTGTCGCGGCAGTCCTTCTGCTCTCATTAGCCATCCGCGTTTATTTTGCCGCGACCGCCCGCCTGAATCCTGACGAAGGTTTCCATTTTCTGTTCGCCCATCAACCGGGTCTCCAGGAAGTCCGCCTGGAAACAGTAACGGCGATGCACACGTATCCGCCGCTTTATGTCTTCCTCCTACACTTTATCCTCATGGCGGGACAGAGCGAATTTCTCTTGCGCCTACCCACCCTTTTCTTCGGCACCGCTTTTCTCGCATTTGCCTTTCTCTGGACACGGCAACTCTTTGGTTTCCGGGCGGGAATGACCGCACTGGCCTTACTGTCGTTTTCCCCGGGTTTAGTGTCCCTGGGATTTGAGGTCAGGAACTACGCTCTCTTCCTAGCCGCGATGACGGTATCCCTTTACGGGTTGGAGCGGGCTCTGGAAGACAGGTCAGCCAAATGGCTGACGATCGCAATGTTGTCGGAATATGTATCAATTCTCACCAATTACTCGGCCATCTGGTTTTGTGCCGTGCTCGGCGTCTATATACTTGGGCAGATCGGCAAGCGGCGATTGAACGCGCGGCTGACAAGCTACTGGGCGCTATACCAACTGGGTGCGCTCGGAATCTATGCCTGGCTCTACGATACGCACATCCGGACTCTGCGGGGCAGCGCCAATGAGGGCGCGTTGCGGACTTTTCTTCGCGAGAGCTATTACTGGCCGGAAACTGACAACCCCATTAGCTTTGTGATACGCCAGACTGTGGCTGTCTTCCGCTATCTGCTCGAACTACCGCCCCTTGCCGTGGCCGGCGCCCTGCTGTTTACCGGAGCCTTGGCGTGGCTGGCAAGCGGACGCGATCGGACAGTTCGCGATGGGCCGGCCAGGAGTCTGTTGCTAGGCTTGCCCTTGGCGCTTGGATGCGCCACGGCGCTGGCCGGCCTGTTCCCTTACGGCAATTCGCGCCATTCCGCGCTATTTCAACCCTTTCTGGCGGCAGGCCTAGGCTACGCCGTGGCGCGGTTAGCCGGAAACCGCAAGGCGGTAATCGCGCTGCTGAGTTTGGCCGTTATTCCGTGGGCGTGGGCCAGTTACCATCGCGCGCCGTACATTCCGGGTCCGGCCGGCTCGCGGCAAGCCATGACCGCCGCTGTATCTTCGATTCGAAGCCTCCCCAAGGGGTCGGCCGTCTTTACCGATCATCCCGGCCTGATCCAACTCGGGTATTACCTCGGGAGTAGCGTCTACAGCCGATATCACGCCCGGCCCGCGGGTATGCTGGCCATCCAGTATGAGGGCTATCGCGTCCTCTGCCCTTGCTCGTCGTGGACGTGGGATGTCCGCTCCCTGCGCGGAATGCTCCGGGATGCCATCGTGGCCGGGACGATTCCAGCGGAGGGTGTTTGGTTCTTCCTTGGCGATATGCCCGCATTCGAGCGTGAACTCGCGGCCCACCGCCAGCCGCTCCGCCTTGAGAACGTTTCCAGATTCGGCGCATCGGGACTGTTCCAGCTACGTCTGGAATAGACACTCGCATTACTTCACGGAGCTTGTACGATGCTCGCTACTGTCTTTACCCACTTACTTCATTTCTTAACCCCGCTTTCCGCGGCCACGCTGCCGCCCGGATTCTCGGAGGTCGTGATTACCGGAATCGATGTGCCGACCGCCATGGCCGTGGCGCCCGACGGGCGATTGTTTGTCTGCCAGCAGAACGGTGCGCTCCGTGTCGTCAAAAACGGCTTGCTGTTACCGGCTCCCTTCGTCACGGTGCAGACGGACAACCAGTCGGAACGGGGCCTTATCGGTGTCGCCGCCGACCCCAACAACACCTTCGTCTACGTGTTCTACACCGTTCCCGCCAGCGGTGGAAATCCCGCCCACAACCGGATCAGCCGCTTTGCCCAGAACGGCGACGCCGCCTCCGGAAGCGAAGTCGTTCTCAAGGAGTTCGAACCGCTCAGCGCCGCCATCCACAACGGGGGAGCGATGGCCTTCGGCTCCGATGGCATGTTGTATGTGGCGATGGGGGACGCCGGCGTCTCCTCCAACGCGCAAAGTCTCGGCAACCGGCTCGGAAAGATACTGCGATTCGATCCGAACCTGCCACCCACTTATATCCCCCCGGATAATCCGTTCGCAAACAACGCCGCGGTCACCGGGGAGAACAAAGCCATCTGGGCTTATGGGCTCCGTAACCCATTTACCTTCACGTTCCAGCCCGGTACTGGACGAATGTTCATCAACGATGTCGGCAGTAGCGATTACGAAGAGGTAAACGAGGGGCAAGCGGGCGCGAACTACGGCTGGCCCACCACCGAAGGGCCCACCACCAACCCCAGCTTCAAATCCCCGTTCCATGCCTATGGCAGAAGCGGCGACATCAGCGGCTGCGCCATCACCGGGGGCGCGTTCTATAACCCCACAACCGCTAACTTCCCTTCCCAGTACGTGGGTAAGTACTTCTTCGCGGACTTCTGCGCCGGCAGGATCTGGACTCTGAACGCCACTACGGGGCAAGCGGACACCCAGCCCTTCGCCACCGGCGCCGGCGCTCCGGTCTACCTCACCGCCGGACCGGCCGGAAGCCTCTACTACCTGAGCCGCGATTTACGGGCGGTTGTGAAGATCGACTACACGGGCAACCAGGCCGCCACCGTCACCCAGCACCCGCAAAGCGTCACCGTGGCCGAGAATGAGCCGGCGACGTTCGAAGTGACCGCCACCGGCGCGCCGCCTATCAGTTACCAGTGGCAGCGGAACCAGGCCGATATCCCCGGCGAAACGGGCAGCCGGTTGGTGCTGAATTCCGTAAGTCTGTCCTCATCCGGCTCCCAGTTTCGCGTGCGCGCCGCCAATAACTTTGGCGGCGGATTCAGTAACCCGGCGACGCTCACCGTAACGCCCGGTGGCGGCAACCTTCCCCCGCTGGGAACGATCACCGCTCCCTTGAGCACCCTGCTTTATTCCGGCGGCCAAACCATCGGCTATTCGGGCTCCGCAACCGATCCGGAGGACGGCGTAATCCCCGCCGCGAACTTCTGTTGGGCCGCCGACTTCCACCACGATACCCACTTCCATCCGTTCCTGCCGGAAACCTGCGGCGCTCGCTCCGGCACCGTGACGATTCCCACCGTGGGAGAGACGGCGTCGAACGTCTGGTACCGGTTCCACCTCACCGTGCGCGATTCCGGAGGACGCACCCACACCTCGTTTGTCGACATCCAGCCACGAAGATCCAGCATCACGCTGCAATCCAATCCACCGGGAATGCAATTGACGCTCGACGGACAACCCGTCGTTGCCCCGCTCACGATCGCCGGCGTTGCCGGAATCGTGCGCTCGATCGGCGCGCCTGCCACCGGGGGAACCTTTGGGACGCGGTATGTGTTCACTTCCTGGTCGGACAACGGCTCGTCAACGCACGACATCGCCACGCCGGCCACGGACACGGTTTACGCCGCCACTTTCGCCACCCAGCACCTGTTGACACTCTCCACCAGCGGTTCCGGAACCGTATCGGCCACACCACCGGCGTCCGACGGCTTCTACAACGCCGGAACAAGCGTTCAAGTAACCGCGGCGCCCACTGCTCAATTTCAGTACTGGTCCGGAGACCTGGGTACGGCCAACCCCGCCACAGTTACGCTCAACGGCCCGCGCACCGTCACCGCTTACTTCCTTGGGGGACCGCAGACCTGCACCTACGCCTTAAAGGAGACTGCCACCACGGCGGCGTCCACCGGAGATCTGCGCAAACTGGATATCGCAACCGGTCCCGGCTGTACATGGGAATCGTCGTCCCCCTTGGAGTGGCTTCGATTGGTCAACGCCACCTCGGGAACGGGGCCCGGTTCCGTGCGATTGGAGATCGCCGACAATCGAGGTAACACGCCCCGTACCGGCACCGTAACCATCGCCGGCATCGGCTATCAAGTGACGCAGATGGCCGCCAACTGCCCCGTCGATCTCAGCGGGGCGGAAACCAATCCCAGCGGCGCTTTCGGAGCTTATGAACTGCGCCTTACCACCGGCCCTACCTGCCAGTGGGAGGTCAGGCAGTTCCCCTCCTACGCCACGTTCACCGGAGCTACCGCCGGAACCGGACCCGGCGTGCTCCGCTTCACTCTGCCGCAAAACATCGGCGAGCCCCGTCCGGCC
This sequence comes from uncultured Candidatus Solibacter sp., assembly GCA_964385495.1. GTDB lineage: Bacteria > Acidobacteriota > Terriglobia > Bryobacterales > Bryobacteraceae > CADEFT01. Next base: position 80,315 of record CAYLPH010000024.1, read on the forward strand.
TACATCTCCGCCGGCGGCCAGCTCTGGCATTTTCTGCAGAAGACCCTCGTGCCGGATCCAGCTTTCACCGACGTCCCCGTAACGCACCTCTTCTTCGATTCGATTGGACTCCTGCGCGACCGCGAAATCTCCCCCGGCTGTGGAGGGACGCGCTACTGCCCCGAAGAGCCAATGCTGCGATCCGAGATGGCCGCCTTCCTCGTTCGTGCCCTCTTCGGGGAAAACTTCCAGAACTCCTCCATCCCCTACTTCACCGATGTTCCCTCAACCCACTCTCATTTCCGTTACATCCAAAAACTGCGCGAGACGGGCATTACGGCCGGCTGCACAACCACCACGTTCTGTCCCGCCGATACCGTCACCCGCGGACAGATGGCCGCATTCCTGGTACGCGCCAGGCTCGGAATCACCGACGCCGACCGTTTCCCCATGCAACCCACCCCCCTGTTCACCGACGTCCCCGCTAGCGACCCCTTCTTTGCCTACATCCAGAAGCTCAAGGAACTGGGTATCACCTCCGGCTGCACCCCCGACCGCTTCTGTCCGGGCGAGCAAACCACGCGCGGCCAGATGGCCGTGTTTCTCACCAGGGCATTCCTGGTTCCCTGAGGTGGGACGGTGCGTCGCCAGGATTGCGCCCCCCCAGGCCGCTACACGAATTTGATCCGCCGCATCGCGTACAGCACCATCCGCAGCAGGATCATGCCGTGCCGCCAGCGCTGGATATTCGTCTCGCCATAGGTGCGTTCGTGGTACCGAACCGGCACATCCACGATCTTCAAATTCAGCTTCGCCGCCCCGAAGATCAAATCGAAATCCCCAAAAGGATCGAACTCGCCGAAATACGCCCGGTTATTGGCGATCTGCTGGTAATGGGCCCGGCTCAGCACCTTCGTGCCGCATAACGTGTCTTTGATTCGCTGCCCTAACAGCCACGAAAACGCCATGCTGAAAAAGCGATTCCCAAAGTGATTGAAAAAGCGCATTGCTTCTTCCTGCATCGGATATACCAGCCGCACCCCGTTGGCGAACTCCGCCGTGCCGTCGCGCAGCGCTTCGTAAAAGCGCTGCAAGTCCTCCGGCGCTACGGTCATATCGGCATCCAGAATCATCAGGATGTCTCCTTCCGCCGCCTGGAACCCGGCGCGCACCGCGTCCCCTTTCCCCTTGCCCGGCTGCCGCAGCAGCTTTGCCGGCACGTGCGGATTCCTCGCCATCTCCCGCTCCACCGCTGCCCACGTACCGTCCGACGACCCGCCTTCCACAAAGATCAGTTCGGTCCGCGCGCCCATCCGCGGAACTCGCCGGAATATCGCCGGGATATTCCCTTCCTCATTCCGCGCCGCCACCACCACGCTCACCACCGGCTCCTTCGCCGGACGCGACGCCTTTGGCCGCGCGATCAGAAACCACGTCAGGGCAAACCAGCGCAAGGGCCATAGCCGGATCAGGTAGCGGTTCGCCAAATCCGCCAGCAGCGGCACTCGCAGTGGCACCAGCACCTCCGCCGATACGCGGATCATCTCGAAGCCGGATAGGTCCAGCAGGTTCTCCAGATCGCCCGTTGTCAGCCAGTTCTGCGCCAGTTGCGGCCGCGCCGTTCCCAACCGCTCCGCAATCCGGCGCGGGATCTCCCACACGCGGCTGTACGTATTCAATATGATCCGAGTGTCCCGATGGCAATGACGCAGCGCCCGCCCCAGCACTCGCTGCACATCCCACACATCGTTCACCAGGTCCGACAGGATGATGTAGTCGAACGCCGCCTCCAACTCCAGCTGGTGGACATCCCCCTCCACGAAACGTAGACGCGGGTATCGCTCCCTCGCCCGCTCCAGCATTCGCCCCGAAAAATCCACCCCCACGCCGTTCGCCGGCTCCAACGCCGCCAACAGGTCGCCCTGCCCGCAACCCAACTCCAGCACACGGCTGCCCTTCGGGATCAGAAACCGGTAGCAGACCGCGAGCCGCTCGAAGTAGTAACGCCGGAGGCCAGCCCAGCGCTCCGAACCCTGACTGGAAAACTCATCCCAATAGCGGCGCCGCTGTTCCGCGTAGGCCAGCGGACGGCTCTCCACCCGCTCCGCCGCGGGAGTAGCCTCTTCCAACGAAATCGACCGCCGGAGCACGATCTGTGTAGTATATCTTGAGCTGCTCGGGTAGAATCTCGTTTGCGAGTCTTTCTATCCAAGTTAGAGCGCCTTCTCCACACCCACCTCTCCTCCATTGTCTGGGCTGTTGTCCTTGCCGCCTTCTACCTGCGCTGGCAGCAGGCCCAACTCATGTTCCTCAATGGCGACGAGACACAGATCATGCTGCCCCCCTTGCAACGCGGTCTGTGGAACGTCTACCAGTTGGGCACCGTGTTCCCTTACGGCCCCTTGTGCAACTTCTTACTTCACTTCATGACGTTCTTCGGCACCGGCGAATGGTTCTTCCGCATGCCTTCCGTCCTCGCCGGATCCGTGTTGTGCTACGTCACCTATCGCTGGGCCGCGGAGACTTTTCACCCCGCCGCGGGGCTGCTCTGCGCGGTTTTCCTGGCCTTTTCCGAAAACCTCATTAAGCTGTCCGCCGAAGTTCGCCACTACATGATGCATGCGCTCCTGGTTGCCTGCGCGCTCTACTGTCTCGAACGAGCCTTCCGCGACCAATCTCTTCGTTGGATGCGCGCGTTCGGCCTGGCCCTGCTGCTCGCGCTCCTCACCATGTACATGTCCATCTGGTTCACCGCCGGCATTGGCCTCTATGCGCTGGTCCGTATCGCGCTGGAGCGCCCACCCCGGCGCCTGGTGGCCGAATGGACCGCCTTCCAGGCCGCCGCGGCCTTGCTGTGCCTGATCGCTTACACCACCCACCTTCATGAACTGCGCCACAGCGAAGGCGAACGCATGGCCCGCGAGGGCTGGCTCCGCCGCTCCTACTTCCACCCCGCTGAGCAGGACCTCTTCCCCTACCTGTCCGATACCCTCCAGTCTCTTTCCGGCTATGTGTTTAGCGGCGCCACCCTCGGCAACTGGATGCTCCTGTTCTTCTCCATCGGCCTGGTCTGGCTCTTTGTCCGGCGCCCTGGCGCCACTCGCGCTCTTCTGCTCATCCTGCCCGTCGCTGCTACTGCCGCCAGCGGCGTTGCCGGCCTCTACCCCTTTGGCGGTACCCGCCACGACGCCTTCCTCGCCATCTTCCTTGCCACCGGCGCCGCCACCGGCATCGCTCTGCTGCTCCGCCATCAGCTCACCCTCGCCCTGCTCGCCTCCCTGTTCTTCTTCGCCCTTCGCCCCGCCGAGCCAAACTATCTCGATGTCGACGTCCGCCTCAATCGAATCGGCCAGATGCGGGAAATGCTCGCCTGGCTCGCGTCGCTCTCACCGAAACCCGGCGTCCTTGTCACCGACGACGCCGGCTCCTTCACGCTCCGGTACTATCTCTGCCAGGGCCGGTACTCCGGGACGCAAAACCTTACCCCGGCCATCGTCACCTACCAATGCGCCGGCTACCGCATCGTCAATACCACCGCCTGGAGCGTGTCCGAAGAGAGCCTCGCGCTCATCGCCGAACAGGCGCGGCAAGCCCGGCCCGATGCCGTCCCAGGCCCCATATGGCTGTTTTCCCTTGCCGAAACGGGCATATATAACCAAACCCTTGCCAACGAGAACGCCGGCTTTTGGGGCAGGCTCCACATGCGCCGCATCTCCCCGTAACTCACCTATTAGCGGGGCACCGCACACACACGCCCCGGAAAGATACGGTGCCGGTTCCGCGCCACCAAATCGTAAGCCCATACCCCCACCGGATTCGCCAACGGCGATAGCAGAAACAACGCCACGCCCACGATAATCCGCCGCGTCACCGGCTGCGGCGGCGGCGCCAGCGCGATCATCGCAAACAACGCCATCCACACGACCGGCAAATAGAACATCATCCGCCGCACCGCGTGAAATCCATCCAACACGCGCCCTTCCGGCGTCACCAACTGCAATCGCCGCCCCGCCGCCTCATCGGTAATCCCATATGCCTTCCCACGCCCGGATTGATAGGGCTGCCAGGCAAACACCCCATCAAAATCCAGCCGGTTGAATTGCTCCCGGCACCAGTCGCAGAAGCCGCAATCCCCGTCGTAAATCACCTCGACCGGCTGGGAGGGCCATCGCAGAAAGGCGAACATCGCCGCCTGCATCCCGTAAAAGAACATTGTGAACGTCGTGCCCGTGAACAGGAGGAATCCCGATTGCAACAGGACACTCGCACTCACCCCCCACAACTGCAACCGAGGCACTACCATACACAACGCCGCGCCGGTCTCGAACACAATCGTCAGCCAGCACATCGCCTTGCCCAGCGCCAACGGCGGCAGCATCGCGCTCAGCCATTGGTACGGCGGGATCGCCAGCTTCTCCCCCGCCCAATGTTCGAAGAACTGCCCGCTGTGCCAGTCCGGCTCAAATGCTTTGTTCAACCCCGCGCCGAAATACACAATCGCGACCTGCCAGCGCAGCGTGAGCGGCTCACTGGCCCGCGGCAGTAGACCCGCCAACACCAGCATCAGCGCACAGAACGTCTTGTTATTTCCGAAGTAGGCGCGCGATGCCAGCACGCCAATCAATATCGACCCGCCCAGCAGCAAACAGTTCACCCGCACCGCCCGGTTGAACAGCAGCGCCGCCGCGCTCGCCACGAACACCACCCGCGCAGTCCACTGAAACAGCGGGCCTGGAATATGCTCTAACGCCTGAACGAACGGGAGGAACGGATCCGGCAGCAGCGTCACATGATTGGTCAGCAAGAGCGCCAGCGCAATCAGCTTCGCCATGAGCAGCACGTTGGGCGGCAGCGCCGTACCCGTGCACCGCGCGGGGTTCCAACTCATTGCCGCCCCGGATACTCCCACACACGTTCCTCTTTGCCGTTAATCCGGTATCGCATGACCACCCGCGCCCGCTTGCCTTCCGCCTGCCGCCGCTCCACGCCTTCAATGATATCGGTCAGATTCCGGATGCTGCGGTTATCCGTCCCGGCCGCCGGCCGCCGGTAACGCGTCCGTATCTCCGCCGGCGTCAACTCCCGCGCATTCACGGTCACCCGCAGCCGATAGTCCGTCTGCATATCGAACGGCGCCCAGCAGAAGTAGCGGGCCTCCGTAGTCCGCGCATATCCAATCAAAAGGAGCTGCGCCGTCAACAACAGCGCGGCGATCAACGGCCCGGGACGCGGCATCAGCGCATTCTATCGCGGATCACCGGACCACGGCCGCTGGCCCGCTTGCGTGGGCCGCGCGGCGGCCGCGGCGGGGTAGAAGGGAATTGCCTACTGCCGCTTGGCGGCGAATTCGGTGGATCGCTTACGGCCGGCATTGTAGGAGCCTTTCAGCTCATCCCCTTCGACGGCGCCGGTCCACGTCACCCGCACGTCGCCCTTCTTCTTCGACTTCTGGACGGTAACGAAGGTGAACGTGTTGCCGTCGAGCTTGCCTTCGGTGACATCGAGGGTCCGCGCCCGCTTGCCGCCGGAGTTGAGGACGCTGCCGGTAAGTTTGCCGCCATCGGCCTTGAGATCGAAGGTGAGCGCAACGGTGGTGGCCTCCTTCTGCTTCGACTCGATCTTCGCCTCGCCCTTCCATTTGCCGTCGATGGTGGCGGCAAACAGGTTCACCGCCAGAAGGCCGAGGGCCATAATTGAAAGTATCCGTTTCATGCCATTTGCAAACCCGAGACGCGCGGAGAAGTTCCGGTGAGTGAGCGGCTTCCGTTTCTGGCCACCGCGGCGGCCGCGCTCTACGACGGTATTCGTCCGCTGCCGGTGTCGGTGCTGCTCGACAATGTCCGCAGCATGTACAACGTCGGCTCCTTCTTTCGGACCGCCGACGCCATCTCTCTATCCAAGCTGTACTTGTGCGGCATCACGGGAACGCCGCCGAAGAAGCAGATCGCGAAGACCGCGCTGGGCGCGGAAGAGACGGTGCCGTGGGAGCACAGTTGGGACGCGGCGGAGGTCCTGCGGAGCCTGCGCAAGCACGACGTGGAGATTGCCGCTATCGAAACGAGCATTCATTCGGTGGATCTGTTCGATTGGGAGCCGCGCTGGCCGGTCTGCGTGGTGTTCGGCCACGAGGTGGATGGAATCCAACCGGAGGTGTTGGCACAGTGCGACCGGCACATCCGCCTGCCGATGTTGGGACGTAAGCATTCGCTCAATGTGGCCACTGCCGGCGGTGTGGTGCTGTATGAACTTCTGCGCAAGCGGCGCCGGATGTTAGACAATGCTCTGATAAGGCGATGAAACTCCGTACCTGCCTGCCTCTGCTTTCCCTGCTGGGCGCCGCTACCGCGATTGTGGCCCAGCAACAGACGATGTTCCCCCCGGTGCGTGGCACGCGCGAGATGGTGGCGGCGGCCAACAACTTCGAAGTGGAGGCCGGCTTCCGTCTGTTGACGCAGGGCGGCAACGCGGTGGATGCGGGCGTGGCCAGCGTGCTGGCGGCCACGGTCACCGAGCAGGCGCGCGTGGGCCTGGGCGGCGAGATGCCGCTGATCCTCAAGATGAACGGAAAGCCTGTAACTATCATCAGCGGGGTGGGCACGGCTCCGGAGAAAGCAACCGTCGAGTACTACCGCAAGCGCCAGATGGAGCCGTGGGAAACGCAGGGTGACATGCCGCCCATTCCCGGCCAGGGCGTGCGCTCGGCCATTCTGCCCGGGCTGTTCGACGGGCTGATGCTGGCCCTGCGACAGTACGGGACGAAGAGCTTCGCCGAGGTTGCGGCGCCCGCCATGGAGTATGCCGATGCCTTCCCGATCGGCGAGGAGTTCGTCAGCTTCATCAACCGGAATCAGAACTTGCTGCGGCTGTGGCCAACCTCCGCCTCCTTCTTCCTGCCAAACAACGCCGTGCCGGAACGCGGCAGGATCTTCCGGCAGCCGACGCTGGCGGCGACGCTGCGGGAGTTGGCCAAGGTGGAGAAGAAGACGCGTGGGAATCGCCAGAAGAAGATCACGGCGGTGCGGGACTACTTCTACAAAGGGGCGTTGGGCCAGAAGCTCGCGGCGTTCAGCGAAGCCAACGGCGGGCTGATCACGGAGAAGGATATGGCGGGCTACGCCGCTGTGGAAGATGCGCCGGTCTGCGGCACCTATCGGGGCTATGAAGTCTGCAAGCCTGGGTTCTGGACGCAAGGCCCGGTGATGGTGCAGGCGTTGCACATTCTGGAAGGCTACGATTTGAAGGCGATGGGGCACAACTCGCCGCAGTATCTGCACACGGTGACGGAGGCGGCGAAACTGGCCTTTGCCGACCGCGACCGTTACTACGGCGATCCGAAGTTCAGCAAGATCCCGGCTGAAACGCTGCTATCCAAGGAGTATGCGGCCAAGCGGCGGCAACAGATCGACCCGAACCGCGCGAGCATGGATCACCGTCCGGGCAGTTTCCTGCCGCCGCTACCGCCGCCGAGCAGCAGCAGCGCGGCATCGCAGGCGCAGGACACTACGTGCGTGAACGTCGTGGATAAGCAGGGCAACGTGTTTTCCGCTACGCCGAGCGGCGCCTGGCTGCCGTCGGTGATCGCCGGGGATACGGGTGTTCCGTTGTCGAGCCGTTTGCAGTCGTTCGTGCTTACGGCCGGGCATGCCAACCAGTTGGGACCCGGGAAGCGCCCGCGCGTCACGCTGAGCCCGACGCTGGTATTGAAGGATGGCAAGGCGTGGGTGGCGATGTCCACTCCAGGGGGCGACAATCAGGATCAGGCCATGCTGCAGGTGCTGTTGAACCTGATCGACTTCAACATGAGCCCGCAGGAAGCGGCCGAAGCCCCGCGCTTCCAGACCGAGCATTTCTATAGCTCATTCGCCAATCATGAGTTCGTGCCAGGCAAGCTGAACCTGGAAAGCCGCATCAAGCGCGAGACCGCCGCGGCGCTGGCGATGATGGGGCACCGTGTTTCGATCACAGGGGACTGGAGTAACGGCTCGGCTCCGACGATTATCAAGATCGGGGACGGCGTGCTGGACGGCGGCGCCGATCCGCGCAGGCTGCGGTTTATCTTTGGCCGGTAATCGCGACTGGCGTTGATCAACTTCCGGGCGGTTTGTCGCGTTCTGTGCTGAAGGAGATTTCATGAGACTTTCCATGCGGCTGCTTTTGGGCAGCCTGTGTGCCGCTTCCCTGGTATTGGCCCAGGATCCGCGTCTGGTGCGCAATGCCGCCGCTTTGAACGCCGCCAGCTACATGCCTGCCGGTCTGCCGCAGTCCGGCGTGGCCGCCGGTGCGAGGGCGGTGGTGTTGGGGATGAACCTGGCCGCCGATACGCAGGAGCAGCCCGCGGCGGAGTCGCTGGCGTTTGCCGGAGTGACCGCGAAAGTCACGGTGGGCGGGGCGGAGCGCGATGCCTACGTGCTGCTGGTGGCGCCGCAGCGGATCGAGTTTCTGGTACCGGGGGACATGCCGGCCGGCGCCGGGACGGTGCGGTTGTCGGTGAACGGAACGGAACTGACGGCGCCCATCACGGTGGTGGAATCGGCACCGGGCGTCGCCACGCGGGGCAGCCTGGGCGGGGGTCCAGTATTCGCGCTGGATTCCAGTGCTAACGAGATCACGCCGTCGCGCCCGGCCGTCGCAGGTGATACGATTCGCATCCGCACCACGGGCATTGGGCCGGAGGCCGCGATGGGCAGCTACGAGATTGTGGTGGGCGGTATTGTTGTTCCGATCGGCGGCCTGTCGCGGCGGCCCAGCGGCTGGGATGACCTGACTTTCGAGCTGCCCGCGGCGGTGGCGACCGGCTGTTCGGTGCCTGTTTATCTGCGCGGGTCGAACTATCTGAGCAACTTCGTGCCGCTGCCGGTGGGCGCGGCGGGCGCCGCCTGCCAGGATAGCGCGGTGCCAGCGGGACTGGATCTGGAGAAGTTTCTGCGGGAGGGGGCGCGCGCGGGGACCGTGAGCCTTTCGCGGTCGGATTTGAACAGCAGTGGGGTGAAGCTGGTGGCGGACTCGGGCAGCGGGTCGTTCTATCGCTTCGGGCAGTGGAGTCCGGTGGGGTCCGGCGGCTTTGCGTCCTGGTCCACGGTGGGCAATTGCAGCTTGTATCGGGCGCGCGTTCCCGAAATGACGGAGATTCCGGTATTTGAGGGGCTGGATGCCGGCCCGGCCTTGTCGGTGACGGGTCCAGGCGGTACGCGGCCGATGGCGAGCACACGCGAGAAGGGGACCTACAGCGGCGACTATGGCCAGCGCTTCGAAATCGCCACGCCGATTCCGATTCCGCAGACGCCGCTGTTCCTGGAGCCGGGCCAGTATACGGTTGCCGGACCGGGTGGGGCGGACGTTGGCTCCTTCTCGGCGCAGATCCAGATCGGAACGCCGGTGGTGTGGACGAATGCCGAGACGTTTGGGACGGCGTGTGGGGAGACGCGCTGCGTGGCCCGCAGCGCGGACCTGAAGATCGATTGGACCGGTGGGGATAGCCGGCGCACGGTGTCGGTAATGGGGACCGCGACGGTGGGTCGCGACGCGGTGGTGAGTTTCCAATGTACGGCGAAGGCCGATCAGGGGACGCTGACGGTGCCGTCGCAGATTTTGTCGGCGCTGCCGGCGGCGGACAATACGGCGTTGATGATGATGGTGAATACGGAACCGGTGTTGTTCCAGGCATCTGGTTTGGATTATGGGTCGCTGAATTATGGGCAGACATTCCTGCGGCAGATGAGTTTGCGGTAACTGCGGACACACTTCTGGCTTGGGTCTGGCGGCGGATTAGTCGGCGGCGGGGGTAAGGGTTGCGTTTTGGGGTCCGTCAGGCGGCCCGGCTGGGCTGCTGGCGGGCCTTGGGAGCGATGCCGGGGGGCTCCGGCTGGCTTCGATCGGTCAGGCGCACGATCTTGGCTACGTCTATTAGGGCCGAGATGGAAGTCAGCGGCTTCTCGCTGGGGGTTCCGGTGTAGTCGGCGGCGACTCTGTTGGTCTGGAGCGAGGCTAGCAGGCGCATGTTGGCCTGGAAGGCTCGCTCGTTGCGATTTTGGTAGCGGAGGAGCCGGTTGTAGCGGCGCTCGGCGTCTTCTGGAAGGTCGGGGATGTTGAGGAACTCCGGGACTTCTTCACAGTTGAACTCGGCGGCTAGTTTGTCGAGTTGGACGGCGATCATTCTCAGGTTCCAGGCGGCGTGGACTAATTGGTCGAAGACGGTGGCTTCTACGGGGCCGTCTGGTTTGAGACGGCTGTAGTAGTCGCGGAAGAACTCGCGGAGGTCTTCGGTGAAGTGGGCCGGAGACCAGGCGCTGCGGGCGGTGAAGCCGTGCTTTCTGGCGTTCTGGGAGGAGGTGGCTTTGCCTTCCGGCGTTTTCGGGCCGGTGGAGTGTTGCGCGTTCTCGCGATTACGTTCTGCTTGGTCAGTCATACGGGACGACCATAGCATGGGGGGGTTGGGGGAGTCCTTGTAACGTGTTGATTCTATTAGAAACAAGGCTTGTGAACGGTTACGTTCTGGGGATGACGCAGAAGAGGCGCGACGTGGACGTCGCGCGCAGGCGAGGACGCCTGCACTACCGGAGCGGGGAGAGGAATTGGGTTGGCGGGCTTGGTGTTTCGCCTCTCATCGTGATGAAATATCCCCGATGAGGCGAACCACAATCAGCACTCTTTTCCTCGGCCTGCTCGCGACCGCCTGGTTTGGCGGATGGGGCTCGAAGCCCGGCGCGGCGCAAGGTCAGGGCGTCAGCGGAAGCGGCAAATACAAGTTCCGCGTTCTTTATACTTCGAGCCATCTGCCACCGGAGGCGCAGAAGGTATTGAAGGCCGCGCATGGGGGGTTCGCCGTGGATCGCCGCCCGGGAAAGGGAGAAACGTACTTTGCGCTGCCGGGCGCCGGTATCATCCAGATCAGCGCCGATTTGAAGTCCACGCGCATGCTGCCTACGGCGGCGGAGATGCGCGATACCAACATGCACAACACGACGATCTGGTCGGGTCCGGATGGCACGCCGTACCTGAGTTTCCCGGGCAATGGGGCGAACCGCGTGTTCACGACGAATTTGGAAGGCAACCTGGTCCACACGCTGACGCCGCCGCCCCCCGGCACCGATGTGGGCCACCCGGTAGCCACCGACTACTTTGCGGGGCGGGGGAACTTCATCCCGACCGATGTGGAGTACATGGACGGCATGCTGTACATGACCACCGGGTATTCGAATCTGGACTTTGTGGTGACGGCGAAGGTGACGGGCTTCCGTCCGTTCCAGGTGCAGTGGCACGATCTGGCTTTTGGCGGGCGCGGCACGGGGCCGGGGCAGTTGGGGACCGGCCATGGGATCACGATTCCGCCCGGGATGAAGCGCATTGATGTAGCCGACCGGCCCAATTCGGAGATCGACCGCTATACCCGCTACGGCCAGTACCTGTCGACGCTACGGATGCCGCTCGGCTCCTTCCCCTGCGACATTTTCTATGATGGCCAATACGCGGTTGTCGGGTCGCTGCATGGGCCGGACCGCGGCAAGGGCGCTCCGATCTACATCATGGAGAACGACCAGTTGGTCTCGACGATCATGGCGAAGGAAGACCTGGGGTTGGCTAACTTCCAGCACATTCACAACGCGGTGGCTCGGCGGATGAACGGGAAGCTGTATGTGATCGCGCAGGCGTGGAATCCGGGCGACTTCGCGATCTTCGAACAAACCAACTAACGGCTTCCTTTCTTGCAGAGAGAATCGGCGGGCTCGGCGCACTACTTAGCAAGAGCCCGCCTTTATGCGAATCAGCATTCTTTGTTCTTCCCGCAATCACCCCGTGTGGTCCCGCCTGACCGATTGGGTTGCACGTCATCGCCAGGAGCATCCGATCGAGTTGGTGGAGCGCCGGGCGGAATTGGGTTCGGGCGACATCCTATTTCTCATTTCGTGCAATGAGATCATCCGGCGCGAGGTGCGGGAGCGGTTCGGCAAGGTGCTGGTGATCCATGCCTCCGACGTTCCGGAGGGCCGCGGCTTCGCGCCGCTGAACTGGCAGATTCTGGAAGGCCGCAACCGGGTGACGGTGACGTTGATGGAGGCGGCCGATCAGGTGGATAGCGGCGATGTGTGGGCCAAGCACGATATGTACTTCGAAGGGCATGAGACCTTCGCGGAGCTGTTTGAGAAGCTGTTCGATGTTGAGATCGCGCTGATGGATTTCGCGGTGGCGAATTACGGGAGTATCGAGCCGCGGCCACAACCGGAAGGGGGCTCCTATTACCGGCGGCGGACGCCGGAGGACGGGGTGGTCAGCGTGGAGCACCGGGTGGCGGAGATATTCGATTTATTGCGGGTGTCCGATCCAGAGCGCTATCCGGTGCAGTTTGCGTTTCGTGGGCACCGGTATGCGCTGCGGATGGAGAAGTTGGGGGCGGCGGAGAGAAGCGGGAGCGACGTGGGGCAGCCCGCGAAGCAGCCGGCAACGGTCTGCGTCTAGACTTACTCGAACATGCCTTCGAAGAGGGCTGAGGTGAGATAACGCTCGCCGGAGTCGGGCAGGACGACGACGATGGTTTTGCCGTGCATCTCGGGCTGCTTGGCGATCCGAACGGCGGCGGCGGCGGCGGCTCCGCAGGAGATGCCGCAGAGGATGCCTTCTTCCTTCGCGAGGCGGCGGGCCATTTCGATGGACTCTTCGTTGGTCACCTGCTCGACGCGATCCACGAGGTTCACGTCCAGCGTGTCGGGAATGAAGCCGGCGCCGATGCCCTGGATCTTGTGGGGGCCGGGTTTGGGCGCCTCGCCACGGATGCTCTGGGTGATGACCGGGCTGGCGGTGGGCTCGACGGCGATGGAGAGGATCTTCTTGCCCTTTTCCTGCTTGATGTAGCGGGAAACGCCGCTGATGGTGCCGCCGGTACCGACGCCGGAGACGAGCACATCCACCTGGCCGTTGGTATCCTCCCAGATCTCCGGACCGGTAGTGTCGAAGTGAATCTGGGGATTCGCGGGATTCTTGAACTGCTGCAGGAGCACGAAGCGGTTCGGATCGGACTGGGAGATTTGCTCGGCGCGGCTGATGGCGCCTTTCATGCCTTCGCTGCCGGGGGTCAAGACGAGGTTGGCTCCGAAGACCTTGAGCACTTTGCGGCGCTCGACGGACATGGTTTCGGGCATGGTCAGGGTGATGGGATAGCCGCGGGCGGCGGCGACGAAGGCCAGGGCGATGCCGGTGTTGCCGGAAGTGGGCTCGATGAGTTCCTTGCCGGGCTTCAGGATCCCGCGTTTCTCGGCGTCCCAGATCATCGACGCGCCGATGCGGCACTTGACGGAATAGGCGGGATTGCGCCCCTCGATCTTGGCGAGCATGGTCACCGGGGCTCCGTCGGTAACGCGGTTGAGGCGCACCAGCGGGGTGCGCCCGATGCTGAATGAGTTGTCGTTGAAGATCAAGAACGGCCTCCTGTTTTAGATATCCCAGTTGGGGATGTATTTGTGTTGCTTCTCGAGCCAGGACCGGCTGAGTTCGCCAAAGCTGGTGCGGTCCACGACGGCGGAGACGGCTTCGTCGACGCGCCGCCAGAAGTCGTGGAACGCGTCGGTCTGGCCTTGCTTTCCCGATTCGCCCCTGGTCTTGGCGTCTATGAAGCGAAGGACCTCGCCGACCATGATGCCGTCGGCCGGGCGGGCTAGCAGGTAGCCCCCTTCGGCTCCGCGCCGGGACTCGACGAAGCCACCCTGCTTAAGGGACGCCAGAATCAGTTCGAGGAACTTCTGGGGGATCTTTTGGCGGCGGGCGATATCGGCGATGCGCACGGGTTCGCCGGCTGGCTGGAGCGCCAAATCGAGGATGGCATGGAGAGCGTAGCCGGCTTTCACCGAAATGTTCATAAGAGGGTCAGACCGTGGACGAACTCTCATTATAGGGGAGTAAGCCGAGGGTAACGCCGCCACGGAGAGGCGGTGGACGAGGGAGTGGAGGTGGGCGGGGGCCCTAGTGTTTCCGGGCGGGGCCCGAAGAGGGCAACTGTCCCCAGCGGCGGCCGCGACGACCGTAGGTAAGCGCGTGAACGATTACCAGCAGGAACAGGCTGCCGGCGACGAAGAAGGCCAGGATCTGAGGGAGCACGAGACTTGAGTTTGGCTCCAGGAGATTAAGCTTTGATGACAATGGCGTGACAACCGGCGGGGGGGGCTACGAGACGCCGATTCCGTACGGACGGGTTAGGTTTGGAAGCGGCTTGTTAACGCCGTTGGCAAACCCGCTCCGCTGCGCGGTTAGTGGAACAATCTTAGGCACGCGCTCCTGGCGTTCGCGGCTCCGTAGGAGAATCAGCAGGTTACAGAAACCGAGCCGCGAGAGGTAAGCGAGCGGGAGTTAGCAGACGATCCTTCCGTACGTGCACTTTCCCGGCTTGCCCATTGAAACCGCATTTGCAGCGAACCGCTTTCAAGTTACAAGCAACTAACGATAGCATCACGATGACGGACGTAGCCGGCGACTGTATGTATACGCTCTAAGTCACGAGGGGAGAAGTAACAAAGAAAGCCGCTGAATCCTCCGTTAACAGTACACCTATGCAGGACCGGAAATCATATGTACTTCTTACCCGCCGCCAAACCAACAGCGGTTTGCTGTTTTCCTTGCCGGCGGCAACCCTGGCCCTCATGCTGCTATTGCCGCACCCTGAAGCCGCGCGCGCGGAGAACCCGGCGGCAGAATCCCAACGCCGTTCGGAGGCGGCGACGGTGCGTCCGGCGCAATACGTATTAGGCCCGGACGACCAAGTGTCGATCTGGGCTCTTGGCGTCGAAGAGATCCCGGATCGCCCGTTCCGGGTGGACCCGCAAGGTTATCTGGAGTTGCCGGTGATCGGGCGGATCCGAGCGGGCGGATCGACAACGGACCAGCTCGGAGCGGACATTCGCACGAAGCTGGCGGGGATCCTCAAGCAGCCGCGGGTTTCGGTGAGCCTGGTGGAGTTGCGGAGCCAGCCGATCTCGGTGGTTGGGGCGGTAGGGACGCCGGGCGTGCATCAGGTGAACGGGCGCAAGACGCTACTGGAAGCGCTTTCTCTGGCGGGCGGATTGCGCCCGGACTCCGGTTACGTGGTGAAGATCACGCGCCGCCTGGAGTGGGGCCGCATTCCGCTCTCATCGGCGTCGGACGATTCGAGCGGCCAGTTCAGCGTGGCCGAGGTGGCTTTAAAAGGGCTGATGGAAGCCGAGCGGCCGGAAGAGAACATCGCGATTCAACCGTTTGACGTGATCACGGTGCCCCGCGCCGATCTTTATTACGTGGTTGGGGAAGTGCACAAATCGGGCGGCTTCACCCTCCGCGAACGCAAGACCATCCAGGTCCTGGAGGCATTGTCGATGGCGGAAGGTCTAACTTCGACAGCATCGCCGTCCCGGGCGAGGATCCTACGGGCGGTGAAGAACTCCTCCGAACGGGTGGAGATCAATGTTGACCTAAAGAGGTTGTTGAACGGCAAGCAGACCGAAGTGGCGCTGCAGGCCGACGACATTCTCTTCGTGCCAAGCAGCACGGGAAAGAAGATCGCCGCACGGGCGATCGAGGCTGGCATCGGCGTGGGTAGCGGCGTCCTGATCTGGCGCCGTTAGCAGGCCGTCGGGAAGCGCGGGAGCCACTGCCTTGCGGGGTTGTGAAAAACCCTAGGCACCGGCTCCCTTGCGCGGCCGCGGCACCCCGACAACCCAATCACATCGTTTCCCTGGCTGGAGGGACATATGCAGTATACGTGTCACACTTTTTGGTATGCGGTTAACGTTAAGCCCCGCCACGAAAAGGCCGTTTCCAAGGCCTTGCGGAACAAAGGATTCGAAGAGTTTCTCCCGTTGTGTTTGACGCGCAAGGAACCGGCGAAAGCGGGTAAGGGAGCGGAGATTCCGCTGTTTCCCGGCTATGTATTCTGCCGCTTCAACGGCCGGGACCGGCTACCGATCCTGACCACCCCCGGAGTGTTCTCGATTCTCGGAAACGGCAGCAATCTGCTGCCGGTGGAAGAGGACGAGATGGAGGTAATCCAGCGCGTGGTGCAGGCGCGCATGAACCCGCAGCCATGGCCGTACCTGGAGCGCGGCGATGTGGTGCGAGTGGAGCAGGGGCCGCTTCGCGGCGTGGAAGGGATCATCCAGGAGAGCAAGGGCCAGCACAGGCTGGTGGTCTCGGTGAAGCTGCTGCAGCGAGCCGTTTCCGTGTTGATCGACCGTTCCGACATAGCTCCGGCGGATGTGGAGTACGAACGGCGGGCGGCGCGGATGGTGGCGAGTGGATAGATAGGAGCCGGGGGCAAGCGCGCGCGGTAAGTTACGACGTATACAAATCGCTTACGAGGCGATACCAATAGATTACTGGGTGGAGTACGTTTGGAGGCTTAGAATGGACCTGCACCGGCCTGTTGTTGCGAGTAAATTCTAAGAAGTTTCTTATTGCGCGACTAAGACAAGTCCGACATAATAGTTAAAACCTTAGTACCGGATTCCCTGTAAACGGAACTCCGCCGCTCCCCATGACCGCTTCATGCGTGCCCGGGTGTCCACCTCCCCATCGGACCGGACCGCAGAGAGCCACCACAAAAACATCCAGGAGGTCTGCTTAGCAGACATGTTGCACTCTCGTCCGACGCGTATTGGAGCTATCGCTCTGTTCGGCATGATATCCCTTGCCGGAAACCTTCTGGGCCAGACCGAAGCCGGGAAGGCCAGGTTCGCCCGTAGAATCACTTCCGACTGGGACCGATACACGAATGCACCGAATGCTTCGCAGCAGGACTGGCTGCGGCGCAATATCTGGCGCATGTCGGGTGTCTTCAGCCCCTACTTCGACACCAAGCTTTCGTGGTTTCCGAACGCCTGGATCTACATCGACCTCTATGCCATCAAGACGGATTCGCCGCTGGTATGGCAACACCCGGAGTGGATTCTGAAGGACTCCGGCGGGAATAGACTGTTCATTCCGTGGAACTGCGGCAACGGAACGTGCCCGCAGTATGCCGGCGACATTACGAGCGCCGGTTTCCGCCAGCACTGGATTAACGAAGCGCGGGTGCTCATGAACAAAGGCTATAAGGGCATCTGGCTGGACGACGTGAACATGCAATTCCGGGTGGGGAACGGGTGGGGCACGGAGATTCCGCCGGTGGATCCACGCACGGGCACAACGATGACATGGGAGAACTGGCGTAAATACATCGCCGAGTTCGTGGAACAGATCCGGCGCGAGTTTCCGGCGGCGGAGATCATGCACAACTGTATTTGGTTCGCCGGGCCGAACGGGATCCGGGACAACGACCAGTACATCCAACGCCAGATCGCGGCATCGAACTACCTGAACATCGAGCGCGGGTTTGGAGATCCGGGCCTGACCGGCGGCACCGGGGAATGGTCGCTGCAGGCGTTGCTGGCGTTCATCGACCGCGTTCACGCCAGGGGCCGGCACGTGGTGATCGACGACTACTATCCGCAAACCCTGGAGTACGGGCTGGCGAATTACTTCCTGATCAACAACGGCAGCGACGCGCTGGGCGAGTTGATCTCAACGCCGGACAGTTGGTACGCGGGTTACGACGTGAACCTGGGGGCTCCGCTGGGAGCGCGTACGAACTGGAACAACCTGCTGCGGCGGGATTTCCAGAACGGGATCGTGCTGGTGAACGAGCCGGGCGCGCCGCCGCGAACGGTTACCTTGCCGGGCACGTACCGCACGGTGAACGGCGTTTCGGTTACCTCGGTGACGCTGGCGGCGCGGCAGGGGGCCGTACTCACGGCAACGCAGACGGCGCCTCCGCCGGCAACCTCGACGGCATTTCCGATCAAGTTTCTGAGCGACTTGAACTGGTCGTCGGGAACCAACGGATACGGGCCGGTGGAGCGCGACCGGAGCAACGGCGAGGCTGGGGCCGATGGGATCACGATGCGGCTCAACGGCGTAACCTATGCGAAGGGCCTTGGGGTGCACGCCGGTTCCGACCTGCGCTTCGCCCTGGGCGGCGTGTGCACCGCGTTCCAGGCCGATATCGGCGTGGACGACGAGGTAGGGGCGAATGGATCGGTCATTTTCCAGGTAATGGGAGATGGCACGGTTCTGTACACGAGTGGGCTCATGACGGGCAACAGCAATACGTTGACTGTCAACGTGGATCTCACGGGGCGCAATGAACTGCGGCTGATCGTCAACGACGCCGGAAACGGCATTGGATACGATCACGCCGATTGGGCGAACGCGCGGATCCGGTGCAACTCGAAGCCTCCGGCTCCGGCGATCGCGCAGACCGCGTACCTCAGCGACCTGGCCTGGACGATATCCAACAACGGCTGGGGCCCGGTGGAGCGCGACCGGAGCAACAACGAAATGCCGGCGCTGGACGGGAATCCGTTGCGGTTGAACGGGGTGACGTATGCCAAGGGGTTGGGCGTGCACGCACCATCGGATGTACGGTTCACGCTTGGCGGGGCATGCTCGACGTTCCAGGCGGAGGTCGGCGTGGATGACGAGACTGGCCCATGGGGCTCGGTATCGTTCCAGGTGTGGGCCGATGGGACGCAACTTTACAATAGCGGCACGATGACGGGTTTGAGCGGCACACAAACCGTTCAAGTTGGCATCGCCGGGAGGCAGGAGTTGCGGTTAGTCGTGGACGGGGGAGGCGATATCAGTTGGGATCATGGAAACTGGGCTAACGCTCGCGTTTCCTGCAACCCGTAACCACACTTCACAAGACAATCCAATACTTAGAGCGGTTTCGGATCCGGTTGTTACGGATCTGAAACCGTTTCTGTATTTTGGGGGATGCGTGTTGGTGTTAGGGTCCACACGAGCCACTATCTTCTAAATCCGTCTCCGAAGTTGATTTAATTTGCTTTGAACGAGTTAGAATTGCTGTCAAATGTATACGGGCATAAAGGGTACAGATCGACACATCGCACGCCGATGGACTGGGCATGGGACAGTTCGCGGTTTGCGGTATTGTTTGGCTCGCTTTGTCTTTTAGCAATCTTTGGGCCGACGGACGTGTTCGGTTTCTAAAACGGCAGGACCCGTCGTTCGACCCTTATACCAATGCACCGTCGCCCACCCGGCAGCAGTGGATGCGCGACCACTTTTGGCGAATGATGCAATATTCGCCATACTTTGACGCGAAGCTTTCGTGGTACCCCGGCGGTCTGGTGTACTTCGATTTATATGCCATCTATGTAGGTTCAAGCCTCGCGGCGGAGCATCCGGAATGGATTCTGCGCGATGCGGCGGGAAACCGGTTATACATTCCGTGGGGTTGCGGCAACGGGACCTGCCCGCAGTTCGCGGCGGACGTGTCGAATCCCGCTTTCCGGCGGTGGTGGCTGGACGAAGCACGCCGTTTACTGGCCAAGGGCTACAAAGGCCTTTGGGTGGACGACGTGAACATGCAGTTCCGGGTCGGCAATAACAACGGCGTGGAGGTTCCGCCGGTTGACCCGAACACGCGAAACACCATGACCTGGGATAACTGGCGCAAGTACATCGCGGAGTTTGTCGAACAAATTCGGGCGGAGTTTCCGGCGGCGGAGATACTCCATAACTCGATCTGGTTCGCGGGCCCGGCCGGGGTTCGCGACGCGGATCCTTATATTCAACGGCAGCTTGCGGCGGCGGACTATATCAACGTGGAAGGCGGGGTGAACGACGACGGACTGACGGGGGGCAACGGGGAGTGGTCGTTGAACGCGGTGCTGTCGTTCGTGGACCGGCTGCACGCCAGGGGGAAAGGGGCGATCATCGACGATTTCCGCAATACTCCCACCGGCCGCGAGTACGCGTTGGCGTGCTATTTCCTGATCGTTACGAGCAAGGATGGATTGGGGAACCAGTCGATGACGCCGGATAACTGGTGGTCCGGCTATGACACGTATCTGGGCCCACCCGCTGGTGCGAGAGCACCGTGGAATGGCTTGTTGCGGCGTGACTTCCAGGGTGGGATGGTGCTGGTGAACGAGCCAGGCTCGCCCACCAGGACGGTGACTCCGCCCGGCTCGTTCCGCCGCGTGGATGGGACGCCGGTGAGTACCGTCAGGTTGAACGCGCGGGAGGGGGTGGTTCTTCTGGGCACGGTTACCGCCACCGATATGGCCCCCCCGCAACTGATGAATATCGCGGTTTCGAGCATCACGACAGCCGCCGCGACCGTTACGTACAACACCAACGAAGTGGCCGATACGCAAGTGGAATATGGGCTAACAACCGCCCTAGGCGCGGCTTCACCGCTGGACCCCACTCCTGTCATGTCTCATCGCATGACGATCGGCGGGCTGGCACCGCTTACCACGTACTGCTACCGGGTCCGCAGCCGGGACGCGGCGGGAAACCTGGCGGTATCGGCGACGGCGACGTTTACAACCGCGCCGGCACCCGACACCACGCCACCCTCGGTGACCGCCTGGAGCCCGGTCTCCCAGACGACGTCCGCTCTCATCACGGCTCCGGTCACGGTGACGTTCTCCAAAGCGATCAACGCCGCGACGATCAGCACCTCCACCGTTACACTTTTTCGAACGGGCGCGGTGACGCCGGTGCCGGCCATGGTCCGGTATGAAACCTCCACACGCACGGTGCGGCTCACACCCACGCAGAGTTTGCTGCAGGGCACCACGTATACCGCTACCCTAAAGGGCGGCAGTTCGGGTATCAAGGATACGGCGGGAAACGCTCTGCCCTCCGACGTGACCTGGACCTTCCAGACGGCGGCGGCGGTGCTATCGACGCACTATGTGAGCGATCTGGCCTGGACGCAGGCGGGGAACGGCTGGGGGCCGGTGGAACGCGACCGGAGTAACGGCGAGACGGGCTCCAGCGACGGCAACCCGATGCGGTTGAAGGGCGTCGTGTACGCGAAGGGGCTCGGCGTGCACGCCAATTCCGATGTCCGCTTCGGGCTGGGCGGTGCGTGCTCGACGTTCCAGGCCGATATCGGTCTGGACGATGAGACCGGCGGGGGAGGGAGCGTTCAGTTCCAGGTGATCGGGGACGGCTCGGTGCTGTTCGCGAGCGGCATTCTCACCGCCGTGAGTGCGGCCGTGCCGGTGAACGTGGACGTCACCGGGCGCAACGAGTTGCGCCTCGTGGTGAGCGATGGGGGGAACGGGAATGGACTCGACCATGCGGATTGGGCTAACGCACGGCTACGGTGCGGCGGTACGCCGTTCGCCACGGTCCTCGCACAGACTTCCTATCTCAGCGATATGACGTGGACCCACGCCGTTAACGGCTGGGGGCCGGTGGAACGGGATCGCAGTAACGGCGAAGCGGCGGCGGGTGACGGCAACCCGATGCGCATGAAGGGCTTCACATACGCCAAGGGACTGGGGGTGCACGCGACGTCGGATGTGCGATTCAACATTGGCGGCCGCTGCAACACGTTCCAGGCGGAAGTGGGGGTGGACCAGGAGGCAGGGAACCGGGGCTCGGTCGTGTTCGAGGTCTGGCTGGACGGAATGCTGGTGCGTAAGGCGGGGATTCTGCGCGGGTCCGGCTTCACGGATGCGGTCAAGGTGGAAATCATGAACCGCAATGAACTGCGACTAGTGGTGACGGATGCCGGGGATGGGATTGGCGTGGATCATGCGAACTGGGCGAATGCGCGCATAACCTGTCAACCTTGACTTGTACAGGGGCGTGGGCGGTGATGGCCGCCCACCCCTTTTTCTCGAGTGAGAACTCCGCTAGTAGGCGCCCTTTCGTAGCAGAACCACTTCCACCGTGCGCACCAGGATGCAGAGGTCCATCCAGATGGTCCAATTGCGCACGTAGAAGCTATCCAGACGGACGCGCTCTTCGTAGGAGACGTTACTGCGGCCGGACACCTGCCAGAGGCCGGTGACACCGCCCAGCACGCGAGTGTAGAGGTCAAAGTGCTCCCCGTACCGTTCGATCTCGGCTTCGACGATGGGGCGGGGGCCGACCAGACTCATCTCCCCCATTAATACGTTCCAAAGCTGCGGCAGTTCATCGAGGCTGGTGCGGCGCAGGAACTTGCCGGCGCGGGTGACGCGCGGGTCGTCTTTCAACTTGAAGCTGGCTTGCCATTCCGCCTGGGCTTCCGGGTTGTCGCGCAAATGGCGGGCGAGGACTTCGTCGCCATTGGCGACCATGGAGCGAAACTTCCAGGCCCGAAAGGCCTTGCCGTCGCGGCCGATGCGTTTGTGTCCATAGACGGCGGAGCCTTTGGAATCCCAACGGATCCAAAGCGCAATCAATGCCACCAGGGGCAGGAGAAGCGGGATGGCGATCAGAACCAGGGTGAGGTCCAAGAGCCGTTTGAGCCAGCGCTGGCGAGTATTGAGTTCCGCGTCCGAGACTTCCCATCCCCACATGCCGCCCACACTTTTCGGACTTAGCAGCAGCCCGCTGTAGAGGGGAGAGGAATCGGGAATGACCAGCACACGGGAGAGGCTGGCTCCGAGTTTGGTCATGAGGGAGGACACCTGCGCGTCGGAGTTTCGCGAGGTGGCGATCACGGTGTAGCGGTAAGAGGGCCGGAGCAGATTATCGAGGTTTCCATGCACACTGCGGTAGACCGGTACGCCTTCGATGAAGCGCGGCAGGCTGGGATCCTCGTCGAGCACGGCGATGGGCTTGAATCCGAGTCCCGGCTCGCTACGAAGCGTACGGATGATGTCGCGCCCGGTGCTGCCGCCGCCTAAAACCAGGGCCTGGTAGCCCCACCAATGTTTAGAAGCTAATGCCCGGCGTACGAGGGCTCGCAGCAGGGGCACGAAGAAGAGCGTGCAACTGACAGCCAGGAAAAGCGTCCAGGTGAAGTAAGAGTTTGCGCCGCGCAAGGAGACGGTGATGGCGGCAAGAGAGACAAAGATACCGATTGTCGAAAGCGTGGTTCTGCGCAATTCCTCCGGGGCGCTCAAGGCGACGTCCGAATACAGCCCGATCAGCCAGTAGACGAATAGGAAGACGAACAGAAATGGCCAAAGACGAATATAGCTATAGAGGTTGAGGTCACCGGAGACCGCGTACTTACAGATAAGGCTCAGAATTACCGAGAGAAGCAATCCCGCGACATCCGCCAGGATGAGTGAGCCCTGCACAGTACAAAACGTTGGTGGCGCGCTTTCGCGAGCCGCGATCCGCAAAGGTGCGATGCTTGTGCTCATGTCAGAAATCCGTTATTCCGAAAGCAAAGTGGGAAGAGAGGTTTTCCGTAGTCCGGTAGCCGCCTCGTTCGCAACGATCTGGGGAACGACGGCGCGGTACACGGCCAGCGTCTGGCGAGCCATGCCGGAAAGCGTGAAGAGGGATTCATAGCGCGAGCGGGCTGCATCGCCCAGGCGCTGCCGCAGCGCTGGACTATCCAGCAAGGACTGCAGGCAGGCGCACCATGTAGAAGGGTCGTTGTTGGGCAGAACGAAGCCCGTTTCACCGGGGACGATGGCTTCGCGCACACCGCCGGCATCGGTTGATACTACCGGCAAACCGGCTCGCATCGCTTCAAGGATGCTGAGGGGGAAGCCTTCCCAGTTCGTGGCCAGCAGAAAGACGTGGCTTTGCGATAACAGTTCCGGAATGTCGCGGCGTTCGCCGAGGAACTCGACGCGCTCCTGGATGCCAAGCCGCCGGGCTTCCTGTTCCAGGCCGGCACGTAGCGGTCCATCGCCGACAAAGGTGAGGCGTAGCGGGCGATCCAATTGGGCCACCGCGCGCAGGAGCGCACCCTGGGCCTTCTGGGGAACAAAGCGCGCCACCATGATGAAGCGAGGGGGATCGCCCTCGCCTGGCTTGGCGCGGAGAGCAGTGTCGGGCACGCCGTTATAGATAGTGAGGTGCTTGCCCTCGTCTCCGATTCGATTCTGTAACGCAAGGCCGCGATTGGCGGCGGATACGTTGATGATGCGAGCGCTGAAGCGCGCGGCGAGGCGCTCGCTGGGGATGCCGAAGGCGCGCCACTTCAGAGAGGTGCCTTCGGCGAAAGCCCAGGTATGGGCGGTAAAAACGGCGGGTACTCCGGCAAGGCCAGCGGCCAGCCGTCCCAACACTCCGGCTTTCGAAGTGTGGGCGTGAATGAGGTTCGGACGGGTCTTTCCGATGAGTTGTACGATGCGCCGCAAGGCACGGGCGTCCTTCAACGGGCGAATGGGATGCACGAGTTCGGGCATCACATGATGCTCCACTCCCATCCGTTTGGCCACGCCCGTCAGGTATCCCTCCTCGCCGACACCGAGCACGGGCTCGACCTTGCCGCGGAGCCCTTCGATGAGATCCACTAAGTGGACCTGGGCTCCACCGAGGTCGGCCCGGGTGATCAGATAGAGAATTTTCATATCTTGGTTTAGTTCAAGAGCCAGTAAGAAACACGAAGGGATGTTTTTGTTCCACTTACTATATGAATATTAGTAAGCTGCCTGCGATTGCAGGATCCGCCAGGTCTGGCGGGCCGACTCATCCCAACTGAGCTGGGCCGCGCGCGCCAGACCTTTGGTACGCAAAGACTCACGTAACCGGACGTCGTCGACAACGCGTACAATCGTCTCCGCGATTGCTTCGGCAACTTCCGGATCCACTAACAACGCGGCATCCGCTGTAACTTCCGGTAGAGACGTGGTGTTAGACGTAATTACCGGGCAGCCGCAGGCCATGGCTTCGAGCGGCGGCAGGCCAAAGCCTTCATAGAGGGAGGGATACAACATCGCTACAGCGCCGGAGTAAAGAGCGGAAAGATACTTCTCGGGGACATATCCGGTGAGATGCGTCCGAGGCGCCATGGAAGCGACCGGCTCTCCGGAGAACACGAGCTTGCTGCCGCTGCCACCGGCGATGACCAGCGAGATATCGTCCGGAACCCGGGCCTGCGCGATGGCCCATGCCCGGATCAGCCGTTCCGTATTCTTGCGCGGCTCCAAGGAGCCTACGCAGAGGAGATAGTGCGGCGTGGGAATCCGCAAGGCCTCGCGCGCTTCGCGGATCAACTCCGGGCCGGCGGGGCGGAAGCCTTCGTCGACTCCGTTGAGCACAACCGACACCTTGCTCTCCGGCACGCCGAAGAGTTCAATGATGCGGCGGCGGGTGAACTCCGATATCGCGATCAGGTGTTGGGCCTTGCGGGCCAAGCGGGGCAACAGGAGGCGATACCAGGCGGCGAAGGCGCGGGTAAACCACTCCGGCCGTTCAATGGGAATCAGGTCATGAAAGGTGCAGACCTGGCTGCGGACGGCCAGCGGCCCCGTATTGTTAGGGCTCCAGAGCAGATTGCCCCCGACCGCCGACGGCAAGTAGAACTGTTCCCAAAGGTGTCCGGCGGAACCGCGCAACGGGGACTTGGGTTGGATGGGGATGAGGGACTCACCGAAGCGGCGCGCCAGTTCAATGGCATAGCGCTGCATTCCGGTGGGCCGATGACTGTAGAAGCGCGCATTGAGCGCAATCTTTCGCATGCAGGCTCCTGTTGGGGTTTAGACCGGGACCCGCTCGCGGCGCGGCGAGCGGTAGGGAAGACGGGGAATCACCTGGGGGAGGGCGTTCGGATGCGCCGCCCACGCCATGCCAAGCAAAAGCCACAGGTGGCGCCAATGGATGCTGTCGATGACGACGCTGTTGGCCAGTACGCCGCCGAGGCAAGCCAGCAGGACCGCGCCCAAGGACCGCCAGCGCTTGGTCGCCGCCGTGCGGGCAAGCCGGAGCGCCCGCCAAACGGAAGCAGTCAAAAGCGCGTAGAAGGCAAGCGCCCCAACGACGCCGTTTTCCGTCAGCACGCGCAGATAGGTACTGTGGGTCGCGTAGGCGAAGGCGATCTCGGACTGCCCTGGGCCGATGCCTAGCGGGCGCCGGCGCGCGCTTTCCAAGGCTTCCTCGTGCACTTGGAAGCGCTTGGTATCGTAGCTTTGCAATCCCTTGGCTCCGAGGCGGATCATGAGCATGCTTTTCACCGCCGGCACGCTGATGAGCGCCAATACAAGGACGCCGGCCACGCAGGTGAACGTAGCGGCGGCCACGAGGCGGCCGCTGAGTTGCGCGCCGGACTCGGACGACCAGAAGAACATCGCGGCGTAGACCGCCAGGGAGACCGCGAAGTTTACCCAGCAGGCGCGGGAGAAGCTGAGGAAAACGCCGAGCGTGCAGACCAGGAAGGCGCCCGCCCAGGCGGCCTTGACCCATCGCCTGCGCTCTAGCTGCAGCGCCATCAGCGCGTAGACTGCTACGGGAATGAGGAAGGGGCCAAAGACGTTGGGGTCCTTGAACAGGCCCTTGGGGCGATCGTAGAGGGTGAGGATTTCGCGGCCTGGGATGAGCCCGAAGTAGGCGCCCAGGCCAAGCACGACCGAGTAGATGGCGGCGAACGCGTAGCCGCGCATCAGCAGGCGTACGGCGGGCATTCCGTGACGCGTCAGCAGTCCCGCGAAGAAGAAGAGGGAGGTGCCCAAGTAGGCGGTAACCAGCGCGTACCAGATGGTTCGCGTCTTCTCGATCGGATCCGTCATCGACACGACGTTCGCGAATAGAAACACCGCCAGCAGCAAGGCGGGGACGGCGTGCATGCCCGCGAACGAAAGTTGCCCGATCAGCAGAGCCAGGCCGAAGAGCCCGATCACGGCGGCGTCGATGGGGGCGGGCTCCACCAGAACCACGCCGCTGAGACACATGGCCAAGCCAACGGCGGTGACGAGCCAGAAGTGGGGCCGCTTCGGTTTTACCGTAAACCGGGGCGCGGGAGGACGAGCCTCCGGCGCGGGACGCAGTACGGGTGTTGGGAGTGTGGGCGTCATAAGGTCCGCCCCTAGCGGCTTGCTCCGGTGTAGCGGTAGCCGTAGCTGTCGGAGCTGGCCGACCAGTCGTTGAGTACGGTGCCCAGCAAGACGGTTCCATCCTCGGCAAGCCGCTGCTCCACGACCTGGGCCGACTCGCGATTGGTCTTCTCGGAACGAATGACGAGGATCACGCGCCCGGCCCAGCGCGCGAAGACACGGCCGTCCGGCACCAGCATAAGCGGGGGCGTATCGATGAGGACCGCGTCGTACTGCTGGGTGAGATAGGCAAACAGCTCGGGCACGCGGCTGGAGTAGAGGTGACTGACCGTGGCTTCGGGATGCGATCCGGCGGTCAGGACAAGCAGGCCGGGGATATGGGTCTGGCGGATGCAGGAGTCGATACGGCCGGGGTTCATGCCGCCGGGACTGGCCAGCAATTCGCTCAGCCCGTCTTCATTGGAAGGGAGACCGAACACAGGGCCGATGCGGGGAGCGCGGCCGTCGCCGTCCACGAGCAGCACACGCTTGCCGGTACGAGCCAGGGCGATGGCCAGGTTGCAGGCGACCGTAGTCTTCCCTTCCCTCGGATGCGCGCTCGAGACGGCGATGGCGCCGAACCGCCCTTCCTTGCCTTCGGTAAAGATAAGCGACGTCATGATGCCGCGGAAAGAATCGGCAATCGAGGAAAGCGGGGCTTCCCAACTAGCCAACTCGATCTGTCCGCGGGAGAAACGCCGTGCATTGGTGTCGCGCCCATTCAGTTGGAGAACAGAGGCGGCACTTCCGGAGCGCGACAACAGCGAGAGCCGGTTGGGGGAGGAGGGGATCACGCCCAGTTCGGGCACACGCAGATAGAGCGAGGTGTTTCCGGGGGCGGAGATGCTGCGATTCGTGCTCTCGCGGACGAGCGCGAAGGTCAATCCGGCCAACAGTCCGGCGAACAGGCCGAGGGCGGCGTTGAAGGGGACGTCCGGCTTGTAGGGAAGGGCCGGGGGCTCGGCCGGATCGACGACGCGCACATTGCTGGCGCGCATGGTGGAGATAACGCCGGCCTCCCGCACTTTCCGCGACATTTCTTCGTACATGGTGCGATTGCTGTCCACTTCGCGCTTGAGCGTGTTGTAGCGGATGGACTTCGCCGCGTCGTCGGAAACGCGTGCCGACTGGTTTTTGTAAGCGCCGGCAATGAGGGACTCGCGTGTACGCGCCTGGTCGAACTCATTGCGGATCCGGGTAAGGACATTGGCGCGTTCTTTCTGCAGCGTCGCTTCCAGATCGTTGATCTGCGCCTGCAATCTCTCCACCTTGTAGTGCGTGGGCATATAGAGAGCGCTCATTTCGGCAAGCTGACGGCGGAGGTCGGCGAGCTTCACCTGATACTCGCGCAGCGGGCCGTTGTCGAGAATCGCGGGGAGCGCCTCGGGGTTCCCGGATTGCGCGAGGTCGAACTGCGACTGCTTGGCGATGCGGTCCGCCTCCACGCGGGACAGTTCCTGCTGCAACTGGCGCAGCCGCTCCTCGGAAATGCTGACCCGCTCCTGCGTGAACATCAGTCCGGTAGCCTGCGAGTAGGCCTGGAGTTCGCGCTCGGAGCTTTCCAGCTTCGTCTTCAAATCCGACAACTGGCGCAACATCCACTTGCCGGTTTCCTGCGTCATCTCCCAGCGCGCGCGCAGATTGCGGTCGATGAATTCGCGCGTGAGGGTGTTCAGAAAGAGGGCCGCTTCGTCCGGATTCGCCGACTGGTAGTAGAGTTCGACAAGGTTGGCATTCTGCACCGGAACAACGCGCAAGTCGCGTTTCACCTCCGCCACGCGCCGCTTAGCCTCGCTGGTGGGACGCGCTTCCGGCAGATGCATCAGCTTGTTCCAGCGCGCCACGAGAGGGTGTACCGGGCGCGGCGGGGCGGAGTCCGCCGAGGGGCTGGCCCCCATCTTCAGCAGCACACGCTCCAGCAGGGATTCGCTTTGGAGCAACTCCATCTGCGTCTGGAGATACATGTAGGCGCCGCTCGTATTGCCGCTGGAGGCGGTGGGATCGAGGTCGCGCATGTTGAGGAAGTCGTGATTCAGATTTTGGATTTCGATGGAAGTGCGCGCCCGGTACGAGGGCGTTTGGAC
>CAYLPH010000025.1:0-107748 GCA_964385495.1 uncultured Candidatus Solibacter sp.
GCCAGCCGGAGCCCCCCGGCATCGCCCCCAAGGCCCGCCAGCAGCCCTCCCGGGCGGCCTGACGCAGCCAAAAACGCAACCCTAACCCCGCCGCCGACTAATCCGCCGTCAGACCCAAGCCCGAAGTGTGCCCGCAGCCACCGCGCCGCTCGTGCAAACCGCGTCTTTGCGCGCGCAAAGCCGCCAAGTACACGAAGAACCAGGGCGTTGAAGCGGGAGTTTAACCGCGCGAGGTGGTTGCCGCCAGCACCCCCACGGTCCTCGCCAGCACCCGCAACTTGGCGGTCAGCGTTGTCCGCTTCAGTTTCAGCATCTCCGCCGCCTGCGTTTTGTTCCCGCCGGTTCGCCGCAGCGCCTGTTCCAGGATCTGCAACTCGATGCGGCCCATGGTCTCTTCGAAGTTCATGCCCTGCTCCGGCAGCGGCAGGTAATGCGAGTCCGCCGTCTCTTCCACGCGCCGCGCCGCCTGCTGCGGCGGGAAGTGAAAATCGCCGGCGTACAGCGTCTGCCGGTCCCCGGACAGCGCCACCGCGTTCTCGATGCTGTTCTCCAGTTGCCGCACATTGCCCGGCCACGGGAACAGGCACAGATAGTCCATCGCCTCCGGCGACACCGCGCGCGTCGCAATCCCTTCCTGCCGGCATACCTTATCGAGGAAATAGTCCACCAGCAGCGGAATGTCTTCCGCCCGCTCCCGTAGCGGCGGCACCCGTAACGGCACCACGCTCAGCCGGTAGTAAAGGTCTTCCCGGAACTTGCCTTGTTCGATCCGTTGCTCCAGATCGGCATTCGTCGCCGCCACCACCCGCACATCCACGCGGATGGTCTCCGATGAACCAATGCGCTGGAACTCCCGCTCCTGCAGCACCCGCAACAGCTTGGCCTGGGTGTCCATCGGCATATCGCCGATCTCGTCCAGGAAAATCGTGCTGTTGTTGGCCTGTTCGAAGCGCCCGATGCGGCTCTGTACCGCCCCGGTGAACGCTCCGCGCACGTGTCCGAACAGTTCTGCCTCCAGCAACGCTTCCGGTAGCGCCGTGCAATTCACGGCCACCAGGGGTAAATGATTTCTAGTACCGGCGGCGTGAATGGCACGCGCCGCAACGTCCTTACCGGATCCCGTCTCTCCCGTAAGTAGTACCGTGGCCCGCTTCGGGCCGATCAGTCTGATTTTTTCGGCAAGCCGTTCCATGACAGGACTTCGGCCGACCAGGAATCGCCGCCAGCGTTCTTCGACGGGGGCGGTGTTCTGAGGCACAGGCATTCCCACTCCATACGTTCCATCGGAGGGATATGCCAGAGCTTGAATCGAGAGATCGCCCGAGAAATATCGGAACTAAGGTGTTTTTTCGGCCCTCAGCTAGGGGAATCCCTGAACTGTCTTACGCTCCACCGGCGTCCTATCTTCGGTATAACGCCTACTTGCCGCAGCCCGTAAAGCGCCTGTCTTTTTCACCCCACCCTAGAAGTTTTCTTGTCAGCCCCGCAAACTTCTTGCCACCAGTGCGCCGCCGCCCACGCTCGCAAAGCACATCACGACACTAACCAGCCCATACAACGCCGCCCGTCCACTCTGCCCGCCGTGGCTCAACTGCAGCATCTCCAGACTGAAAGCGGAAAAGGTCGTGAAGCCCCCGCACAGCCCCGTCATCACGAACCAGCGCACCGTCTGCGCCTCCATCCAACCCGACGCCACGCCGATTCCAAATCCACCGAGCACGTTGATGAGCAGCGTCCCCACAGGAAACCCGGCCTGCACCGCGGTGGGCGCCAACTGCGACCCCAACCAATACCGTGCCATTCCCCCCAGCGCGCTGCCCAGCGCCACCCACAGATACGCGTTCATCAGAGTTGGAAATTCTCGCCCAGGTAGATACGCTTCACCTCGGGATCGCGGCCCAGCGCTTCCGGCGTGCCGGCGCGGAAGATGCGTCCATTGTTAATGATGTAGGCGCGGTCGGTGACGGCCAGCGTCTCGCGAACGTTGTGATCGGTCACCAGAATGCCGATGCCGCTGCGCTTCAGGTCGAAAACCACGCGCTGCAACTCCATCACCTGGATCGGGTCGATGCCGGAGAACGGCTCATCCAGCAGCAGGAAACTCGGCTCAATCACCAGCGACCGCGCAATCTCGACGCGCCGCCGCTCTCCACCGGACAAAACGAAGCCTTTGCTCTGGCGAACCTTCGCCAAACCCATCATCTCGATCAGTTCGGTCATGCGAGCCTTCCGGCGGCCGCCCGACATGGGCAGCGTTTCGAGAATAGCCATCAGGTTCTCTTCCACCGTCAGGCGCCGGAACACCGAGGCCTCCTGCGGCAGATAGCTGATGCCACTGCGCGCCCGCTCATACATCGCCAGCGGGGTGATGTCCTTCGCGTCCAGCATCACCTTGCCCGAATCCGGCGTCACCAGCCCCACAATCATGTAGAACGAAGTTGTCTTCCCCGCTCCGTTCGGCCCCAGCAGCCCCACGACCTCGCCCTGCGACACCGAGATCGACACACCGTCAACCACCTTCCGGCCACGGTAGGACTTGCTCAGTTCCGTCGTCTGTAACATGGTCATGAATCGGCTACTTGCGGCGAACCTTCGTCACCGCTGGCTTGACAGGGACCCCATTAACTAGCAATCTTTCATCGTTAGCATAGTAGGTCAACTGTTCGCCACGGGTAACGCCTTTGGCGCTGTCCTCCAGCACCGGATCGCCCTTCTCCAGCACAATCCGTTCTTCCTTCGGATAGTACTCGGCATGCTGCGACGTGCCCTTGCGCGTGCGCCCCGGCGCTGTCTGCACAATCACCACATCCCCATCAGCGAAGGCTTTGTCGAGGCTGGTCCCTTCGCCCGCTCCTTCCTTGCCCGCCTCCTTTGGCTCCGGGGTCAGAAACGCCCGCAATTCCCGCGACACCACGTCCAGGTTCGGCCGCACCAGCTTCACCCCGCCCGTGTAGTGCGCCAGGCGGTCCTTATCGGTATAAACCAGCGACGGCGCGTTCACGATGGTGTACACCTGAGCCGCCTGCTTCTTCGACCCCTTCACGTCCGCCTTGCGTCGGTCCAGTAACTGGCTGGTCACCCGCCCATCGGCGAGCAGGGTGGCATTCGCCCGGTCGATCTCGATGCGGTCGGCGGTGATCCGGTCCGCCCCCTGCCATAATGTCGACGCCGGGCCTTCGTACAGAATCCGCGCCTGTTTGTCGAAGGTGGTCATCTTCATCGCCCTCGCCTGCAGCGGCGCATCCCCCGACAACATCCCCGATTCGCCTTTCTTCGCCTCCTTGCGATCCGGCAGCCGGCTGGAGGTGACATGGCCATCGGCCACGAAATCCTCTGTCCGCTGGTCCAGCACGATCTGGTCGGCATTGGTCGATCCGGTGTTGTCCCACACCCGCGCGCCCTGCACCAGCGTGATGCGATTGGCGGCCTGATCCAGCAGCGCCCGCTCGCTCCGCGCCTTCCGTTCGCCCTCCTCATACCGGAAGGCGCCCCACTGCTCCAGGCGGATCATCTCCCCGGTGGGCGAAAACAGCGCCTGCATCTCTTTGCTCCAGGTCAGCGATGGCGGCTGCGGCTTGCCCTGCTTCGGCTCATTCTCGGTACGCGTCGCGGCTTGTTCTACCTTCAGATTTTCCAACTGGTTTCGCTCGCCGTACGCCAGGTGCATGCGTTCGCCATCCACGCGCCGCTTCTTCTGCCCCACCGCGTTCGGCAGAAACTCAAGTACCGCCGGCGTCTCGGTGTCCAGCGTCTCAATCTCCTGCCCGCCGCGCCGCATCCGAAGCTTCACCACCTCGCTGCGCAGCACCTTGGTTTCCCCCGGCGGCCTTGCCTCGCGGGCAGTTGGCTTCGATTCGATCACCGTGCTCCCCTGCGCCACCACGTTCTCCAGGATGCTCTCGTTGTCCGTCGCCGTAAAATTCATATCGACGCGATTCGCCGTCGTGGTCGTCACCGCCGCCGCCGAAGCGTTCGAAAGCCGGGCGTTGCCGGTGGCCTCCAATCGCTCCACTTCGCTCTTCTCGTTTAGCTTCACGTGCAGGTTGTCGGCGCTGTACTCCAACGTTTGTCCGGGCTGCTGATCGGTACCCTTGGCTTTCGTTGTATTCACTTCGCGAATGCCTTCGTCCGACAGCAATACCTCCGCTCCGGCCCCTTCCAGCCGCATCTGCCCGCGCGTCAGTTTCGCCCAGGGAGACAGCAGCACCTTCTGCTCGGTCTCCTTATAAATCATCTGATCGGATTCCACCTTCATCGGCCGCGGCTTCGGCCCTTTGTCGCTCCATACCACCTGTGCCTGCTTCCGCAGCAGCAGCTCTTTCGTGGCCGGATCATACACGGCGCCCACCGCCCTGCCCTCGCCGCGGGCCGTCTGGAACGTGGCCTCGCGCTCGGTTTCCGCCTTCCCTGTCGCGCTGTCGAACCGGATCCCCGAGGATTGGATCCGTACCAGCCGGTGCGGCGCGCTCTCCTCACCCTCGCCCACGCCCATCGTGATATCGGCCTGCCCTTCCGAATACAGGAACTTCTCGGCGATATCGAAAATAGCTCTATCGGTCGTTACATGATCGAAGGTCTTGCCGTCCTTGCGGTAGATCTTCAACTCCACCTTTTCGAGTTCGAACTGGCTGGGGGCCTTGATCTCGCGGAAGCCCCGCGCTCGCACCGATACGGCCGGCCCGTCGCCCGAACTCTTCTCCCAGGTCCAGTCGCTGGCTACCGATTTCGTATCGCGAGGCAAACTGCGCGGCGCCGCCGGCGCGTTCCGCCGTAGCTCGGCGACGCGTTCGCGGTAGGTGATTACCAGGTAGATCGAAATCGCCAGGATCGCGATCAGAAAGAGCGGGCGCGCATAGCGCATCATCGGAAAACCTAAGGATACCAAGCAGCCTGCCTCAACTCCCCACGTAACGGGCGTACAGGCTGCGAGCCACGCCGGCATCAGTGGTGCCTTTAATGATGGCCCGCCCGTCCGGGAAGATCGTCAGCTCATAAGGCGATAGGACGAAGCGCAGGGCGAAGTCGTTGCGGCGAACTTCTCCCAACGGCTCCAGCCGCGCGGCCAGGTCCGCCAGATCCAACGGGCGTGCCCGCTCATGCAACTGCACCGCGTTGCGCCCGCATAAACTGACTGGCACCCGCCGCCGACCTTCCAAATGCGCGAACTCGCGCCGTCCGCAGGCCGGGCAGTCCGGGTCGCGCTCAGGTTGCCGCACCGTGCGTAGCGCGCCGCTCCAGATGTCGATGGTCGTAATCCGCCGTGGCACCGCGGCGCCTACCAGCACCTGGTAAGCCAGGCTCACCTGCAGGCTGGCGATGACCGCCGTGATGGTGTTCACCACCCCTGCAGTCTCACAGGTGGGCTGCGCGCCCGCCGGCGGCTCCGGATACAGGCACTTCAGGCAAGCCGTCTCGCCCGGCAGCACCGGCATCACCAATCCATAGCTGCCCACGGCGGCGCCGTAAATCCACGGTACGGATTCTGACACAGCGTAATCGTTAAGGAGATAGCGCGTGTCGAAGTTGTCGGTGCCGTCCAGGAGGAGATGCACGCCTTCCAGCGTGTCGGCAATGTTCGCCGGTGTGAGATCCGCCACCACCGGGGTCACGTTGACCCCACTATTGATGCGACTCAGCCGGTTCGCCGCCGCCACGGCTTTCGGAAGCCCCTGTTCCGCGTCTTCCTCTTCGTACAGCCATTGCCGCTGCAGGTTGCTGGCTTCCACATAGTCGCGGTCGATCAGTGTAAGGTGCCCGACGCCCGCCCGCGCCAGCGCCCCCGCCTGAAAAGAGCCCAAGGCCCCGCAGCCCACCACCGCCACCCGCGCTTCCAACAGCTTGTTCTGGCCTGCTTCCCCGATGCCCGGGAACAGAATCTGGCGGGAATACCTGTCCCGCTCGGCGGCAGTCATACCTCTATCATCGCAATGAATGATTACTCAAGGTTGGTGCGCGCCATGCGTCTCCTCGAGCCGGCGATGCAATTCCGCCTCGGCGACCCTCCGCTCGCGGACTCGCCCGTCACGTAGCGCGTCCGCAAGCGCCAGCAACTCGTAAAGCGCCGGGTCTCGCAGGGCCGCCTGGGGCGCCGTCTCGTAGAGGGGAGCCAGCGCAATTCCTCTCTGTTGCCCCTGCGCGTAGGGCCACACTGGGACTACCTCTTCGGCAGCGGAGAAGAGCGTGCGGAGCGGTGCCGCCCCGAAAGATGTCGCCACTCCGCGGGTCATGGCGCCACGCTCGGCGGGAAACGTGTACCGTAGACCATGGACCAGAAACTCTTCCACGGCAGCCACGTTCGGAGCGCTGCCCAGCGCCGGCCCATGCAGCAGTCCGCTAGCCTGGGCGCGCTTGATGCCAGCGTGCACCTCTGATGCGCTCATCTCCAGTTCGCGAGCCAGTTGGGCATAGGGTGCACGGCGGGAGCCGGCTGAAACCAGCTTGAGGACGACGTAGACATCCTGGGACTTCAGCGCCACAACTCTATTGTATTCGCAATTCGCGAATTGCGAATGCGTCACTGCTGCCCCCACTTACAATAATTCTCCGATCAATGAGGGAATCCTCCCCACCGGCTACGCCTATACGAGCACAAGCCGGTTTGAAAAGGAGTGTTTGTATGTCCTGGAGAAACGCACCTTCCGTGGCCGCCGCCCTCAAGCAAGCCACCGAACGCTGGCCCAAACGGAAAAAAGGGGGCGACGGCACAATTGGGGATGCCAACCACCAAGGCCGCAAGAGCGACCATAACCCCGATGCCAGAGGCGTCGTCCACGCATTTGACCTGACCCACGATCCCACCGGAGGCGTCGATTGCCAGGTTCTGGCCGACCACCTGGTCCGCAAACAAGACCCGCGGGTCCGCAAGATCATCTTCAATCACCGCACCGTCGAATCGCACGACTGGCAATGGCGGGACTACACAGGCGCGAGCCCGCATACCCATCACATGCACGTCTCTATTCACGAAACCGCCGAAGCCGAGAACGACACCTCGCCGTGGTGGGATGTCGAAGCGACCAATGGCGGCATCTACAGCCTGTTCGCCGATCCGCTCACCAAGCTAGCGCAGATTACTCAGGAGGCTGTCGCCAAGTTTGCCGCCAACGCTGCCCAAGCCCAGGCCAAGACGCCGCCCGTCAAACAGCCCACTCCGGCCGAGGCCAAACAGGCGCTCAAGGCAACCGCGGCTATGGCGAGTTCGGCAGGTGGCGTGGCGACCGCCATCATTTCGTCCGCGACGAGTTGGTTCGGCGGCGGCAGTCGCGTCGATCCGCACACCGGCCCGCCGATTCCGATCGGCAAACGGCGGGAACCGCCACCCGGCTGGAAAACCGTTCGCAAGGTTACCGTCGCCATCACCACGCGCACCAACGAACTGCTGGCGTCCACGCATCCGATCGGGACCCATATCTACGAAACGGTGGAAGGCAAGGATATCCTCTTCGCCGTGGAATGGCACATCCACGCGCCCACGGACAAGGTTCCGGACGCGCTCAAGAAGTGGCACCGCGGCATCTCCGCCCTGGAACAGCGCTAATAAGGCCTTGAACTGGTTCTGGTAGCTGAGCGAAAGGCAACTGAGAGGCGCATCATAGTCGGAATCCACCCTGAGTTAATCGGTGGGCGGAAGAAGCCGGCGCCCGCGAAACGCGGAAGTTCGTTGCCGCTAACTTCCAACGCCGTCGAAGGACGTGAGCCGGGTAGCGAGAGTTTTCTCGCGTTCCTCATAGCTATGCATCTCGAAGCCACCCATGCGATTGTGTCCAAGTTCATCCGGCTGCCGAACGGGCTCCGCCTGGAATACCGGCAGCACGGTCCTATCCACGGCACGCCGGCTATCCTGCTCCATGGTGTCACCGATTCTTGCCGGTCCTTCGATTGCGTTTTTCGCTTTCTACCGGCAACCATCCGTGCTCTGGCTATCTCGCAGCGCGGACATGGCGACTCGGACCGGCCGGCGTCCGGCTATACCTACGCCGATCTGTCCGGGGATCTGCTGGGCTTTCTGGACGCACTCTCCATTGACCGGGCCATCCTCGTCGGCCACTCCATGGGGGCGATGGTCGCCCAGCACTTCGCCATCAACCACCCCACGCGAGTCGCCGGACTCATGCTCCTCGGCGCGTTTTCGACGCTCTATCACGACGCCAATATCGCCGATTTCGTCGCTTCCTCCATCGATCCCCTCGCCGATCCGATCACGGAGGACTTTGCTCTGGAGTGGCAACTGAGCACAACCGCGCGTCCCGTCGAGCCGCGGTTTCTGGAAACCGTTGTTCGCGAAACCGTGAAAGTACCGGCGCGCGTCTGGCGTGACGCCTTTCACGGGTTCCTGGAGACACCGGATTTCTCCTCACAACTTGCATTTCTATCCGTTCCGGCTGCGATCTTGTGGGGGGACCGGGATACCTACGCGCTGCGTCACCACCAGGACTCTCTGCTGGCTGCCATGCCCCAGGCCCGCTTTTCCGTCTATGAGGGCGCCGGTCACGCTCTCCATTGGGAGCAGCCGGCCACCGTGACCGCGGAAATCACCGCCTTCATCGAACGACATGGCGGCTGACTCCCTTCCCTTCCGCCCGATACCAAGGCACCCCGCGACGGGTATTGCTATCCAGCCTAAGTGAAGCCTAAGTGAGAATGTCCCTCACCACACTGCCGTGCACGTCCGTCAACCGGAAATCGCGGCCTCCATATCGATAGGTCAACCGCGTATGGTCCAGCCCCATCAAATGCAATATCGTCGCGTGCAGATCGTGCAGATGCACCTTGCCTGACACCGCGCTCCCGCTCACCGGGTCGCATGCTCCGTAGCGCATGCCGCCCTTCACCCCCGCGCCCGCCATCCACATCGTGAAGCCGCGATTGTTGTGATTGCGCCCATCGCCATTCTGGCCGTTCGTCGTACGCCCGAACTCGCCGCCCCACACCACCAGCGTCTCCTCCAGCATGCCGCGCGCCTTCAGATCCGCCAGCAGCCCCGCAATCGGCTTATCGATCTCCGTTGCCGTCTGCGTAATTCGCTGCCGCAGCGCGTTGTGGTGATCCCAGTTGCCGTGCGACAGCTCGATAAACCTGACCCCGGACTCTGCCAGCCGGCGCGCCAGCAGACACTGCATGCCGAACCCCTGCGTCGCCCGGTTATCCAGTCCATACAACTTCCGCGTCTCCGCCGATTCCGACTTCCAATCCAGAATCCCCGGCACCGCCGATTGCATCCGGAAGGCCATCTCATACGATTCGATGATCCCCTCCACCTCGGCATCCTGCTTCGCCCGCGACAGGTAATCCTGGTTCATCGACTGGATCAGATCGATCTGCTTGCGCTGCTGCTCCGGCGCCATCTCCGGATTGCTGATATTCGGCAGCTTGCCGGTACGCGTGAAATAGGGCGTGCCCTGGTAGGACGCCGGCAGAAAGGCCGACCCATAGTTCGTCGCCCCGCCCAGCGCCGCCGGATTCACCGTGATAAAGCCCGGCAGATTCTGATTCTCCGTGCCCAACCCGTACACCGCCCAAGCCCCCATGCTCGGCCGTACGAAGTTGAAACTGCCGGTATGCATCTGGATGGTGGCCTGGGGATGCGCCGGGGAATCGGTGTGCATGCCGTTCAACAAACACAGGTCGTCGGCATGCGCGGCGAGGTTCGGAAACAACTCCGACACCGGCAGTCCGCTATGCCCGCCCGGCTTAAAGCCAAACGCCGGCGCAATCAGCGCGCCGTTGCTCTTCTCCGCCGCTACCTTCAACTCCGGGTTGTAATCGAAGGTCTCATGCTGGCTGGGCGCGCCTTGCATGAATAGAAAGATCACCCGCTTGGCGCGGGCAGGGAAGTGTGCGGCGCGCGGCGCCAACGGGCTCTTGTAGCCCTGCGTGGCGGCGCTCGCCATGCCGGCGAATGCTAAATAGCCCAGCCCCGATCCCAGCGATTGCAACAATTGGCGGCGATTCATTCGTATCTCCTTAGCTGCGATACCGGAACTCGGCACTGGCGAACAGCGCCTGGTAAAAACGCGCCCACGCGGTCTTCTCATCCGGAGCCGCGCCCGCTTCCGAGCGGATCGCATCCAAAAACCGCAGCGCTTTTTCTACTTCCTCGGCCCGCGCTTCCCGCGCCAGCACTTCCCGATAGGCCCGCTGCACCCGCTCCCGTCCCGAAGCGCTCCCCGCAAGCAGTTGCCCGGCCGCCCGCTTCGATTGCTCCAGCGCGAATGGCGAGTTCACCAGGAACAACGCCTGCGTCGGCACGGTGGTCACTTCCCGCCGTCCCTTCACTTCGCTGGGCTCGGGGAAGTCGAATACTTCGTACATTGCCGGCAGAAAGTTGCGCACCACCGGTACGTACACGCTGCGGGTATTCATCGCCACGGCGTAATCCATCACCTGCGCGCCGGCCCCCCGCCCAATATCGAATCCCCGCCGGAACCCGAATACCGGCGACCCCTGTGGCCGGCTCAAATCCAGCTTCCCGGCAATCTGTAGCAACGCATCCCGGAGCGCCTCCACTTCCAGCCGCCGCCGGTTCTGCCGCCAGAACAGCTTATTGTCCGGATCCACGGCATGATTCCGCTCCTGGTGCGCCGTGCTCATCCGGTACGCCCGGCTCAACACAATCTCCCGCACCATCTTCTTCGTCGACCAGCCTTGTTGCACAAACCGCACTGCCAGATAGTCCAGTAGTTCCGGATGCGTCGGCGCCTCGCCCATCTTGCCGAAGTTATCCACCGTCGCCACAATCCCCCGCCCGAACAGATGGTGCCAGATGCGGTTCACCATCACCCGCGCCGTCAGCGGATGATCGTCGCGAGCCAGCCAGCGAGCCAACTGCAACCGCCCGCTCTCGTTCGGCCCAATCTCGAATCGCGTGGCGCCCGGCGCACTCGCCACCTGCACAAAGCCGCGCGGCACGCTCGGTCCCAACTGTTTCGGATCGCCCTTGATATGGATCCGGCAATCCTCGATACGGCCTTCCTTCACAGCCATCGCCAGGTCATGCGGCAACTCGTAGCGGTCCAGTTGTACCAGTAGTTGCGTCACTGTCTGGCGGATCTTTTGCTGCCGTTGCTGCGGCGTGGCATCCCGCATCTGCTTGCGTTGCTTCACTGGCACCATCGCCAGAAACCGCCCATTGCGGGCATCGTTGATCTGCGCCAGCAACTTGTTGAACTCCTCCACCTTCGTCGGATCCCTCATCCATGCGGGCTGGTCCTCCGCCGGCACCGACTTCAACCGCGCCAGCAGGTCGATATTGAAGTAGCTCACGTTATCCCGCGGGCGCCGCTGCAGCCCGCTCAGCATCTCCGTACTTTGGAAAATGCCCGCCATCGCATAGTAATCGGCCGTGGGAATGGGGTCGAACTTATGGTCATGGCAGCGCGCGCAGCCTACCGTCAATCCGAGGAAGGCCTTCGACGTCGCATGAATCTGCTCATCGATCACGTCCATGCGAAACATCTGCGGATTCTGTTCGATCAGGTCATGCGAACCAAGCGATAGGAACGCCGTCGCAATCAACTGCCGGTCCCGCTGCTGATCGCTCGCCGCCGGCAGCAGGTCGCCCGCGATCTGTTCCATCACGAACTCGTTATAGGGCTTGTCCTGGTTGAAGGCATCGATCACCCAATCGCGATACCGCCACGCCACCGGCATCGCGTAGTTCCGCCCGCGGCCCACCGATTCGGCATACCGCGCCACGTCCAGCCAGTGCCGCCCCCAACGCTCGCCAAACCGCTCGGAAGCCAG
Organism: uncultured Candidatus Solibacter sp.; assembly: GCA_964385495.1. Taxonomy (GTDB): domain Bacteria; phylum Acidobacteriota; class Terriglobia; order Bryobacterales; family Bryobacteraceae; genus CADEFT01. The sequence continues at coordinate 11,743 of CAYLPH010000025.1, forward strand.
CAGCCGGTCCACCACCCTTGCATACGCATCCGGCCGCTTGTCCGTCAAGAACGACTGCAACTCCTCCGGCGAAGGCGGCAGTCCCGTCAGGTCAAAGCTCACCCGCCGCAGCAGCGTCGCCTTATCCGCGTCGGGCGCCGGTGTCAGCCGCTTGGCTTCCAGCTTCGCCAGCAGCAGCCGGTCAATCCTCTCCTTCGACCATTTGCCGTTCTTCACCGCGGGCGCCGCGGGCAGCTTTGGCGTCTGGTAAGCCCACGCCTGCCGCCCCTTATCTACATCAATCGACGATTCCTTCCACTCCGTGCCCGATTCGCGCGGGTCCGCCGCGCCCATCGCCACCCACTTCTCCAGATCCGCAATCACCGCGTCCGGCAGTTTGCCCGCCGGTGGCATCCGCCGCCCTTCGTACCGCACCGCCTTGATCAGCAGGCTCTCGTCCGGCTTCCCGGGAACCACCGCCGGTCCCGATTGTCCACCCTGCAACAACGCCGCCCGCGTCGTAAGGAACAGGCCCCCCGCCGCCGACTTGCTGTTCGCCCCATGACACGAATAGCAGTTCTTCGCCAGCACCGGCCGGATTCGTGTCTCGAAGAATTCCAATTGTTCCGGAGTTGGTCTTGTCTGTGCCTGGCCAGCCAACGCCATAGCGAGCAGGCCAACGGTGCGAAGGGGGAGCGCCGGCATCACTCCTATATAGCACCGCCCGTTCAGGAAAGTTTCGGACGGGTCGCGCTTTCCGGCGTATCTTCGGTCTGCGCCGGCAGGCGCATCGTAAACGTGGCGCCCTTGCCCGGCTCGCTGGAGGCCCGCAACTGCCCACCATGCTTCTGCACAATGTGGAACGCCCCGAACAGCCCCATCCGCGCCTCCACCCGCAACCCGGTCTTGCGGAAGCTGGGATGAAACAACTTCGGCAAAACTTCCGGCGGAATGCCTGGTCCTGTGTCGCGAAACGTCAGTTCGATCTCCTCGCCCCGCAGCGCCGACCCGATCACTACCACCCCCGGCCCTTGTATCGCTTCGAAGGCATTCTCCAGCAGCACCCGGTACACCTGGTTCAACTCCGCCGCCCAGCAGTACACCTTTGGCAGGTCGCCGTACTCGCGCCGGATCTCGACCCGGTCGCGATACTTGGGCTCCAACAGGACTAGCGTTTCCTCGATACCCCGGTGCAGGTCCGCAAGTTGATACTCGGCCTCATCCAGCCGCGCAAAACCCTTCAGGCTGCGCACAATGCGGTTGATGCGCGCCGCCGCCGCGTGAATCGCCTGGTTGTTCTCATTGAACGTCTCCAACGCCCGCACCTGCTTGGAGGGATCCACCGGGTTGCACACCAGCCGCGCCGACAGCGTATCGTTCAACTGCGACGAACTCATAATCACCGCCAGCGGCGAGTTCAATTCATGCGCCACGCCCGCCACCAGATCGCCCAACGCCGCCATCTTCTCCGATTGGATCATCTGCGCCTGCGCCGCCTGGACATCCTGCAACGCCTGCGCCAACTCCACGTTCCGCAAACGCTGGATCTCCGCCTCCCGCCGGCTGGTCTCCATCTCGAACGCCAACTGCAGATTGTGCAGCCGCGAGTTGGTCTCGTCGCTGAAAACCTCGTCGCGCACCCGGTGAAAGGCCTTGTGGTGGCGCAACGCCCGCACCGCATCGCCCATCGCTTCATACAACTCGGCCAGTTCCAGGTGCGCCTGCCAGATACGCGGCTTCACCTCCAGCGATTCGGCCGTCTCCAAAGCCCGCCGCAGGATAGCCTCGGCTTCTTCAAAACGCCCGGTCTGCCGGTAGACATGTCCCATGTTTACCTGTGTGGTCGTCAACGCCTGCGGCGTGTCCGCCTTCTCGCGAATCGCCAGCGCCTGCTGGTGATACTCCAGCGCCTTATCGTACTCTTTCAAATCCTGGTAGATCGCCCCAATATCGTTCAGTGCCCTTGCCTCGCCCACCAGGTTGGCCTTCTTGCGGAACAGTTCCAGCGATTCTCTCTGCACCAGAAGTGCCGCGTTGTATTCGCCCAAAGTCCGGTACACCACCCCCAACCCGGTCAGCGCCCGCGCTACGCCGAAGTCGTTCTCCTTGCTTTTGAAAATCCCGATCGCTTTTTGGTGATAGTCCAGCGCCTGCTGCTGATCCCCAAGGTCGTGCATAATGCCACCCGCGCTGGTATAGCACCACGCCAATCCCTCATCGCTTCCCAGTTCCTGGTGAATCCGGATTGCCTTCAGTCCCAGTTCCACCGCCCGGTCGAAATTGCCCAGGCTCCAGTGGATCATCGCCAGCAATCCCAGCGTGTCGGCATACGAGACTTGGTCGCCGCCCGCCTCCAGAATCTCCCGCCCGGCGTCGGCCGTCTTTAGCGCGAGCCGGAACTCCGACCGGCTGTAGTGGCCGAACGCCATCAGCGCCATCGCACGGCCGCGCCCGCATTCATAGCCAATGGACGTGGCCCGCTCCAGTTGCTCCTCTACCTGCTTCAGATAAGCACGCCAATCCGAGTACAACTGGAACTGCCGTAGCTTCGTCAGCGCTTCGTCGATTTCAGCCCGGGCGGCGGAGGTGTTGGTGGAAACAACTTCGGAATGCACTTGGTATGGTTTTAGCACAGCGTGATAAATTGAGGGTCCGGTATGAATACGCGCTTGACACGGCGAGGGTTCCTGAATGCTGCCGCCGGCGCCTCCCTGGCTCCCGCCGCCTCCCCCGCCCGGCCCAACATCCTGCTGATCCTGGCGGACGACCTCGGCTATTCCGACATCGGCTGCTACGGGGGCGAAATCGCCACGCCCAACCTCGACCGCCTTGCCAAGGGCGGTCTCCGCTTCACCCAGTTCTACAATTGCGCCCGCTGCTGCCCTACCCGCGCCAGTATCATGACCGGCCTCTATCCGCAGCAGGCCGGCGTCGGCCACATGGTGGAGCCCCGCAAACTGCCCGCCTACCAGGGCGACCTCAACCGCAACTGCGTCACCATCGCCGAAGTCCTGCAATCGGGCGGCTACCAGACCTGGATGGCCGGCAAATGGCACGTCACGCCGGTCAATGAGAGCAAGCACAACTGGCCCCGCCAGCGCGGCTACCAGAAGTTTTACGGCACCATCACGGGCGCCGGCAGCTTCTACGATCCGGTCACCCTCACCCGCGACAACGAATCCATCCAGCCGGACAAGCCCAACTACTACTACACCGACGCGCTCAGTGACCAGGCCGCCACCTGGATCGGCGAACGCAAGCCCAATGACGCGCCCTTCTTCCTCTACCTGGCCTACACCTCGCCACACTGGCCGCTGCATGCGCTGGAAAGCGACATCGCCAAATACAAAGGCCGCTACAAGCAGGGCTGGGACGCGCTTCGCCAGGAACGCCATAAGCGCATGACCGGAATGGGTCTGGTCGACAAGCAATGGCCCATCACCCCGCGCGACGGCAGCGTGCCCGCATGGAAGGATGAGCCCGGCAAGGAATGGATGGAGCGCCGCATGGAAGTCTACGCCGCGCAAGTAGACCGTATGGACCAGGGCATCGGCCGCGTCGTCGACACCCTGCGCCGCACCGGCCAACTCGACAACACCCTCATCCTGTTCCTGGCCGATAACGGCGGCTGCGCCGAGAACCTCGCTGACCGTGGTACGAAGCCCATCTACATCCCCGACAAAGCTCCGGACGGCAGCCCCGTGCGCCGCGGCAACGACAAGAACATCACTCCCGGCGGCCCCGATACCTTCCAGAGCTACGGCATCGGTTGGGCCAACGCCAGCAACACGCCGTTCCGCCTGTACAAGCACTGGGTCCACGAAGGCAGTATCTCCACGCCGCTGATCGCCCATTGGCCGAAAGGTATAAAGAAGCGCGGCCTGTCCCACGAGCCGGGCCATCTCATCGACATCATGGCCACCTGCGCCGATCTCGGCGGCGCCACCTACCCATCCACCTTCAACGGCAACACCGTTACCCCGCTCGAAGGCCGCAGCCTTGCGCCCGTCTTCGCCACTGGCAAACGCACCCCCCACCCCGCCATCTACTGGGAGCACGAAGGGAACCGCGCCGTCCGCCAAGGCAAGTGGAAGTTGGTAGCCAAGTGGCCCGGCAAGTGGGAACTCTACGACCTCAACGCGGACCGCACCGAACTCCACGACTTGGCCGCGTCGAATCCCGATAAGGCCGCCGAACTCGAAAAGCTCTGGAACGACTGGGGCCGTAAAGTGCAGGCCGAACCCTGGGACAAGGTCACCCGCGGTTGACGCGCCCTGCGGTAGACTTGCACCCATGGATGCTTCCCGACGCTCCTTCTTCCGCAACCTGGCTGGGGCACTACCGGCCAGTTGGCTCGCCATGCAATCCAAACTCGCCGCCGCCACCGCGGGGACCGAAGACTACTGGCGAGTCGTAAAGAAGCAATTCCCCCTGTCCGAAGGCCTGCTCTACCTCAATGCCGCCAACGTGTGCCCCGCGTCGAGGCCCGTTCTGGACCGGCACCAGGAGTTCATGCGCGACTTCCAGATGGATCCCTCCTTCCAGAACCGCGCCAAATACGACAAGCACCAGGAAAGCCTGCGCGCCAAGCTGGCGAAGCATCTAGGCGGCGTGGACGTAGACGAGATCGCCATCACCCGCAATACCAGTGAAGGGGCGAACATTGTCGTCAACGGCATCGACCTCAAAGCCGGCGACGAGGTGGCGATTACAACGCACAACCACCCCTCCAGCAATGATTCCTGGAAAGTGCGCGCCCGCCGCGACAAGCTGACCATTAAGGAAGCGGCCGTTCCCATCCCGCCGCGCAGCAAGCAGGAACTGCTGGATTCCATCGCCGCGCAGATCACGCCCAAGACCCGCGTGCTGATCGTCACGCACCTCACTAGCACGACCGGCAATCGCTACCCCATCAAGGAAATCGGCGAACTGGCGCGCAAGCATAACCTCTGGTTCCACCTCGACGGCGCGCAGACCTTCGGCGCCTTCGACATCAAACTCCGCGACTATGGCTGCGACTCCTTCGCCGGCAGCGCCCACAAGTGGTTCATGGGCCCGCTGGAGGCCGGTGTGCTCTGGGTCCGCAAGGAACGCCATGCAGAGCTATGGCCCAGCATCGTCACCGCGGGTTGGGCCGACAACCTGAAGGGTGCACGGAAATTCGAAGTCTACGGCCAGCGCGACAATCCGCGTCTGGTGGCCTTTGAAGCTGCGGTGGATTTCATTGAGATGATCGGCATGCCCGCCGTCGAAGAGCGGCTGAAGCAGCTATCCACGCGATTGAAGGAGCAACTGGTGGCGGTGCCCGGTGTGAAGCTGAAGACGCCGATGGACTGGCAGTTGAGCGGCGGTGTCGTGAAGTTTACGGTGGCGGGGAAGAACACCACCGAACTCTACAACGCCCTGTACGCCAACCACCGCGTGGCTCTCGCGCAGACGCCTTCCGGAGAGAGCGAAGGCCTTCGCTTCTCGCCGCACATTTACAACAGCATGGAAGAGATGGACCAGGCCGCGCGCATCGTGCGTGGCATGGCGTAGCCTTCACGGCTTCACATAGAACGAGCCAAGAAAGTCCCGGCTATCGCCCTGCCTAATGCAAGCGAACGGGAAGTCTTGCCGAAGGTTGGACTCGGGTACCCGCATATCCAACTGGTAGACACCGGCGAGCCCCGGTGCCAGTCCAGAGTACAGCACCGGAATGTTCACCGATGTCCGGTAATCGGCTCCATTTGCTCTGCAGGTCACCGGCAGCAGCGTGCGCGCCGGTGGATTTGCTGGAGCCGGATCTCCGTCCTCTGGCCTGTGGTCCACCGTTCCAAAGCCTGTTCCGTAGAGGTGAATGACTTCACCGGGGCGAGCCGGATTCGCTTCGGTCACTAACTCGCTCCAGTCCTCATGCACAGCCAGCGTCTTCGACTGCGGATTCCGCAGGAACGCAGGACCTCCCGGAAGCGCCGTGAAACTGGTCGCCGAACGGAATAGCGACTCACCAGTCGTATTCACACGCATGCCAGGGGCACCGCTCGGCGCAGACGGCGCCTGCATCACGATCTCCGTTGGCGAAACCGATACAAGCGGAGCATCAGTTCCATTCACCGTGACCGAAACGCCACCGAGCGATCGTGGCAGAGGGAAGAAGCGGGCTCTGTGGAACGCTTCGCTGAATCCAGCCCCGGGCAAAATGTAAAGCGACCCTGGTGTTAACGGCGGTACGTAGCGCACTTGCGGCGTTATGCCAAGCCGCGCCCGGCTTCCTCCGCTTTCCAAGTCCACCGAATACAACCGCCCGGATCCCGAGAAGTACCACGCCACCTTTCCGTCATCGGACATTGTTGCGGCCATTACGCCGGAATCATCGTACGTTACCTGCCGCGGCGCTTCGTCGCCGTATGTAGCCACCACATGAATCTGCGGTGCTCCGGAAGCCGTCGACACGAACAGCACACGGCTTCCATCGGCGCTGATCGCAGGTGAGTAACTCTCAACCCCAGGCGGGGAGATCTGTCGGTCTTCCCCGTCCCGGTCGCGGCGCAAGATGCGTATCGACGATGGCTGCGGCCCCGTTGTATAGGCGATGGTCGCGCCGGTTGCGTCGATGACTGGCTGTGCCGGGCCGCCTGGAGTGGGAAATGTCTTCACCCCAGATTCGTTCACCGCTCCTAATTCTCCAGTTGGCATGATCAACACCGCGGTGCCGTCATCCGCGATAGCCCGTCCGTTTCGCACCCCGGAACCGAGGTCGATGACGGGAGACACTGCTTCCCGCGGATTCCGCAAGTCGACCAGGGTCCAATAGATAGAGCCCCCTGAGTATCTACGGTTGCGCACCAGAAGATACTGTCCGTTGCCGCTTATGTGTCCAGCGCCTGGCACGCTTACGGGGCCGCCAGGCAGACCTGTGATATCTGTCTGCCAAACAGGTGCACCGTAGCAGAACGACGAACTGATTACGCAGGAGCGCTCCCCAACCACGGCGACGACTCGGCCATCACGACTCGTGCTGACCCGCACGAGATCGAAGAAGTTGGTAAGGCCAGGGGAATCTGGATTCGACCGCTCACGCGCTTGATGAAGTTCGAGTCCGCCCCGCTCGACCCGAAAGATCCGTCCCGGCACGATCGCTGGCTCCGCTGCCTCGCTCTGCAATGGCAGAACAGATCGAAAGTAGACCTCGCTGCCATCGCCGGTGGTCGTCAACTCGGTCAGTTGTATCTGGCCGTGAACGCAGCTGATCGCGGCCAGGAACAGCAGTATGATGTGCATTCACTCACTAAGACCCGCCACCGCCCGATTCAACTACAGCTAACTGTGCCGAATGACCAGCACATCGCCATCCTTGACGATGTATTCCTTCCCTTCCAGCCGCAGCAGTCCCTTCTCCCGCACTCCCGGATACCCCTTCAGATCCACCAGGTTCTTCCAGTTCACCACCTCGGCGCGAATGAACTTCTTCTCAAAATCGCTATGGATCGCGCCCGCCGCTTGGGGGGCCTTGCTCTGCTGCGGAATCGTCCACGCCCGCACTTCCGTCTCGCCGGCCGTCAGGAAACTCATCAACCCCAGCAGCGAATACGTAGCCGTGATGATGCGGTTCAACCCCGGCTCGCTCAACCCATAGCTCGCCATCAACTCCGCCGCTTCCTCCGCGCTCAACTCGGCCAACTCGGCCTCCACCTTGCCACACACCGCCGCTACCTTCGTCGCCGGCCGATTCCCCAACTTCTCCGTATACTCCGCTTCCACCTCCGCCAGCCGCCCGGCACCTTCCTCGCCAACATTGACCACATACAGCATCGGCTTCAACGACAGAAACTGGAATCCGCGAATGCGTTTCTCTTCGTCATCGCTGAACGTTGCCTCGCGCAGGGGCGTGTTCGACTCCAGCACGTCCTTGCAGCGCACCAGCACTTCGTATTCGTGATCCAGTTCCGCGGTGCGAATCTTCTTGCGATCCTTCTCCACCTTCTCCAGCCGCTTCTCGGCCACCACCAGGTCGCTCAGGATCAACTCGGTATCGACATCGTCCCGATCGCGCATCGGATCCACGCTGCCCTTCTCATGCGGCACCGTTGGATCTTCGAACAGCCGCAACACATGGGCCAGCGTATTCACCACGCGCAGGCTGGCCAGATACTGCGGATCCCGCAACGCTTCCTTCGAGATCGCCGGGAAATCGACGTACTCCACCACCGCGTGCGTCACCTTCGGCGGATCGAAAATCGCCGCCAGCGCCTCCAGCCGCGGATCCGGCACCTTCGAGATCCCCACCCGCGTCTCCATCGATCCAACCCGCGCGGCTTCGTGCACACCCGTAAGGATGGTGAATAAGGAGGTCTTGCCGGTCATGGGCAAGCCGATGATTGCAGTACGCATGGCTGTATCTTAGTGTAGACCTGAGAGCCCCTTCTCAAGATCAGGCGCTGATGTGTACCGAAAATGGTACTATCCAGCTTGGAGCCTGTTCTGAAGCGCCTCCCAGCTTATTTCTACCGCCTGGATAGCGGTCGGGAGCCCGTCCGGGACTGGCTGAAGTCGCTAGAGCCCGCGGACCGGCGAATCATCGGAGAGGATATCAAGGACGTTGAGTTCGGATGGCCCATTGGGATGCCGCTTGTTCGCAACCTGGGAGACGGTTTGTGGGAGGTTCGTAGTAACCTCACTAAGGGTCAGATCGCCCGGGTTTTGTTTACGGTCGAGCAATCCGCAATGGTTCTACTGCACGGGTTCGTGAAGAAGTCCCAGAAGACGCCGAAGCCGGATCTCGAACTGGCGCGTAGTCGGAAATGCGGAGGGAATCGATGAAAAAGAGTAACGTTGGATCATCCTTTGACAGTTGGCTGCGCGAGGAAGGCATCTATGAATCCGCCACCTCCTCCGCAATCAAGCGCGTCCTCGCCCGTCAAATAGAAGCCGCCATGCGCGAGCAAAACGTCAGCAAGGCCCAAATGGCACGCCGCATGCGAACCAGCCGTGCCGCCCTAGACCGTCTTCTTGATCCTGGCTACGATGCCGTAACGCTCGCCACCCTGCAGAAGGCCGCCCAAGCTGTCGGCCGGCAAATCCGTTTGGAGCTAGTCTAAATCCGCTGAAAGCTGATAGCTGAAAGCTGAAAGCTCACCGCTCCTCACAACGGCACCTCAACAAACGTCAAAATCTCCTGCAAAACCCGCTCCGCCCCATCCTGCAATCGCTGTCCCGCCGCCGCCCGATGGCTCAACATCACGCGGTGCGCGAACACCGGCGACACCAGCCGCTTCACATCGTCCGGAATCGCATATTCTCGCCCTTCCACCATCGCCAACGCCTGCGTCGCCCGATACAGCGCCTGCGCTCCCCGCGGGCTCACCCCCAACGCCAGCGACTCATGCTCCCTGGTCCGCTTCACGATCTCCAGCATGTAGTCCGTCAGCGCATCGTCCACCCGCACCCGCGGCGCCAGATTCTGCATCTCCACCAATTCCTCACCCGTCAACACCGGCCGCGTCTCGCCCTGCCTGCCCCCATCCCGCAGGATCTCCCGCTCACTCGCCGGATCCGGATACCCAATCCGCAGCCTTAACAGAAACCGGTCCAATTGCGATTCCGGCAGCGGATACGTCCCGTGATGCTCCACCGGGTTCTGCGTCGCAATCACCATGAAGGGCTCGGCCAGCGGATACGACCGCCCGTCGATCGTCACCTGCCGCTCGTTCATCGCCTCCAGCAGTGCCGACTGCGTCTTCGGCGTCGCCCGGTTAATCTCATCGCCCAACAGAAAATGCGTGAATATCGGCCCAGGCTTAAACTCGAACTCCGCGCTGTGGGCGTTGTAGATCGTCACTCCCAGCACATCGCTCGGCAGCATATCGGAAGTGAACTGCAATCGCTGGAAGGAAGACTGCACCGACCTCGCCAGCGCATGCGCCAGCGTCGTCTTCCCCACGCCAGGCACATCTTCCATCAGCAGGTGGCCGCGCGCGATGAGACAGACCAGGCTCAATCGCACCACCTCGGCCTTTCCCTTGATCGCCTGGTTCAGCGATCCCTGCAGATCGGCCACCCGGGAAAACGCCTGCGGGAAGCTGCACACCGCCCCACTGGCGGCAACAAGCGTCTCCGGCTGGCTCATCTCTTCATTGTACCCAGCAACATGTAGGTGGCAGTGGCAAAGCCCGTCGAGTTTCCCTCTTCGTCCGTTAACTCCACGCTGCCCACCACCAGATGCTGCCCCACCCGCAACAATCGCGACCGCGCCACCACCTTCCCCTTCTCCACCGGACGGAAATAGTTGATCTTCAACTCCACCGTAGTGGCCAGCCGCGCGCCGCCGAAATGGCGTGTCACCGCGATTCCCACCGCCGCATCGGCAATCGTCGCGCTCACCCCGCCGTGCAGCACGCCCATAAGATTGCGCAAATCGTCCCGCATCGGGATCTCAATCGTCACCCCATCGGCATGCACCTTCGCCACCCGCAATCCCAACGACTGGTTGAACGCCATGCGCGCGGTCAGGGCCCGCGTCCCGGCTAAGGTCAGTTTCTTCGGTGTCTTCATGAGGGCGAGCCTTTATCTTACCCGCCCCCGTTTCAACCTCGCCTACCGCCGCAGCAGTGCGTAGGCAAAGTTGCGCCCTTGCTTGCCGAACACCGCCAGCCAGACCCACAGCATCGCCGCCGACTCCAACAACGCCGCATTCTTTAGCGGACCCGCATCCACCGCCTCGAACCCAATTGCCGACACCAACTCCCCGGCCGTCCGTTTCGCCTCCGCATCGTCACCGGCGTAGAACATCACCGGCTTACCCTGGGCGTACGCCGTGTCGATCATGTTGTTGTTCCCCGTGGTGTTGAAGACCTTCACCACCCGCGCGCCTTTCGCCCATCCGGCTACCTTCTCCCCGCCGCTGGGGCCTTCTTCCAACCCCGCCAGCCCTTCTTTGATCGGATTGGTGGCATCCAGCAGGATCTTGCCTTCCCACCCCGTCAATCCCTCCAGCACGCCCTGGGTCGCCGGCCACGGTAGCGCTACCACTACTACGCCCGCCGCATCCACGGCATCCTGCATCGAAACCGCCGCGCCCGGCAGCGCCTTCGATTCCACCGAATCCGGCCGCCGCACCCCAAATGTCACCGTATGGCCCACCCGCGCGAACGCCGTTCCTAACGCCTGCCCGACGCTGCCTGCGCCAATAATCGCTATATTCATGGATTCTCCTTGTCTGATTACGATACGATAGCGAACGCCTCGTCGAGCCGCGCCGCGCCATGGTGCGCGAGATCCTCACGCAGGCGCGGCAAACGGGCGAGATCGGCAAGCACGCCGACCTCGAACCGGCCATTTCGATGTTGATTGGGAGCTTCTACGCCGCCTATCTCGCCGGGGGACCGCCCGAACCCCGCTGGCCCGAACGCACCGTCGACCTCATCTTCACCGGCCTAAAGCCGGCTCACAAGCGGTAAACCCGCTTCGCCGTCGCCGTCCGGATCTGCTCCTGTTCGCTCGCGCTCAGGGGTGCAATCCATTCTTTCACCAGCGCCGCCCACTTCGGATACGTACCGGCCAAGCGCAGAACCGGCCAATCGGTGCCGAACATCAGCCGCTTCGGCGTGAAAGCCTCCAGCACCACTTCGTAGTAAGGCTTCAACTGCGCCGGGGTCCACTTGGCGTGATCCGCCTCCGTCGCCATGCCCGATATCTTGCAGTGCACATTCGGCCGCTTCGCCAACTCGCGAATGTTCTCCCGCCACGGCGACATCGCCCCATCGCGAATCCGTGGTTTGGCAATATGATCGACCACGAACACCTGGTTCGGATGCGAATCCACGAACTTGATCGTCTGCGGCAGATGCTTCTCGAAGATCAGAATGTCGTACACCAGCCCGAACGGCCGCAGCGCCGCCACCCCATGCTGGAAATCCGCCCGCAGCATGTAATTGTCATCGGCCTCATCATGCAGCACATGGCGCATGCCTTTGCACTTCGGATGCTTCGCAAACCGCTCCAGAACTCCGCCGACCTTCGGATCGATCAGCGGCGCCCAACCCACCACACCCAGCATGTACGCGTGCTTGGAAGCCAGATCCAGCAGCCATTCGGTCTCCTGCAGCGTCTGCCGCGCCTGCACCGCCACCGCGCCCGTTACTCCCGCGGCATCCATCTCCCGCTTCAAATCCGCCGGCAGGAAGTCCTGCTTGAGCACATCCATGCCCTTGCCGATCCAGCCATACTCGGCCGCCGCATACTTCCATAGATGATGGTGCGTATCAATCACAGTGTCTTGCCCTTGAATAGGTATATCAGGTCGATGATCAGGATGATTACGACCATCAACTCCAGCACAAACGCACGGCCGTGATGAAACTCATCCATCAGGAACCGGTACAGTTCGCCCGCCGTACGCAGCTTGTCCTCTACCAGCGACCGGTAGTCCGGCACGCCGATGCGCGCCGCCGCCAGCCGGTACGCCCGCGCATAATACATATCGCTCAGGAACTTGATGGCGTTGTCCGTGCGCTCGCTCAACTCCATGATGTCCAGCCGCACCGTATTCAGCTTCTCCGCCTCGCCGGCCATGCGCCAGCGCCGCAGAATGCCCGGCTGCCGGTCCACCAGTTGATAGACATCGCGCAGCACGCTGGTCAGGAACTCATCGTAGTGGCGGAACTCCAGGAGCTGCGTGTTCGCATACTCCAGCAGACCCACTGTCATCGCCGCGCCTTCGGCTTCGGTATCGTAGACCAGCGCCGCCGTCCAACCCACCACCAGCAAATCGGTTGGAGCATAAGATAGCGAAGAACTCAGCACCTCCTGCCGCTCGGCAGCGCTCAGCGGCCCCAACTCGCCTCGTACCACCTGCGCGATTTCGTTGCCATAGCGTTCCAGTAGGACCGGCGCGTTGATCTCCACGCCATCGTCCTCCAATACCGACCGCAGCTCGATCACCGCGTAATCTTCGTTGATCAGCCGCGTGAAAGGCTTCTGCAGCGCCGGGCCGATCGCCTTCATACGATCCTGCACCGCCGCCTCCGCCACACTCTCCAACTCCGCTGTCGCAATCCACCGGCTGGCCAACCCAATCAACTCCGGCCAGGACACCGCTTCGAACGGCAGCTCCATCTGCAGCCCTACCACGCCGTAATCGAAGTACCGTACGCGGGCCGGGAAATGCTCGCCGCCCGGCAGGCGCAGCGCCGGCAGCCACTCTTCCAGCGGCGGCCGTTCGAACCGCACATAGCCGGGAGCCTGGTGCCGCGCCCCGGCCTGCCGGTCTGGCCGCTCCACATGCAGCAGTTCCCGCAGCTTCTCCAGGTCGATCTCATCGCAGATGTCGAAGAGATAATGCAGACGAAGATAGCCGCTCAGCGAAGCCATACCGGTTCCTAAATTGTTTCCAGTTCCTCTTCGATCAGTTGCTTTTCGTGCAGCGCCGCGTACTGGCCTCCCTGCGCCAGCAGTTCGTCGTGCGTGCCCTGCTCCACCACTCGCCCGTTCTCCAGCACGTAAATCACATCCGCCTGCCGGATCGTGCTCACGCGGTGCGAGATCAGAATCGTCGTGCGCCCTTCTCTTACCTCGGTCAGCTCATGCAGAATGCGTTCCTCGGTCAGCGTGTCCACCGCCGATAGCGAATCGTCCAACACCAGAATACGCGGATTGCGCAGAATCGCGCGGGCAATCGCGGTCCGCTGCTTCTGGCCGCCCGACAGCGTAATGCCGCGTTCGCCAATCACCGTATCCAGGCCCTCTGGAAAACTCGACAGATCCGGCGTCAACCCGGCCACCCGCGCCGCCTCTTCCACTGCCTCCCGCGCCGCGCCCGGTACCCCCAGCGCGATGTTATCCGCAATCGAACAACTGAACAGAAAACTCTCCTGCGGCACGATGCCCATCTGCTGCCGGAGTTCCTGCGGGTCGGCCTCGCGCAGGTCTATCCCATCCACTCGCACGCGCCCTTCGGCCGGATCCACCAGTCGCGCCAACAGGTTCACCAGCGACGTCTTCCCGCTCCCCGTCGGCCCCACGATCGCCACCGTCTGCCCGGCTTCGATACGAATGCGAACGCCGTCCAGCGCCAGCCGCCCATCATACGCCAGCTTTACATCGTCAAACTCGATAACGCCGCGCAACGGTGCAGGCAGCGGCACCGGATTGGCGGGCGCCGCAATCGACGGCGTAAAGTGCAGCATATCGTTGATCCGAGCCATGCTCGCCATCCCCCGCTGCATCAGGTTCACCACCCACCCAAACGCGATCATCGGCCAGATCAGCATTCCCATGATCGTCTGGAACATCACGAAGCTGCCCAGCGTGATCCGCCCGTTCAGCAACGCCATCCCGCCCCCGAACAGCACAATCAGGAACGTCGAGTTAATCAGAAACTGCAACAGCGGTTGAAAGGTCGACGTGGTCCGCGCCAGCAGTACCGCCTCGTTCACATAGCTGCGGTTGTGATGATCAAACAGTTCTACTTCGTGCTCCTCCTGGCCGTAGGCGCGCACCACCCGCACCCCCGCGAGATTCTCCTGAACGCGCGAACTGATTTCGGCAAACCGCGCTTGCAGCCGCTCAAAGCGCTCGTGCACCTTGCGCCCGAAGGAGATCACTACCAGGGAAATCACCGGCGCCGGCAGCAGCGCCACCAGCGTCAGCCGCCAATCCACGCTCAGCATCACCACGATCGCCAGCAGGAACGTGAGCATCGTCTCAAACCAATACATCACGCCTGGACCCATCATCATGCGCACCGCATTCAAATCGCTGGTCGACCGCGACAGCACATCCCCGGTGCGGTACTGGTAGAAGAAGTCCGGCGACAGCCGCGTCAGGTGCGTATAGATATCGTTGCGAAGATCGTACTCCACATCGCGCGACAGCCCCACCAGGTGGATCCGCATCAGGTATTGAAAGACGCCCTTCGTCGCCGTCACCGCAACCAGGGCCGCGCAAAACAGCAGCAGCCACCGCAACTCCAGGCCATTGATCACGGCGTCAATCCCGCTCCGGATCAGCAGTGGCTGAGCGATCACAAGGCAGTCCTTAATAATCAGCGCCCCAAAACCCAGGTACAGCGAACGCCGGTGCCGCATCACGTAGGGCCAGAGCTGGCGGATGGTTTGCTTCACGCGTTGCTCTCCCTTTTAGATGCCAAACAGGTCCGCCACACTCTTCGTGTACTCCAGGAATAGCATCTTCTGCGAACGCCGCGTTTGCCACCAGTTGTCGTACTGGAAGTTCCAACTCCGCGATGCCACCACCCGGAACTCGATGTCTCCCGCCAGCCGCCGGAACACCCGCGCCGTGCGTGCCGAATGGTAATCGCTGGTCACTACGTTCAGCCGTTTCACGCCGTCGGCCCGCAACCGCCGCAACGCCATGGCGGCCTCCTCGCGGGTCGAATCCGCGTCATGCTGCAGGTTTCGGAAGATGCCCTCCGGATAACCCTTCGCCACCGCGTAACGCCGTGCCAGTTCGCTGCTATCCTGCCCGAATACCCCACCCGAGCCGGACACATACACCAACGGTCCGTAACCGGCTTGCGAAAGTTCGGCCGCGCGCAGCAGCCGGTCGCCCCGGTCGTCCCCGGCCAGCACCAGAATCGCGTCGGCGCGCAGGGGTTCCTGGTTGTTGATGAGTAATAGACCGATTTGCGGAAGCCAACTCGCGCGGGTCAGGTAACCGGCGATGCCGGCCAGCAGGAGAAATAGGATGAGCCGGCCAAGCCAGCGGCGCCCTCCGCCGCCTCGCCCGGACTTACTTCTCATCCGAACGGTCGAAATGGCCTACCGATTTGAGTTTCTGGTACAGCCGCTCGACATCCGCTTCATCCTCCGGCCGCAGCAGTTGATACTTCGGAGAGGGCAGCGAGCGCCGTTGCGATTCCTGCGGGATCGATTCGCCCCAGAACTGCCGGTGCGGGATACCGTCGATCAGCGCTTCCCGCGTCATCCGCCGCAGATGCCGCAGCAGCGCGTTGGAAGCATCCAATCCGCCCGGATATACCAATAGAATCCGCCGCCCACTCGCCAGCGTCAGGTTTACGATCAGAGGGCTGATGAAGCCCGTCCGGTCCAGCCGCCGGATCTCATCCCACGCCACAATGCGGTCCCCGATCGCCAAGTGCGTATCGTGGATCTCAATGGCGGGCATCAGCGCCAGCAGCAGTAAAAGTGAGCCGGTGGCCAGAAAGAGGCCGGCGGCGATCCATGCTAATGAGAACTGCGTGGCTACGCAGGCGCACACCAGAGCCAAGGCCATGGCGGCCACACCGGCGTACTGGTATTGCTTCGAGGGAAGGTAACGCGTCATCCGGACTCCCGCTCCTTTAAGACTACCCCCCGAACCCGATCCCGTCAATCGGCGGTTTTCACCCCGGTCCTTCAGCGGTTCGCCCTGATTCGCCCCTTAGGTCTAAGGGAAACCCCGCAACCCCGTTTTCCCCACCCTCCCCCAGGGGTATGATATGGCGATGAAGAAATTCTGGTTGCAAGTTGTCTTTACGGCGGTTATCTTCGCTGTTGGTTTCACCATGGGAGAACAAAAAGGCGAAGCGGCCGCCAAAGGCCGCGTCTACGAAATGCGGACCTACTACGCGAACGAAGGCAAGTTAAACGACCTGCTCGCGCGCTTCCGCAATCATACCCTCAAGATTTTCGAACGCCACGGGATGAAGAATGTCTGGTACGGCGTCCCCCAGGATGCCCCCGCCAGCGCCAACACCCTGGTCTATCTCATCACCCACGAAAGCCGCGAACAGGCCAAAAAGAACTGGGACGCCTTCCGTGCCGACCCCGAATGGCAGAAAGCCGCCAAGGCCAGCGAAGTGAACGGCAAACTCGTCCAGAAGGTGGAGAGCGTCTTTCTCGACTCCACCGACTTTTCGCCCATGAAGTAAGGTCCTACGGCGGTACACTGAAGGGGATGAAGTCCTGGGCAGTTTGGCTGCTGCTTTTCCCTTCGCTCGTATCCGCGCAAGACGGCATCGCGCCGGCGTGGGATATGCGTTCCACGCTGGCGCAACTCGCCGGCCAGGCCGACCGCTACCGCCAGGCCGTCACCGCCCTAAAGATCGACACCTGGATCGCCAAGGGCGCCTCCGACGGCTATCGTGGCCAGCAGCAGTCCGTCCAGCGCGAGGCCGACTATCTGAAGTTGGTGGGCTCCCGCCTTGCCGCCAATCCCGAAAAGCTCTCGCTTGCCCTCGACGCCTTCTTCCGTCTCCAGACGTTAGAAACCGTTCTGGTGTCCCTCGGCGAAGGGGCGGGCCGCTACGAAAGCCAGCAGGTGGCGCAGGCCATGAGCGCCTTGGTGACGGAAAATTCCGTGACTCGCGGCAAACTGCGGCAATATCTGATGGACCTATCGCTCAGCCAGGAGCAGGAGCAGGCCGTCGCCCTCAAAGAGGCCCAGCGCTGCATGACCATCCTCAGCCGCCCCGCCCCCGACATCCCGCCAACCCAGAAGCCGTCCACTAAGCAGGGGAGACCGTGAATCAGCCAACCGCCGGAACCATGACGTTTACCTGTTCGATCTGCGAAGAGCCGTCCAACGACATCTGTGTCTATTGCACCAAGGACGCCTGTGGCAACCACCTCTGCGGCAAGTGCTTCCGCTGCAGCGATTGTTGCGAGTGCGACGCCCACCAGGCCAAACGCACCGCAAACTGACCGCGGCCGCGCTCTACAGGGATCTGCGATTCTACCGAGGGTAGAATCTATGGTATAACTTCTGCATGGGCCTGAATATCAAGAATGCCGATGTCGAACGGCTGGCGACAGAAGTGGCCGAACTAGCCCATGAGTCCAAGACAGAGGCGATCCGCGTTGCCTTAATCGAACGCAAGACGCGATTGACCGCTGTTCGTCCTGAGGCGGACCGCCGAGCCTCCGTCCTGCGCTATCTGGAACGCTCTGTCTGGCCGCACATTGCGCCCGAGGCGTTGGGAAAGCCCGTCTCGAAGCAGGAAATAGAAGAGCTCCTGGGGTTCTAGCTTGGTCCTTGATTCGTCGGCTATCCTTGCCATCCAGTTGCGGGAACCCGGTAGTGAGCTGCTTTTGGGCCAGATACTCGAGGCTCGGCGGGTCATCGTGGGAGCTCCCACTGTGCTCGAAACGGTGATGGTTCTCAGTTCCCGCGTTCCCAGCCGCGACCCATTGGCGCTGGTTCTCGGTCTTCTCGGCCAATTGGGGGTCGAGATTATGCCGTTTACTCCCCAACACATTGAAGTGGCAGCGGAAGCGTTCTTGCGATTCGGCAACGGCCGCCACCGTGCTGCTCTTAACTATGGAGACTGCATTTCCTACGCCTTCGCTGCCTTGACTGGCTACCCGCTGCTTTATGTCGGGAACGACTTCACCCATACCGACCTTGGCCCCACCCCCTAAATCACGGCGCGAAATATCCATTAATATCCAAAATCAAATCCGTAGCATTCAAAGCGTACGCCTCGACACTCAGATCCAGCCCCGCCGGAATCAGCCCGGCATTCGCCACAATCTGCCCATTCCAGGAATTCAGCGTCGACGCCAGCGGCCGCGTCGTCCCACCCGCATACGCCGTCACAAACCCTAGATACCCCTGCGGCACTGACGTAAAGTTCAGCGAGTACGCCTTCGCCGTAGCCGGCGTCCCGCACCCCGCCGTCAGGAACGCCGCCGTCCCTCCCGGCGCCAGTGTCCCGAATGTCGTCCGTGTATCCGCCACCCGGCACGGAGCCAATGGATAGAAGTCCAATCCGCCCGCCGACGGCGGCGCAAAGTATCCGTTCACATCTATCACCACATCCGTCTCATTCGACGCGAACAGGCTCACCTCGCCATTGGTCCCCGCCGGGATGATCGCCGCATTCGGCACCACCTGCCCATCAAACGAGTTCAATGTCGACGCCACGGGCTGCGCTTGTCCCGCCGGCCACGCCGTGATATACGCCAACGCCCCGGTCGGCACGGCCGTTATGTTCAACGCGTACGCGCTGGCACTCGGCGGGATCCCGCAGTTCACCGTCCGAACCGGGAAGTTGCGGCTGTTGTTATTCAGCTTCGTCGCGCCGCCCACCCGCGTATCGGCCACCCGGCACGGCGCCACCGGATAAAACTGCAGGGCGCTGGCCACTGTCCTCGGTACGAAGTAGCCCATCGCATCCATCACCACGTGCGTCGGCGCCGGAGCGAACAGCGTCACCTCGCCCGCCGCCGAGGTCGGCACAATCGCCAGGTTCGCCACCACCCGCCCATTAAACGAATTCAGCGTGCTCACCAGCGGCCGCGGCTGGTCCGACGGGTGAATCGTCAGGAACGCCAGCGGCCCCAGCGGCACCGCCGTGAGGTTGATCGCCACCGCCCGCGCACTCGCCGGAATCCCGCAATTCAAGTTCGGCAGCGTGTAGTTGCGGCTGCCGCCGGCCACCAGCAACTCGTTGGTCAGCCGCGTATCCACTAACCGGCATGGTGTGATCGGCACGTAGCGATAGCTCTCCAGCGCCGCGTTCCCCGCCTGCGTCACCGTCACCGGCAGCCCGGCAATGCTGATCTCGGCGGTACGCGCCGCTGCCAGCGGGTTCGCCGCCACCGTGTACGTCACGCTCCCCGGCCCACTCGCCGGACCACCGCTCAGCGTAATCCAACTCGCCGGGCTAACGTTACTGACCGCGCAGCCCGCGCCCGTCTGGATGTTGATCGTGCCCGTGGCCCCCGTACCCGCTAGACTTACCGCGGAGGGCGAAATCGAATATGAGCATGCCGCCGCCCCCGCCTGCAGGATGGCCACTGTCTGCGTGCCCAGCGTCAACGTCGCCGTCCTCTGCTGCGTTCCCGGATTCGCCGCCACTCCATATGCAAAGCCGCCATTGCCCGCGCCGCTCGCCTGCGACAGGCTCACCCACGGCTGGTTCGACGTCACCACCCATTGACAGCCCGCCGGCGCCGTTACCACGCCTAATCCTCCCCCGCCCGTCGCCCCAAACGTCGAAGCCGAGGCCCCGAACGCCGTCGTACACGCCGTCGCCTGCTGGCGGATCGAGACCACCGTCCCGCCAATTCGCACATTCGCGGTCCGTTCGCTGGTGCTGTTGTTAACCGCCACCTGCAGGTTATACCCGGTACCCGTCTGCGTCACGGTCACCCAAGGCGCGCTGTTCTCGACAAACAACTGGCAACCCGTTTCCGCCACACGGTTCGTGGCCACCGTCCCCCCAGCCGCCGGCACGATAAACCCCGTCTCGCCCACAAACCCCGTACACGGTGTGTACACCGAAATCGCATTCGTGCCGGCGCTGGCTTTCCCTACCACGACCCCCGCCTCGTTCTGCCCATAAGGAATCACGTTCAGGTTCGACGGCCAGCGCCGCCCATTCTCCGCCACCACCGCGCCCGTCGTCGCGAAACGCATCGTCACTTGGTTGGAATCGCTCAGCGCCGCACCCAATGCCGGCCCTTCCTGCACCGACGCCCCCATCACGTCGCCAGCCGCCGACCGCACATACAACGAATTGTTGAACCGCCCGATAATCCGCCCCGCATTCGTCACCCCATACGCTGTCGCATTCCCCGGCGCCACATCAAAGAAGGTGTACGCGCTGGGATTGGCGAACGGAAACGTAATCGCCAGGCTCCCGAAGTTTCCCACCACCTGCCCGAAATCGTTGATCGCCATCGGCTGCACGGCATCGGTCCCCGGGAACGTCGGGAACGTGACGCTGCCATCGGGGTTGCGCAGAAACGCCCGGAAGTTGCCTCCCGTCAATGGCGCGTAGTAGCCCACAATCTGCCCCGCCGTATTCACCCCGGTTGGGAAAACTTCAGCCGCTCCCGGCAACGTGAATGTCGAAAACGTGCCGTCCGCCGCCCGGATAAAGCCGGACTCAGCCCGGTTCGACGGGCTGGTAAACAGCGGCCCTACGATCACGCCGCTATTCGAAATCGCCGCCGGATAGGTGTTGAAATTGCTCCCCGGCACCGCAAAGGTCTCCGTCCGGATCCCCGGCGGCAGATCGCGAGTCGCGGGCTGTAGCGTATAGCTCGCCGTCGCCACGTTCCCGTCCGGCACGCCGTTGGCGTCCCCCGCCACCGCGCTTACGTAAAACCGCACCGGGCCAACATTCGTCGCCGGCGGTGTCCACTCCAAAATGTAAATCTGCGACCCGCCGCGACCCGTGTGATTCGCATATTGGATCCCATTCAGTGTCTGCACGCCGATCGTATCCAGCCGTGAGACAAAACTCCCTGCCTGCTGCAATTCGTTCGACCCCAGCCGCGCCGTGATCTGGAATCCCGTATAGGGCGCGGTATTGTTCGACAGCACGTGTACCCCAATCGTCTGCGGCACCCCAGGGGTGTACGCCAGCCGCGTGAAATCCACAATCACTCGCGTGGGATTCGTCACCGAAGCGCTATGGCATTCACTGCAACGCCCATCCCCCGGAGCCCCCGTTTTCGCGGGTGGCGGCGGGAATCCGGCAGACAGCGGCAAAGCCAGCAGGACGAGAGCAGACAGGGAACGCATCGCAGAGAGTGTACCTCGTTTTGAGGTGCCGCTACGGAGCGAAATAGCCGTTAATGTCGACGATCAGATCCGTGCGATTGGAGGCGAACGCTTCCACCGTAAGGTCGCCTCCCGCGGGCACGATCGCGGCGTTCGCCACGATCTGCGCGTTCCAGGAATTCAAGGTCGACGCCAGCGGCCGCGCCGTCCCCCCCGGATAGGTGGTGACAAAGCCCAGGTACCCCTGCGGCGCCGCCGTGAAGTTCAGCGAATAGGCCTGTGCATTCGCCGGCGTTCCGCATACCGGCGGCGCGAATCGAGCCGTCGATTGTAGCGGGATGGTCGTCTGCGACACCCGCGTATCGGCCACCCGGCAAGGCGCCAGCGGATAGAAGTTCAACCCGCCCGTCCCCGGCGCCGCGAAATAACCGTTCACGTCTAGAACCAAGTCGGTTGCGTCGGAGGCGTACAGGCTGATTTCGCCGTTCGTCCCCGCCGGGATAATCGCCGCGTTCGGCACCACCGACCCGTCAAACGCGTTCAGCGTCGACGCATTCGGCCGCGCCTGCCCGGTGGGCCATGCCGTCACGAACGCCAACCCTTGCGGCGGCACGGCTGTCACATTCATCGAGTAAGCCTGCGCATTCGTCGGAATGCCGCAAACCCCGCGCATCGCGAAGCTGCGGCTGCCGCCCGCCGCCAGGCTGCTGTTCGGACGCGTATCCGCCACCCGGCACGGCGCCAGCGGATAGAACTGCAACCCCTGATCCGCGGCCGGCGAGAAGTACCCCATGACATCCACGATCAGGTCCGTCGCGTTCGATGCGAAGAACTGCACCGCCACCGTCGAGAAAGCAGCGGGCACGATTGCGAAGTTCGCCACCACCCGCCCGTTGAACGAATTCAGGGTTGATACCAGCGGCAGCGGCGCACTCGCCGGTCCCGCGGTGACGTAACTCAGCGGTCCCGGCGGCACCGCGGTAACGTTCATCGCCACCGCCCGCGCGTTGTTCGGAATCCCGCACGGCGCCGAGAACAGCGGGTACGCGCGCGTCTCGCCCGCCGAGAAGCGCCCGCCCGATCCCAACCGCGTATCCACGGCCCGGCAGGGTGTGACCGGCGTATAGCGCAGGCTGATGTTCGCCGACCCCGACTGCGTTACCGGGACGGTGATACCGGCAATGGTCAACTGGGAAGTCACCGCCGATGCCGCCAAGTTCGGACCCGCGACGAACGTCACGGTCCCATTGCCCGTCCCCGCCTGCGGACTCAGATTTAGGTTCGCCGAGGAACTCGTTGCCGTCCACGCGCAACCGGCACCGGTCGTCACCGTAATCGGCCCCGTCGCGCCGCTCTGCGCCAGACTCAGCGATTGCGGGCTGACCGTGTAAGTACACGCCGCTCCGCCCGCCTGCAGCAGGACGGCAGCCTTGTCGCCCGCGTAGATGATGCCCGTGCGGGTTTGCGGGCCGTTGTTGGGGAGGATGGTAAAGCCGAACGTGCCGGTACCAGTTCCCGACGCCCCCGACAGCACGATCCACGGCACATCGCTGCTCGCTTCCCAGGCGCAACCGGCTTGGGAGGTAACGTTGCCCACGCCACCCGCGTCGCCCGTCGAAACAATCGTGGTGCGGTTGACGTTCAGCGCATACACGCACGGTGACCCTGCCTGCGTCAGCGTCACCGTTGTTCCCCCGACGCGGATTTCAGCCGTCCGCGGCGCGATCCCTCCATTGGGCGGCACGTTCAGTTGGAATGCCTGCGTGGCCTGAGACGGCGCATCAAACCATGTGGCGTCTCTGGTAATGAGCAGACTGCAACCCGCACTCGGCTGCACCGGCACATTCATCGGGCCCCCACCAGCCCCCACGTTCAGCGTCGTTACCGAAGCAGTGCCGGTGCACGGTGTCAGTAAATTCACTGCCCCGTTCAACTGGCTCCCCACAAGGAGCATCCCCGATTCGGTCTGGTCGATCACCGGCAATGAATCCGGCGGCGTCCACCGTCGTCCGCCCTCGGCCATCACGAAATGGCCGGTGAACCCGCCCCCGAGATAAGCCACACTACAACTGCCCGCAATTTGGTGATCGCCGTTGATCTTGAGTTGGAACCAAGTGCCTCGCGTTCCGCCCGAACACATCGAAACGCCCCGCATCACCCCATCCGTAGTCCGCCAGTAAGCCGAGTTGTTAAACCGGCCCACGATATTGCCATTCGCCGCAATCCCAGTCGCCGAAGCAGCATCCAGCAGACTGAAACTCGCCGGATTGGCGATCGGAAACGTCACAGCCGAACTGCCGAGCGTCCCCGCTACCAGCCCGTTGTCATTGACGTGATACAGCGCGCCAAGCAGCGCCGGTTGGAATGGCGTCAACGTACCATCCGCCGCCCGCACAAACGCTCGCGACCCGCCGCCGTTCTCCGTATATTCGCCCACCACCAATCCCGCGCTATTCACGGATCGCGGCAGGGTCTGGGCCGCCCCCGGATACTGGAATGTCGTCACCGAGCCGTTTGCGGTACGAACGAAGCCACTCGTGCCCGTGTATCCCACAATGGTCCCGTTATCCGCCAATCCCGTCGCCACGCTCCCGGCGAAGGGCAGCGTGATCGACTGCCACCGGTACCCATCCGGCAATTCCCGCGTCGCCGGCTGCACCGTATAACTCGCCGTGTACACATTTCCATCCGCCGTGCTATTCCCAAAAGTCCCCGCTACCGCGCTCACCGAGAACCGCACCGGCCCAGCGCCCGTCGCGGGCGGCGTCCACTCGAACACGGTGATCCGAGACCCGATCGCCCCGCTTACATACTCGATCCCATTCGCCGTATCAATTCGAATCGCCGACGCCGACTGCGAGAACGTCCCAGCCTGCTGCGAGTCGTTCACGCCCATCCGCGCCGTCAATTGAAAGCTGATTGCCTGCGTATCCGCCGTCGGCAGAATGTGCACGCCGATGGTCTGTTTCTGCCCCGGAACATAAGCTATCTTTGTGAAATCCACAAGGACGCGGCCAGGATTCGTTACCGTGCCGGTATGGCATTGCGAGCAGGGGACGCCAACGGGTGGGGGGACTGTCGCCAAAAGGGGAAAAGCAAAGAGGTACGGAATAAAACGCAACACCCGGCGATTATAGCCGAACTATCGATTCGCCGATCCCAATATCAACGCCACCAGATTCCAAGCCACCAGCAACGCAAACATCACATTGATCCGCTGCAGTAACCCCGGCCGGTCCGCTCGCCAGCAATACACCCCCAACAGCAGGGCACACGCCTTCACCAGCACCAATCCCACCACCGGGTTCGGCGACCGCTCCATGGCCCACCGCACCACCGGGTTGGCCTCCTGTACGCCCTGCAGCAGAAACGCCAGCGTCGTCAACAAGTCCAGCAGTTGCAAGTACGTATACTGCGCAAGTGTGTAGGTCACGTCCGTGCCGTCTCCACCATATTCGCCCGCCAGTGGGGCTGCATCGAAAGTAGACTCTGCCGCCGGAACGGACAACCCAACAGCCGCTCCGGTACCCTTGCCAAGTAGGTTCAGAACCACGCCGGGGTGTTACAATCAGGGGTTTGCCGACAGCAACCCCAGACACCGTCTCCTCTGTCACCGAAGTTCTCCGCCGGGCAGGCCATTGGTTCCTGCATTCCGGCATCCAGGAACCCGGCGGCGGCGTGGCCCGGTACTATCTCGTGAAGGAAGGGGCCAATCGCCGTACTTCCACCGAAATCACCGGTTACGCGCTTAGTACTTACTGCTTCCTGTACGAGTACACCGGCGACCCCGCCTACCGCGACGCCGCTGCCCACACCGCCGATTTCCTGCGCGGCGCCTGGGATGACCGCCTCCAACTGTTCCCTTTCGAACACCCCGTCTCTAACAATCCTGACGAAAACCGCGCCTACTTCTTCGATTCCGGCATTATCACCCGGGGCCTACTCTACTTCCATCGCCTGACTGGCGCCGCCTGGACTCGCGACCTCGGCCAGGCTTGCGTCCACGGGATGCGCCGCTTTGAGAACGGCGGCAGCTATGCCCCCATCCTCCAACTGCCCGCGGCCGACCCCCTCCCCTACGGCTCCTCCTGGTCCAACGCCCCCGGCTGCTACCAATCCAAATCCGCTCTCGCCTGGCACGCCTTCTCCATGCCGGAGTTCGAAACCGCCCTCCGCCGTGCCATGGATAACGACGACGCCTTCCTGCCCGGCACCCCCGAACGCCTCCGCGTCATGGACCGCCTCCACGCCTACTCCTATTATTTGGAGGCGCTACTCGCCGTCGCCGGCCGCCCCGAGTGCCGCACCCGCCTCGCCGCCGGCATCCCCCGCCTCGCCGCGTTCCTCCGCGACATCGCCCCCGGCTTTGCCCGCAGCGACGTCTACGCCCAACTGCTGCGCGTCCGCGTCCTCGCCGCCGCCTCCGGCCACGTCGATCTCGACCGCACCGCCGCCGCCGAAGAGGCCCGCGCCATTCCTGGCTTCCAGTACGACAGCCCCGACCGGCGCCTGAACGGCGGCTTCTGCTTCGGCCGCCGCGACGGCCAACTGATGCCGTTCGCCAACCCCGTCTCCACCGGCTTCTGCCTCCAGGCCCTCGCCTTCTTTCACGACTACCGCACCACCGGCGCGCTCCGCTGGGACTGGCAGTCGCTCATCTAGGGCCGCCGTGGCAGCCGTCAAACTGGCTTTTGTGTCCTGCAAGGAGGCTCTCGCCGGGCCGTTCCTGGACCGCATGGCCGCCCTCTACCCCGACCTCCCGCTCTACACCGTCTCGGAGTTCCCCCCCACCCACGGCAAGTGGATCCCCTACAAACCCAACCGCACCCTGGCCGAGAACCGCAACCGCATCCGCGCCACCCTGGGCGGCCACGCCATCCGCCTCTCCGCAGTCGTCCTCGAACGCCGCACTCCCTACCCGGAAATGCAGTGGCTGGCCTTCTTCCTGGCGCCGGCGCAGTTCATTGCCTTCAACGAGAGCATGGATAACTTCATGCTCCGCCCGCGCTGCGCGGGCACCATCGCCCGGCACTTCCAGTGGCGCTTGACGAGCTGGCTGCGCTGGCAGACGAATCCGGGCGGCTGGCTCTACACCTGGCTTTGGCGCTTCCGCCATCCGCATGCGCTGAAACGCCCGCTGTTCTATTGGGCCTCGCGGATTGGCGGTAGCCTTGCTTCCCTTGTCCGGCGCATCGCTCCAGTCCAACCCGACCCACCTCCGCAACCCCGCCCTGCCGGAGTCTCGATCGTCATTCCCAGCCGCAACGGGAAGGACCTGGTCGAACGGCTGCTGACTAGCCTGCTGCCCCAGATGCCGTCGCCGGGCGAGGTCATCGTCGTCGATAACGGCTCCGACGATGGCACCGCCGCCTCACTCACCGCTACTGGCGTCACAGTCATCGAAAGCAAGGATCCGCTATCGTTCGCCGCAGCCGTCAACCGCGGGATCCGCGCCGCCCGGTACGCCCACGTCTGCCTGCTCAACAACGATATGATTCTCGAGCCCGGCTTCTTCGGACCGCTGCTCGATGCCTTCTCCCGCAACCCCGATCTGTTCTGCGCCACCGCTCAAATCCTCTTCCCCGAAGGCATGCGCCGCCAGGAGACCGGGAAAGCCGTCTGGTACTCCAAAGAGGAGGGAAGGGAACTGCGCGACTTCCCCCTGCGCTGCATCGAGCCGTTAGCTGGCGAAGACGGCACCTGGGTCCTCTACGGCAGCGGTGGCTGTTCCCTCTACGACGCCGCCAAACTCGAACAACTCGGCGGCTTCGAGGAACGGCTCGCCCCGGCCTATGTCGAAGATCTCGATCTCGGCTGGCGCGGCTGGCAGCGCAACTGGCCCACCGTCTTCGTAGCCAACGCCCGCGTCACGCACTTCCATCGCTCCACCACCACCCGCTACTACAAGCCGGAACTGCTGCAATCCTTCGTCGAATACAACTACCTACGCTTCCTCGCCCGCCATGTCGTCACGCCCGCTGTCTTCGGCCAACTCTGGCGCGATGCCATCGACCGCCTGAACCTGCTCGCCACGGAGCAGCCCTGGTTCATCAAATGGCCGGAAGCCGCACTTGGCTTTGCCCCGAAGGCGCTACGCCTGCTCCAGGCGCCTCCCGCCGGCTGCCTGGACGAAGCGCGGATCCTCGCCATCGGCAGCGGCGCCATCGCCGTCTTTCCCGGCCATGCCGATCGCGGCAAGCCCCGCGTGCTCATTGTCAGCCCTTACGTCCCGTTTCCTTTATCCCACGGCGGCGCGGTGCGCATGTACAACCTCATGCGCTGCGGCGCGGCTGACTTTGACCAGATCCTGGTCGCCTTCGCCGATGACCTCACCGCAGTCGCCGACGAGTTGAAGGCCATCGCCGTCGAGATCATCCTGGTCAAGCGCTACCCCACTCACCTGCTGCCCGACCAGGGCCGCCCCGACGTCGTCGAAGAATACGAATCGCCGCACATGGACGCCGCGCTCGACCAGGTCATGCGCAAATGGCGGCCCCGCGTCGCCCAACTCGAGTTCACCCAGACCGCCATCTACGCCCCGCGATGCCGCCCCGCCCGTTCGATCCTGGTCGAACACGACATCACCTTCGACCTGCAGGAGCAGATGCTCCGCAACGGCGAAGATTGGGAAACCCGCCGCCAGTACGAGCGCTGGCTGCGCTTCGAAAAGCAGGCCTGGCACGACATTGACGCCGTCGCCGTGATGTCGGACAAGGATCGCCTCACGGTTGAGGCTGAAGCCAAGGGCAAAGGCGTCACGCTCGCCAATGGCGTCGACCTGGCGCGCTTCCAACCCTCCGGTGCCGAACCCGATCCCGGCCGTATCCTCTTCATCGGCTCTTTCGCGCACCTGCCCAACGTGCTTGCGTTGGAGTTCTTCCTACGCGAAGTTTGGCCCGCGCTGACCGGCAGCGGCGTCAAACTCCACATCATCGCCGGCTCCCGCCACCGCTACTTCCTCGATCGCCACGCCGGCCAGGTGCGGATCAACCTGGATGACCCGGCCATCGAAGTGGAAGATTTCGTCGCCGACGTTCGCCCCGCGTACAACCGGGCCGCCGTCGTCATCGCGCCTCTGGTGGCCAGCGCCGGCACGAACATCAAGATCATGGAAGCCATGGCCATGAAGAAGGCCATCGTCTCGACGCCCGCCGGCATCAACGGCCTCGATCTGGAGGACGGTAACGATCTGCTGATCGCCCGGACCGCCGCCGAGTTCTCGGCCGCCGTGCGCAGACTGATCGACGACCCGGCCTATCGCAAAGCGATCGAAGAGCAGGCCCGCCGCACCGTCCAAGAGCGCTACGATTGGTCGGCCATCGGCCGCCTGCAAGCGCAACTTTACGAACGCCTGCTCAGTTCACCTTCACGGTAATCGACTGCGATGCGGACTTGCCGTCCTTTCCGGTCGCCGTGAGCTTGTAGGTGGTGGTAGCGTTCACCTGCACGGTCTCGCAGCGCTGCTCGGCCACCGGCACCGTCCGGTTGCCCGGATCGAGCTTTGCGCTGGCGGCGCCCAACAGCCCGTAGCACAGCGTCAACTGGTCGCCTGCCTTCGCCGTCGTCCGGTCGGCCACGAACAGCCGGATCAGCCCAGCCGGCTTCAATCCGGTGGTCTTCTTAGTCGCCGGCACCACGGTAACCGATACTGTCTTCTCGTCCCCGGGCACCAGCAGCCGGTACGTTGTGGTCTTCTCCGGCTTCACCGAGAAGCACCGCGATAGCGACGGCGTCAGTTGCTCCACCGGCGGGTCGAGCCGCACCCAGGGCGTCTCCATCGCGCTATAGCAGAGCAGCGCATTCTCGCCCAACTCCACTTGCGGCGTGGCGGCATAGAAGTTCTGGATCTTGGAAGCGGCGGCGGGCTCTTTCTTAGCGGCCGGCTCCGGCGCGGATTTGCCGCACCCCGCCAGCATCACCAGAGCCGTGAACAATACGGGTCGAATCACAATCCCAGTGTAGAGAACTTCAGCGCCCGCCCGGCGCCCGCAGGCTCTGCGATTTGTACGGATAGCGCGCCGCAAGTAATGCCCAATCCATTTCGATGCCCAACCCCGGCCGCTCGCTCAACTGCACCCGCCCGCGCGCCACTTTCGGGAAGGTGCCTTTCGTGATCTCTACGAACAGGCTCTCCATCCCGGCATCCCATTCCTGGATCAGGAAATTGCGCACGGACAGCATGGCCTGCAGGCTCGCCACGTGCGCCACCGGCCCGTAGTACATGTGCGGCGACATCTCCGCCCCATACATCTCGCCCAGCGCCGCGATCTTGCGGATCTCCGTAATGCCGCCGCAGTGGATCACGTCCGGCTGCAGGATCTGCGCACCCTTAGCATCCAGCAACTGCTTGAACTCATAGCGCGACACCAGCCCCTCGCCCCCGGCCAGCGGTACCGGACTCTTCGCCGCGATTTCGCCCAGCGCCTGCGGCAACTCGCGCCACACCGGCTCTTCGATAAACAGCGGCTTAAACGAAGCCACGGCATTGGCAAACGCCAGAGCCGACCGCACGCTGAACGTCTCCCACATCTCGAGCGCGATCTCCAGTTGCGGCCCGCCGCCCTTGCGCACCGCCTCCACCTCGGCGGTCAGCCGCGCCAGCCGCTCGGCTTCGCTACCGCCTTTCGGCAACACCCACTTGAGGCACGTCCAGCCTTTCTTCACCGTATCGGCGGCCAACTTCTCCAGGGCTTCGGGCGTGCGCGGCTGCAGCTTGTGGCTCCAATGGCTGTAGTAGACGCGCTGCGGGCGCGCCTCCGCCGCCCCGGTCAGGCGCCATACCGGCAGACCCAGCCGCTTCCCTTCGATATCCCAAAGGGCGATGTCGATGGCCGCCAGCGCCGTCATCAATACCGGCCCGTTCCGGTAGCGCGAATACTGGTAGTAGGCGCGGTTCCAATGATCCTCGATGCCCGCCGCGGACTTCCCCACCAGGTACGGCTTATACCAAAGGATGGCCTGCTCCACGATGTCGATGCGGCCGGAGATCGAGCCTTCCCCAATCCCCGTAATCCCGCCGTCCGTCTCCAACTCGACGAACAGGTAGTCGCGGTTCTCGAACGTATGCTTACGCGTACGCAGATCGCGGATGGTCAGCTCTTTCGGCCCAGCCAGCGCCAGGGCAGGTAGCGTCAACAGGGCTCGGCGGCTCAAACGCGGAAGCGGCATCTTTCGACTATAAAGCAGTGTGCTCGCTACAATGAAAAAGCGTGCACCGCTTCCTGCTCTATAACGACGAGATCCGCGATACCACCGAAAGCATGCTTCGCCCCGGCCAGGTGGGCCTGCTGAACGGGTGGGGCGTCTTCAGCACCCTCCGCGTGAAGGACGGCGTGCTGTTCGCCTGGGAGCGGCACTGGGCCCGCATGTGCAAGGACGCCGCGCTGATGCATGTCCCCATGCCAGCCTCGTCGGACGCTCTCCTGCGGCCTCTGCTGCGGCTCATCGAAGCCAACCGCGCCTTCGATGCCACGCTCCGGGTGGCTGTTATCCGCAACCGCGGCGGCCTCTTCGATGCCCCGAACCTTGATCGCGAGTTCGACATCATCGCCTTTACCAAGGATCTTGCCAACTGGAAGGACGGCGTCCGGCTGGCGGTGAAGCCGAATGCCCGCCACTCCAGCAGCGAGTTTTCCGGTACCAAGGTGCTCAGTTGGTCGATGAACCTCACCTGGCTGGAAGAGGCCCAGCGCGCCGGCTTCGATGAGGTTCTGCTGCTCGACGACCACGGCCGCGTCAGCGAGTGCACCTCCGCGAACCTGTTCGCCGTCCAGGGCAGCGAGGTCCTAACGCCCCCCCTCTCCAACGGCTGCCTTCCCGGTGTCACCCGCGCCCTCCTTTTGGACGAGATCCGCGTCCCCGGCGTTTCCGTTCGCGAGCAGGAGTTGACCCTGCAGGAACTGACCGCTTCCGACGATGTGTTTATTACGTCCAGCACGCGCGACGTTTTGGGCGTTAGCGAGGTCGGGGGTGTTCCCCTCCGCATGGATGGGCGCGTTCGTCTCCGGTTGCGGCAGGCATTCCAGGATCATTTGCTTGCCTACGTTGGGCGTGTAAAACCGCCGGTTATGAAGGCATTACCCTGACCGCCGCCGATTCTCGTTATAGTGAAAGAACGTAAGTCTTCGCGGATGTCTTACGGGTGCTCTTGTCATGTTTGTCGATTGTCCTAGTTGCGGCTCCAAGCACATCCGGCACTCGCGGCGTTTGTCCATGGCCGAGCGCATCATCAGCCTCTTCGGCTACCACACCCTGCGCTGCAACGACTGCAAACACCGCTTTCGCCAGAAAGTCTGGCATGTCCGCGACTGGATCTGGTCTCGCTGCCCGCGCTGCTACCGCACCGATTTAAGCGTCTGGAGCGAAGAGCATTATTCGCCTAAGACCCGTACTTTAATCAAGTTGCGCCTGGGCGCCAAACGCCTCCGCTGCGAGTATTGCCGCTTTAACTTCGCCGGATTCCGCCCCGTCAAAGAGCGATACAAGTTCCGCCGCCGTCCCCGTTCCAGCGAGACGCCTCAGGCGGAACCGCTGGCCGGCGACTTGGCGAAGACACACGTTACGGTCGACGACGAGTAACCCGCGCTTTACGGATAAATCCTTTCTCCTGATCCCCCGGGCTTGGCCGATCATACGGGCGTGCTTGTTCTGCTCGTCCTGTTCGCTCTTCCCGCCCGCTCCCAACCTCTCTTCCACGCTACCCCCCACCAGCCCCCCGTCATCGACGAAACCATCCTCTCCTACCAATTTGACGAAGACGCCGGGCTCCACCGCGTTCGCTTCCGGCTATCCCTTCCCAGTGAAAGCGTCCTCCAGATCGCTTTCCAGGACTTCCACCTTTCCCCCGGCGCCTCCGTCCGGCTGTACTCTATCGCGGAGGATGGCTTCGTTTTGTCCACGGGCCTTTATGAAGCCGCCGGGCCCGCCGGTAGCGGCGAGTTCTGGTCGGACCCGATCGCTGGTAATCCTGTCATTATCGAACTCAGTAGTCCGGAACCGCTGGCGACTTTGCCTTTCTCTGTTGCGGGCGTTTCGGCGGCCGAGTTCGCCCCGCCGCCCCCCGCTCCGACTCCCTCCATCGCCGACGTCTTTGAGGGTGACATCCTGATGGACCGCTGGGACAAACGGCTGCGCGCCGGCGTCTCGGTACCCACGGTTGGAGAGTACCTCTGGCCGGGTGGCGTCATTCCGTACACCATCGCGTCCGGCCTACCCAGCCAGCAGCGCGTCGCCTCCGCCGTCGCGCACTGGAATACCCAACTGAACGGCACCCTTCGCCTGGTTCCCCGAACGAAGGAAGGCGTGTACCTCCACTTCACGCGGCCAGCTTCGCCCGCGGTCTGCGCCTCCTACGTGGGGTGGATGGGCATGGCCGCCCAGCCGGTGCAGATCGGCGACCAGTGTTCCACCGGCAACGTGATCCACGAGATCGGCCATGCCGCCGGCCTCTTCCATGAACACACCCGCGCCGGCCGGGATCGCCACGTGCGCGTCCTCGAACAGAACATCCGGGCCGATGCGGCCATCAACTTCGCCATCGCGCCGGGCTCGGTGGAGCAGGGCGGCTACGACTTCGGCTCCATCATGCACTACGGGGCGTATGCCTTCTCAGCCAATGGACAGCCTACGCTGGTCACCATCCCCGAGGGCATCTCGATTGGCCAGCGTTCGGGGCTGTCCAGCGGCGACATCGAAGCCGTGCGCGCTCTATACCGTGTCCGGTCCGGAGCGGTTCCAACCGCAACGGGCACCGTTACGCTCACCATCGGCTCGAATCCCGCGGGCCGTCCTATCACCGTCGATGGAACACTGCTGACTACGCCGGCCAGCGTCACCTGGACGCTGGGCACCACCCACACCGTCGCGGCCATCAGCGAATCCACTGGCGGCGCCGAATACAACTTCTCGAAATGGAGCGACGGCGGCGCCGCCTCGCATAGCGTCACCGCCACGGCGGCGACCACGTCGCTTGCCGCGACATACCTCACCCGCTACCGCCTGACTACCGAGGTTCGCGGCAGCGGCACGCTCTCCCTCCGTCCCACGGCCGCCGGCGGGATGTACCCCGCCGGATCCCAAATCACGCTCACCGCGCAGCCCGCGGCCGGGAACTGCTTTGCCGGCTGGCTGGGCACGATTCCCGTCACCGCTCCAACCGCCGCTATGGTTCTTGCCAAACCCTATGATGTGGCCGCGCAGTTCCAGCCCGGTGATGTGACGGTTCCGGCCAGCTTCGGGGTTCCCGCCGCCGGCGGCGCCTTCGGCATCGGCGTGGCGGCCACCTCGGGCTGCATCTGGAGCGCCGCAACCAACGGAAGCTGGATCTCCCTCGCCACCCCGTATGGGTCGGCGTCGGGCGTGATGCGCGTCAACATCCGTCCGAACACATCCGGGGTCGCGCGAATGGCGGTGATCGCGGTGAACGGAAAGGCGATTGTAGTGCAGCAGGGCGCGCGTTGAGGACTTGTTTTCTCCGCGCCAAAACAAAAGGGCCGCCCGTGCTCTTCGCAACGGGCGGCCCTTGTACTTCTTGTGGTGTGTTCGCTAGTAGGAGCCGAAGAAGACCCTCGTGGTCGCCTTCGAGAACCTGCCTCTGGAATCGGTGACCGTCAATTCGAAGACGTACTCACCATAGGCCACCGGGCTGAACCGAACCGTCGGGGTAGACGTGTCACCGCCGAGGATCAACTCGGGTTGACGGCCAACCGCGCGCCAGGAGTAGCCGATCACCAAGCCCTCGGGATGGAAGCTGCGCGTACCATCCAACCGGACTTCGCGATTCGTCGTCACCTGGTTCGGACCGGCATCGGCCACCGGACCGGCATCGCCGCCCGGACCCGTACC
This sequence comes from uncultured Candidatus Solibacter sp., assembly GCA_964385495.1. Classification (GTDB taxonomy): domain Bacteria; phylum Acidobacteriota; class Terriglobia; order Bryobacterales; family Bryobacteraceae; genus CADEFT01. Next base: position 46,018 of record CAYLPH010000025.1, read on the forward strand.
CGGCCGCACCGTCACCTCGACGCGAGCCGTCACCGTGTTGCGGCGGCCGATCGCGCGGAGTGTGTAGGTTGTGGTGGTTTGCGGGTTCACCGTCACCGTGCCATTGAGCGGCACCGAGCCAACGCCATCGAGGAAGACCTCGGTCGCGCCTTCGGTGCTCCAGTTCAGGGCAACCGCGCCGCCAGCCGTCGTGCTGGTTGGGGTAGCCGTGAAGCTGACAATCCGTACGGCCGGGAACACCGTAACGGTCGCTTCCGCCGTCACCGTGCCTGCCGCATTGCGAGCCGTCAGCGTATAGGTGGTCGTCTGCACCGGCGACACCGTCGCGCTGCCGGTCAAAGCCACTTCGCCCAGGCCGGAGATCGAGACGTCGGTCGCATTCTCGACATTCCAGACCAGCGAGGCGCTTTCACCCGCGACGATTTCGCTGGGAGCCGCGCTGAACCGTACCACTCGCGCCATCGGCGGAGCATTCACCTGGATGGTGGTCTGCGCCGTCGTCTGGCCGAACTGGTTACGAGCCGTCAGCACATAGACCGTAGTGGCCGCCGGAGTCACAACCTGCGACCCGCTCTGCGCCACCGCGCCGATCCCGCTGATTTCAACGGTTTCCGCGCCTTCGGTCTGCCAAGTCAGCGTCGACGACTGGCCGGCGACGATCGTCATCGGCGAGCCCTGGAAGAACAGGATTCTCGCGTCAGGCCGCTGCACCACTACGGTCACCGTTTCGCTGATCTCGCTCACGCGGTTGCGTGCCGTCAGGCGATAGGTGGTGGTCTGCGTGGGCGATACGCTCGTCGAACCGCCGCTGCGGTCCACGTTGCCCACGCCGTCGATCGTTACCGTTTCCGCGTTCTCCACCGCCCAGGTCAACTGAGCGGCTTCGCCCGCGCGGATCTGCTGCGGCGTGCCCGTGAAGCGCAGAATGCGAACATTCGGCGTACGCGTCGTAGTAACCTGCGTGCGCGCCACCGCCGAGGCGCCCTTGTCGTCGGCAACGGTCAGGCGGAACGAGTAGTTCTGCCCTTCGGCCGCCGTGAAGGTAGCCCTGGCCGTGTTGGCGCCGGACAGGGAGACTGCCGGACCGCCGGTCTGCAACCACTGGTAAGTGATGGGGTCGCCTTCCGGATCCGACGAAGCCGAACCGTCCAGCGTGATCTGGCCCGCCACCACGCCAAGCTGGTCGGGACCAGCGTCGGCGATCGGCGCGTCGTTGCCCGTTCGCACGCGGCGGGTAACCAGTTCGTAACGAACGCGAGGCACGTCCATCGGAACCGCCGTGGCCGATGCCTTATATTCCTTCGGACGGAGGAAATTACCCAACTGGATACCGGCAGCCACGCGGCCCGACTGGTTGCGCGCCAGCAGGGTCTCGTTCATGCCGCCTTCCAGCGTGAAGGCGATGTTGTCGTTGATCGGGAAGACGAGGCGCGCCGAGCCGCCCATGCGGTCGGCATTGTAGTAGCTCTTGAGGTAGCCGAGGTTGCCCTCGACATACATGTTCTTGTAAAGCCCGACGGTGGCCTGCGCGCCGACTTGGTCCACCGCGCTCAACAACGTCTGCAGCTTGATGGTACGGCTCAGATCCTGGCTGGCCAGCAGGCGGTTGTTGAGGAACGCCTTCGTCCCGAAAACGCCGGCCTTGCCGCGGCCGAACAGGTAATCGAGGACGAGAGCGCCTTGTCCCAGCGCGCCGCCGTTCTGGATGTCGTTGAAGGTGACGTGCTTGAAGCTGCCGAACAGACCGGTCTGGAAATCGCTGAAGCGATAGACCAAACCAGCGTCGAACTGCCCTTCCTTGCGGTCACGCCAGTACATGTACTCGCCCTGGCCCTGGAACGCGAACTTCTCGCGGAACGGGGCGAAGTAGCGGGCGCGGCCGGAGAACGTCAGGTTCTTGGCGTCGTCCATGCCAACGTTCAGTCCCAACAACGCGAAACGCGGCATCCGCTCCTTCACCAGGGCGTCTGTCGCGGTCTTTTCGGTAATGCTGGTAACTTCGCTGGCCGAAAGAGGCTTGGGCAGGTTGGCGATGGCCTGGTCCGTCTTGCTCTGGGCGGCACGCAGGTCGTCCAACTCCTTCTTAAGAGCCGCGTTCTCATTGCGCATGTCGCGCAACAGGTTCGCGATCTCATCCAGCCGGTCCAGCCGCTTAGCGATGTCGTCGCAGCAGTTCTTGCCGCGCGACTGCTCGTCGGCCAGTTGCTTCTGCAACTGCGCAATGGTGTCGCTAAGACTGCCGTCGCCAATTGTCTTACCGTTTGGATCCATGGCCGTCACTTCCACGCGCCGGTTCATGAACCGGCTTTCGGGAGTCCGCCCGGAGACCTTCGGCCTGCGGCTGCCTTCGGTCTGCGTATCAATCTGGTTGGGATTCGCTCCGTACTTGACCAGAAAATTCTTCACCGCATTCGCGCGGTTTGCGCCGAGTTTTTCCTCGGCGCGGGCCGCGCCGCGGTAGTCGCCGTGTCCGACAAGCCGGACCCGGTAGGTGGGATTTCGACGCAACAACTCCGCCAGCCTCAACAGGCTAGGGTAACCATCGGAAAGAGTGGCCGACCCGACCTCAAAATTGATCTCTTCCCAGTCGTCTTTCGTAGCGGTTGTTTCGTTGCCTTGCGAAAAGGCTTGGGTAGCAACGAAGGCGGCAAGCAATGAGAGCTTCCACAACCGGTGCACCATGCTAGGTATTCCTCCTGCTCAATCAGTTTCATTGCGTCCGGCGGCCCGCCCGGCAAGATGCGAAAGGGACTCGACCCGGCTGATCCGGCTTCTTCGCCGGCCCCAGCCGCAAGACGCACGTGCGGACACTTCGTCCGCGATGGGGTTTTTTTGTACTGCTTTCGCCCACTTTGGACCCCAATCCTTGGTAGGTTTACTGACAGCTTAGCAATCCAGGTTCCAGAATCAAACCTTCTACGCTTCTTTCCTTCATCGGGCGTTCCCGGCGGAAGCATTAGCGGGCGGCGATTTTGGCTTCCCCAGCGGGAACTTTTCCCCCGATTGCCGTCAATATGAAGCAGATGGCGGTGACTGACAGTGATGAGGAATTGATGCAAAGAGCGCGGCAAGGCTGCCGCGATTCTTTCGCCGCTATCTACGAACGGCACGCGGGCAGAGTTTACCGTTTTGCCGTTCAGCTGACCGGAAAAACGGCGGCAGCGGAAGAAATTACCCAGGAGGTCTTTCTGGTGCTACTCGCGGCTCTCGACAGTTACGATGTCCGTCGCGGGTCGCTGGTTTCCTACCTGTTCGGCGTTGCGCGCAACCTGACTTACAAGAAACTGCGTCTGGAGCGGCCCGGCGTCGAACTGGAAGACGACTTTGCCGTCCTCGCCGCAAGCGCCGAATCCGAACTTGTCCGTCTCAGCGACGTCGCCTGGCTGCGCCGCGCCATTTCGCTGCTACCGCCCGTGTTTCGGGAGGTTGTCGTGCTCTGTGAACTGGAAGAACTCGATTACGCCGAAGCCGCGCAAGTGCTCGGCATTCCCATTGGTACCGTCCGCAGCCGCCTTCATCGTGCCCGTGGGCAACTGGTGGAACAGTGGCGTGGCTCGCCCGGCCGCGCCGGGGAGAGGGTAGGGAAATGAATTGTCTGGAGTTTAGTCACATCGCTCGCGATTTCGCCCGCCAGGCCTGGATTAGCGCGCCGGCTCAGGAGTCCGCCGCCCGTCATCTGGAGAATTGCGCCACTTGCCGCGAACGCCTGGAACGGGAGCGGGAACTCGACCGGGGCCTTGCCGCCTGGCGTGACGCCGAAACTCTTTGCCGGCCCCCGGCGGCGATAAGGGAACCGCTGCTGGCCGCCTTCGACCGCAAGCACGCCCGAAGGGCGGCACGGCCACTGGTGGTTTGGGGCGCCCTGGCGGCGGCCCTGTGTGCTGGCGCCCTTGGCTTGGCTTGGTTTCGATCCGGCGCGCCGGAGAGTCGCGCTACCCCGGTGGTGGCGGCTAGGCCCCGGCAGCTGCACTCCGAAGTGGTGGTTCCGGAGGAACTGCCGCCCGCCATCGCCGTTTCGCCGCGCCGGGTGGCCGCCCGCCGTCCGCGTCCCCAGGCCGCCCGCGAACGCGTGACGGCGTTCCTGCCCATCGGCAGCCGCGCGTCCCTGGATCCCCGTGAGGACCTCCGCCTCCTCCGCATCCAACTGCCGGAATCGGAATTATTGCGTTTAGGTTTACCGGTGGCCCCGCGCCTGGAGCAAGGCTACGTCCGCGCCGAAGTTCTGCTCGGCGAAGACGGGCTCGCCAGGGCTATCCGGTTTGTTTATTAATCCCGGAATCCAGAATATAGGAATCAGGAGTCGATCTATGAAAAGGCTTGTCCCCGCGATGATTGGTTTTTCCGCGCTGCTGGGAGCACAGGAGCACGACGTCGTCTTTGAACGTGCCGTGCCAGCCCAGCGTATGGCGTTCCTCCAGGGTGTCCCGGCCGCCGACGTCGGCCCCGGTCCCGCCGCCAGCCATGGGGCCACCTTCGCCTTTATCACCGCGGCTGATGGCGGCGGCCGCCAGGTGAAAGGCGCCCCCTACAGCGGCGAAGGCACTACGGAGACCGTGCGCATTCTGGCCGACGGCACCCGCATCACCAACAAGAACACCACCAGCATGGCTCGCGATGCGGAAGGCCGCACCCGCCGCGAAACTTCCCTCTCCCATATCGGGCCGTGGGCCAACGGCGAGCAGGCCATGCCCCGCTTCGTCACCATTACCGACCCCGTCTCGAAGGAAACTTTCGTCCTCAACCTGACGGATCGCACCGCCACGAAGTCCAAGCTCGGCGAACCGCTGGTGTTTCGCCACGAATCGCAAGAGGGCACCACGCAACGGGTGAGCGAGCAGCGTGTGTCGGTGCGGGTGAGCGGCAATGCCGCGGGTAGCGCCGATGTCCTCTCCATGCCGCCGCTTGCGGCCATGCCCGTCGCCGGCGTCACCGGTGTCCAGGCCACGCGCGTCCAGTTCGACAACGTGAAAACGGAAAACCTCGGCACCCAGACCATGGAAGGGGTGAAAGTGGAAGGCACCCGTACCACGCACACTATCCCGGCCGGCGAAATTGGCAATGACCGCGCGATTGTCTCCACCACGGAGCGCTGGTACTCGGCGGATCTGCAGATGGTGATCTACAGCAAGACCGTCGACCCGCAGATGGGTGAATCCACCTACCGGGTCGCCAATCTCCGGCGCGACGATCCCGATCCGGCCCTGTTCAAGGTGCCCGCCGAGTTCAAGGTCACCGAAGGCGGCCCCGGCCCCGTGATGTTGCGAAAGATGCAGCGCGACGGCAAAGACGACGAATAACTACTGCGACATGCCACGGGCGGTGACGCGCCAGACCGCCTCTACCTGCTCGCCTCGCACGGCGAAGATGCGGTCATACAGGTTCACCGACGGATCGCAGTGCGGGATGATGAACTCCAACCGGTCGCCCACCTTTACGGAGCGGCCGGTTTTTGACGTGATCCTTCCATGCTCGTCGCCGGCAAAGCCGTAGGTGAGCGTGTCGCCTCCGCGATACTCGGGTGCGAAGGGCTTGTCGGTGGAAAAGGCTTTCAACCCGGCATCCACAATGGCCATCTCGTCCTTCGGCCTGCTTACCACCGTTCCAATCACGAACAACGCGTTCTGAAAGTCGGTGTACTTCTCGCCGCTGGTTTCGCCGCCGATCCGGTTATAGTCCACGTCCATGAACATAAAACTGCCGGGCTGCATCTCCGTGATGCCGTCGATGCCGGTATCGATGTTGTAGGTGCCGGTAGATCCGCCCGACAGCCAGCCGCACGGAATGCCCTTCTTCTCCAGCAGGCACCGCGTTTCGACAGCCGGTGTCATGGCGTCGATGGACACCTGCGTGCGTTTTTCGAATCCCACGGTGTGACTGGCATGTCCCGCATAGGCCTGCAGCCCGTGCAGTTGGAGATGGGGCAGTTTGCTGATGGCCTCTCCCAGCGCCACGGCGGGATCCAGGCAGGGGATGCCGGTGCGATTGCCGACGAACAGGTCGATGGCGACGTTCAGCTTGATCTTCGCCACACCCGCGGCGTCGTTCAGATCCTGGGCGTTCCGCGCGTTGTCGACGCAGAAGATCGTCTCCAGCCGCCGTTGGGCGAGCGCCACGGCGCGTTCGATCTTGTGCTTGCCGATGACGGCCGTTGTGATCAGCAGCCCTGTCACCCCGGCATCGGCCAGCGCCACACCTTCGCTGATCTTCGCCGCGCAAGCCCCTACCGCGCCCTGCCCGATGAGGTACTTGGCGATCTCCGCGGTCTTGTGAGTCTTGGCATGCGGACGGATCGCCCGTCCCTTGCCCTTCACGTAGGCGATCATCTTCGCTACGTTCGCTTCAAACGCGTCCAGATCCACCAGCAGGGCCGGCGTCGGCAGATCGTCCTTGCTTAGCTTGCCTTTGACGTCGCCGCGCGCAATCAGGGCGTCGATCCCGGCGAACGAATAGCTGCTCATTCGATCATTGTAGTGAAACGTAACGCGAAGCGGCCCGCGGGCATCTACCAGCTTGGACGCGGTACATGGTGATCTTTGCGATTCTGCTTTTGCTGGTGACGTACGGAATGGCGGCGCGATTCGCGCTCTGGCGGCACGACGCTCGTCCTCTGCCGGATAGCGAACGCGGCTGGCAGACCGCCGCGCAGCGCCTGGCCTCGCGGGTGGGCATCGCCGTACCACGCCTTTATCTGATCCCGGAAAGCGCGCCTAACGCGATGGTCGCCATGGATGCCGCGGGCCCGGTGCTGGCCATTACCGAAGGCCTGTTGCGGAATCGCAATGCGCAGGAAGTGGAAGCCGTACTGGCGCGGTGTGTGGAACGCATGCGGCGGGAACCGTACCGGCTGCGCCTGCAAAGCACGGCGGCCGTGTTTCGCGGGTTTAGCAACAGCGTGATCCGGTTCGCGACTTGGGGGTTGATGGGGAACGGCACGGGTCTGGCGGGGCTGCCGGCGGAAACCGCGCCGCTGTTTATAATGCCGCTCGCCGCCTAGCTCTCGGTCTTCTCGATGAACTTTTCCAGCACCATCGTGTAGATGGCGGGCTTGCCCTGGCGGTCACTCTGGAAATAGATGCGCTGGCTGGTGGGGGAAAAGATCGGCGCCACCGCCGACGGATCCGAGTTCTTGTGTTCGCACACAATCAACTCCCGCTTCACGGTCCGGATCATGATCAGCACGTGCGGTTGCGCCACGCTCCGGCTGGCCGCCACCAATACCGACCCGTCCACATTCGACGCGAAGTTTCCATAAGTGGTTGTGCGCGTGACCACCCGGTCCTGCATCGAGTCCGGGATGATCTCGTGTAGCATGACGCCGTTGTCTTTTTCCTGCGTTTGTAGATAGAGGATGGTGCGCCCGTCGGGACCCCAGATCGCGCTGCCCGGCGCGGCCGTCGACTTGGCAATCCGCTTATCGTTGGTCCCGTCGTAGTTCACCAGGTGCAGCACGTCGTCGCGGTGATACAGCACGCTCGCCCGCTTCGGCCGGGCAATGGGATGCCGCAGCATGCCGTCGTACTCCACCAGCGTCGTCGCATTTCCCTTCGCCACGCCGATCAGCCGCAGCCGGCTTTTGGACGTCCCCTGCTTCTCGATCAGCGCGGCGAAGATGCCATCCGCCGAAACCGAAAAGCCGTCGCCAAACTCCCAGTCTTCCGGAATGGTGTACAACTCCCGCTCGCGCAGGGAGCCGATACTCGAGATATACACGGTCCGCCCGGCCACGAAGGCGAAGGATTTATCATCCGGCATCAGGCTGAGCGTCGCCGGATGCAAGCCGTCCACCTCCGTAAGTTGCCGGATCTCGCCGCCCTTCAACTCGAAGCGGTATGCCTGCAGGCCTCCTTCGCGGTCGCAGGAGAACAGAAAGAACAGGCCTTTCCGGGCAATTGCCCGGGCATAGGGCGCCGGCAGGTAGCTGGAGTAGGCCGGATCGGTGAACCGCTCCACGGGAAACTCGGTGGCCGGATCGGCGTAGCGGATCCCTTCCAGCGGATAGGTCTTGCCCTTCTCAAAGGCGCACGCCACCGGGAGCGGAACAGCCGCCAGAAACCCGCGACGCGATAGCCTCCTCCGCTCCATGGTTTCAACATAACATGCGAGGCTTGCGCCGCTTGTTCATGCCATCATGTTGGGGAAGAGGTTTACCGTGTTTCTCCAACGCCTCGTGCTTCGCAACCTGCGGTCCATCGAACACCTGGAGCTTGGCTTCACCCACCCCGATGGCTCCCCGCGCCAGTGGACGCTGCTGCTGGGGGAAAACGGCTGTGGCAAGAGTACGGTACTGCGCGCCATTGCCCTGGGCCTGGCCGGTAGCAATGCGCTCCCGGAGTTGCTGGTGGACAACGACGATTGGATCCGCGCGGGTCAGGATGCGGCATCGATTGAGATGGATCTCGTCACTACCCGCGGAGAACCGCGTCATCTGGAGTTCCGTCTGCGCCGCGGCGACGGCTTGTCGGAGACTTTCCTCAACAACCGGGACAGTCTGGTTGAACTTGATCGCATCGTAACCAAACACACCGACGGTTACTTCACGATCGGCTACGGCGTCTCCCGCCGGCTCCGCAACCTCCGCTCCGCTTCCTTCTCGAACGCCGAAGTCATGCGCCAGCCCAGAGCCCAGCGCGTGGCAACGCTGTTCTCTCCCGATGCCACCTTGCGCCCTATCGAAGCCTGGGCGCTGGACCTGGATTACCGCCAGCCTGAAGAAGCGCAAAGGATCCTCAGTGATACCTTCGCCGGAATGCTCCCTGGCATCGCTTATTCCAATATCGACAAAGAGCGGCGAAAACTGCTTTTCGAGACTCCTGACGGCATCCTGCCGCTAGATCTGCTCAGCGACGGCTATCAGAACATCATTTCCTGGTGCGGCGACCTGCTCTACCGCGTGACGGAATCCTTCGCGCAACACCTCGGCAATCCGCTGGAGGCCCGCGGCCTGCTGCTGATCGATGAGGTCGACCTGCATTTGCACCCGCTCTGGCAGCGCAGACTGATCGAGTTCCTCCACAACAAGCTGCGAAATTTCCAGATCTTCGCCACCACGCACTCGCCCCTGACCGCCCACCAGGCTTCGGAAGGCGAACTCTACCTGCTCCGGCGCGCCGGCGGTTCCGCGCCGCCGCACATCGAGCCTTTCCCCGGTGACCCCCGCAAACTGCTCCTGCACCAGTTCATCCTCAGCCCCGCTTTCGGTTTGGAAACCGCCGACTCGCTCTACATCGAGGAACTCAAACAGGAGTATGGGCAACTGCAGCAGTTTGGCGCCGAGTCTCCCGGCGGCCTCGAGCGCGAGACCGTCATCGCCGAGGAATTAGCCGACGCCCCGCAATGGCAACTCAACTCCGAGCAGGCCAAGGAGCGGCTGGACCTGCTTGCCGAGATTCGGCAGGAACTCGGCAATCGCCGCTGACAGGAGCGACCCCGTGATCCGGCTAACCCGTGTGCGCACCGCGTCGGCCATCCCGGCCGGGTTTCGCGGCCAGAAGCGCATCGACCGCCTCCAGGAACTGATTGCCTTCTCTGCCGCCGGGAGATTCAATTTCAAGCCCGCCGTTTGGAAAGCCGCGAAGAACCAGTTGAAGCGCGAGACCCACGGCAAATGCGCCTACTGCGAGGCGCCCACGTCCGCCGTCGCGCACGGCGATGTCGAGCACTTCCGGCCCAAATCCGTTTACTGGTGGCTGGCTTATTGCTACGAGAACTACACCTATTCCTGCCAGATCTGCAACCAGACGTACAAGGTGGACAACTTTCCCATTGACGGCCCGCCGATGGCCCATGGCGACCTTGCGCAGATCGCCTTCCTAACGCCCGACCCCTTCGACGAATCCGCCGGCATGACCTACGCCGATTTCCAGGCTGCGTGCGCCGCCGAAGAGGCTCATTTGCCCGATGTGTATGCCGATGATGTGGAGTCGCTGCTGGCGTGGGAAGCCGACGCCGTTAAGAAAGAGGTGATCGTGGTGGCCCGTCCGGGCTCGGCTGCCAGTGCCCGTGCCGTCGCCGCCGTCGACCAGTTCCTCGGGTTGAACCGCGCCGAATTGAAGGGTCTGCGGTGGTCCGTGTACCAGGATCTGGATATTTTCCGAGAGGCGCTGGGTGTGCTGCCTGACGGCCATGCCACTGCCGTCAGAGTCGTGGATCGGATAAAGGCCATGATGAACGGCAGCGGCGAATTTGCCGGTATGGTCCGCTACTTCGTGCGCGAGGTATGGCAACTCGCGCTCTGATTGCCTTTGTTCTAATTTGGACGGCGTGGCGGCCCGGCAATCTCTTTCAAACGTTCAACGAAGTCCAGGTTGCGCTGGATGCCCTCCGCGATAGCAGCGTCGGAGGACAGCGCCAACGCCCGCCGGAGATCGCTTTCGGCCAGGGAGAGAAAGCGCCGGCAATCCTCCCAGGCGCGCCGCTTGGCTTGCGCCGGCAAGTCGCGCCGCCTGCCGGTTTGCGAGCAACTCTTGGCATGGTTGATGTACGCGTTCCCCCGGATCCGCAAGAGATTCGGACTGTCGCGCAGTTCGGGATTGAGATCCATCTGCTCGTTGATCAGTCGAATCGCCTCGCCATCGGCCCCGGCACGGCTTAGTCCCAGCGCTAACTGACGCAACTCCCGTTCCGCCACCCTGCCCCGCGCTGCTTGGAGATAGACCTCTCGGGCTAATGTGAAATCCTCGGGTGAGGGCGACTCCGCCAGCGTCAATACATCGGCGAGTTGGGACAGAACCGCGGGGGCCAGTTGATCCCGATGCTCCTTCAAAAAATCACGAACCGGGGCAGCTGAGTTCAGCGCCCGCTGCACCTCCGCGAACAACTGCACCGTGCGGCTGTTGGTGGCATCCTGCCGCAGCAGTTCGAGTACCGCTCTCTGGGCGCGTTCGAATTCGCCAAGTGAAATAGCCTGTTCAATCCGCCGGTGCTCACGCGCCAAAGCATGGCGCGGATGAGCCGGCAGTACGCACGTCACCCGCGCTTCATTTGCCAGGAAGCGCGGCGGAGGACAGCCTTCCTCGCGCATCGTACGAAGGATCGTGGGAATCCCCTGACCCTCCGCCTGCGCCAACTGGAGCCGGTTCAGAAACCACGCGAGCGATTGGTTCCGCCACTTTGGCGCCGCCGTCCCTGCCTGGAACTCTTCAAACGGCACCCCAGGTGGCAGCGAGCCCGGCGACACAATCTCGATGCGATCGGCGAACACGGTGATGCGTGTCGGATCGGGAGTCTCGTAATCCCGGTGCGCCAGTGCGTTGATCATCGCTTCGTGCAGCGCCCGCTGCGGATACTTCAGAGCATTCGGAGTGGTTGTGCTGGTCTTATCAAACGCCACAAACGATTGCACGTCCAATAGCTCGATGAGCCGCTTGGCCTGTTCAATCAGCGAGCCCGCCAATTCGCTGCGTTCGGCGTGCGGCTCCGAGCGATCGATGCCGGGGTAAATGGAGAACATCGCCACGGCACCCGGAATGTGCGCCTGCGGATTCCGCCCAAAGAGCAACATCGTGAAGTTGCGAGGACGGAGCACGTTCGTCAGGCTCTCGCGCACACAAAGCGGAGGTACGAAAGGACTCAGGGAATTCGTCTCGCTAAGATAGTCCTCCACACCACGGCCCGGTGAGAATAGTCCCATGCGCTGCAGCGCGTCCCGTAGCGCGAGCAGGTCCAGGTCGTTCACCGCCGCCGTTTCGCAAACGCGGCGGTCCCAATGCTCCAGGTCTCCCTTGCGGACCAGAAGTTCGCGCAGTAACCCGTTCCGTGCCTCAATAGTCGTACGGCCTATGCGCACGTAATGGCGCCCCGTCGCATTCGTCCGGCGGAAGAGGTGCGCCGATCGGGTTGCCGGCATGACAAACACCAGAATCCGGCGATCTTCCGCCGGCCCGTCCAGAATCGCCATCAGTGGCTTGATCGAAGGCGACACCCGGTCGCGGCAGGCTGCCAGAACCCGCCCTTCTACTTCCCGCAGCCGTGCCGCCGTCAATCCCACCTGCAACACACGCGGGAAGCCATATTCATCTTTCTCCTCCCGCGCGCCGCACACCACATACCCGCCACCCAGGTTTGACACGTCATTCGCAAAGGCACAGAGCGTCGCGACCACGTCCTCCGGGTCCGCGACGTTTTCCTTCCACTCCACCTGCTCACTTTCGCGGAGCAGCAGTGCGTTGAGATCTAGCCCATCCATGTCGAAGAAGCGTCACTCCAGTATAACGGCGGCACCCCAAAACGCGATGCTACATTGGAATGGTGTCCTACGACGTACTTATTATCGGCAGCGGCCCCGGAGGCTATTCGGCCGCGGTGCGCGCGGCGCAGTTTGGCCTGAAAACAGCCATCGTTGAGAAAGATCCGAAGCTGGGCGGCTGTTGCCTCCACGTGGGTTGTATCCCCACCAAAAGCCTGCTCCATTCGGCCGGCGTCTGGCAGCATATCCAGCATGCCCAGAAAGAGGGCTTCTCGCTCGAAAACCCGAAGATCAACTACCCCGCGGTAGTGGACCGCAAGCAGGGCATTGTCGATAAGCATGCCAAGGGTGTCGAGTTCCTGATGAAGCGCGGCAAAATCGACGTCATCAAGGGCTTCGCCAAGCTCCAGGGCGGCGGCAAAGTTACGGTCAGCGGCGCCAATGGCAACCAGGAAGTCGCCGCGAAGAACATCATCCTCGCCACGGGTTCCGAAGCCCGCATGATCCCCGGCCTCCAGCCGGACCCCGACTTCATCCTCACCAACATCGAGATCCTCAACATGAAGGAGATCCCGAAATCCCTGTTGGTGATCGGCGCAGGCGCCGTCGGCGTGGAATTCGCCTCCATCTTCAATCGCTTCGGGACGAAAGTTACCGTCCTCGAAATGCTCCCGCGGTTGGTTCCCGTCGAAGACGAAGAGGTCTCCAAAGAACTGGAGCGCCACTTCAAGAAGACCGGCATTCGCTGCGAAACGGGCGCCACGGCACAGGAGATCCAGAAGACCGCCAACGGCGTGAAAGTCACCGTCAAGCTAGCGAATAACAAGGTCGAAGTTATGGAAGCCGACAAGCTTCTGGTCGCCATCGGGCGCAAGCCTAACACCGATGCCGTGGGCCTAGACAAGACCAAGGCCGAACTCGACCGCGGCTTCGTCAAAGTGAACGCCATGCAGCAGACGGCCGAGCCCGGCCTCTACGCCATCGGCGATATCGTCGCGGGCACGCCGCAGTTGGCCCACGTCGCCACGCGCGAAGGCATGATCGCGGTCGCCCACATCGCAGGCAAGCCTGCCACGCCCATCAACAAAAACCGCATCCCCGGCGCCACCTATACCGAACCGGGCATCGGCAGCGTCGGCCTCACCGAAGCGCAGGCCAAGGCCCAGGGGTATAAGGTGAAAGTCGGCAAGTTCCCGTTCACCGGGAACAGCAAAGCCTCCATCGTCGACCTGCACAGCGGCTTCGTCAAAGTCGTCTCCGACGAGACCTATGGCGAGATCCTCGGCGTGCACATCATCGGCTACGACGGCTATGAACTTATTGCCGAGTGCGTCGCCGCCATGGAGGCAGAAGCCACCGTCGAGACCATGATGGAGACCATCCACGCGCATCCGACGCTTTACGAAGCCGTGGGCGAGGCCTTTAACGCCGTCTACGGACTGGCCATCAATGCGTGATTGTGAAGTACGCGATCTGGGGCGAGCCGCCTATGGCCCCGTCTGGGACCTCCAGAAACGGCTCGTCGAAGATCGCAAAGCAGGCAGAATCCCGGATCAACTGCTGTTTGTCGAGCATCCTCATGTCGTGACGATGGGCCGCAACGGGCGGGACGAAAACCTGCTCGCGCCGCCGGAGTTGCTCGCCCGCTCCGGAATTGCGTTCTATCAGATTGATCGCGGTGGCGATGTCACCTATCACGGCCCCGGCCAGGTGGTGGCTTATCCCATCTTCGATCTGCGCGAGTGGAAGCGCGATGCCGGTGCTTATGTGCGCGGCCTCGAACAGGTTATCATCGAAGTTCTGGCCGAGTTCGGCATTGCGGCGGGGCGCGAGAAGGGCGCGCCGGGAGTCTGGGTGGATGGCGCAAAGATCTGCGCGATTGGGGTCCACCTCAGCCGCTGGGTCAGTTCGCATGGGTTGGCCTTCAATCTGGCGACGGACTTATCGTATTTTCGCTACATTATTCCTTGCGGGCTCACCAAACCGGTGACCTCGCTCAGGCAGTTAGGAGTCGAAGCCAGCCGCGAGCAGATCCTGGCCCGGATGGTCGAACACTTCGGTCAAATTTTCGAGAGGCGCATGAGTTGGCCACCGCCGCTTGCGCCGGCCGAACCTGAACCTTTGGAGACAAGTGCATGATTGATGTCGTAATGCCCCAGATGGGCGAGAGTATCGTCGAGGGGACCCTCACCAAGTGGCTGAAAAAGCCCGGCGACCGCATCGAGCGGGATGAGCCCCTGTTTGAGATCAGTACCGACAAAGTCGACAGCGAAATCCCGTCTCCAGGCGCGGGTACGCTGGCCGAGGTACTGGTGGAAGAAGGCAAAACCGTTGCCATCAACACCGTAGTGGCGCGCATCAACGACGGCGCTGGCGCCGCGGCTGCCCCGCCGGCACCCGCCAAGGCCGAGCCTGCTGCTCCCGCCCCCGCGGCGCCGGCGCCCGCTGCCGCTGCTCCTCCTCCCCCCGCGCCCACACCCGCTCCAGAGCCGGAGCCCGCCGCCGCTCCCAGTGAGCACGCCGGTCCGCTCTCGCCGCTGGTCCGGCGCATGGCCCGCGAGTACAATATCGACCTTGCCCAGGTCCGCGGTACCGGCGCCGGCGGCCGCATCACGAAGGCCGACGTCGAAAGCTATATGGCCGCCCAGGGTGCCCGTACGGTAGAAGCCGCTTCCGCCCCTCCGCCTCCGCCCGCTCCCGCCGCCGTCCCTCCCGCCCCGCCTGCGCCCTACGTCCCGCCCGCACCCCCCGCCGCCGGCGACGCCGCTCCTCTCCCCAGAACCGGCCCGGCCAAGACCCGCGTGGAAGCCATGAGCACCATGCGCGCCAAGATCGCCGAGCACATGGTCTTCTCCAAGCGCACCTCCGCCCATGTCACCACCGTCCATAAGGTGGACATGACGAAGGTCGCCAAACTCCGCGACAAGCTGAAAGGCCAGTTCCAGGAACGCTACGGCTTCAGCCTGACCTTCCTGCCCTTCGTCCTACGCGCCACAGCCGAGGCGCTGCGCCAATTCCCCATCGTGAACGCCAGCGTCGAGGGCACCAACATCCTCTATCACAACGACGTCAACATTGGCGTCGCCGTCGCCCTGGACGGTGGCAACGGCCTCATCGTCCCGGTCATCCGCAACGCCGATGAGCGCAACGTCGTCGGCCTCCAGCGCGCCGTGGTCGACTTGGCGGCCCGCGCCCGGTCGAAGCAGCTCAAGCCCGACGAAGTCTCCGGCGGCACCTTCTCCATCACCAACTTCGGCAGCTTTGGCAGCGTCTTCGCCACTCCGGTCATCAATCAGCCGCAGGTGGCCATCCTCGGCGTCGGCACCGTCGAAAAGACCCCCGTGGTCGTCGACGATGCCATCGCCATCCGCTCCATCTGCTACCTGGCGCTCACCTTCGATCACCGCATCATCGACGGCGCGCTGGCCGATCAGTTCACCGGCAAGGTCAAGCAGATCCTGGAAAACTGGTCCGACCAGGTTCTCTAGTAATAGTAATAAGCCTTACTGAAGCGGAGCGGGGTACATACCCCCTCCGCTTTTTTTATCTTTACAAACCCTTTACACTCCGTTCACTGATACAGTGATTTGTCGCGTGACACTTTGAAAGGCGTCACTACGCTAACTGGAGGATTCAAGATATGAAGATCCGCTCCCTGCGGAATCTGGCGGTCACTTGTGGTGTGACCGCGGTGGGGCTCTGGGTAGCCTCTACCGGCGCGCTGAGCCAGCAGGCCCCGCCCCCGGTCGTCAATCGCTTCCCCGGCCCGACCTCGTCGCAACCCCTTGCCCTCGACGGCAACGGAACCCTACTGGCCGTCGCCAACCCCGACAACAACACCGTCAGCTTCTTCGACGTCACGGGCGACCGCAACCGCCGCCTGCGCGAACTGCAGGTCGGCGCCGAGCCCAACGGTGTCGTCCTCAACCCGCAGGGCACCCGCGCCTACGTCGCCAACACCGTCAGCGGCACCGTTAGCGTTGTGAACGTCAATCGCGCCAGCGCCCAGGTGGCTCGCGTCGCCCAGGAGATCCGCGTCGGCACCGAGCCTTACGGCCTTGCCCTCACCCCCAACGGCACCAAACTCTACGTCACTAACCGCCGTTCCGATTCGGTCTCCGTCATCGACACCCGCACCAACCGCGTTCTCCGCACTATCGAGAATGCCGGCTTTGCCCCCACCGGGATCGCCATCACCAACGACGGCGACGGCGCGGACGACGACGAAATCGTGCTCGTCACCCAGTTCTTCGCCATCCCGCGCCCCGGCCAACTCGACGGCGAGGATGATGCCAAGGACGGCGCGGTCTCCATTATCCCCACCGTTTCCGACCAGGTGGAGAACACCGTGAAACTCATCCCGATCGGCAATACCGGCTTCCGCGCCGCCGGCGACGCCATCGCCAAGGTGGCTCCCCCGGCCACTGCCACCGAAGCCGACTTCCGCTTCGACACCGGCGCCTATCCCAACCAGTTGAACAACGTCGCCATTAAGGGCAACTTCGCCTGGATACCCAACACGGGCGCCTCGCCTAACGGGCCCGTCCGCTTCGACGTCAATACGCAGGCGCTGCTCACCACGATCGATCTCACCGCGCAGACCGATGCTCAGAAGACCATCAACATGCACTCGGCGGTTGCCGCCCAGGCCGCCACGCCGAAGCTGTTCCTTACCCAGCCCTGGGCTATGGCTATCAAGAACACCACCGATGAGGGCTACGTCCTCAGCGCCGCCAGCGACGTTGCCGTGAAGGTTGGGCTCGATGCCGGCAGCGGCACGCCGCGCGTTTTGAACGCCCCCGGCGTCACCCCTTCCCGCACCCTGCAGATTCCGGTCGGCAAGAATCCGCGCGGTATCGTCATCAACCCCACCGACACCCGCGCGTACGTCATGAATTATGTCTCGCGCGACGTCACGGTCATCAACCTCACCAACGAGACCGTCGCCGCGACGATGCAGTCGGCGCCGCTGCCCATTACCGGTACAACCGAGGATTTGATCCACGCGGGCAAGGAGCTCTACCACTCCTCGACCGGCGAATTCGACGGCCCGTCGCCGCTCGCGCCGAAGATACGCGGCCGCATGTCCAACAACGGTTGGGGCTCCTGCGGTTCCTGCCATCCCGAAGGTCTGAGCGATAACGTCGTCTGGATCTTTGGCGCCGGCCCCCGCCGCACCGTCCCCCAGAACCACGACTACGACCCCGACGATCCCACCAACCAGCGCGCCTTCAACTGGTCCGGCATCTTCGACGAACAGGAAGACTTCGAAGCCAACATCCGCACGGCTTCCGGCGGTCTTGGCCTTATCGTCGGCGCCGACGGTGTCACCCCGGACCCGCTGCTGAACGCGTTCACGAACGCCAACGCCGGCCGCCGCCAGCTTCGCATCCGCGGCGTCGGCGCCTGGGATGCTATCAAGGCCTATGTGCAGTTCGGGATCCGCGGGCCCCTCGCCCCAGTCGCCAAGGACGACCCCGAAGCCGTACAGGGCGAGCAGTTGTTCATCCAGGCCAAGTGCCACACCTGCCACGGCGGTCCGCTCTGGACCAGCGCCCGTGTCAGGTTTGCTCCTCCTCCGGCCGCTAACCTCATCGTCAACGCCCAGATCATCAGCGAACTGAGGAAGGTGGGGACCTTCGATCCCGCCCAGAAGAACGAAGTGCGCCAGAATGCCGCCGCGCCGCTGGGTGCCGACGGTTTCGTGCCGCCCTCGTTGTTGGGTGTCTCGGCCTATCCGCGCACCTACTTCCACAATGGCTCGGCCGATTCGCTGGAAGCGGTCATGGCTAATGTCGCCCACCGCTCATCGGGTACCAACGGCACCGACATTCTTGCCGACGAGAATGCCCGCCGGCTGGTGGTGCGCTTCCTGAAGTCGATCGACCAGACGTCGACGCCGATCGACCCGGCGCAGTAAGCCCTACTCCGTCATCCCGGCCAGCCGGCGGACCGTCTCGAACGTGTCCGCCTCGCTGGCCGGCTTGTCCATCCGGTACCGCTTTACTCGTGCGAACCGCAGGGCCAGCCCTCCGGGATAGCGCGGGCTCACCTGTAGATCGCTGAACGCAATCTCGACGACCAACTCCGGCCGCACATATACCGTGTATGCGTCGCGGCCGGTTTCTCTTTTCAGGAACTCCGCCGTCTGCCAGGCTAGCGTCGCGTCGGTCAACCCTTTGAACGTCTTGCCCAGCATCACCCAGCCGCCGTTCGCATCCCGCGCCCCCAAATGCAGATTGCTCAGCCAGCCCTGCCGCCGCCCATTCCCCCACTCCGCCGCCAGCACTACCAGATCCAGCGTGTGCGCCTTCTTAATCTTCAGCCAGCTCTGCCCGCGAGCCCCCGCTGCATAGCCAGCCGCCGGCGCTTTCGCCATGATCCCTTCATGCCCCTGCTGAAGCGCGGCCTCCAGGAAAGCCTCCGCCTTATGCCGGTCATGGGTGCGCAGGTTCGGAATCAGGTTCCCCGGCGCCAGCCGCGCCAACTCCGCGAACCGCGCCGATTGCGGCTGATCCAACAACCCCGCGCCATCCACATGCAGCACATCGAAAAAGTAAGGCGTCAACGGCAACTCCTGCCGCAAGGCCTCCACGTTCAGCCGCCGTCCGAACCGCCGCATCGTCACCTGGAACGGCTGCGGACGCTCATCCGGCAACAGGCTCAGCACCTCGCCGTCCAGAATCAACTCGCGAGCCGGTAACTCCCGCGCCACCTCTACTACCTCCGGCACCGCCGCCGTCACGTCGTTCAACAGCCGCGAATACACCCGCACCTCGTCGCCCGACCGGTGCACCTGCACCCGTGCCCCGTCCATCTTGTACTCGAGCGCCGCCTCGCCCAAATCGGCAATCGCCGTCTCGACATCCTCGACCGTCTGCGCCAGCATCGGCTGTACCGGCCGGAACAACTGTAGATCGTATCGCGCCAACCCCGCCGCGCCTTCGGTCAACGCCGCGTGCGCGACCGCCGGCAGATCGCCCGCCAGCATCGCCGCCCGCTGCACCTCGGCCACGCCAAGCCCGGCAGCCTTCGCGATGGCATCGGCCATGATGCCTTCCAGCGCACCCTGCCGCAGTTCCCCAATTAGTAACCGGAACAGAAAATCCTGCTCGGCGGCGGTAGCCTGCGCGAAGAGCCCGCGCAGCAACTCCGCCCGCCGCTGCCCCGACCCCGCACCCTTCTCGGCAGCCAGCAGCGACAGCGTGTTGTGGACGGTTTGGATTTGTAAAGTGGTCTCAGCCGAAGCGGCAACGCGGGCCGACTGCAAACCCGCATGCCTGATCCCGAGCTTACCCTGCGGGGTGCCGCCGGTCAGGTAGTGGACGGCGGTCCCCACTTCCTCCTCAGCCAACTGTCGCAGGAACTCGGCCAGAGTGGCCACCTTAGCCAATCGACGCGAAGTCTCCCCCACCCGCCGCGAGGTATCGACCAGAGTCTGAAACCACATCGCCGCTACTCTACATCCCTTCTGGCGGCGTACCTTGAGCTGTCCAGATCGACCGCACTCCGCTCGGGCGTACGATCACAAGGCGGTTACGAAGACTCGCCATGGAGTGTCGAAGAACAAAGGGCAGAAGCAATGCCAGAACATTCCCGGTATTAGTTGGATTCGCCTTGATACGGACAACCCCTGGATGCTCTGACAGTGGTAACACCGTCCAGTCCCCGAAATGCTCATCAAGCGTGAGTAGTGTCCTATCGTCGAGGATCGCCCTTGCCAGGATCTCGCTGTCGTCGGCGGTAGCCAAACCCAACTCCGACGCAGAAACGACATCGTGACCAAGCTGACGCAAGGCACTTGCCACGTCAACATCGAGCATCTGGTCCAGCAGCAGACGAAGGGAATTCATGCATGCTCGGGCTCGAACTCCGTACGATCAATCAGCGAATGACAGTACTGCAGCACCGCGGCGACGGTTTCCGCCGTTAACTCGGGATACTTCCTTATCACAGCTTCAACAGATCCCGAGTCGGCCAACTGGTCGAGAATCACCGTAACCGGAATCCGCGTGCCAGCCACTACCGGCTTGCCGTTACACCGGCGTGGGTCGATCTCAATCTGCGATGGAATCATCCTCGCCCCTCCAACTCCCTAAGCCAACATCCCCTTCAACACATTCCCATGGATATCCGTCAACCGGAAATCCCGCCCCTGGAACCGGTACGTCAGCTTCAAATGATCAATCCCCAGCAAATGCAGCAGCGTCGCATGCACGTCATGGATCTCGATCTTCTTCTCCGCCGGGGAGAAGCCCAATTCATCACTCGCCCCATACGTGATCCCGCGCTTCAATCCGCCGCCTGCCATCACCAGCGAATACGAATCAATATGATGATTCCGGCCAATCTTGCCCTTCTCCCGCACCTCGCCCATCGGCGTCCGCCCGAACTCTCCGCCAAACACTACCAGCGTCTTCTCCAGCAGCCCCAGCTTCTTCAAGTCTGTAATCAGCGCGGCCGTTGGCTGGTCCACTTCCTTGCAAACCGCATCCAGCGGCTTGGTGATGTCGTCATGGTGATCCCAATCGGTGTGATACAACTGCACGAACCGCACGCCGCGCTCCACCAGGCGCCGTGCCAACAGGCAGTTGTTTGCGTACGAAGCCTTTCCCGGCTCCGCCCCATACAGATCCAGCGTCGCCTTCGACTCCTTCTTCAGATCGATCAACTCCGGCCCGCTCGTCTGCATCCGGTATGCCATCTCATACTGGCTGATACGCGTCTGGATCTCCTCATCCGCCGTATCGGCATACCGCATCTTGTTCAGATCCTGGATCGCGTCCAGCGTCTGCCGCTGCTCCTCGGCTTGAATCCCCCGCGGATTCGACAGATCCAGAATCGGATCCCCTACCGACCGGAATGGGATCCCCTGGTAGGCCGTCGGCAGGAAGCCCGACCCCCATAGCGCCGCCCCGCCGCGCGGGCCCCGCGGCCCCGACTGCAACACCACGAATCCCGGCAGATCCTTTGACGGCGACCCAATCCCGTACGTCACCCAGGACCCAAACGACGGCCGCCCCATCCGGAAGGATCCGGTATTGGTGAACAGCTTCGCCGGGCCGTGATTGAAATTCTCCGAGCACACGCCCTGCAGCATCGTCAGATCGTCGGCAATCGCCGCGAAATGCGGCAGCAGATCCGAGAACCACATTCCCGCATGCCCGTACTGCTTGAAGGTGCGCCGCGTCCCTAGCAGTTTCGGCGGCTCCTTGACAAAGCTGTCCATGAAGGCGAACCGCTTGCCCTTCAACAGGCTCTCCGGCGCCACCTTGCCGTCCCACTTCTGAAGTTCGGGCTTATAGTCGAACATCTCCAGGTGGCTCGGGCCGCCCGCCATATGGCAATAGATCACATGTTCGATCTTCGCCGCGTGATGCCGCGCGCCAAATGCCGGCGACCCCAGCAGCGACGCCAGCGCTACCTTCCCTACTCCCAGGCCGCACTTCTCGAAGAACTGGCGGCGCGTTTCCAGCAATACTCTGCGGTCTTCCATCAGAAAGTTACTCCCGAGTCATGAACTCGTCCAGGTTCAACAGCACGCGGCTCACCGCCGTCCATGCTGCCTTGTTATCCTTGCCGGCGTCGCGTTGCGCGCGCAATAGCCGCAGCAGCCGGTCCTGCTCCCCGGCCGCCGGCACGCGATTCACCGCCAGCAGAAAGCCCCTCTGCAGCCGCGCCGCATCGTCCGCCGCACTCGCGTCCCCCAGAATCCGCCCGGCCAACGCCTGCGCGAACTCGAAATAGGCTTCATCGTTCAACAGCGTCAACGCCTGCAATGGGGAATTACTCCGAATGCGCCGCGTACACGTCACCGTCGCATCCGGCGCATCGAACAGGATCAATCCCGGATGCGGCGCCGACCGCTGGAAGTAGGTGTACACCCCGCGGCGGTAGCGGTCCTCTCCCGTCGACGTCTTCCATTCCCTGGTCACCTGCGTGACCGAATTCGCCCCGGCCGGCAGCGGCGGATACACGCTCGGCCCCAGCATCTTCCCCGAAAACAACCCGCTCGCCACCAGGGCCGAATCGCGGACAATCTCCGCGTCCAACCGCTGCCGCGACTGCCGCGCCAGCAGCTTGTTATCCGGATCCACCGCCTTGGCGTCGGGCCGGACCTTTGAATCCTGCCGGTAGGCCGCCGACATCACAATCGTCTTGTGCAGCGCCTTCTGGCTCCAGCCTTTATCCATGAACTCCAACGCCAGATAGTCCAGCAACTCCAAATGCGTCGGCGCATCGCCCATCGTTCCGAAATCGTTCTCGGTGTCCACAATGCCGCGTCCGAAATACTTCTGCCAGAAGCGGTTCGCCGTCACTCGCGCCGTTAGCGGATGATTCCGGCTCACCAGCCACTTTGCCAGTGTCAACCGGTTCTTCGGCGAGCCTTCGGGTATCGGCGGCAGCACAGCCGGTACACCCGGCTCGACATCCGCCCCCTTGCGCGTAAAGTCGCCGCCGAGATGGATGTACGCCTGCCGCGGCTTCGCCAAATCCCGCATCACCAGCGTGCGCGTAATCTTCGGAATCCGCTTGCGATGCTCGGTAATGTGCCGCTCGCGCTCCCTTACCCCCGGATCCAGCGGAGCGCCCTCCGCCGGCAGCGCCTCGCGGTACTCATTCAACTCCGTCTCCAGCAACTCCAGTTGCTTCTCCCAGGCGTGGTACCGCGCCAACTCCTCCCCGTTCCCAATCGGCAGGAACGGCTTGTTGAAATCCTTGCGGTCCTTTTCTTTATCCACCTCATCGACATTGTTCAGGAACGCGAACAACTGGTAGAACTCCCGTTGCGACACCGGATCGTACTTGTGGTCGTGGCAGCGCGCGCAGCCCAGGGTTAACCCTAAAAAGGCCGACCCCGTCGTCTGCACCCGGTCCGCCACCGCCTCTACACGGTATTGCTCAAAGTCGATGCCGCCTTCATAGTTACTCGGCGTATTGCGATGGAAGCCTGTCGCGACCAACTGATCCAGAGTCGGATTCGGCAGCAGGTCACCGGCGAACTGTTCGATCACGAATTGATCGAACGGTAGATCCTTATTTAACGCCTCGATAACGTAATCCCGGTATTTCCAGATCTCCCGCGGCGCGTCGATGGTGTATCCGTCCGAATCGGCATAGCGCGCGATGTCCAGCCACAGCCGTCCCCAGCGCTCTCCATAATGCGGCGACGCCAGCAGCCGGTCGACGGCCTTCTCGTAGGCCCTCGGCGAACTGTCCGCCAGAAACGCCGCCATCTCGTCGTGGGTCGGCGGCAGCCCGATGAGATCGAGGCTCACGCGCCGGAGCAACGTCTCTTTCGAAGCCTCCGGCGACGGCGTCAGGCCCGCCTTTTCCAGCTTCTCCAAGACGAAGTTGTCCACCGGGTTCCGCACCCAGGAGGCGTTCTTCACTGCCGGTGGCGCCACCCGCTTGGGTGCCTGAAACGCCCAGTGATCGGCCCCAGGCCGCTTCGATTTCAATAGTGCCGTTGGATACGGAGCCCCGGCCGCCAGCCACTTTTCAAGGGCCGCCACCTGCTCGTCTTTCAGCTTTCGGCCAGGCGGCATCTTCAGCGCACCGGTCTGCTGGACGGCTTCAAGGATGATGTGTGTGCCCGCGCCCCGGTTGCCGCCCTTCAACAAGGACTCCCGGGTTTCGAGCGAAAGGCCGCTGTTCATGGCCTTTTCGGAGTGGCACGCCAGGCAGTTGGTGCGCAGAATGGGCTGGATCGTCGACTCAAAAAACGCGGCGTCGGGCGATTGTCCCAGTAGCGCGCTGCCCGTCAGGAGGAAGGCGACGGCGCGGATCATTACGCAAAATTATATCATTGCCCCGTGGATTGCCCCCCGACCGCCGAGCCGGAGAAGCGAGTGGCCGGCTTTGAAGCCACGGCCGTGAGTGCCGGCGGTACGTTCTTACCGCCGGTGGATTAGGACTTCCGTACCTATCAAGCAGGGTGGTTTTCAGTCGGGATTAGGGTTTTAGCTGATTTAGCCAGGACCGCTACCTCCCACAGAATAGAACTGATCCAGCAGAAAGTTGGCTATATGAACGGATCGGTCATTCAGGACATGTACGTGCCAGGGGGCGAACCGCGGGGGGCTCGGCGCCGCCGGCGATCCGGCGGAAACGCCATACTCGAAACCTCCCTCATGCTGGTGCCGCTGCTCGCCATGCTATTCGGCATCTTCGATTACGCCATCGTGGTGTTCCTCAAGAATACGATGCAGTTCGCGGTGCGCGAAGGTGTCCGTTACGCCATCACCAGCCAAACCATGTCGGGCTTGGGCCATGACGCCTCCATCAAACAGGTCGTCATGAACAATTCCCTGGGCTTTGCGAATCTGCTGAGCCCCACGGGAAATGGCAACGGCATGATCGGCATCACTTACTATAACCCCGTCAACATGAGTGTCGTTACCGGATCCGGCAGCAATGTCGGCGGCAATATCGTCGTCGTCTCCGCCAACGGCCTACGTTGGCGCTGGATGGCGCCCGTTTTGCAGAACACGACGCAAGTGACCTTCAGCGTGTCATCGGCGGGAATCATGGAGGCAACCCCCATTGCAGGCGCACCGGCTCGTTAATCCATGGCGGCTTCCTGTCCGCCAACGCTCCCGTAGCGGCAACGCCATGCTGGAGCTATCGCTTACCATCAGCGCGCTCCTTCCACTGCTGTTCGGCGTCGCAGGCGTCGGCACCAGCCTCGGACGCGCCGTACAGGCCACGCAGATCACTCGCGATGCCGCCCACATGTACGGCCTCGGCGCCGACATGTCCAACTCCGGCACCCAGAGCATCATTCGGCAACTCGGCTCCAGTTGGAATATGACCAGTTCCGGCAACGCCGTGGTCATCTTCTCGCGCATCGTCAAGGTTTACCCGTCGGACTGTACTACCGCGGCGGTCTCGTGCACTAACCAGGACCAGTTCGTCTATGCCTCGCGAGTCACCATGGGTAATTCCGGCCTTCGTTCCAGCAACTATGGCACCCCTCCGGCCGGGTACATGGACTCGCGCGGCGACATCGCCCCCTCCAACTATATGACCCAGCCGTCGCTTCGCGCCTCCGGCTTCAATCTCGTTGACCTCGGGCAAGGCCAGAACGCCTACCTTACCGAGGCTTACTACAACATGCCCGACCTGACTTTCCTTGGATCGACTACGCGAGGTTTCTATGTCAGATTTGTCTACTAACCGCACGCGGAGCCCTTGGGGCCGTCCCGTCTCGCCCAAACGCGGCGAGCGCGGTATCACCCTCATCCTCTCCGCCATGATGTTTGGCCTCATGCTGATCCCCGCCGCCGGCCTCGCCGTCGACGCCGGCCTCATGTACCTCGTGAAAGTGCGGCTCTCGGCTTCCGCCGACGCCGCCGCTCTCGCCGGCGCCCGCGCCTTCAGCCGGGGCTCCAACGGTCCGGAGCAAAACACCAACGCCGAAGGCACCGCCCGCACCTACTTCTCCTCCAATTACCCCCCGGGCTACTTCTGGAGCGTCAATCCCCAGATCACCGCTGCCGCCGCCGACGAGGGTAACTCCATGCGTTCGGTTACCACCCAGGCCAGCGTTCAACTACCCATGCTGTTCATGGGCATCTTCCGCAACACCCCCTCGACGATTCGCGCCATGGCCAAAGCCACCCGCCGCGATACCAACATCATGATCGTCATGGATCGCTCCGGCTCGCTAGCCAACTCCGGCGCCTGCAATCCTCTCAAAACCGCCGCTGCCAACTTCGTCGAGAAGTTCTCCGAAGGCCGCGACAACCTCGGGCTCATCACCTTCGCCACCAGTTCCCGCATTGATCGCGCCCTCAGCAACACCTTCAAAACCCCGGTTCGCAACACGCTCACGGCCCTTGTCTGCAGC
The DNA here is from genome assembly GCA_964385495.1 of uncultured Candidatus Solibacter sp. Classification (GTDB taxonomy): domain Bacteria; phylum Acidobacteriota; class Terriglobia; order Bryobacterales; family Bryobacteraceae; genus CADEFT01. Next base: position 72,054 of record CAYLPH010000025.1, read on the forward strand.
GGCGCGACGAGCACGGCTCAGGCTTTGTGGCAGGGCTACGAAGCGTTGGTTACCCTGAATCAGCCCGGCGCTTTCAACGTCATCGTGCTGTTCTCGGACGGCTTGCCCACCGCCGTTACCGAGGACTTCCCGCAGGTGCTCCCCGCCAACGGCGGCACCTGCAGCAGCAACCCGACACCCCCAGGTCCCATCCGCGGCGCGCTGACCGTTGCCGGCGGCGGCGGCTCTCCGCTCGGGCTCTACACTTGGCAAGCGCCCGCCCAACCTTACAGCAGCGACCAGAATCTGATTAGCCAAGGGACCGGCTGCCGATTCCGCTCCGATGCCCGGAACGTCGCTCAGGATCTACAGTTCGCCCCTAATACCGATATCTGGGGCAACTCGTTGACCGCCACCGGCTACCGCTCCACAACCTCCCAGGGCGCCGGCCGCCGTATCAGCAGCTCCAACATCACCAACTTCTCCACCAACGCCGCCGACCATGCCGGCCTCCGCATCCGCCGCGGGGACCCTGTTCCGGCGCTCGGCCGCTCCCTACCGGTCACCATCATGACTATTGGCTACGGGCCCGATGTCGATACCGTGCTCATGCAGCGTATCGCCAATGACCCGAATCTGGCTTCCAATCCCGTCGCCGCCGGGCGCCAGGGACGCTACTACTACGCCGGAACCGCTGCCGCGCTCGACCTTGCCTTTACCCGCGTGGCATCGGAAGTCCTTCGCCTGGCTCTATAACGGCTCGGCCTTACCGCCACGGCATATCCGTCCGCTCTTCTTTGGCTCGGCGCTCTTTCATGTCGCCGAGCCATTCTTCCGTGTACTTGCGGTTTAGGTCCAGCGTCGCGATTGCCGCCGACCCCCGATGCTTTGCTTCGCTCACCCGCTCGCCACTTGGATCCATGATGTACGTCGGGTAATCGTATCCCGAAGTCACCAGAAAAACACGGTTCTCCATCGCACGGGCCTTGCCCAATACCTCGTCCCCACCCCAGATCGGCAACAGAATGACCTCCGCCCCGCGCGCTGCCAACGCATGTGCCGGTTGCGCGAACATCCCGTCGTAGCAGATCATCAGCCCCACCTTGCCGAAATCCGTCTCGAATACCGGATAGCTGTTGCCCGGCGTCAAACCGGCCTCAAATTCCTCCCGCGGCAGGTACACCTTGCGGTACTTGCCCGCCACACGCCCCTTGCGGTCCAGCAGTACCGCGGTGTTGTACACCGCCACCCCTTCCGATTCGTAGATGCCCGCCACAACCCACGCGTTGCGCTCCCGCGCCAGCCTTCCTAACCGTTCCGTCGTCGGCCCCGGTACCGGCTCGGCAATCTTCACGTATGGAATACCTGTGCCCACTACCGTCATCCCTTCGGGAAACAGGAGAAGATCCAAGCTGCCCGGCGCCGCCTGGTTTGCCGCCTCGACGAAGGCCTCGACATTCGCCTCGCGCGACTTCAACCCGCTGGGCCGGAAGTTGATCGCCGCCACCTTGATCTTCCGGTCCTTGGGCGCCTCGGCCGCCTCGAAGGTCACATCGTCCCACCACACTGTCCCACCCGGAGCATTGCTCAAGTACAACTGCAACACCGCGCCCGCCGCGTCTTTCGGGGCCTGCATCAGCAGCCAGGTTTTGGTCCATTCGCCCTCGGCCGAGGTCTCATAGACATACTGCGGATAGAACGCGCGCTTACCGCTCGCCGTCCGCCAATCCACCCGCGGCACCACCTGCCAGTTGGGATGTTCCACGCCCTGCGTCTTGAAGTAGGCCGTGAACCGGTACCAGCCCAGCGGCTTCACCTCTCCGACGCTATACTCCCAACCGCCGTGTACCGCCAGATTGCTATTGCCCGATACCGCCAGCGCGCCTTTGCCGCTGCGCGTGATGGTCGTGTCGACGTAGACCCGCGGAGCCGTCGCCTCGCGCTGGCTCCACAACCGCCAGCCCGTGTTCTCGATCCGCACCGGTTCGGCCGCCAGCACCCCGGCTATCCAGCCTAAATACAGCAGTCTGTTCACTTCGCTTGCTCCTCGTCCTTAGCGCTCATCATACGCCAGCCAATCCGCGCGTAGTCCACCAACGAGTAGCCGGTGCCGCCTGCCGTCGCCAATACGGCCAACGTACGCCAGACCGGATGCAACGCCCCGGCATCCACGCACAGCGCCGCCAGGGCCGCGCAGATCTGGATCGCCGTGCTCAGTTTCCCCGGCCATGAGGGCGGAAACTTCGTGATTCCCCGGGCGCGATAAATTCCATACGCCCCGCAGACAATCGCCAGGTCACGCCCGAAGACCAGCGCCACCAGCCATCCAGGAACGGATCCCGCCCAACCGAGCGCCAGATACACGCCCGCCAGCAGTGCCTTGTCGGCCGCCGGGTCCAAATAAAGGCCCACGCGCGACTGCCAGTTCATGCGCCGCGCCAGAAACCCATCCAGAAAATCCGTGAATCCGGCGACGGCAAACAGCAGTAGCGCCCGTACCGGCTGACCCCGCACAATGGCAGCCACGCACGCCGGCGTCAGCAAAAGTCGAAGAAGACATAGCAGATTGGGGATGTGATGCAGCAATTGTACTTAGCGTACCCTGATCGAATGGCCGGTTCACTCACACGCCGTCAAGCGATCGGAATCGGGCTGGGGGCTGGAGCCGCGCCTTCCGCCCAACAGCGCCCTAACCTTCTCTACATCATGACCGACCAGCAGTGCGCCGAGGCCTTCTCCTTCGCCGGCTGCCCCCACCTTCGCACACCCGCCATCGACCGCATTGCCCGCGCCGGCGTCCGCTTCACCGAAGCTTATTGCTCCAATCCCCTCTGCGTCCCCGCCCGCACCAGCATGATGACCGGCCTGCTTCCCCAGCAAAACGGCGTCACTTACAACAACCTCAAATTACCCGTGAAGGCCTCCACCATGATGGGGCGTGTGCTCGCCGATGCCGGCTACGAAACCGCCTATTTCGGCAAATGGCACGTTCCGGTTTCGCCCAAGGACACCGGCCGCCACGGCTTTCAAACCATGGCCCACACCGCCGCCAATGGCGTCGACGCCCAAGTTCCCGACGCCTCGATCGAATTCCTCCGCCGCGCGCACAGCAAGCCGTTCCTGTTGGTGTCCTCCTTCGTCAACCCCCACGACATCTGCGAATGGGCCCGCGGCACCGCCGGTAAGGACGGCCCCATGGTCGAACCGCCGCCCGCGGACCGCTGCCCCCCGCTGCCCGCCAACTTCGCCATCCCCGGCCGCGAACCCGAAGTCATCCGCCGCGTCCAGGCCATGGATGCCAGCGCCTATCCCACTCGCGACTGGCAGCCCGATAGGTGGCGCCAGTACCGCTACGCCTACTACCGCCTGATTGAAAGGGTGGACGCCCACATCGGGCGTATCCTCGACACCTTGGAAGAAACCGGCCTGGCCGCCAACACGGTTATCGTTTTCGCCTCCGATCACGGCGATGGCAACGCCGCCCACCACTGGAACCAGAAGCAGGTCCTCTATGAGGAGACTGCCCGCGTCCCGTTCCTGATCTCCCATCCCGGCCACACAAAAGGCGGCGCCGTCGACCGCCGCCACCTGGTCTCCTCCTGTATCGATCTGATTCCTACCTTCTGCGACTATGCCGGCGTGCCCACCCCGCCGGGTCTCCCCGGCCTCAGCCTGCGCCCGCTCGCCGAAGGCCGCCGCGCCCCACACTGGCGCCGGGAACTCGTCACCCAGACGGAGTTCTGCACCTTCAACAAGAGCTACGGCATTCACGGACGCCTGCTACGTATGGGGCACTGGAAGTACGTCGTCTATTCGGAGGGAGCCAGCCGCGAACAACTGTTCGACCTGGCCAAAGACCGGGGAGAAATGAACAACCTGGCAGGGCAGGGAAGTCATCGCCGTCAACTGGCCGCCTGCCGCGAAAGGCTCGCAGCCGTCTGCCAGAAGTACAGCGATGACTTCCCCGTCGCGCTTACGTAGTTACCGCAGGAATGCGTCCGCCAACCCGGCATCCACGGGAATCACATTCCCCGTAGTCCGGGCGCTCCGCTCACTCGCCAGAAACACGATCGCGTCGGCGCAATGCTCCGGCAGAATCGGCTCCCGCAGCAGCGTCCGGCTCGCATAAAACTGCGCCAGCCGGTCCCGTAGCGTTTCGGTCGATTCGTCGTCGCCGGCCGCCAGGTTGTACTTCTTCAGCGAACTGATCACGCGGTCGCGCGGGAACATCGTCGACCCCGCCACCACCGTCGCCGGAGCAATCCCGTTCACGCGCACCAAAGGCGCCATCCCGACGGCCAACTCGCCGATCAGATGGTTCACCGCCGCTTTGCTGACGTCGTAGGATTCACTGCCGCGCTTCGCCACTACCGCATTCGCCGAACTCGTCAACACGATCGAGCCGGTCAACCACTGCTTATTGAAGATCGCCTGCGCTTCCTTGGCCAGGTAGTAGTTGCCCGTTACATTGATGTCCAGCGTCAGCCGCCAGTTCTGATCCGTCAACTCGCCATTCGCATCCGGCGGAATGAATACCGCGGCGGTGTTGATCACGCCGTCCACACCGCCGAACTGCATCACCGTAGCTTGCAAAGCCGCCGCCATCGACGCACGATCGCGCAAATCCAGCGCGCAACTCGCCACTGCTTCCTTATCGAACTTGGCGCACAGCTTCGCCGTCTCGGCCGCCGACTCCGCGTTCAGGTCGGCGATCATCAGGTGCGCCCCGCCCGCTGCTAACTTCAGCGCCGTCGACCGCCCGATGCCCGATCCGCCACCCACCACCAGTAGGATCTTCCGGCTGAACTCGGCCTCCGGCGGCATCCGCCGCAGCTTCGCTTCTTCCAGCGCCCAATACTCAATCCGGAAGGCCTCCCGCCGCGGCAGACTCACGTAGTTGTTATAGGTGTCGAAGTTTTTGGCCAATTCGGGATACTTCGCATGCGGCAGCGGATCCTGGTCCCCGCCATCGGACGCCATCCCGGTCGCCCCCGCCATCACGCGGATCGCATTGCGGTAAAACTCGCCCGTGATCCGCGCCTCTTTCTTCGACCGCCCAAAGCTCACCATCCCCACGCCCGGAATCAGAACCACCGTCGGATTCTGGTCGCGGCAGGCCGGCGAGCCCTCTTCCTTGTTGGCCTCGTAGTAGGCCACGTAATCTTTCCGGTACTGCTCCAACCCCGCGTCCAGAGCCTTCTCCAACCCCGCCAAGTCCGACGTCTGCGGATTCCAATCCACCAGCAGCGGACTGATCCGCGTGCGCAGGAAGTGGTCCGGGCAACTGGTGCCCAACGACGCCAGCTTCGCCGCATCCGCCGAGCCGATAAACTCCAGCGCCTCCGCCGCGCCGTCAAAGTGCGCGATCGAGCGCTTGTTTTTACCGACCCGCCCGCGCACCACCGGCAGAATCGAGGCCGCTACTTCGCCCGCATCGGCGCGCGGCTGCACCCGCGGACCGCCAAACAGCTTCTTCCCCTTGCCCAACTCCTGCACCATCTCGCCCATGCGGTCGATCACGGTGATGCTGCTCAGATACGACTCCCGTTGCGTCGATCCCCACGTGAACAGCCCATGGCTGCCCAGCACAATGCCGTCGCAACCGGGATTCTCCTTCACCGCCTGCCGCAGCATGAGCCCCAACTCGAAGCCCGGCCGCTGCCACGGCAGCCACACAAGCTGATGGTTGTAGCGCTTGTTGAACTCCTCCATGCGCTGTTTACCGTTGCGGCTGGCGGCCATCGCAATCGCCCAATCCGGATGCAGATGGTCGACGTGATCGAACGGCAGGAAGCCATGCAGCGGTGTATCGATGGAGGTGGCCACGCTGTTGCCCACATAGGCGCAGCCCGGATACAACCCCACCATCTCGTCCTCGTATTCCTCGCCCTTGTAGACGGCCTCCAACTGCAGTAGCCGGTCCATGTACAGCACCGCGAAGCCGCCGCGCTTGATGCTGCCGAGGTCCCCACCGCTGCCCTTCACGGCCATCACCTTCACGGGGGTGCCCGTAAGCGGGTCGGTGACGGTGTACTTCGAACTGGTGTTGCCGCCGCCGAAGTTCGTGATCCGCAGGTCGGCCCCTAACAGGTTCGAGCGGTAGCGGAGGATCTCCAACTCATCGCCACCCAACGCCTTCACGTCGGCGTCATTCCAAAGATCATGCAGGTATCGAAGCATTCCTTTATATTCTAGATGCACTGGAGGGCGGGTCCCCAGACCCGCGCGGGACGCCCACGTCCCGCAAGCTGCCTTCATCCGCCGCCGGCTGAAGCAACCCAGGCGATCCTGCATTGTCGAGGTAGAGAAGGTACAGGGAAGAAGCACTCTCCGAAAAAGAAAAGGCAGCCGAGCGGACTTTCGTCCAACGGACCGCGTGGGCAGCCCTCTCAACCGCATAACCAGGATAGACGATATCCCCGTGCGAGAAGCTGCTCGGCACTTAGCTCTAAGCTTTAGCCGCTGATAGCTGACCGCTGATAGCTGACCGCTGATAGCTGAACGCTGATAGCTGAACGCTGATAGCTGACCGCTGATAGCTCTCCCCCTGTGATACAACAAGGCTCATGCGACGCACGGTGCTCTGGGCCCTCACTGCCATGACAAGCCTCCCCGCCGCCGATTGGCCCTCCTTCCGCGGCCCCAACGCCACCGGAGTCCAGGAAACCGCCAACCTCCCCATCGAGTTCAACCCCTCCACCAACGTCCTCTGGAAAACCGCCCTCCCGCCCGGCAACTCCTCTCCTGCCATCGCCGGCAATCGTATCTACCTCACCGCCCATGACGGCGACCAACTCCTCACCTTCGCCCTCGACCGCGCCACCGGCCGCATCCTCTGGCGCCGCGAAGCCCCGCGTCCGCGGAAACAGGAGATCGAGCGCCCCGCCAATGGCCCCGCCTCCGCCACCCCCGCCACCGACGGCAGCAACGCCTTCGTCTTCTTTCAGGACTTCGGCCTGCTCGCCTACGGCCCCGACGGCAACGAACTCTGGCGCATCCCCATCGGCCCGCTCAACAATCCCTTCGGTCATGGCGCCTCGCCCATCCTCACCGGCAACACGCTCCTCATGAACGTCGACCAGGACACCGATTCCTTCCTCCTCGCCGTCGACAAACTCTCCGGCAAAACCCTCTGGCGTACCGCGCGACCCCATGCCCAGCGCGGCTATGCCACGCCCGTCCTCTGGAAAGCCCCCGATGGCGCCCAGCAAGTCCTCGTCGCCGGATCCTACCGCCTCTCCGCCTACGACCTCCGCACCGGTAAGGAGCTCTGGTACATCCGCCGCCTCCCCTGGCAGGTGAAGCCCACTCCGCTCATCGCCGGCGATTCCGTCTTCTTCACAACGTACTCCGCCGAGTCCGAACCCGGCGAGCAGGAGAACGTCCCGCCCTTTGCCGAAGCCCTCGCCAAACACGACGCCAACAAAGACGGCAAACTCGCTAAGGAAGAGATCCCCGACAAGAAGATACAGGCCCGCTTCGCCGAATACCTCGACCTCGATAACACCGGCTTCCTCGAAGAGCGCGACTGGCGCCAGTTCCAGGAGCGCCGCCAGGGCGAGAGCGCGCTTCGGGCCTACAAACTCGGCGGCTCCGGCGATGTCACCGATACCAACTTTCTCTGGAAGATCTCCAAGACTCTGCCCAACGTCCCCTCTCCGCTCTTCTACCGCGGCGTCCTCTACCTGCTTAAGGAAGGCGGCATCTTCACCTCCTACGATCCGAAGACCGGGGCCATCCACAAGCAGGCGCGCCTCACCGGCGCCCTCAGCCAGTACTTCGCCTCGCCCGTCGCCGCCGATGGCAAAATTTATGTCGCCGCCGAAGACGGCAAAGCCGCCGTCATCCAGGCCGGCGCCGATTGGCAGCTACTGCGTGTCAACGACATGGAAGAAGGCATGAAGGCCACCCCCGCCCTGCTCGATGGCAAAATCTATCTGCGGACCGCCAACTCCCTCTATTGTTTCGCGCAAAAGAACTGAACGCCGCGCTTCTCGTTCCGCCTCCTTTACGCTACCGTTAGAGGTGCCATGACTGATTCCCTGGCAATCCTGCTGGCAGGGGGCGCCGGCGAGCGCTTATTCCCGTTAACCCGCAAAACCGCCAAGCCCGCCGTTGCCTTCGGCGGCATGTATCGCATCATTGATTTCACTCTTTCCAATTGCATTAATTCCGGATTGCGCCGCGTATTTGTATTGGCCCAATACAAAGCGCTCGAAATGATCCGCCACCTGCGCGAAGGCTGGAGCATCCTCTCCCCCGAACTCGGTGAGTTCATCGAAGTCATCACGCCCATGAAGCGCATGCATGACGGCTGGTATCTCGGCACCGCCGACGCCGTCTACCAGAACATCGAAAGCATCGAGGCCGAGAATCCCGCCGACGTCATCATCCTCTCCGGCGACCACATCTACAAAATGGATTACCGCGAAATGCTCGACTGGCATCGCTCCACCAACGCCGACGTCACCATCGCCACCATCCAGATCCCGCCGGCCGAGGCGTCCCGCTTTGGCGTCGCCCAAATCGACGGCGGCTACCGTATCCACGGCTTCGAGGAAAAGCCCCAGCACGGCCATCCTCAACGCAGCATTTTCAACCCCGATATGGTCAGCGCCTCGATGGGTATCTACGTCTTCCGCCGGCAGGTGCTGCTCGATGCCCTCCGCGCCGACGCCGATACCTCCAGTTCGCACGACTTCGGCAAGGACATCCTCCCCAGACTCGTGCAGTCCGAAGCCCGGGTCATCGCCTACGACTTCCACGACCTCAACAACAAGACCACCAAGTATTGGCGCGACGTCGGCACCATCGACGCCTACTACGAAGCCAATATGGATCTGGTCGCCGTCACCCCGGAGTTCAACCTCTACGACACCCGCTGGCCCATCCGCACCAACATGCAGCAGCAGCCTCCAGCCAAGTTCGTCTTCGCCCAGGAGGGCCGCCGCATGGGCGTCGCCATCGATTCCATCGTCGCCCCTGGCTGCATCGTCTCCGGCGGCCGGGTCATGCGCAGCGTGCTATCTCCGGGCGTCCGCGTCCACAGTTTCTGCGACGTCGAAAGTTCCATCCTGTTGCAGGACGCGCAAGTGGGCCGCTTCTGCCGCATTCGCAACGCCATCCTCGATACCGGCGTCCGCATCCCCGAAAACAACGAAATCGGTGTCGACCTGGAAGACGACCGCCGCCGCGGCTTTACGGTCAGCGAAGGCGGCGTCACCGTCGTCAGTGCCGACGCCATCAGGGCTCTAGATCCCCACTCGCACCTGCTAGTGTAGCCGCGATGGAAGCTACTTCCGCGAACTGCCGCATCTGGTACGAGTCCGTGGGCCACGGCGCCCCGGTCCTCTTCATTCAAGGCGTCGGCGTCTGTGGCCAAGGCTGGCGCCCGCAAACCGAAGCACTCTCGTCCTATTACGAATGCGCCTGGTTCGACCACCGCGGCATGGGCCGCAGTGAAACCGGCGACAACCCCATCACGGTCGATGTCCTCGCCGCCGACACGCTCGCCGTCATGGATGCCAAAGGCTGGCCATCCGCCCATCTGGTGGGCCACTCCCTCGGCGGACTGATCGCTCTCCGTACCGCCCTCCAAGCCAAACACCGTGTGCGCAGCCTTAGCCTGCTTTGCACCTTCGCCGACGGCGCCGAGCCCACCCGGCTCTCCTGGCCACTCCTCCACATCGGCATTCGCACCCGCCTCGGCTCCATGGCGTCTCGCCGCCGCGCCTTCCTGCAACTGCTGCTCACACCCCAAGCTCACCAGAGTTGCGACCATGCTCGATTGGCCTCGCAACTGGCGCCCCTATTCGGCCACGACCTCGGCACCCAGCCGCCCGTCGCCATGCGGCAGTTGTTCGCCATGAAGGGCTACAGCCTCACGGCGCGTCTCGCCGCTCTGCATGCCGTACCCACCCTCGTGGTCGGCGCCAAACACGACCTCATCGCCCGCCCCACTGCGGGCCAGGCGCTCGCAGCCGCCATCCCCAACGCCCGCTATATCGAAATCGAAGACGCCGCCCACGGCCTCCCGCTAACCCACCCCGCCCTGACCAACTCCCTCCTGCGCCAGCACATCGACGCCGCCGAGCTTACTTCCCCTTAACGGCATCCCCTTTCGTCGGAATCAGAAAATCCATCCGGTTCCCGTCCACCGTCGACGTCTCAATCACGCCCTCCACCCGCGCCTTCCGGTTTCCTAACTCCCGCAAAAAGCCTTCCTTATCCTTCACCCGGATCATCTCCGGCTGCCCTTCCACCTTAAAGTTCGTATACCCGCGATCCACCACCGTTGTTCCAATTACCGTCACCTTCAAATCCTTGGGTGTATAGCCGCTCTGTTGCACCAAATCCCGAATCGCCCGCAGCTTCACCGAGTTGCCCGGCTTCAACTCCACCACCAACATGCCTTTCTTGTTGTCGATCTTCACCCCTTGCACGCCGGGATTCCCCGTCAGCTTCTTCTGCACGAAGTCCGCGCAGGAGGCGCAGTCCATTCCTCCAAACGCCTGCTCCACTTTCAGGAACTCCGCCGATGCTCCCACCGTGAAGGCGCACAAAACCAGAAACGCAAATCGCATTCCTACAGCGTATCCCGCCCGATGTACGGCCTGCAGGCAAACCCGCGCCCCGGTCTGCTACCCTATGGGTTTCCCGTTCTGGCAAGAGGCTCTAAAACATGAAGTTTGTGTTCTGTTTCGTAGTGCTGGCTATAGCTCTGTTCACTGGTTGTAGTGGTTCCTCCACCGCCGAAAAGAAGGAGTCCCCCGCGGTCCCCGCCGCCGCCACCCTTAAGGTGGACCCCTCCACCGCCGGCAGCATTACCGGCAAGGTCGCGTTCAGCGGCACCAAGCCCAAGCCCCAGCCCCTCTCGATGGATGCCACCCCCGCCTGTGCCCGCATGCACCAGAAGCCCGCCCTCTCCGAAGAGGTGGTCCTCAACGAGAACGGCACCCTCCGCAACGTCTTTATCTACGTCAAAGCCGGCCTCCCCGCGGGCGATTGGCCCGTCCCCACCACCCCCGCCAAACTCGACCAGCTCGGCTGCGTTTATACCCCGCATGTCCTTGCGGTCATGGTCAACCAGCCCATCGAAATCACCAATTCCGACAGCACCAATCACAACATCCACCCCCTGCCCAAGCTGAACCGCGAGTGGAACGAATCGCAACCCCCTAAGGGCGAAGTCAAAGTCAAAACCTTCCCCAAGGCCGAAGTGCCGCCCATCCTCTTTAAGTGCAACGTCCATCCCTGGATGCGCGCCTGGGTCGGGGTCGTCAACCACCCCTTCTTCGCCGTTACCGGTGACGACGGCAGCTTCACCATCAAGGACCTGCCCCCCGGCGACTACACCCTCGAAGCCTGGCACGAACGCTACGGTACGCAGGAGATCAAAGTGAAGGTCGAGCCCAAACAGGCGCAACCGGCAGACTTCACCTTCAAGAGCTAAGATAAGAAAGACGGGAATCTGGGTTTCCGTCATCCAAATTATCAAGGACTTAATGAACGACTACATCGAGCTGACCAAGCCGCGTGTGACTTGGCTCATCCTTATGAGCGCCGCGGTCGGCTTTTGGTTCGGTGCGCCTGGGTCGATCGCGTGGATGGTCTTACTCCACGCCGTGATTGGCACGGCTCTCATCGCGGGCGGAACCTTTACGCTCAACCAGTGGTACGAGCGCGAAGCGGATTCCCTCATGAACCGCACCCGTCACCGGCCTCTGCCCACCGGCCGTGTCCTGCCTTGGCAGGCACTTCTATTCGGCATACTCTTATCCGTTGTTGGCTTTGCACAGTTGTACTGGGGTGCAAATCCGCTTACCGCCTGGCTGGGCCTCTTCACGGAGGCGTCCTACCTCGGTCTTTATACTCCGCTCAAACAACGCTCCTGGCACTCCACCACCGTGGGAGCCATCCCCGGTGCCATGCCTCCGCTCATCGGCTTCGCCGCCGCCGCCAACACGCTGACCTGGGAAGCGTGGGCGCTCTACGCCATCCTATTTATCTGGCAGTTCCCGCACTTTTACGCCATCGCCTGGATGTACCGTGACGACTATGCCAAGGCCGGCATCCGCATGCTGCCCGTGGTGGAGCCCGACGGTGTTTCCACCGCCCGCCTGATCCTTATCGCCAGCATCGTCCTGGTGCCCGTCAGTCTCGCTCCGGCTTATCTCAACATGGCCGGCGCCGTCTACACGGCCGGCGCGCTCCTGCTCGGCGCCCTCTTCTTCTATTCCGGCTGGCGTGTCGCCCGCGAGCGGACCACCCTGCGCGCCCGGAGTGTGCTGCTCACTTCGGTCGTCTATCTGCCCGTCCTCTACGGGCTGCTCCTCGCCGGGCTGTGAAACTCCTACTTCCGGCCGCCGCGCTGCTGGCGTTCCTGGCCGGGTGCGGTGCCCCCCAGCAGCCGCTCGAAGTCTACGGCACCGTCCCGGAGTTCACCCTTACCGCGCACACTGGCGCCACTTTCGCCAGTTCCAAAGAACTGGCCGGCAAAATCTGGGTTGTCGATTTCATCTTCACCAATTGTCAGGGCCCCTGCCCGCGGATGACCACGCAAATGGGCAGGGTCCAGGCCGCCACCGAAAGCCTCCCCGATGTCCGCCTGGTGTCGATCACCGTCGACCCGGACCGCGACACCCCGGAGGCTCTCGCCGCTTACGCCAAACGCAATCACGCCGGGCCGCGATGGACGTTCCTGACCGGCCCCCAAACTACTCTTCATAAGTTGAAACGCGAAGTCTTCCTGCTCGGCAATATCGATGGCCAACTCAACCACAGTACCCGCTTCGTTCTGGTCGACCAGAAAGGCCAGATCCGCGCTTTTTACGACACTTCCGAGCCCGACAGCATCTCCAGAGTGATCGCCGATATCCAGCGGCTCGCAAAGAATAATCCATGACCTTCCGAGATCTTCCGACAGTGAATGCGTTCCTGAATGCCACCGCCGCCGTGCTCCTGGTGGTGGGCTATATCCTCATCCGCCAGAAAAAGCGCGAAGCTCACCGAAAGGTCATGTGGGCCGCCTTCGCCACGTCAATTGTGTTTCTGATCAGCTATCTGGTCTATCACTTCCAGGTGGGCAGCGTGAAGTTCCCCGGCACCGGTACTATCCGCGCGGTCTATCTGTCCATCCTGCTCACTCACACGGTGCTCGCCGCCGCCGTGCCTGTGCTCGCCATTGTATCCCTCAAACGCGCCCTAGCCGCCCGCTTCGATAAACACCGCACCATCGCCCGCTGGACTCTCCCCATCTGGCTTTACGTCAGCGTCACCGGCGTTATCGTTTATTGGATGCTCTATCGCATGCCCCTTGCCTGAAGATGGCTCAGCTCTCCCGCATCCGCGCCAACGCCCGCGTCTTCCTTAGCCGGAATTGCGTCGGGGTCAGATTCAGGTCCGCCGCGATAAGCTGCCACGGCACTTCTCCGAAATAGAACTGCACGACAATCTTCCGGTCCATCTCCGGCAACCGCGCCAGCCGCCGCTGCAACTCCCGCCGCCGCTCCTCGTCCTCTAACACCTCGTCCGCACGCGGCTCCCCTCCCCGCAGCGGCGCGGTTTCGTCTACTCCTACCTCACGCCGCGCTGCCACCCTGCGGTGCAGGGAAGTGCACCCCTGCCGGTAGGCCGTTGCTAAAGTGTAAGCCGCCAGTCTTTCCGGATCCCGGAGAGTTCCCTTTTTAATTGCACGGATAACTGCTACATAAATGTCATGCAGCATGTCTTCTGGATCGTGCCCCCACTCCGACGCACGCCGCATGTACCCGGCGACCAGCTTTTTAATCAAATTGTAAAGTTGTTCTGAGTCCGCGTGCCTCCCTTCCCGGACACCGGTGCAAATCCCGGCCTGCAACTCCGAGTCCAGGGCAATCTTGTATGTGGTTAACATTGTGGCGCTTATCTGCTTTCTGCCTCAGTATGCGCCCCCCGCCGGCCTATCGCGATCAGCCAACCTCCTGACATTCTGACGGACTGCTTCAATTGGTCTGCCAGAATGATGGAAATCGTTGTAGGATAAAACTGACTTTACTGTCTCTTACGATATTTGCTATCTAACGGAGTTGCTGGCTATGCACTATTCCCGTTTAGCCCATACGCTCCGCTGGCTTCCCGTCGTCGCAGCCGCGGTTCTATTCGCCGTCATAGCCTTGCTGTTCCGTCGCGACTTGGATCGGGCGCGCGATGCCCACCGCCAGGCCGAGCAGTTCGACCAGGCCGAACGCCTCACCGCCGACATCGTCCAACTCCTGACCGACGGCGAAACCGCTACTCGTGGCTTCGTTCTTACCGGCAGCGAGGCTTACCTGGAACCCTTCAACACTGCTCTTCACGCCATTCCCGCTGCCCGCAACGAATTGCGCCGTAACCTTCGCGGCCTCCCTCTCCTCCCCCTCCACGCTCAGGAGATGGACGAAGCCGTCGAGACCAAGCTCCGTACGATGATCGATAACGTGGACACCTACCGCGCTCACGGCCGCGAAGCCGCTCAGGCCCTGATCAACTCCGGCGACGGTAAGGACGCCATGGATCGGGTACGCACGCTCGCCGCCCACGCCCGCGAAGTCGCCCGCACTGCTACGAGCAACCGTGTCCGGCTCCGCGAAGAGACCATCGTTCGCGCCATGTGGCTCTCCATCCTTGCCGGCGCCGCCGCTAGCCTGCTCCTCGGCATCGCCTACTGGCGAGTGGATCGCGGCCTTGCCGCCCAGACCAAGCTCGCCGCCGATCTCGCCGCTCAAGAGAGCCTCTATCGCGAGTTCAGCTCCAACCTCCAAAGCAACTATGAGGACGAACGCGCTTCCATGGCCCGCCGCGTCCACGACGAGATCGGCCAGAACCTCACCGCCACAAAAATCGATATCGCGCTCGCCCTCCGCAGGCTCGCCCAGGATCCCGACGGCCAGCGCGCCCGCCTTACCCGCACCATGGAACTCCTCGACCAGACGGTCCAGATTGCCCGCAACCTTTCCATGGAACTGCGTCCCGCCATCCTCGACCAGGCCGGCCTCCTCGCCGCCGCCGAGTGGCAGGTCCGCGAGTTCGAAAGCCGTACTGGACTCCCCACCGCCTGGAAACCGGAGGTCGCCAAGGCCCGCGTCTCCCGGGAAACCGAGATGGTGCTCTTCCGCATCCTCCAGGAATCCCTCACCAACGTCTCCCGCCACGCCAAGGCCTCGTCCGTCTCCGTTCGCCTGCGAGAGGCCGCTGGCGCCGTCGAGCTGAGCGTCGAAGACGACGGCGTCGGCATCGACCCCGAAGTCGCCGGCAAGAAAAGCCTCGGTATCTTCGGCATGCGCGAGCGCCTGCGCGCCGCCGGTGGCGAACTCCTGCTCGACGGTGCTCCCGGCCGCGGCACCCGCGTCACCGCCCGTGTTCCTATCTCTGTTCCCCTGGAGGTTGCCTGATGGCACGCCGCATCCTCATCGCCGACGACCACTTCGCCGTTCGCGAAGGTGTCCAGGCTCTACTTCGCGACACCTGGCCCAATCATGAGTACGCCGGCGTCCCTAACCAGCCCGCCTTAATGGCCGCCCTCGCCGCCTCCCATTGGGATCTGGTTCTGCTCGATCTCACCATGCCCGGCCGCAGCGGCCTCGAAGCCGTCCGCGAGATCAAGGACCTCAGTCCCAGTACTGGCGTCCTCGTCTACACCATGCACCCCGAGGATCAACTCGGCGTCCGCGCCCTCCGCTCCGGCGCCGACGGCTTCCTCAATAAAGAGCGTGCCCCCGAGGAACTCGTCACCGCCGTCCGCCGCATTCTCGACGGCAAGCGCTATATCAGCGAGACCCTCGCCGACCGCATGGCCCAGTTCCTGGCGCACCCCGAGACCGGCACCGCCGTCGACCTCCTCTCCGACCGCGAATACCAGATCCTTAAACTCCTCGGCGCCGGCCAATCCCCCACCGATATCGCCGAGCAACTTCACCTCAGCGTGAAGACGGTCTCCACCTACCGCACCCGCGTCCTCGAAAAGCTCAACCTCCATACCACCGCCGACCTCATTCGCTACGCCATCGAGCACAACATCAACTGAGCGTGTCGGACAAAGCCCCACCTTCCGCCGTCCTACCGTCCTACACGCGGTTCAGTACCCCGCCGATTCGTTCCTGAACCGCCTCCCCTTACCATCGAACTGATGTCACCCGACCGGTCCGAGCCCGTTCGTATCTTCCTCGTCGAAGATTCCCCCGCGATACGGGACCGCTATCGCGACGAACTCGGACTGATGCCTCACATCATTCTCTGTGGCGAGGCCGCCGACGCGGCCGCCGCCATTGCGGGCATCGAGCAAAACTCGCCTACCGTGGTCCTGCTCGACCTTGAGCTCGAACAAGGCTCCGGCACCGAAGTTCTCCAGGCCCTGGCCAAATTCGGTTCGCCTCCTCACTTTATCGTGGTCACCAATCACGTCGATGCCGGAATGCGCGACCGCTGCTTCCGTCTCGGCGCTACCCATTTCTTCGACAAAAACCGCCAGTTTCTCGAGTTATTGGAGTTTCTGGGGGGCCTCTAAAGAGGGATGCCACTTTGGTTTACTTCCCTGTTCTCCCGTTGGGCTTACTAGCCGCTTTCGCCCTGTTCGCCTTGGCTTTTCTCTGCGTGCAGTGCCGCCGCCTGCGCACCGGCCACCAACAGACCCTCTACGCCCTCGACCAATCCGCTATCGCCGCCCGCACCGACGCCCGCGGCCGTATCACCTTCGTCAACGACCGCTTCTGCCAGGTCTCCGGCTACAGCCGCGAAGAACTCATCGGCGCCGATCATCGCCTCATCAACTCCGGCTACCACCCGCCCGAGTTCTTCGCCAGCCTCTACCGCACCATCCGCGCCGGCAATGTCTGGCGTGGCGAACTCCGCAATCGCGCCAAGAACGGCAGCATCTACTGGGTGGATACCACCATCACGCCGTTCCTTGATGCCCGTGGCGCCATCGCCGGCTACACCGCCATCCGCTTCGAAGTCACCGCCCGCAAAGAGGCCGAGCGGCAACTCCAGGAAAGCAACGCCTGGCAGGCCGCCATCCTCGACTCCTCCGCCGCCTCCATCATCACCACCTTCCCCAATGGGCTCATTCGCACCGTCAACAAAGGCGCCCAACTCATGCTCGGCTACACCCCCGAGGAACTCTGCGGCCGCCACACCCCCGAACTCCTCCACGACATCGGCGAGGTCACCGATCGCCTGCGCCAGATGGAAGCCGAATCCGGCATCGCCGCAACCGACGGCATGGAAGCCTTCGCCAACCGCGCCCGCCGCGGCGTCCCCGAACTGAACGAGTGGTGGTACATCCGCAAGGACGGCTCGCGCTTCCGCGTCCTGCTCTCCGTTTCCGCCCTCACTGCCGAAGACGGCACCTTCCTGGGCCTCCTCGGCGTGGCCATCGACCTTACCTCCGTTAAGGAGGCCGAACAGGCTGCCTTCGCCGCCCGCCGGCGCCTCGAAACCTTCGTCGAGAACGCCCCCGCCGCGGTCGCCATGCTCGATAACGATCTCCGCTACCTGCTCACCAGCCGCCGCTTCCGCGCCGAGTATCTCCAGGCCGAAACTCATGATGACCGGCCAACCTTGGACGCCGCCTTCCTGGAACCCGCCCCCGCCTTCGCCACCTGGCTCGACGCCACCGCCGGCCGGCAGCCCGTCTCCTCCCGTGAGGATCGCTTCATCCCCCGCCATGGCCAGCCCATCTGGCTTCGCTGGGAAGCCCACCCCTGGCGGATCGCACCAGGCCAGCCTGGTGGCTGGCTCCTTGCCTTCGAAAACGTCACCGCGGCCGGGCGCGCCCAGCGCGAGTTCCTCTCAAACATCAGCCACGAAATCCGCACGCCTCTCAACGCCATTCTCGGCTTCTCCGACCTGCTCACCCTTTCCCCCTTGCGGCCCGACGACCTTTCCGCCGCCCAACACATTCGCGATTCCGGCCGCGCCCTGCTGCGCCTGGTCAACAACCTCCTCGACTTCTCCCAAATCGAAGCGGGACGTATCGCCATTGATCCTATTCCCTGCAACCTCCACGAAATCGCCCGCGAGGTCTGCCGCGAGTTTACCCCCAAGCTCGACGCCAAACCCGTTTGTCTGGACATTCACTGGCCGGCCGCCGTGCCCAGCCTCACCCTTTGCGATCCGCGCCGGTTCCGCCAGGTGCTCGCCCATCTGCTGGAAAACGCGGTCGCCTTCACCAATGCCGGCTCGATCACCGTCACTGCCTCGCGCGACGGCCTTGATCGTCTCCGCATCGAAGTGCGCGACACTGGCGCCGGTATCCCCTTCCACCGCCAGCACACCATCTTCGACAAGTTCGTCCAGGCCGATGGCTCCACTACCCGCTCTCACGGCGGCGCCGGTATTGGACTCGCCATGTGCCGCCAGATCGTCTCCGCCCTCGGCGGCGAGATTGGCATGACCAGCCGTCCCGATGCCGGCTCCACCTTCTGGTTCGCCATCCCTGCCCCGCCCGCCGCCTTTCCCAACCCGCGCACCGTCCATGCGCCCCTCGTCCTGCTTGCCGAGGACAATCCCATCAACCAGCGCCTGATCGTTCGCTTCCTCGAGAAGCTCGGCTGCCGTGTCGAGTTGGCCGTTAACGGCGAACAGGCCGTCGACAAAGCCATCAGTCAAACCTACGACCTCATTCTGATGGACTGCGCCATGCCTATCCTTGATGGCTTTGCCGCCTCCGCCATCCTGCGCGCCGCCGGCGTCGACACGCCCATCCTCGCCGTCACCGCCAGTATCATCCCCAGCGACAAGGACCGCTGCTTCAAGGCCGGGATGAACGCCTTCCTCGCCAAGCCCCTTCACTTCGAGGAAGTGCGCGCAGCCCTTGCCCAGTGGTGCCCCTCGCCCAAGGCCTTGATACAGTAAGTACCCATGAGAACCTACGTCCTGGAGCAGCCGGGCCGCTTCACCGCCACCGATACCCAAGCGCCCGGCGCCCCTTCCGCCGACGAAGTCCGCGTCCGCGTCACCATGGTCGGCATCTGCGGCACCGACCTCCATGCCTTCGAAGGCACCCAGCCCTTCTTCTCCTACCCGCGCATTCTCGGCCATGAACTCGCCGTCGAGATCCTCCAGACCGGCGAGGGCGTCACCAACCTCGCGCCTGGAGACCAGTGCGCCGTCAATCCCTATCTGGCTTGTGGCGAGTGCGCCGCCTGCCTTCGCGGCCGCACCAATTGCTGCGCCAAAATGCGGGTGATCGGCGTCCACAGCGACGGCGGCATGCGCGACACCATCCTGCTGCCGGCGAAGCAACTCTACAAGTGCGCCAAACTGCCGCCCGCCATGATCCCTCTTGTCGAAACCCTAGCCGTCGGCATCCACGCCGTTAACCGCGCCAGCGTGCAGCCCGGCGAACGCGCCATCGTACGCGGCGCGGGACCGATCGGCCTTTCGGTCATCGAGTTCCTCAAACAGGCCGGCGCCGACATCGGCGTTGTCGAGAAGATCCCCTCACGTCTCGACTACGCCGTAAAGAAGCACAGCCTGACCCGCTACTACCCTTCGCACGACGAGGCCCTGCGGGACGGCCCTTCCACCATCGTCTTCGATTGCACCGGCGACAAAGGCTCCATGGACAGCGCAATCCACCTGCTGGAACAAGGCGGACGCCTGGTTTTCGTAGGTCTCATCAACGACCACATCAGCATCTTCGACCCCGATATTCACCGCCGGGAAGCCACGATCTTCGCCTCCAGAAACAGCACCCCCGCTGAACATCGCCGCACCCTGGAATTGATGGAGTCCGGCCAGGTGGATGTCTCCTCGTGGCCCACGGATCTCATCGCGCCCTCGCTGATGCAAACCCGCTTTCCCAAGTGGCTGAACCGCGAAGACGGGATTGTGAAAGGCGTCGTCAACTGGTCTTAAGCCAGCACCGGCAGAGTGTGTCCGGCGTGCGGCATCGCCCCAACCCGCGCCCCCGGCCCAGCTTGCGCCAGCAACTGCCCCCAGCGCGCCGGCCACTCCTCCGGATGGACATGCCGCAGGTGGCAGCGTTCCACGAACTCGCGCGGCGCCCGCGTCACCAGATGAACATCGAACATCCGCGCCAATCGCGCCACCCACCAGGCCTTATGCCCGCCAACCTCAAACTTCGCCCGCAGGGCGCGCTCCATTTCGAACTCATCCGCGTATTGGTTCACGTAGTCCAGGAAACGTGGATGCCCCGCGACATTCGGACACTCCGCAAAAAACAATATCGACCCATTTTGTTTTAATGCCCGGCACGCGTTCTCCAATCCCTTATGCGCTTGCCGCAGATCGATATCCAAGGGAAACCCGCCCGCCGAGGCAATTAGCAGATCGTAAGGTTCGCTCACGGGAGCGCACAGTGCCTCATCCACCATCCGGCAACCCAACCGGTGCGCCTCCTCATAATGGCCCGCCACCACGCCGATGAGCCCACCCTCCGGACTCAGAATCACATTCAACAGAAAGTCCGGCTCCACCATGCGGCAGCCTTCCAGCATGTCCTCATGCGCTGGATTGCCGTCCAGTAGGCCAGCCCGGCAGCGCGGGTCGAAGATCATGTTGTGATTGAACGTGGTGGTGCGATGCCCCGCCACGCCCGGTACCAGGCTCTTGCGCCCCCCGCTATAGCCCGCGATCAGGTGATGCATGATCTCGCCGGTAAGGAGGATGCGGTCGGCCTCACACACCTCGCGGTTAATCTCCACGCGGTTTCCGAAGCTGGTCACCCCCACCTCCACCAGCGACGCATCGTCCTCACACCGGTGGTCAAAATGACGGATACGCCGCGCGATGTCATCTCCCAAGATCCGCCGCTGCTCCTCGGGGGTCTGGCGCCGGTGAATGCCTGTCGCGAACACGATGAACAGATCGGTGTCAGGAATGCCCGCCGCGTTCAGATCCTCGATCAGCAATGGCAGAAACAGGTCTGTGCGCGTCAGTCGCGTGATGTCGTTCACCAGAATCGCCACCCGCTCGCCCGGCTTGACGATCTCCGCCAACGGCCGCGTGCCGGTGGGGTTCCGCAACGCCGCCCGCACCGCGCCAGCCTCATCGCCGATCACCGCCGCGCCGCGATGCACCAACGGCTCGGCATCAGTCTCCAACTCGAAGGCCGACTCCCCGAACGCGAACCGCACAGGCGCTACTTCTTGCGGCCGTCGCCCGACAGCAGCGGCGCCGGGGGAGGCGTGGTATCGCTATAGCTCGCCGCCAGGTATTCCAGCAGCGCCGCGCGATCCTTGATCACCGTGCCCCATCCCTCCATCTTCGTCAACTCGCGCTCCCAGGTGGCGCGGGGCAGCCGCTGCACATGGATGATTCGCAGCCCATGGCAACTCGTACAAGCCCGCCGCTCCTCTGCCTTGCCCGCCTCAAAATCGGCGCCCATCACAGGCAGCGCCAACACCATCGCCAGCAAACAACGCATGCCGCTCATCCCTCCACCACCACACCGACGCGGTCAATCGAGTTCCACAGATACCCCGATGGGTTCCAAGCCGCATCAATCGGCTGTGTCGCCCCAGCGCTATCGGTAGCGCGCGACATCAGCAAATGATACCCAGGCGCCGCGGGCTTCCAGTTATAGCGGAACATGCGGAACGACGAGTCGAAGTTCTCCTTGCCCAACTGCGCGGTATTCCAGGTAATGCCGCGGTCAACCGAGACCTCCACCTTCATGATCTTTCGCTCCCCGGCCCACGCCACTCCGCGAATCTCCAAGCTCCCGGAGCCATGCTTATGGCCCTCGGTTGGGTTCACGATAAACGACTTCACCGGCATCGTCTCCAGCAGCGCCAGATCCTCCGGCTTCACCGCCGTGCCCGGCGCCACCGGCCGCTTCGGATAGCGGTACGCCGGATTCATATAGAAGGCGTTATTCATCTCGCTCGCCACTGTCAGGCGGTTCAGCCACTTGATCCAATTTGCCCCGTTCCAGCCCGGAACGACTAAACGCAGCGGACCGCCATGGATCTCCGGCACCGGCTGCCCGTTCATCTCCAAGGCTACAATCGTCCCCGGCAGCAGCGCCTTCTTCATCGAGATGGAGCGGATGTAGTCCGGTGTCTTCGCGACGCCCTTATCGGCGCCATCGGCATCGACGAAGTTCGCGCCAGCCTTCGCCTTGGCCTGCGCCAGGACATCGCTCAGCCGCACGCCGCGCCATTCCGCGTTGCCGATGCCGCCCTTCTTCCATTGCAGTCCCGGCACCGCCGGTTTGAAGTAGCCGCGGCCGTTGCCGGTACACTCCAGCGTGGCCGGCACCGTGTGCATCGGCATCGCCTTCAACTGTTCCAGCGACAGGCTCAGTTCCTTCTCCACCTGCCCGTCCACGGCCAGTTTCCAGGCCGCCAGATCTACCTTCGGCCTGGGCAAATGCTGGCGTACGAAGAAGGCATCGAGTGGCGTGAGCCAGCTATCGAAAGCCTCCAGCGGCGATTCCAGCACCTCGGGAAAATCGTTGTGCACCAACATCGGGCGCTTGCCGGGTACCGTCAACGGATTGCCCGATTGCGCCTCCGCCATCGCGGCCAGCGGCAGTCCGGCAATCCAGCGGAGAAAGTCTTTGCGAGTGGCGGGCCAGGGATTCATTGTTCTTCCCAAAGTATCATGCGCGACAAAAGCAAAGGCCGCCTCGGGGCAAGTTGCCCGGGCGGCCGTTGGCTAAAACTCGTACCGGTGGATCGAAGTTACAGCGTCTTCAGGTAGGCGACGACGTCGTCCTTCTCCGCCTTGCTCAGGATGCTGTCGTAAGCCGGCATGCCGTTGCCACCCTGGTCGATGATCGCGCGCACGTTGGCTTCATTGGCGGGCTTGCCGTTGGCGAGCTTGCCTTTCTTGAACAGCCCCTTGAGGCCGGGCCCCATCTTCTTCTCGTCGCTGTCGGCGTTGTGGCAGACACTGCACTGCTCGAACAGTTCCTTGCCTTTCTTGGCATCGGGAGCAAACGCCGGCGCCGGGGTAGGAGCCGTGAGAGCGGCAACAACAACCGCGGCCGCGGCGGTCAGAACTAGCTTTTTCATGGGGGTTAGCAATCCTCCTCAACAGACTTTCACGGACGATGATGAACTCTTAACAGATTACTACACGGAGCGCCGTCGCGGCTCCCAATGACATCGACGCCGACCGCCTCCCTAACGCTACATAGGTTGGCGAACCTTAATGTGAAGCGCCCTTCATTTGATCACAGCCCCCCAGATTCTCTACGCCACCGGCCGCTGGCATGCGTCTAATGGAGGTATGAGGATTCTGCTTTTCAGCGGCAAGGGCGGCGTTGGCAAAACCAGCGTGGCCGCCGCCACCGGCCTGCGCCTGGCTGAGATGGGCAAGCGCACACTCGTCATGAGCGTCGACCCCGCCCATAGCCTGGCCGACAGCTTCCACCTGCAGGGCGACTTGTTCCATGGGAAAACCTCCGACCCGCTGGAGCTGCGCGAGAACCTGTACCTGCAGGAAGTGAACATCCAGAAGGAGATTCGCCGCCACTGGCAGGAGATCTCCTCCTACGTGACCAGCCTGCTGCGCACCACCGGCATCGGCAACGTCGAAGCCGAGGAACTCGCCATCCTGCCTGGCATGGAAGAACTGAGCGCGCTGCTGTACGTCAACCAGTACCGCCGTCAGAACGCCTTCGATGTGATCGTGCTGGACTGCGCGCCCACCGCCGAGTCCATCCGCTTCATCAGCATGCCGAACACGCTCGACTGGTACATGAAGCACATTTTCCCGATCCAGCGCAGCCTGCTGAAAGCCGTGCGGCCTATCGCTAACCGCGTATCGCCGGTGGAACTCCCGCCGGACACCTACTTCAAGAACATCCTTGATCTGTTCAGCAAACTCGAAGGTGTGAACGAGGTATTGGAAGACCCGGAAGTCACCAGCGTGCGCCTCATCACCAATCCCGAACAGATGGTGCTAAGGGAAACGCAGCGCGCCTATGTGTACTTCTCGCTGCACGGCCTGTGTGTCGACAATATCATCGCCAACCGTGTGATGCCCGATACGGTGACCGACGAGTACTTCCGCGATTGGCGCGAGTCGCAGCAGAAGGTGCTGGCCGAGATGGACTCCTACTTCGCGCCCGTCAGCGTCAAGCGGGTGCCGCTGTTCGCGCGGGAAGTCCTGGGGAGTGACCGGCTGAAGGAGTTGGGCGACCGTCTGTACGGGTCCAGCGATCCGGCCGCGCTTATCCGCACTGAGCGCCCCTACACGTTCGATAAGGTCGGCGAGGACTACGCGGTGCGCCTCGCGGTGCCGTTTGCCGCCAAGGGTGAAGTGGGCCTGTTCAAGAAAGGCGACGAACTGGTGGTCGAGATTGGCAGCCTGCGGCGGCATATCGGCTTGCCGACCCGCATGGCCGCGCTGGTACCCGCCCGTGCACGCCTGGAGCAGGGTATGCTAACGGTAACGATGAAGGAGGATGTTGCATGACGAACGAGAATCCCGCAGCCGGAGCGCCGAAATCGGGCCAGGGCTGTGCGTGTATGGGAGCCGGTCCAATGCTCTCCGAACTGGCTTCGCGACTGGGGCCTGATGAAAGCGTGCGCCAGCATTTCCGCGCCGCGCGCATTGAGGTGTTGAAGGGGCTACGCGCCCTCATCGACCAGCGCATCGCGGATCTGTCGGGCGCGTCCAAGCCGAACCGCGGCGCCAAGGTTTCCGTGGATTAAACATGGCTATCCAAACGGGTGATCCCTTCCCGCGGCTTCCGCTGCTGACCGATGCCGGTGTGCCTTTCGACTGGACGAGTACGACGGGCAAGAACGTGATTGTCTACTTCTATCCGAAGGCGGACACGCCGGGCTGCACCACCGAGTCCTGCGAGTTCCGCGATGCGGTGCCCGATTTCAGCGGCATTGATGCGACCATCCTCGGCGTCTCGCCCGACAAGCCAGGGGCGCAGGCCAAATTCAAAGAGAAGTACAACCTGCCGTTCACGCTGCTCTGCGACCCCGACCACGCGCTGGCCGAAGCCTGCGGCGTGTGGGTGGAGAAGAACATGTACGGGAAGAAGAGCATGGGGCTGGAGCGGTCGACGTTCGTGATCGGGCCCGATGGCAAGGTTGTCAAGGTGTACCGCAAGGTGAAGGCCGCCGGCCATGCGGCGAAGGTGCTGGAAGCTTTGAAGGGATAGTTCCTCACCGCTTCGAAATCTGATAGGATCTCCGCAATTCTATGTTGCTGAGATCCTGGTTCGTTCTTCTGGCAACGTGTCTGCTTACATGGGGTCAGCAGACCGCCACCCTTTCCGGAACGGTGACGGATTCGTCCGGAGCCGCCATCGTCAACGCTTCGCTGCGGTTGGTGAATACCGCCACCGGCGAGGCCCATCCCGCTACTAGTAACGACTCCGGCGCTTACACCATCCCGCTCATCAAGCCGGGCGCCTACGAATTGATGGCCGAAGCGCCAGGCTTCAAGCAGTACAAGCAGAGCGGCATTGAACTGCAAACGGGCGTACCAGCCCGTGCCGATGTGCGTCTGGAGGTGGGCGCCACGTCGGAGAGCATCACCGTGCAGGGAGATGTGCCGCAGTTGCGGACCGAGAGCAGTTCGGTGGGCGCTGTGGTGCGTAATGAGACCATCGCCAACATGCCGCTGGTGGGGCGGCGCGCGGCACAGTTGGCGCGGTTGAGCGGCTTTGTCGTTCAGAACGGCACCGGGTCCAACTTCACCATGGCTGGGGGGCGCGGCGATAACTCGAATTGGACCATCGACGGGGGCAACGCGCAAAACATCCTGCTGGGGGTTGCGACGCTAACCTTCGATCCGCCCATCGATTCGCTGGAGGAGTTCAACGTCGAGATCAGTAACTATAAGGCGGAGTTAGGCCGCACCGGCGGTGGCAACGTCCAGATGACCACTAAGTCGGGAACGAATAAGTTCCACGGTACCGCCTACTGGTTCCTGCGCAACGATGCGTTGGACGCCCGGAACTTCTTCAGCGCCCGCAAGCCGACACTGCGCTACAACCAGCCGGGCGCTTCGATTGGCGGTCCCGTTCGGAAGGACCGGACGTTCTTCTTCTTCAACTACGAAGCGATTCGCCGCAAGAGCCAGAACACGATCCTGGCATCGATACCCACGCCAGCGGAGGCGCGCGGCGACTTTTCGGGGCAGACCACGGTGGTGCGCGATCCGGCGACGCAGACGCCGTTCCCCGGCAACGTCATCCCCCAGAGCCAGCAGGATCCGGTGGGCCGCAACCTAGCCGCTCTGCTACCGGCGCCCAACGTGCCGGGCGCTCCCAGCCGGACCAATAACTACCGCTTCAATCAGCCGGTGCAGAATCCGACCAACACGTTCGTAACGCGCATCGATCATAACTTCACCACCAATCACCGTGTTTATGGCCGCTATCTGACGAACAGTTGGAATTACACCGATTCCGGGCCCATCTTCCCCACGCCGGGTGTCGATTCGAGCCACCAGCGTTCGGACAATGGGTACCATAACTGGTCCGCGACTTATCTGCACAACTTCACGCCCACCATGCTGGGCGAACTGCGGTACCAGTCGGATTGGCGTAAGTTTCACAACTACGGCGGCGGGCTCGGCCTGGGGCTGGCCGAGAAGATTGGCCTGCGCGGCACCAATCCGTTGTACTTTCCACGGATCAACGTAACCGGCATGTACTCGCTGGGCAGCAGCGAGCAGGAACGGCGGCAGTTTCCCATTCGCGGCGATAACTGGACTTACAGCCTGACCCAGATCCGGGGCGGCCATACGTTGAAGTTCGGTGTGCAGTACCGCAGTTCGCGCAATGACGATGTGCCGGCCGGCAGCGCGGGCGGTAACTTCAGCTTTACACCCGTGGCCACCGGGGACGCGTTCGCATCGCTGCTGACCGGATGGGTTGCTTCGGGCTTCGTGGATGAATCCGGGCTGGTGCGCTCGCTCGCGTCCACGCTCGGCGCTTATGCGCAGACCGACTGGCGCGTGAACTCGCGGCTGACGCTGAATCTGGGGCTGCGCTGGGACCTGGATACGCCGCGCCACGAGGGCGTGAATAATCAGCAGAATTCCTTCGAACAGAACCAGATCAACCCCGTCTGTAACTGCCGCGGGGCGATGGCGTTCTCGGGACGCAATGGGCGCAGTATCTACGCCCATAACTTCGATTTGAATAACTTCGGCCCGCGAGTCGGCTTTGCTTTCAAGGCAACGGATAAGTGGGTGATTCGCGGCGGCGGCGCGGTGGTGTACACGGGCCAGTATGACCAGGCCACGCCACTCTCGGCCCGTCTTGGCTTCTCGGTTCGCGGCGACTACATCTCGCCGGATGGCGGCCGCACGGCGGCGTTCCTGTTGCGCAACGGGGTGCCGGCGGTGCCAAAGCCGGATGAGGCGCGGCTGGGGCCGGGCTTTGGCGCGGTGCCTATTGGCCAGAACCCGAGCCTGAGCGTGGAGTTCTTTGAGCCGGACGGACGCGTGGTGCCGTACCTGCTGACCACCAATCTGAACATACAGCGGCAACTGAGCCGCAACCTGATCTTCGAGATCGGCTACCTCAGCACGATCGGACACAAGCTGGTGGCGCCGGGGGCGCGGAGCATCAACCAGGTACCGCAGAACCTCATCCGCACGGGTAACGTGCAGGCGCTGCGGCCTTTTCCGCAATACTCGGATGTGCGCGTGCTGCAGCCGACCATTGGTAACTCGAACTACCATGGCCTGAACCTGAAGCTGGAACAGCGCATGACTAACGGCCTGCAGTTCGGCGTGAATTACACTTGGGCGAAAGCGATTGACGATATTGAGTCCCGGAATGAACTGGGCGGCAATGCGGGGGACAATGCGTTCGCCAACCTCTACGACAGGCGGGCCGACCGCGGGTTGTCCGGCAATCACGTGGCGCATCGAGTGATTGGCAACGCTGTTTGGGAGCTGCCAGTGGGACGCGGCAAGGCGGTTAACATCAGCAACCCGGTGCTGAACCTGGTAGCGGGCGGCTGGTCAACGGGGGTGATTCTGGAGGCCCGTACCGGCAGTCCGTTTGGCGTGATTGAGAACAATGCCGCGGCTGTGTATCCAACGGCGGCGACAGTGCGGTCGAACGCCACGGCGGCCTATCGTGTGAACCCGAACTGGCGCGATAACGTGCTGGGGCAGTCGTTCTTCGATACGTCGCTCTATACGCAGCCGGCCTTCGGGACTTTCGGGACTTTGGGCCGTACGGTGGCGATCGGGCCGGGGGCGGTGATTGGCGATCTGTCGATCCTAAAGGACTTCGCGATCAAGGAAGGGCACCGGCTGCAGTTCCGCTGCGAGATGTTGAACTTTATGAACCGCGCCAATTTTGATCTGCCGAACCAGCAGCGGGGCAACCCGAGTTTCGGGCGGATCAGTACGTTGATTGGGGGCAATCAGGCGCGCATTACGCAGTTGGGATTGCATTACCGGTTTTAAGGCCCAGGCGGCCGAGGTCGCGGAAGAATCGCTCGGGCTCCACGGCGTTCGCCTGGCAGTAGAGGCCGGGGCGCCGCAGCGATCCTTCCAGGTACTGCAGCAGGCAGGCGACGGCGGGGACCGCGGTGAAGACATACGCGTCATTGTGTTCCACACGCAGGCACATGCGCTGCGGTTGCCCATCACGGCGTCCTTCCACATCGACCTGCAGCACCACGCCAAAGGGCGGACGGGCGAACCGCCGCGCGCTCCACGGCAGGAGCCGTTCAAACAGCTTCGTTGCAAAGGGCAGGTAGTTCGCCACGAGCATACCTAGTGGCACCACCGCATTGGAAGTGAAAGCATCGAAGGCGTTGGCATAGAAGCCGGTCTCTTCGAGTCCGGGAAGCTTGCCGGGAAGTTCGAGGAGTTCTTCGAGAGCCATTGGCGCGCAGCGCTGCACTCCCCAGGGGTGCCCGAAGTCCACGAGCTTGCTTTGCAACCAACTTTCGCGCCAGCAGCCTCCTTGGAAGTAGCGGGGCCGGTACTCGCGGAGTTCATGGGTGAACTCGGTAACAGACTCCGGCGAGAATGAGTAGGTTCTCCAGGGCAGGCGCATGACGCTGCCCGCGACCGCGGAGCGCACGGTATCGAAGTGGGCCGCCGCAAAGCGGATCAGTGCCGCCGGGAGGCCGGGGTGATAGCCGCCGTCGGTAAGGAAGCAGCGTCCGGCGGCATGGATACGAGGCACCAGGCGGCGTAGCACGTCCCATTTGCGCGGCGACGAGAGTTGGATGTCGAAGTAGTCGGCGCGGGCGTGGAGAGCGGCTTCGGCCAGCACCGCAGTATGGCCGATGGTGCTGGCGGCATTGAGCAGCAGGTCTACGCCGTCAAGTGCCTGCATAAGGGAGGTGGCGTCGGCGGCATCGACGCGGCGGGACTCGGCCATTAGCTCAGTCGCGGCAGACCGGGCCCGCTGTTCGTTGCGGCCGGCGAGGATCAGCGTGGCATCCGTTTCGCGGCGCAGAAGGCGGGCGATGTAGAGACCGGCGTTGCCATAGCCGCCGAGGATGAGGATACGGGGCATGACGGTTTCAGGGTAGCGCTTCGTTGTGGCGGAGTATACTGTCCGCTATGTGGCAGTTGCTGGTTGTGGCCGCATTTGCGCAATCGGCGCATGAGGCGGTGGCCGATGTGGCGCTGGGGAAACGGATCTTCGAATCGCAGTGCGCCGTATGTCATGGGCAGGGCGGCACCGGTGGGCGCGGGCCGGCGTTGACGAAGCCGCTGTTACCAAAGGCACCGGATGACGAGGCCTTGCGCAAGGTGATCGCGATGGGCTTGCCGCCGGAGATGCCGGGTTCGTGGCAATTGTCGGTGCGCGAAGTGGCGTCGGTGGCGGGCTACGTGCGGTCCTTGGGATCGGTGAAGCCGGAGCCGCTCCCTGGCGATGCGGGGCGCGGCTGGGAGCTGTTCCGGAGTACGGGCTGCTCCGGCTGCCACCTGGTGAATGGAGTAGGCACGCCGAATGGGCCGGACTTGTCGGCGATCGGGGCGCGGCGCAACGCGGCATTTCTGAAACGGGCGATTGTGGAGCCGTCGAAGGATCTGCCGGATGGCTACCTGCTGGTGAATCTGATCACCACGGAAGGCAAGGTGGCGCGCGGCGTTGTGGCGGCGGAAGATCCGTTCTCGATCCAAATCCGCTATGTATCGAACGGGAATTACGAGAGCTTCCGGAAGTCGGCCTTGAAAGAGATCCAGCGGCAGCGCGGCGAGAGCACGATGCCGGCGTATGGGACGCTGCCGGCGGCGCAGGTGGATGATCTGGTGGCGTACCTGGCGTCGCTACGGGGGGAATCGAAATGAGGGTCGTGGCGGCCGGGTTGCTATGCTGCGTGGCGCTGGGGGCGCAGGTGCCATATGAGCGGATTGTCGCGGCGGAGAAGGAGCCGGGCAACTGGCTGACGTACTCGGGCAACTACCAAGGGCATCGCTACTCGCCGCTTACGGAATTGACGCCGGCCAATGTGGGCGGGCTGAAGGTGCGCTGGGCCAAGCAGTTTGCGATGGGCCGCACGCAGGTGTCGCCGATTGTGGTGGACGGCGTCATGTACGTCACGGCGCCCAACCGGGCCGAGGCTTTGGACCTGCGCAGCGGCAATTCGCTGTGGAGGTGGGAGCGGCCGATCCCGAAGGACTACCAGTCGATTGGGTTTGGGCAGGTGAGCCGCGGGCCGGCGATCCTGGACGATAGGCTCTACGTGGCGACGCTGGACTGCTACCTGGTGGCGTTGGATGCGAAGACGGGGCAGCAGCGATGGGCGGTGAAGGTAGAGGACTACAAGCCGGGCTACAGCATGACGCTGGCGCCGCTGGCCATCAAGGGCAAGGTGATCGTGGGGGTGAGCGGCGGCGAGGCTGGCATTCGCGGCTTTATCGATGCCTACGACGCGGCGACGGGCAAGCTGGCGTGGCGCTTCTACACGATTCCAGGGCCGGGCGAGCAGGGGCATGAGACGTGGGCGGGCGACAGTTGGAAGACGGGGGCGGGGTCGAGTTGGGTGACGGGCTCCTATGATCCGGAGTTGAATCTGGTGTATTGGGGCATTGGGAATCCGGGGCCGGATTGGAACGGCGATGCGCGTAAGGGCGATAACCTGTATTCGTGCTCCTTCGTGGCGTTGGATGGCGATACGGGGAAGCTGCGATGGCACTTCCAGTTCACGCCGCATGACACGCATGATTGGGACTCGACGCATGTGCCGGTACTGATTGACGCGGAGGTGCGCGGCGAGAGGCGGAAGCTGGTGGTGAATCCGAACCGCAACGCATTTTACTATGCGCTGGACCGGGTGACCGGCGCGTTCGTGGCGGGCCGCGAGTACGCGAAGCAGACTTGGGCGAAGGGGTTGGACGACAAAGGGCGGCCGGTGCTGGTGCCGGGCATGGAGCCGAATGCCGAGGGCGTGCTGGTGTGGCCGGCGTTGAATGGAGCGACGGTGTGGTTCAGCCCGTCGTACAGTCCGCGGACGGGGCTGCTGTACGTGATGACGCGCGAGGCAGGCGCCACCTATTACAAGCGCGAGGCCGAGTATAAGCCGGGCACGTTCTTCGCGGGGGGAGGGGAGACGCGGATCCCGGACAGTGAGCAGTGGGGCGCGCTGCGGGCGCTGGAGGCGACGACCGGGAAGAAGGTGTGGGAGTTCCGGCTGCAGTCGCCGCCCTGGGCGGGTGTGCTGTCGACGGCGGGAGGGCTGGTGTTTTCGGGCACCAATGAAGGCAACATCTTCGCGGTGGATGCGAAGACGGGCAAGCCGCTGTGGGATTTCCAGTCGGGCGGGATGGTGGCGGCGAATCCGATCTCGTTTTTGATTGATGGCAAACAGCACGTGGCGCTGGCGGCGGAGCGGGTATTGTATGTTTTTGGCTTGCCGTAGTGGGCGGCACCGTTTTGCTATAGGATAATGGGGGCATGGGGCGTGGCTGGTCGCCGGTAATAGCGCTATTCGCAGCGGCAGTACTGCCGGCCCAGGTGATTGAGTTCGAATCGGGCGGGCTGAAGTACAAGACGCTGACGCGGAACGGTGTGACGATTATGTTCGCGCCGATGCCGTCGACGGTGCGCGACTACACGATTCTGCAGGTGGCGGTGTCGAACGGGTCGCAGATCCCGTGGGCTTTGAAGACGGCCGATTTCCGCTTCGAGAAGGCGGACGGCAGCGTGCTGCAACCGGTCAATCCACGGGCCGTAGTGAATGAGCTGATCGAGAAGGCCGGGCGCAACGACGTGATCCGGCTGGTGTCGACGTACGAGATGGGGCTGTACGGGCTGACGCGGCTGCAATCGACGAATGGGTATGAGCAGCGGCGGCAGGCGGCCTTTGCGGAACTGACGTCGGCAAAGATCAAGGCGGCGGCCGCGGCGTCGGCGATTGCGTTCGTGGATACGAAGTTGAAGCCTGGCGAGACCACCGACGGCGCGGTGTTTTACTCGAACCAGGGAAAACCGTTGGGAGCGGGGCGCCTGGTGGTGCGCGCCGCGGGCGAGACCTTTGTGTTGCCTTCGGAGCTGCCGGCTCCGTGATCGATCTGCATTCCCACACCTATTTTTCAGATGGAAGTTCGTCGCCGGAGGAGCTACTGGCGCTGGCGAGCGAGGTAGGCCTGTCTGCCCTGGCGATCACGGATCATGACGACTTCACCGGGTATGACCATGCGGTGCGGCTGGCGAAGCCGGAGGGGTTGGAAGTGATCTGCGGGATTGAGGTGACGACGCGGGCCGCCGGGCAGAGTGTGCACCTGCTGGGTTACTTCCTGAACGGCGAGCCGGGGATCGATTTCCGGCGCTGGATCCATGAAGGGCAGTTGCAGCGGCGGGACCGGAACGTGCGGCTGGTGAAGAAGCTGCAGACGTTGGGGATCAAGATTGAGATGGCCGATGTGGAGGCGGTGGGGCGGCGCATGACGGGCCGGCCGCACTTCGCGCGGGTGCTGATGCAGCGCGGGTATGCGCGGAGTTACGAAGAGGCGTTCGACCGCTATTTGGGCGAGGATGGGGTGGCCTTCGTGAAGCATGAAGGGCCGCCGATCGAAGAGGCCATCGAGAAGATCAACGAAGCCGGCGGGGTGAGTTCGCTGGCGCATCCGGTGCGGGTGCGGGTGGCATCGGTGGAGGAGTTCCTCGCGGACTTGGCGGGGGCGGGTCTGCGGGCGGTGGAGGTGCAGCATTCCGATCAGGGGGCGCTGTTGCAGAGCGAGTACCGGCAGATCGCGGACAAATACGGGCTGGCGGTGACGGGCGGATCGGACTTTCACGGGACAGTGAAGCCGCACGTGCGGTTGGGTGGGGCGAAGGTGGAGGATTGGGTGTTGGCGAGGTTGCGGGAGCGGTTTGGGTAGGAGCGCCCGGGAACTGGCAGGCGCGCCGCCGAAATTAAGTTTGGGCGCGGATGGGCGGGACGCCTGCCAGGCGAGGGAGTATTCAATTTTCAAATAGCGCTGAGGAGAGAGTGGTCGAGACTCTCTCCCCCGGATTCAGTAAAGCATGAGGGTTGGGGCGCGCTTGGGGGTGATGTGCGTTTGCGCCTTTGTTTATGGGGTGGGGAAAATCTTGCTGCCTTGTGACTGGGAGAATTCGAGGGTTTCGATCCAGTGCTGGTCGCCGATTTGGCGGGCTACGTTGAGGGCGTTCGAGAGGTGTTCGGCTGCGCGTTGGGTGTCGCCGGTGAGCTGGTAGAGGCGGCTGAGTCCGGCATGCCAACCGGGGTAGTCCAGATCGGTGATGCCCTCCAGATAGGCGATGGCGCGTTGTGGTTGGCCGTAGGTTTCGGCGGTTGCGGCGCCGAAGTAGGCGAGGGATCGGACAGCTCTGTGATCGCCGTGCTGACGGAAATCATTCATGAACTGATCGAGGACAGTGAGGGCGTGGTGGGGGGCGCCGGCTTGGATGAGTTCGCGGAGGTGGGAGAGCGCCTCGCGGATGTTGTCCGGTTTATCGCGGTGGTGTTCGAGGGGCCAGCCGAGTGCTGCGAGTAATCGTCTGGCGATGCGGCGGATGCGTTCCCATTCGGGGCTGTCTTGGAGGGCATCGGCGGTCCAGAAGTCTTCGCGGAACTCGGGGCCGCCACTGCTAAGAGCGTGGAAGCGAGCGGCGATCTGGTCGAAGCATTCGATTTGGTAAGGGCTTACGTCGCGGGCGAAATGGGCGAGGTAGACTTCGCGCCAGTGGTCGAAGTCGAGAGCCAGTTCGTCGGGGACGCAGGCGAACTCGGGGAAGT
Organism: uncultured Candidatus Solibacter sp.; assembly: GCA_964385495.1. Classification (GTDB taxonomy): domain Bacteria; phylum Acidobacteriota; class Terriglobia; order Bryobacterales; family Bryobacteraceae; genus CADEFT01. The sequence continues at coordinate 106,178 of CAYLPH010000025.1, forward strand.
GATCGAGTTGTCTGTCAGCGGGTGCGGCCAGGAGTTGGAGCGACTCCAGGGTGCTTTCGCGGATCCAGGGAAGGTTAGGGCTGCCGCCGCTCATTTGGGGATGCTTTGCAGGTAGGTGACGACGGCTTGTTTGAGGTCCTCCTCGACCTGATCGCTGAAGACGGAGGTTTTGGGCTCGTAGCCGCCTTCGGCGAAGCCGGCCTTGGTGGGGAGGTAGCCGATCCAGCCGTTGTTGTAGCCGAAGAAGAAGGTCTTGGCGAAGGGCGAGTGGTTGCGGACGTACATGGCGATCTCGCAGAACATCTCGACGGGGAGGGCCCAGGCCAGGGTGTCGTTCAGTCTGAGGAAGCGCACCGGGAGGCGGACGAGCGGTTTGCCGTTGGGAGCGGTTTTGGTATAGGCGGCGAGGTCGTCATTCCAGTCGAGGCCGTCTTTGCGGGGGGTGTCGACCCAGAGTTCGCCGGCCCAGAGTTTGACATCGGCTGAGCCTGGGGCGAGGGCTTTATTGGCGGCGATGATCCTGTCGCCGAGGAGGATGTTGAACTGGGTGAGGTGTCCGGCGCGGGGGGTGGGGTAGACGGAGTAGATGGGGGCGATGTTGCCGGCGGCTCCGTTGACGTAGAGCATGGGGGCGCCGAGTTTCTGTTCGACGTACGCGGCGACGATACCTTGGGCGTCGCCGCTGATCTGCATCCAACTGCCGCCGAGGACGGTGCCGTGCATGGCGTAGTTGGCGACCAGAGCCAGCAGAGATCCGTCGGCCTTTTCGAGGCGGATGAGGCCGATCTGGCGGTCGGTGGGGCCATCGGGATTGAGGCCGAGCGAGATCTGGCCATCGACATCGAGGGCGCGGCGGTTGATGTTGGCGAGGGACATGCCGGTGCCGGTGGCCAGCCGGGCAGGCTGCGTTTGGGCGAGGGCGTCCTTGGCGGCTTTGACGAGGGAGTCGATGAAGAACTCCGTGTATTCGTGGTCGACGGGGTGTTCGGAGCGGCCTTTGAGCAGGACGGTATAGATGCCGGGCGGGCCGACTTCGGGAGCGGAGTGGGTATGGGTGACGGTCCACCAGAAGTGGGTAGCGGGGATACCGGTGGCTTGCTGGAGGCGGCGGGCGGCGTCCTCGTAGACGGTGGGGGAGAACATACAGACATCGGAGGAGACGAGGAGGAATTTGGCGTTGCCGTCATCCATGGCGACGACGCGGTGATGGATGCGGTCGTGGACGCCTGTGGATTGGCGGGCGGCGTAGCCGAGGAGCCATTTCGGGGTGGATGGGGTGATGTCGACTTTGACGACGGAGGCCCGGAAAGCGGCTGGCGCGGTGGGTGAGGCGGCGAGGAGGAGGGCGATGGAGAGGAGCGTGCGCATGGCGACTGGGGTATTTTAACAGCCGGGGCGCGATGCGTTTCCCCTTTTCCAACTCGACGCCGGCGCCGGCGACGCAAAGGCGGCAAGTGCGCGGAGAACGCCCAGTTTGTTTTAGGCTGCCTTGGGGGTGAGTACCGCTTGCCAGTTTTTGGCGGCTTCCCAGGCGGCGAGGCTGAGTGCCATGACGAGGTCGTCGTGGTCGG
>CAYLPH010000026.1:0-104825 GCA_964385495.1 uncultured Candidatus Solibacter sp.
CACATCGTGACAGCCAGGGGTAACACACTTGACCACCAAAGACGTCCTTTCATTTTCCTCCTCCAAAAACTTCTGGAAACTCGACTCTACACACAAGATCAGGGTACACAGGACTCCCCAATCGTAACGCCTTGTTATATCCCATTTCAAAATCAATTGTCAATACTTATGTTTTACCAATCGGATAGCGGCGATGAGGGCAAACTTACAGGCGCGGTTGGAAGGCTTCTTGCGACCATGCTAGCCAAGCTTATCGGCAGTTTGGCTCAGGTTCTAAATTAGCACTCCCGGCATTGTACCGCGAGGGAATTGCCTGGCCCGCCAGATTACCAGGGACACACTTCCCCCGTGCTTTGCAAGGCGCAGAACGGGCCCTCCGTTCTATCACGGTCTTGAAAAAATAACTTGCCACAAGTTGTTCGGATTGTACTGGAAGGGAACGTATCGGTTGCTCGTTAGGGAGCCGCGTGCTACCGAATAATAGGAGAGGTTGTAATTGCCAATGCAAGTGCGGATTCCGTTCCTGGTGAGTTGGTTGGTGATTACAACGGCGTCTCTGTGCGCGCAAGTTGCCGGTTCGGAGGCAGTCGTCGGTTTCGGTTACGCCTTACCGAAACCGAGAGCCGTGGCACCCGGTCAGGTGATTAGTCTGTTTCTGCGAGGCGCGGCGGCGCCGGCCGCGCCCGTGGTGGTTTCCGCCGCGCCGCTGCCGCGCGAACTGGCCGGTTATTCGGTGATGCTCGAGCAGACTACCGCGGGAGCCCCGGTCGCCGTGCCACTGCTCGGCCTCTCGCGCACCGACGCCTGTTACGGATTGCTTCCCTGCGTCCCGGTGGCGGTACTGACCGTGCAGATTCCGTGGGAACTGCGCCCCAATATCGCCGGACAAGGCCGCCCCGACAACTTCGCCACGCTGCGCGTCAGCATTCCGGGCGGACCGGCCGAAGTCCACCCGTTGCGCCCCGTTCGCGATGCCATCCATGTACTAAGCACCTGCGAAGAGAGCCCGGTTCTGCAGCAGATACCGGCTCCTTCCAGCCCCGACAGCCTCTGCCGGTCGCGCGTTTTCCATGGCGATGGCAGCCAGGTCACCGCGGGCAATCCGGCCCAGCCCGGCGAAACCGTACTGCTGCAGGCGGTTGGGCTCGGCACCGTCGAAGGCCGCCCGGCGACCGGCTCGGCTGCCGTCACGGATCTGCCGGTCGACGAGGTACAAACGGCTTTCGAGTTCGGCCCGAATCGAGAATCGCGCTGGTGGGAGGACGGCAACGAGCCTGTCGCTACCATCCTGCGTTCCGGGCAGTTCGGTCTGTACGAGATCGCCGTTACGGTCCCCACCGAAATCCCCGAGGGTACGCCGGCCTGCACGGCTTCGCGCATCCAATCCAACTTCACGGTCAGCTTGCGCCGCATGGACTCGTTCTCCGGCGCTTCCTTCTGTATCCGTACGGCGGACGAACCGCAATAACGCTTACAGCCGGAGCCCGCCGGTCTGCCCGGCGTAGTTCGCATTCAGCCAGGCGATGGTACGCTCCAGGCCGGTGCGCAGCGGCGTGTCGCAGCGCAGGCCGAGGCCGTGCATGCGCTGGACATCGAAGATCTTCTCCATCTGCCCGTCGGGCTTGGTGGCATCCCAGCGGATCTCACCCTGGAAGCCAGTTAAATCCTGGATGGTCTCCACCAGTTCGCGAATTGTGGTGGTGGTGCCGGAGCTCAGGTTCACCGGCTCTTCCGAATCGTACTCATCGAGAAAGAATGGCAGCAGCCGCGCCACGTCGCCGGCATAGACAAAGTCGCGCGTGGGCCGTCCCGTGCCCCAGGCGTCGATGTAGGGTGTGCCGGCCAGTTTAGCTTCGTAATACTTGCGTACCAAGGCCGGCACGACGTGCGATTCGGCCACGCGGAAGTTGTCGTATTCGCCGTACATGTTGCCTGGAACAATGACCACGCTCGACAGCCCGCGTTCGCGGCGATAAGAAGTGGCCGCGACCAGTGCCGTCTTCTTGGCTACCGAATACGGGGCGCTTTCCGGCTGCGGATAGCCTTCCCACATCTGCGATTCGTCAATCGGCGACCGCGCCTTGGCCGGGTAGCTGCAACCGCCCATCGGATAGAGCAGCTTCGCCTGGCCGTAGCGCGCGGCCTCTTCGAACATGAGCGCCGTCAACATCGTGTTGCGATAGAAGAAGGTGGCCGGGAACTCCCGGTTCGCGCCGATGCCGCCGACATAGGCCGCCAGATGAACCACCGCATCCGGCCGCTGTTCGGCAAACAGGCGGCGCACTTCGGAAGGCTGCTCCAGGTCATAGTCGCCGCGCGACAATGCTACGACGGCCTCCGGCCCATAGTGCCGCTCCAATACCGGCACCGCATGGCGGCCCAGGAATCCCCGCGAGCCGGTGACAACTATCCTTTTCAACTTCATCCTCAATTCCTTTTTGGGAGATGCCCTTTCAGTTTGTCGAACTGCGCATCCCAGGTAAGTTCGGTGGTAACGGCGCGCGAACAGGCGTCCACCATGGCTTGCCAGCGCGGCGTGCCGGCATCGCGTAACGCGCGCCGCAGCCCGGCATGGAAGGCGTCGAAACTCCAGTCTTCCAGCAGTATGCCGCAGCCGTAGCGCTCGATCAGCAGCTTGCATTGGGGATGCGGCGCCGCTACCGGCGGAACTCCGTCGGCAATGGCCTCGAAGAACTTGTTGGGGGCCGCGTAAAGCTGCCCTTCCTGATCGGGATTCCAGGCCACGATGCTGTACAGGTAATGGCGCCGCAACCCGGCTAAGTGCGTAATGCCGATACGTCCGCGATAGGCCAGCTCGCCTCCGCGGGCCGACAGGAACCGCTGCTGGTCTTCGGCCGAGCCCTTCAGCGGGCCATACATGTCGATGGGCATGGCGCGGATCTTATCGGAGAAGTAATAATCCAGGAACGTCTGCGCGCGGCTGATGGTACCGGCATAGAGAATGCGGCCATTGCGTTCGGACGCCGGCAGCGGCTCCCGCGCGTGCCGCCGCAGGTTGCTCGTATTGTAGAGGACGATCTTCGGGATCCCGCCAAAGCCGCAGCGGGCCGTCTCGAGCGCCGCCCGGTTCTGCTCCGGAAACAGAATCATGTCGACTAACCCGTGGCAGCGGCGATTCATCTCCACGTCGAACTCGCCGTAAAACGGGATGGATTCCACCGAGTAGTAAATGACGGTTGGGGGCCGCTTGCGCATCTGGAACAGCACCGGGAGCGTGTAGGTGCAGCAGATGACGAGGACATCGGGCGCCAGGCGGTTCACCTCGCGCGTGGCCCGGACAATGTATTCCTGCCGCCCCACCACCGAATGCGGATGCCCGGCACTGGCCACGGTGACGACGTCGAAGCCTGGAAAATCGCTATGCTTGGGCGCTAACTCCGGCTGCCGCGGTTCGATGATATGCACCGTGCCGCCCAGGTGCTCCTGGAGCGATTGCATCAAGAGCGGCAACTGCGGCGTGCCGTAGCCGAGGGTAACGTCGGAGACCGCCACTAGCCTCATGAGCGCCCCTCCAGGGTGCGGATGAGTCCGGCGGCGTTATGGAAGGCGGTCCAGGGGCCGGCGAACTGCTTGGCCGACTCGCGGTAGTGATCGTAATGGTCAATAATGTCGCGCAGGCACGGCGCCACGTCGGACAGGGAATGATAGGCCGTCCCCACCGCGCTGAGCGGCGGCAGCGATTCGCCTTCCACCCGCAAAGAGTGCAGCTCGCCTTCGCTGACGGCGAAGTTGGAGGCATTCGGCGTAAGGCCGATCCACAGTTGGACGGCCGACCGGTCCAGCGGAATCAGTTCCGCCACGCCCGCCGCCGTTGTTTCGATCAGAAGGGCGGTGGCTCCCAGGCTGGTGCCGCGGGCGTCCAGTTGATCGACATGCAGCTTCAACTCATGGCCGGCATCACAGGCCAGCCGCACCAGCAGATGCGTTGCCTGCGGCGCGGGCCGCGTCCAGGCAAAGCAGGCAGTGCCCTGCCGCAACTGCAGCATCGTGCCCTGCCAGGGGTTCTGCCGCGCATCGCCCTGCACCTGCCAGCGCAGTTGCGCGAACGGCGTCCGGCGCACTACGGGAAGCTGTTCGGCCAGCGTCCGGCGCCAGCGCACGATGTGCTCATCAAACTGCCGCGACAGCCAGGTATTGGCGGGCGCAATCACCGGAATGCCCGCCGACAGCGACTCCACGAGAATGCCGCTCGACCGCGCGTAGTAGTTATCGCGATCGTAGAGCAGCAGGTTGACGTCTGCCGATAGGAGCAGCTCTTTGTATTCGCTGCTGGTGAGCGGCTTTAAGTAAAGCTCGATGGCGCCCTTGGGCGCGCGCTGGGCCAGGTATTCCAACTGCTCGCGAGCCACTGCCGCCGCCGGCTCGCCACCGGGAATATTGAAGTTCGACTGCAGATGGAAGGTGACCTTGCCGGTCAGCACGTAATCGTTCCACAGGTCTTCAATGAGGCCCGGAATGTAGTGATAGCCCTTCTCGCCGCGCGCATCACCCATATAGATGACGCGAATTGCCTTGCGGTCGGCCCGGTCGAGCGCGGGCTTATGGCTGTGCGGAATGGGCGCCGTCTGGAACGGATAGATGCCCAGGCGTTCGTACTGCGCGCTCAGTTCGCGGGTATCGGTGTAGAAGCGGACGTCCTGCGCGGCGATCTTCGCTTTGCCTACGGCCAGGCTATTACGCAGCCCGCCGGCGCGCCATTCGTGCTGCCCATAGCCGGCGGCCCGCCCCGGAAAGATGTCGCGCCGGAACAGCAGATGCCAGGAGCCGCCTGGCTCGCGGGTTTTCAAGGCTTCGGTCAGCCCCATGAACTCGATGGCGGAAATGGTGGGGATGAAGACGATGTCGCCGGACTCCACCTGCACTTCGTCCAGCAGACGGTTCATGTCGGCCTGAAAGCTGCGCAGCGCGCGGAACTCCTTCCACCAGCGCAGATAGTCGTTGCGCTTGGTGAACAGCTCATTCTTCAACCACAGCAGGTCCTGGACATCCGACAGCAGGCTGGCCACATAGGCTTGCGGAAAGCCGCCGGCGAGCAGGAGTTTGCGCAGCGCCCGCCATAGGAACAGCAGCACCATTAAGGGGAAGATCAGAATCAGCCCGATCAGCCGCACGATCTTCAACAGCAGCGCCGCCGGGATCAGCGTGGCGAGAAAGACAAGCTGATTACGCTGGAACTGCTGCTGCAACAGAAACTGGCTGAAGCGATGGCGCACGGCCCATAGCAAGCCGAACAAGGAGAAGTTATAGGCGAGCCGGTAGCGGAATCGGAGCCAGGCAGTGAAGGCGATGATGGAGCCGATAAGCCCCTTGCCGGGGTCGGGATTCACCCAGTAGCCGTACCGGAAGAGGGGGAAGGTCTTCCAGGGGGAATGGCTGCTGTGTTTGGCGAAGCGCCGGTGCGTCGCCAGGTAGGGTTCATAGCCGGCACGCTGCGCCGCCTCGAGGACATGCATCGCATATTCGTAATAGTGACCAGCGATGCTGGAGATCGATTGATCGATCAGGAGAAACTTTCGCGCCACGTAGGATCTTTCGCGTCCCGGCAGGCTCCGGGTGGGAGGTTACCTGTTTGTTTTCAAAAGGTTCATTATAGCCCGGCGAAGGGAGCGGGACCCTGCCAGACACCTTGGAAAGTGCTATCAGTGGGAACTATGCTGGACATCACCAAGGACGTTCAATCGCTGACCACCTTCCGGCGCCGGTCGGGCGATTTCCTAAAACAGCTCAAGAAGAGCAAACGCCCGGTGGTGCTCACCGTCAAGGGCCAAGCCGCCGCCGTCATACAGGACGCCGAGGCCTATCAGCGCCTGCTCGACATCGTGGCACGCGCCGATGTAGACGAGGCGATTCGCCAGGGCTTGGCCGATGGGAAGCACGGCCGCACGCGGCCGGCCAGGGATGTCTTCAACGAACTGCGCCGCGGCCATGACATACCGCGTTGAGTTGGCGGCACTACGCGCGGAGAGCGATCTGGAACGGCTACTTGTCGAGAAGGATGCCGCCGAATCGAAGGTAGCCGCGCGCTGGTTCAATGGGCTGGAGGAAGCGGTCTACACAAGAGAGTTGTCCGGCGGAGCAGGTCATAGCTTATACCGCTGCAACACCCCTTGCAGCCGCCCGGCCATGTGGCTGAGATCTTTCGACGCTGTATGCGTATCGTGGGCGCCCTGGGTGGTGTTCTTCGCCGCAACGGCTACACCGGAGATGTTGCGGGCAATCTCGCTGGTGCCGGTGGCCGCTTCGGTGACGCCGCGGCCAATCTCATTGGTCGTCATGGCCTGCTCGTTCACGGCGGAGGCGATTGAGTTGGATAGGCCATGAATCTGTTCCACAACCGAGCCGATCGTCTCAATGGCGCGGACGGCGCCTTTCGTATCAGTCTGGATCAGCTCAATTCTGCGGCCAATCTCCTCGGTGGCCTGCGCGGTCTTCTTGGCCAGTTCCTTCACCTCATTGGCCACTACGGCAAACCCCTTGCCGAACTCCCCGGCGCGGGCTGCTTCGATAGCGGCGTTGAGGGCCAGCAGGTTCGTCTGTTGCGCGATTGCCGTAATCACTTTACTGACGTTCCCAATATCCTTGCTGGATTCGCCCAGCTTGCTCACGGTGGTATTCGTGGAGTGCACGAAATCAACGGCCTTCCTCGCCATGGAGGCAGCTTCATTGGAGTTCTGGCTGATGGCGCGAATGGACGCTCTCATCTGCTCAGCCGCCGAAGCTACCGCGGAAACGTTGGTCGAAACCTCTTTACTGGCCGCCGATACGACATCGGCCTGTACCGCCGTCTCCTCGGCATTGCCGGCCAACTGCTGGCTCACTGTCGCCAACTCCTCGGCCGAAGCCGCCAGTGCCACCGAACTCTCGGTGAAGCTCTGGAAGCTGGCATGAAGATCGATCGCCAGGCGGTTGATGTCGTCTTTGAGACGCGCGTGATCACCCTGGTAGTTGCCTTCGACCCGCGCCTTCAGATCGCAGGCGGCAATGCGGGCCAGTACCGCGGAGGTCTCCGCCAAGGGAGCTACAAAGGCATCGAGCAGACTGTTCATGCCTTCCACCAGAGCCCGGAAGTTACCTTTGAACTCGTCCACCTTTCCACGCTCATGGAGATGGCCCTCCCGGCCAGCCTGCACCAGCCGCATTATCTCGTTGGAAACATGGATTTCTTCCTTGGCTTCGTACATCACCTGGAAACAACCCACTATTTTGCGGTCCTGGTCGTGGCGCGGGGAGCAGATTACCCGCACCGGCCATTCGCGGCCTTGCACCCGGAACCGGGCTTCGCCGGTGGACACCCGCCCCGTACGTACCGCTTCTCCAGCGGCACACGTCTCGGCGCGGCAGGCTGGGCTGTCATACAGCACCTCCCAGAACTTCTTGCCAACACAATCTTCCGGGCGCCGCCCGGCGACGGCTGCCGCCGCTTGATTGATGTACACAATCGTATGGCCGGTGTCCATGGCGACCACCGGTATCGGTAGCCAGTCCAGAGTGTAACCTTTGTCTACCGCATCTTGGTTAGCCGTGGTAGTCTGCATGCAGTAGTCTCATCGGTGGGAAATCCTGCCGTGTTTAGTAAACGGCAAAACACAACACCCCATGCTCCTTGCCGACTTGACCTGGCCGGCCGTCAAGGCCCTCGATAAAGATACTCCCGTCATCATCCCCATCGCCGCCGTCGAGCAGCACGGGCACCACATGCCCGTCAGCACCGACAGCATGCTTCTGGGCGAAGTCGTGCGCCGTGTCGAAGCCGCCGCTTCCTCGCGCGTCCTCATCGCTCCCCTGCAATGGCTGGGCAATTCCCACCATCACCTGGACTATCCCGGCACCCTGTCCGCCAGCCCGCGCCTGTACCTGGACCTGCTGCACGATCTGGCCGAGAACCTCATCGGGCACGGCTTCCATCGCATCCTCTTTCTGAACGGTCACGGCGGCAACATCATCCCCGGCCGCCAGGTGGTTTTCGAACTGCGCCAGAAGTACCGCCAGCGCAACGACCTGCTGTTGCTGTTCGCCTGCTACTGGGACCTGGCCAAGCCGTTTGAAGAGCGCGAAGGCTACGTACAGCGCGAGATGGGCCATGCCTGCGAATGGGAGACGTCCATGATGCTGCGCATCGCCCCGCACCTGGTCATTGGCGATGTCAGCAAGCTACAGACCGTGCCCTTCGGCGAAGGCTTGGGCGCCGCCTACCGCGGCTGGATCACCAATGACCGCACGCCCACCGGCCACATCGGCTCGCCCGAGTTCGCCACCACCGATAAGGGCGAACACCTGTTTACCAGCTTCTCCCAAGGCGTTTTGGATTACCTGAAGCAAGTGGAGAACTGGGACGGCACGGCGTGGTCGTAAAGAGCCGCTATTGGAAATGGTGGGTCTGCTGTCTGCTGCTATGCGCCAGCACCATCAACTACATGGACCGCATGACGCTGGCCAGCGTCTCGCGCCGCATGATCGACGAACTGCATCTGACAAAAGCCGACTACGGCATGGTGGAGCAGTACTTCGGCTATGCCTTCGCCTGCGGCGCGATCCTCTTCGGCCTGATCGTCGACAAAGTCAGCACGCGCTGGCTGTATCCCACCATTCTGATGCTCTGGTCCCTGATGGGCATCCTCACCGGCTATGCCGGCGATAGCGGCCTCATCGGCAGCAGCCTGGCCGCCATCTGGAGCCCGCTCCAAGGCATCACCGGCTGGAGCGAAGTGCTGGGCAGCCTTCTGCTGTGCCGCACCATGCTCGGCTTCTTCGAATCCGGCCACTGGCCCTGCGGGCTGCAAACTACGCAGCGCCTGCTCGACCCCAAGGACTGGGCTTTCGGCAATAGCGTCCTGCAAAGCGGCGTCTCCATTGGCGCCATCCTCACGCCCTTCATCGTTGCCGCGATGCTCACCAGCGAGCCCGGCAGTTGGCGCCTTCCCTTCACGGTGATCGGCTTGGTGGGTCTGGTGTGGGTGGTGGCCTGGGTGATTACCGTCCGCGACACGCCGGCGGTCACCGGGGCCGGCGACGGCCAACCGAAGCTGCCATGGAGAAGCTCCGTGGCCAGCGTCCTCACCGACCATCGCTTCTGGCTGCTCACCATCGTGGTCTGCTGCATCAACGGCACCTGGTCTATGTACCGCGTCTGGCTGCCGCTGGCCTTGCAGGATAAATCCGGCCTGGCCTTCAGCGAAGCGCAGACGTTGGGGCGGATCCTGCCGGCCTACTACCTGCTCACCGATATCGGCTGTCTGGCCGCCGGAGCCGCCACCATCGCGCTGCATAAGCGCGGCGCCAGCATCCTCAACGCGCGCCGCTGGGTCTTCACGGTATGCAGCCTGATGGCGATGCCCGCCATGCTCCTGCCCATGTTAGGACGCGGGGAGATCAGCCTGCCCGGCCTTCCTAATCTATATGCCGCCATGGGAGTGCTGGCCCTGATGGCCGCCGGCAGTCTGGGCGTCTTCCCCTGCTATTACGCCTTTACGCAGGATTTATCCAAGCAGCACATCGGCCTGGTCACCGGCCTGCTCTCCTTCGTTGCCTGGGTGATTCCGTCCAGCCTGCAGAAACCGCTGGGAGCCCATATCGACAAGACCGGCTCCTACGACCTCGCCTTCCAGATCGGGTCCTTCCCGATGATCGTCGCCGCCATCCTGCTTTGGCTGTTCTGGGATTTGGGCTGGCTGCGTGGCCAGCGGCATTCCGCCCACGCCTGATCCCTCACTTTGCCGGCGGCTTCCGGCCTCCATTCCAGGTGTCTGGCTTCGGCGTGTCCGGCGGCCAGTAGCCGTTCGGGTCTTCCTTCCATTCCTTGCCGCACAGCCGCGAGATCACCTTCCATTCCGCCGCGCCCAGGTTCACATCCGGATGGAAGATGAAGCGCCGCAAGCCCGCCCGGTGCGACGCCACCAGCAGCCGGTGCAAGTCATGCGCGGGCATCGGATCGCCGGCGTGCGGATTGCGCCCGGTCGATACCCAGGCGATCACTTTGCCGGGATCGCCGGTCGCCTCCAGCGCCCGCTTGGTCTCCTGAAACACCACTTCGTTGAAGAATTCGTCCGGGAAGCCGTTGTCCAAATCCGCCAGCTTGCGCACACCGGGAAACTGCAAGCCGAACAGCAGCTTCACCACCGCGAAGCAATCCTCTTCGCTCAGCGAAGGGTTCCACTCTCCGAGCGTCGCCACCCAGCGCGCCACCGTGCCGTACATGCCGTCAAAGCCACGGTGCCAGTAGTAATGCTTCGGGAAGATGTAGTCGAAGAAGCCGTGCGTCTTCTGATAGTCCTGCGTCGTCAATACCGAAAAGGCCGCCGAGCGGGGAATCGTTCCCAGCTTCGGCTTCCCCGGCAACTTGTCCCACTGGCTGCGAATCGCGCTCATATTGGCCAGCGTGGCGGCCTGCCGCATGCGCAGCCAGTAGAGCGCGTCTTCGTTGAGATCAAACAGCGACAGGCCGCCCAGCATGCCGCCCGATTGATGAAACCGCACCAGCGAAGGCGTCAGCGCGTGTAGGCGAGCCTTCAGATGATTCATCCCGCGCTCCATGCGAGCGACGTCGTACCCCAAATGCGTGTAGATGGCGCGGTGATGGTCGCGAATCTCAAACAGTTCGCCGCCATGATGGAAGGCCAGTTCGTAGTGATGCTCGCCCGCGCCGTCGATGATCACCCCGTGCGCCTGCGGCAGCGCCCGCATCGTATCTTCCACGCCCGCCGCCAGCGAAAGCGCGTTGAACGGATCCTGCGCGCCCGGCTTCCGCCGCCCATAATGCCCCGGCCCGAACAGCATCAGTTCCCAGCCGCGCCGCCGGATATCGTCAACCAGCGCGTGCAGTTGCTTTTCCTTCGTCGCATCCAGCCGGACGTTCTCCGGCGCATCCACGCCATACCTCCGGTAAATAGAAGCGTCCGGCGCAAAGGCGTGGATGGTGGCGCCGGCGCGGCGATAGGTGAAGTCGAAGGTGGGTGGGCCGTCCCAGAAGCGCAACGGTCCGATGACGATCCCCCGCACCCCGCCCGCATCCCAGGCGTCCAGAGTCTTCCGTGGGTCGGTTAACCACTGCTCCAGCGGGTAGATCATGTACATCCAGGGCACCAGTTTGCTCTGCGCTTCGGGCGCCGGTTGGGCTGGCGATGGCGCGGCGGAGCCCGCGAATAACAGCGTCTTGGCAAGGGTACGTCGATCCATGGGAAAGGCTCTTCCTGTATACCACCCGGCTATACTCCCTGTATGCAGGCTGACCCCGGGGTTCACCCCGCTCTCCACACCCTGGCCGACCTCGTTCGTATCAATAGCGTCAACCTCGCCTACCAGGGTGGTGTTACCGAAGAGGAGGTTGCCCTTTACGTCGAGCAGTTCTTTCAGAACCGCGGTATCGAAACCTTCCGCCAACCCGTGGCTCCCGGCCAGTTCAACGTCATTGCCCGCCTGCCCGGCCGGCAACCGCGGCGCCGCGTCATTCTCGAAGCCCATATGGATACGGTGTCGGTATCCGGTATGAGTATCCCGCCGTTTGAACCGCGCCTTGCCGGCGGGCTGTTATACGGCCGCGGCTCGTGCGACACCAAGGCGGGACTTGCCACCATGATGCACGCCTTGGCCGATCTGCGCGAGCGAGCCGTCACCCCGCCCTGCGAAGTCTGGCTGGCTGCCGTGATCGACGAGGAGTACTCCTTCCAGGGCGTCAACCGCCTCTGCCAGGATCTCGAGGCGCAGGCCGCCATCGTTGCCGAGCCTACCGAACTGCGCATCGTGCGGGCTTCCAAAGGGGTGCTGCGCTGGAAGCTGCGTACCTTGGGCAAGGCCGCCCACAGCGCCAAGCCGCACCTCGGCGTCAGCGCCATCCAGCACATGGCCTATGTTCTGCAGGCGCTGGAAGCGGAAGGCGCGCGGCTGGCCTCCACCACGAATCCGCTTCTCGGTCCGGCGACCCTTAACGTCGGCCTCATCCGCGGCGGCGAGCAGATCAACTTCGTTCCCGACCGCTGCGAGATCGCCATCGACCGCCGGCTGCTGCCCGGCGAGGACCCGCATGCCGTCTGGCGTCAGACCGGGGCGTTGCTGGAAGCATTACGCGCGCGAATCCCGGCGCTGCAGGTCGAGACGGATGCTCCTTCCATCGCCGATGGCGCCATGGAGACGCCCGCGGGCGAGGCGGTGGTCCAGGTGGCGCAAAGTATCCTGCAGGATGTGGGCGGCGACCCCATACCTCAGGGCGTCCCCTTCGGGAGCGATGCCAGCAAGCTTTCCCGCCAGGGCATTCCCAGTATCATCTTTGGCCCTGGCAGCATTGATCGCGCCCATGCCGCTATTGAATATGTGGAATGCGATCAGGTGTTGTTGGCGCTGTCGTTCTTCATTCAATTTCTGGAGCGGTTTGAGTAGTTCGGAATAGACTTTAACGACATCCGCCGCCTCACTATCACCGCGCTGTTTTCCGATGTGGCGATTGTTCATGAGAAGCTGTCCATACTGGCGTGTGAGAATCGGAAGTAGATGCCGGGAGGAACTGGCCGGAGAGAACGGAGCTTCCGCGCGGAATGAGATACCGAATAGCCGTTGCTGAAGCTGCCAAGGCACAACTGCGAGCTTTACCTAAAGAGATCCGTAGAAACATCGGACATAGAATTAACCTGCTTGCAGAGGACTTGGCCGGTGACGTTAAAAAGCTGCACACCAAGCAAGCGCTATACCGCTTGCGGGTTGGTGAGTATCGAGTGCTGTTCCAGATCGCTGATGGTGCCGTTGAGATCTATGCTGTTAAGCAAAGGAAGAACGCCTATGACTGAGCCAACGTTGGCAGAACTGGCTGCCGAGATCCGGGACCTGAGAGAGCGGGTGGAAGACCTCGAAGACCTACGAGACCTGGAAGCGGCGATTGCTGAGAACGCCGGAAAACCCCTCACCTCTTGGGAATCGGCTAAACGCGAGTTGGACTTGGACTGAGCCAAACGGGTCCGGCGGTACTCTACGCGTTCACGTACAGCTTCGCCCGCAGAATCGTATAAACCTTGATCAGCTCCGTGATCCCCATATCCAGCGACACCTGCGGCCGGAAGCCCGTCGCCTCGATCCGGGCATTCGACACTACATAATCCCGCTTGTCCGGATCCTGCCCGATCGCCGCCTCGGTATAGTAGAACTCCGGAATCTGTTCCTTAATCCGGGCGCACAATTCCAGCTTCGAAATATTCGCGTCGCTCAAACCGACGTTATACGGCTTCCCCTGCATCTCCTCAAAATTGCGGATCGCATGTAGAAACGCGCGCGCCACGTCGCGGATGTGAATATAGTTGCGCTTGAAGTGCCCTTCGAAGATCACCAGGAAGCGATCCGTCATCGCACGGTAGACGAAGTCGTTCACCAGCAGGTCCAGCCGCGGCCGCGGCGACCCGCCGAACACCGTCGCCAGTCGCAGTGAAATGGAATTGCCCGCATCCAGAATCGCCCGCTCGGCGTCCACCTTCGTCGTCCCGTAGAGCGAAATCGGCTTCAAGGGCGAATCCTCGGTACACTCCACGCCCTTCTCTCCGATACCATAGCCGCTGTTCGTACACGGCGAAAGGATGCGCTGTTCCTTCGACCGCAGCTCCAGCAGCATACGGATCGAGTCCAGGTTGATGCTGGTAGTGGCAATCGGATCCGCCTTGCAGGCCGGGGCGCCGACAATCGCCGCCAGCGGAATAATGAAATCCGCGCCGGCGATCGCTTCTTTCACCGCGGCCTTGTCCCGAACATCGCCGCGAAGGATCCGGAAGTTCGGGTCGATGCAGTTATCCAGCAGGCCGGTCTGGTTGAAGATAAAGCTGTCTAGAACGGTGACGCGAAAGCCTTCGCGCAGCAGAGTGGGAACGAGGACGGAGCCAAGATAGCCGGCGCCGCCGGTAACAGTTACGTGGGTCACAGGTATAGGGTCTTCGGGCGGAATGCCTCAGGAAGAACCTTCATTATAGCGGGCAAGGGAACCAGCGGCATACACGCGCGTGGCCCCGCATGCCAAGGCCGCCAACCGCTCCTCCACCTGCGCGCCATAACCGGTACGCACCAGCACCGCCGTCTGCAATCCCGCCGCGATGGCCGCCTCGATATCGCTGATCTGATCGCCCACCAGCCAGGAGCGTCCCAGGTCCAGGTTCAGCGCCGCCGCGGCCTCCAGCAGCATGCCGGGACCCGGCTTGCGATGCGCGTGCACCAGGTTTAGCGGTGGCAGCCCATCGGGATGATAACCGCAGGCCCAGGTGCCGTCCAGCCACGCACCCTCCCGCTGCAGTTGCTGTTCGATATAAGCCTGCACGGCCATGAAGTCCGGCCATCCGTAATAGCCACGTCCGACCCCGGCCTGGTTCGTCACCAGCACCACTGGAATGCCAGCTTCATTCCAGCCGCGGATGGTCTCCGCCACGCCCGGCAGAAGCCGCGCATCCTCCACGCGGTGCAGGTAGTTCACTTCTTCCACCACCACGCCGTCGCGATCGAGGAATGCCGCGGGCGCGGGCAACGGCCATCGCGGCTGCCGGTACAGCGCGCGCAGTCCGGGATCCGGCTCACCGCCGGCCAAACTCTCACCTGCCACCGGCTGCCACCTGAACATCTGTCCTGCCGAAGTCGTTCCCTTTAAACAGCAGTGGTTCGCCCAGCGATTTCGCAAGGGCGTAGGCAAAGCAGTCGCCGAAGTTCAATCTGGCTTTGTGCCGTCCTTTGCCGAAATCGTAATAGGCCTGGCGGGCCAGCATGCCCTGCTGTAGCGTGACCGGTTCTTCCACGACCGCGGCGGCATGCAGCAACGCTTCCGCCTGACGGCCTGTCTCCGGTTTGGCCTGCCGCTCCAAAACCATGGCCAGCTCGAGCCGATTCACGACACTGATCCGGCAAACGTCTGCCTCCCAAATCAGCCGCAGAAACGCCTCAGCCTCGGGTTCCCCAAACAGGATGGCGACCAGAGCCGAAGTGTCCAGAATCATTTCGGAAGCCCGTTTTCGTCATACAGCAGTTCGCCATGAGCCACGTACGGCCGCTTCACTGTGCGAGAAGCCCGCCGCGCAATGGCGATCAGATCTTCCAGGCTTGCCTTGGTCTTCTTCTTTTCCAGCTTCACGTGACGTTCCCGTAAGGAGTCGATAACTACCTTGGTAAGACTGTCGCCAGTTTCCAGGGCAATCGCTTGTGCCAGCCGGTGCGCTTCGGGATCTTTCACATTCAGTCCCATGAAGTAGTGCTTCTTTCTAGAAACTCCGCTACCATTCTACCCCTACCGGTACCTTCCCCGCGCCTGGTTCCATCGCACCCGCACCAGATCCCCAAACGACTTCGCCCCATGTAGCATGCTCACCTTGGTCCCCTGCACATCGTTCCAGCGCACCGGCACCTCCACCACCTTGTACCCCAGCAGCTTCGCGATCATCAGATCCTCGACATCGAAGCTGAAGCCATCCAGCGACTGCCGCCGGAAGATCTCCCGCGCCGCATCGCGCCGGTAAAGCTTAAAGCCGCATTGCGTATCGGCGAACCGCAGTCCCGTGGCCAGCCGCATCACCAGATTGAAGAATCGTCCCATGTACTCGCGAAACGCCGGCTGATGGACGCCCACCAGCGACCGGTCCAGCGCCCGCGATCCAATCGCCACCGCCGCCTCCTCCCGCCCGGCCGCCGCCGCCAGCTTCGTCCATTCCTCAATCGGCGCCGATAGGTCCGCATCGCTGAACAGCACCCACTCCCCGCGCGCCTCCAGCATGCCGTGCCGCACCGAATAGCCCTTGCCCCGATTGCCTGGATTATCTAATAGCCGGTACCGCGGATGCGTCCGGGCATACGCCTCCACCAGCGCCCCCGTGCCGTCCCGCGACCCGTCGTTCACAATCAGGATCTCGAGAAAAGAAAAGGATTCCCGTTCCAGGAAAGAATCAAGCGCCGCCAACGTGGCCGGTAGCCGGCGCTCTTCGTTGTACGCCGGAATCACAATACTCAAGGAATGGATCAATAGGCCATCATAACCGTGACCGGCTCACGCTGCTTTCAAAGCGGCCAAAATCGTTGCTGATCGCCATTGCCAGAGCCAGCAGCTTCTCCAACCCCTGGTGCGGATCGTCAAATTCCACCACGATCCGCCCCGGTTCCAGCCGCACGCCCACCGGCAAATCCTGCAGTTCCTGGTTGATCACCTCTACCGGCGCCTCCACCAGCAATTGCGGGGAGGCCACGCGCTCGCGCCGTAACTGGTCGATCAGGCCCGCCAGCTTGCGCCGCCGCTGGATCTCATGGAAAGCCTCGTCGCCTTCGGCAACCCGCTGCAGCCGCTCGATCAAGGCATCCCGGTCCGCCAGCCCGTTGCTGCCGACACGGTCGGTGATGCAGGGTGCCATGATCTGCTGTGCCCGCCGCCGGCTGACGCCCAGCAGAAACTCGATGGTTGCGCGGTCGACATAGGGGCGCGGATGCTGGCGCAGGGAAGCGAGAATGGACGGCAATCGTCGGTACCAGGTGGGTTTTGCGGGCATGGGCTGTGTCCCATTATCGCGGGACTAGTCCGGTCGCAATGCGATAATGAGTCGTGTTTTCAGTGAGAAACGTCAGTGTGTTTGGACTTGGTTACGTCGGCTCCGTCACCGCCGCCTGCCTGGCCGAGCTTGGCCACCGCGTCATCGGTGTGGATCGCGACCAGGGGAAGATTGAAAGCATCCGCAAGAGCCATGCCCCCTTCTTTGAACCTGGACTGGAAGAGTTGATCTCGGCGAACGTCGCCGCCGGCCGCCTCTCGGCTACCCCTTCCGCCGCCGAGGCCGTTGCCGATGCCGATATCTGCCTGCTCTGCGTCGGCACTCCTTCGGAACGCAACGGCAACCTCGGCCTGGACCAGTTGCGCCGCGTCACCGAAGATATCCGCGCCGCCTTCGCCGCCCGCACCACCCAAAAGAAGCTGGTCGTCGCGGTGCGCAGTACCGTTTTTCCGGGCACCTGCGAGCAGGTGGTTGCCCCGCTGCTGGAGGGTCTGGAAGGCATCTCCATCGTCTCCAACCCGGAGTTCCTGCGCGAAGGCTCCGCCGTGGCCGACTTCCGCGAGCCCACCCTGGTTGTCGTCGGCGGCAACGATCCGGAATCCGTCGCCATGGTGGCCGAGCTGTATCAGCCGCTCGGTGTCAACGCCTGCCAGGTGTCGCTGCGCACCGCCGAGATGATCAAGTACGCCTGCAACGCCTTCCACGCCGTGAAGATCTCCTTCGCCAACGAAATCGGCGCGTTGTGTGAGCCGCTGGGCATTAACGCCGCCGAGGTGATGAGCACGCTCTGTGTCGATACGCGGCTGAACATCTCCACCGCTTATCTCAAGCCCGGATTTGCCTTCGGCGGCTCCTGCCTGCCCAAGGATTTGCGCGCCCTGGCTTATCGCGCCAACCGCCTGGACCTCAAGCTGCCGCTGCTCGAGTCGGCCATGCCCAGCAACCACGAACACCTGCGGCGCGCTATCGACAAGGTGCAGAACCTGACCTGCGCGCGCATTGGCGTCATTGGTCTCGCCTTCAAGGAAAATACCGACGACCTGCGCGAAAGCCCCGTCATTACGCTGCTCGAACACCTAATTGGCAAAGGGCGCGACGTCCGCGTCTACGATCCGCACATCAAACTCGATGCCATCTACGGCACTAACCGCTCCTTCGTCCTCAACGCCATTCCCCACATTGGGCGGCTGATGGAAGCGAGCGCCGACGGCCTGCTTGGTTGGGCCGAAGCCGTGGTCGTGGCCCAGAAGCCCTCTTCCACCCTCGCTGCCCGCATCCAGGCTTCCGGCCTTCCCGTCATCGACCTGGTGGGTTACCGCTCCACTTTCGCGACGGCATGAAGATCCTGTGGGTCAAGACCGACTATCTGCATCCAACCGACCGTGGCGGGCAGATCCGGACGCTGGAAATGCTCAAGCGGCTGCATGCCCGCCATGCGGTGGACTACCTTACCCTCGCCGATCCGGCGAATACCGAAGGCCCGGCCCGCGCCGGCGAGTACTGCCGCCGTCACTTCGCCGTTCCCCATGCGGTGGCCGATAAGCGCTCGCCGCGCTTTGCCCTCGATCTGCTCGGCGGGCTGCTGGGTGAGCTGCCGGTGGCGGTAGGCCGCTGGCAATCGGAAGCCATGCGCGCCAAGGCCCGCGACCTCAATGCCGCCGAACGCTACGACGCCATTGTCTGCGACTTCCTGGTGCCGGCGGCCAGCCTCGACAACTGGCCGCGCATGGTCCTGTTCCAGCACAACGTGGAAGCCCTCATCTGGCAGCGCCACGTGGAACGCGCCAACACTCCCCTGCATCGCTGGTACCTGCGCGGGCAGGCCGATAAAATGGCCCGCTTTGAAGCCAAAGCCAGCCGCGAGTTCGGCCGCGTCATCTGTGTCAGCGAGCAGGATGCCGCGCTCACCCGCGAACGCTACGGCCGCCAGGATGCCGCCTGGGTGCCCACTGGCGTCGACACCGGTTACTTCACCGTACCGGCCGCGCCGCCCAACCCTGTAGCCGACCTCATCTTCCTCGGCTCCATGGACTGGATGCCGAACGTCGACGGCGCCGCCTGGATGGCCGGCGAGATTCTGCCCCTTATCTGGGCAAAACGCCCGCAAACCACCATCGCGCTGGTGGGCCGCCGCCCCGATCCGAGGATCCAGGCCCTGGCCGAAGACCAGCGCATCAAGGTGAGCGGCACGGTGGACGATGTGCGCCCGTGGCTGTGGGGTTCCGCCGTATCGGTGGTCCCCCTGCGTATCGGCGGCGGCACCCGGCTGAAGATTTACGAAGCCATGGCCGCCGGCGTTGCCACGGTCTCCACCACTATCGGCGCCGAAGGCCTGGATGTCTGCCATGAAGAGAACATCCTGCTCGCTGACTCCGCCGAGTCCTTCGCCGATGCCTGCCTGCGCCTGCTGGGCGACCCCGCCGGACGCGAGCGCATGGCCGCCACCGCGCTGGCCGAAGTGCGAGCCAAACATGGCTGGGAGGCCGTCGCTCGCCGCTTTGAAGAGCTGCTGGTTGTGCCCGGCCGCCGTTGCTAACCCGCCTTCTTCTGCAGCGCGGTGCGGATCATAAAGAATTCCGCCACGTTGTCCAGCGTCACCAGACCCCGGAACCGCCCGCCGTCGTAGACCGGCACCGTCCGGCACTCCTCTTGGCTCAGCTTCTGGAAGACGCCTTCCAGCATCTCGTGCGGCGTTGTCGTGGCGCAGTTGGTGCGCATGGCGGCGGTCACCGGATACTCCGCCCCGTGGCGGCTGAGCCCCGCCAGCAGATCGGCCCGCGTCAGCATCCCTTCGATATCGCCCGCTTCGTTGACCACCGGAAAGTCCTGTTGATGGCCTTGCAGCACTAGCCGTACCGCATCGCCCAGCGTGCCGGTGGTAGGCAGCGTCCGAAAGTCCGTAATCATCGCCGCCTGCACCGGCGTGCCTGCAAACGC
Source organism: uncultured Candidatus Solibacter sp. (assembly GCA_964385495.1). Lineage (GTDB taxonomy): Bacteria > Acidobacteriota > Terriglobia > Bryobacterales > Bryobacteraceae > CADEFT01. The sequence goes on from CAYLPH010000026.1 coordinate 19,437, forward strand.
TACGCGCATCTGCGTGGCGGATGCCTCTTCGGCCGCGCCGATCCACACGAACAGCCCGATGAACACCAGGAACGGATTGTAGAACAGGCCCGCGAAGCCGAACAGGAACGCAAAGCCCTGGCCCAGGCCGGCCGCAATCTGCGTCGCCCGCAGATACGGCATCCGCGTCGCCAAAATCGCCCGCAGAATGCGCCCACCATCCATCGGGAAGGCCGGAATCAGGTTGAATACCACCAGCCAGATATTGGCAATCAGCAGCCGCTGCAGCAGCGAGCCGCGTTCCACGCCCACCTGCTCCATGGGCTGCCACAGATGGCCCAGGCTCAGCACGCCGATCAGCACCGCCGCGATCACCACGTTCACCAGCGGCCCGGCCGCGGCCACCGCCAACTCCTGCTTCGGATCGTCGGGCATCCGTTCCAGCCGCGCTACGCCGCCGATGGGCAGCAGGGTGATATCGCGCGTCGGAATGCCGTAGCGCCGGGCCGTCAACGCATGACCCAGCTCATGCAGCACCACGCAGCCGAATAGCGCCAGGAGGAAGGCGATACTTTCCGCCATCTCTCCCAGATCGCGGCTCGCCAACCAGCTAGATACGCCCACCCAGGCGATCAGCAGGGCGAACGTCGCGTGCATATAAAGATCGATGCCCGCCAATTTCCCAATCTTCCACGACCATCCCATTGCATTACTCCTGTTCCAAGGCTTCGCCGTTCAGTTCCGCCGCTTTTGGATAAAGCAGGGAAAGGGCCACTGTTCCACCGATAAGCCCTCCGATAATCGCCAGTGACCAAAGAATCGGAAACTTGCCGCCAAACGCCTGATCCAGCCACACCATCTTTAAGCCCACGAAGATCAGCACCGCCGCCAATCCGTAATGCAGCAGGTGGAAGCGCTCCACCACGCCCGCCAGGACGAAGTACAGCGATCGTAGGCCAAGAATGGCGAACACGTTCGACGTATAAACGATCATCGGCTCACTGGTAAGCGCGAAGATCGCCGGTACCGAGTCGATGGCGAAGATCAGGTCGCTGGTCTCCAAAAACACCAATACCAGGGCCAGCGGCGTCGCGTACCACCGTCCTTCCCGCTTAAGAAAAAACTTCGCTCCCTCCAGCCGGTCAGTCAAGGGGAAGAGGCGCCGGAACAGCTTTACAACCGGGTTCCGCTCCGGATCGACAGTCTCGTTAGCGCCAATCATCATCCGCAGCCCGGTGACAATGAGAAACGCTCCGAACAGCAGCAAAATCCAGTGAAACTGTAGCAGCCATGTACCCAGGGCGATGAAGATGGCCCGGAACACCAGCGCCCCCAGTACGCCATAGAACAGAATGCGGTGCTGATACTCCTGCGCTACGCCAAAGTAACGGAACACCAGTACGAAGATGAAGATGTTATCGACCGATAGCGACTTCTCCACCACATAGCCGGCCAGAAACTCCAGCGAGATATCCCGCGCCTGGTCATGCCCAAACCGGTCGAGCGAGAAGTAGTACAGGAATAGATTAAACAGCAGCGCCAAGCCAATCCATACCACGCTCCAGGTGCCGGCCTCTTTCAGGCTTACGGCGTGAGCTGTACGATGGAACACGCCCAGGTCCAGCAGCAACAGCAGCAGGACAAACAGCGTGAAGCCCCCGTAAAACCACCAGTAGCCGGCAAAAGGAAATAGTGGCATCGTCAATTGCGGCGCAAGCCGCCTGCCATTCAGACGCCGCCGCCGCAGATGGGGACTCGCAGCTAATTCAAAACCGACACTTCGGTTTTAGCGGGGCATCTGGTTGTTGTGGGGCAAGAGAAGAAAGAAGGGATCGGGAAAAATTGGCGCGGCGGGTTGCGTGTTGTCTCTGCGTGCGGAGGCCGCCGCGCCCTCTTTCTGACTCTGCACCATAGAGCAGAACGCGCCCGGCGTTGTTGCAAAACGATTATTTTCTGGCAAGGTAAAATGTGCGATGTCGCCCAATATCCCCTGTCATGCCCAGATCGCTCCCGGCATCGTAGCAGGCGGCATGGCGAAACCCGGCCTTCTCCAGGTCGTCCATCACATGCCCGTGTTCATGCAGCTTCTGCCGGAGCGTGTAATCCGTTCGCACCCAGGCCCCGTTCTGCATCGCGAACTGCGTGATATCGCAGGTGGCAACACCGCGGCGGGCGTCAAACTCTCCCCTGGCAATACTCACCGCCTGCTCCGTAATTACACTCGATAAGTTCGTCCACAGATCCCGGTACGCTTCCTCACGGTTCACATCGAAGGCGAAATAGCCCCCCGGCAGCAGCGCCGCGTAGACATTGCGAAACACCTTCTGTAGTTCGCGCCGGGTCATCACGTGATTCAGGCTGTCGAAGGTGCTGATCACCCCGTCGAACGGTTCGGGGAATGTAAAGTCGCGGGCATCGGCCAGATGAAACGGCACCCGCGGCTCGGCCTGCCGGGCATAGTGCAGCATCTGTTCGCTTCCATCCAGGCCCACCACCTGATAGCCGCGCTTGTGCAGCGCCTGGGCAATGCGCCCATCGCCGCAACACAGGTCCAGCACCCGCGCGCCTTTCGGCAGCAGACGCAGAATCAGCCGCTCCAGCATCGGCAAAATCTGCGTGTGGAACTCGCCGCCCCAATAGTGGGCGTAGAGCCATGCAAAGGCATCGTAGTCGGAGAAGCGCTTTACTTCGGCCATAGCCGTGGCCGTATGGTTACGTAGTCCGTAGCGCCCCACTGCGACTTATAGGGCTCGTCGCCTCGCAGAAAATCGAATCGGCGCATGCCCTCCATCATCGCGCGTTCCAGTCCCCAGCCCAGCAGCAGCGTGCCAGGACTGTAGCGCGCCCACGCCGGATCGAAGCCGCACTCGTATCCCGTAAGCCGTCACCTGCCGCCGGGCCTGCCCATACATGCAAAAAGAACAGCCCCCATGCCTGGAGCTGTTCTTCCTTCCAAACCGTAACTGCCAGCAGCTAACCGCTAGCGGCCACCGGCCACCACGCGTCCAGCCATTCGCGCGGAAGCAACGCCCGCAAGCGAAGCCCCTGCGCTTACTTGCGTCCCGGCTGTTTGCCCGGCGTACGCGGACCCGCGGGCACCGGCTCATCTTCGGTGACCTCTTCTTCTTCGTCCTCGTCATCCATGGCGAGTTCTTCGTCGTCTTCCTCGTCGATCGACTCCTCTTCGTCCTCCTCTTCCCCGGAGGCGCTCTGCAGTAGTTGATCGCAGATAGCCGTCAGCCGCTGTTCGGCTTCTTCTTCCTCGCGCAACGTCTCGTCGATAAGGTCTTGCACTTCCTGATCTCCCAATAGCTCCGCCATGGCCTGTAAGTTGCGATAGGCGGTGATCTCGTAGTTCTCCACCTTGCGCGCCGCCCCAGCGATGGCCAGGTCTTTCAGATCCCCTTCCATCTCCGCGCTTAGTATCTCTTCGCCTTCTTCCACCAGCCCCTTCATGCCCGCGCAGGTCTTCGCTTTCGGCTTGATCTCGATTAGCTCGAAGATCTGTTCCAGCCGCTGAATCTGCTGGTTGGTCACCTGCAGATGCTCTTCGAACAGCCCACGTAACTCTTCGGTCCCGGCCTTCTTGGCCATCCTCGGCAACGCTTTCGTCAGCCGCTTCTCGGCATCGTAGATATCCTTCAGCTCATGCTCAAACAGCGCATCCAGTGTCGTGATCTCCATGGTCGTCGGCTCCTGCTTATAGATCCGATTCGCGGGAAACTGTTCCCTCGCGCGAGCCGGAAAAACTGCGCCATTGGCGCGGTGCCGGTGAAGCGAACCGGCTTGCTACGGTCAACAAAGGTCGTCGTGTTTGCGGTATAACAGAGCGAATCGGCCACGGCCCGCGCTTCAGGATAAGAGCAGTCTCGCGTTGGAAACGTTTATTCGGGATGGACGTTCCCTGTGAAGCTGTATACGTTTGCCTTTCTGGCCCTTACTACCTGCGCGGCGCAGACCCCACCGTCTGATGTGGCCGTGTTCATGCAGTTCGACCACCAACCCTCTGCCCAGGCGCTTACCCTGATGCAGCGGGAAACCGGCTCGCTCCTGGCGCCCGCCGGCCTTCTTCCTTCCTTTCATGTCCTGCCGCTACGCTCCCCGTTGACCCGTTCCGTTGCCAACGTCCTGCTCATCCGCTTCAAAGGCACCTGCCACACCGGGCCGGGCAGGGATGTGCCGCCCGCCGACCTGGCACCCTTCGCTCCGCCGACCATGCGTCTGGCCGCCACGCGGACCCGCGGCTCCACGGTGTTGCCGTTTGCTGAAGTGGAATGCGATGCCATCCGCCGGATTGCCGATAGCGCGCCGGTGCGGGACCGGGCCCAGGCTCTAGGACAGGCTCTGGGACGAGTAGTGGCGCATGAGTTGTATCACGTGTTGCTGCAGACGCAGCATCATGCGAGCCAGGGACTGGCCAAGGCGGTACTCAGTTGGAAGGAACTGCTGCACGCTACGTTTGACTTGGATTCGCTCTCGGCGGCGGCCGCGGCTGCGGCTCGACCAGGGACGCAGTAGCCGGGTAGCTTCTTCAAAGCGCGAGTGCTCATCCGCTGCACATATTGCATTTATTTCATTTGGATCATACAATTGAAGTAGGAAGGCCAAGCGTTCGGCAAATTATAATGTCCACCGACAGACAGCTCCCGCCGTCTGCTTCTGAGGCAGCGATGGCACGCGTGTCAGGCCAAGTTCTTTCACCACTTGTCCAGAATAAGGGAACGCTCACCCTCAAGGTAAGGGAAGCCGGGCAGGATAGGCCGCTAGAGTTGCCGGCAGGCGCTGCTGCGTTACTGATGGAGATTCTGGAAGCGATGGCGGCCGGCCGTCGTGTCACGGTGATTCCTGAGAACGCGGAACTCACGACCGTGCAGGCAGCGGACGTGCTGAACATCTCCCGCCCGTTCCTCATCAAGCTTCTGAACGAGAAGGTCATTCCTTATCGGAGAGTCGGAAAACACCGCCGCGTTCGTATCGAAGATGTGATGGCCTACAAGGCAAAGATCGACCAGGAGCGTGAATCGGTTCTGGACCAGCTTGCTCGCGAAGCGCAGGAGTTGGGGCTGGGCTATTAAGGGATGGGCCGCTATACGGCGCTCCTTGATGCGAATATTCTCTACCCCGCGCCGTTGCGAGACCTTTTCTTGCAACTAGCGCTGACGGACTTATTCAAAGCGAAATGGACCGCGGACATTCATCGAGAGTGGATCGAGGCGCTTCTGCGCAAGGAGCCGCATCGCAATAGGGCCGATCTTGAGCGGACGCGCGAATTGATGGACGCCGCCACAAGAAATAGCCTGATCAGTGGCTATGAGCCGCTGATAGAAGCGCTTACGCTTCCGGACCCTACTGACCGGCATGTGCTGGCAGCCGCCATCGCCGGGCGCTGCGATGTGATCGTTACCCAGAACCTAAAAGATTTTCCTGACGAGGCGCTCGCACCATTTGTGATTGAGGCTCAGCATCCAGATGAGTTTATTTGCAATCATCTAAGGCTTGCGCCAGACGTTGTCTGTGGTGCGGTTCGCAAAGTTCGGGCACGCCTTGTCAGGCCTCCCTATACCGTTGAAAAATATCTTGCAATCCTAGCAAGGCAGGGGCTGCCGGCCACAGCAGGTGAGTTGGAGTCTTTAGCCGACCTGCTTTAAGGGCCGATGCAGGTATCTACTTAAAATCGAGGGCAAAAGCCAGGGTTGGGGGCTCATCCAGGATGTCCAGCACGGCCTGCTCACGAGCACGAGAGCGCATTAGATCGAGGACGTCGGAGTCGGCCAACTCAATCACTTCGGCGACACGCGCACGAACTTCAGCGGCAGTCGCTGGCTTCCACGTGCGCAGTCTAATGTCGAGCTTTTCCGCAAGGGCATCCATAACGGGTTCCCTGTTCTCAGTTTATAACGTACGGGCCCCTTCCCATGCGATTCGCAAAGTGCCCGCCGCGGCCACCGCCGGACACTGCGGTGGTGCACCGGTTTAGGATGAAGAGAGAGGGAAGAGGATCGGCCCATGACCGTCATCGAACTGCCCGACGAACAGGCGGCGGAGCAGGGACTCACCCTGGAGGCATGGTTTCAGCGGATCGCTCTTGAGCCAACGCAATCCTTCCCGAATGCGGCCGGAACAATTGATTGGTCGCAGTGTCCCGCCGTTGAAAGCGTGCCGGGTAAGGTGAGCGGCGCTTGGGTTTTGAAGGACACCCGGATGCCGGTTTCCGCCATCTTCGAGAATCTGGAAGCTGGTGCGAACATTGACGACATCATGGAATGGTTCGCCGGTTTGGATCGAGGGCAGGTTGAAGCCGTAATCGAATTCGCGGCGCGCAGTCTCGACAATCCCCCCGCATGCGCTCCTTAAGATGCGCGTACTCTTCGATCAGGGGACGCCTGTCCCGATAAAACGGTACCTGACCAAGCACGAGGTAACCGTTGCCGCCGATCTCACAAAGGATCGTTTGAGCAACACGCCGTGAGCGTTGAGATCGCTCTCGTGGTAGCCGGAGCCTTGAACTTCGTGACAGAGGATCCAAGAATGTTACTTGAGTGAACCCGGCTACGGAAAGAGGAGGACTATCGTCATGGCGCAACTTGATTGGTCACAGTGCCCGGCCGTGGAAAGCGTCCCCGGCAAGCTCAGCGGCGCGTGGGTGCTGCGCGACACCCGGATGCCTGTATCCGTGATCTTCGAAAATCTTGAATACGGCGCCACCATCGAAGAGATCATCGAAGACTACAATGTGACGCGCGAGCAGATTCAGGCGGTGCTTGCATTTGCCGCGCAAAGTGCCGCGCCGCCATCCGCGCCCGATATGGCCGATGCGCATACTTTTTGACAAGAGCGCGCCTTACGGTCTTGCGCGTTATCTCGAAGGCCAGGTCGCTTGTGCGCCACATACTCCGGCGATCCTTGCGGCGGTCAACCCCTCGGGTGCGGCGGTTACGTCGAAGTCGATATCCCTCTGCCCCCAAGAAGCATTTACGATGGTGGATGGAGGAGTGTTGCCTATGGCGGAACTCGATTGGTCGCAATGCCCCGCCGTGGAGAGCGTCCCCGGCAAGGTCAGCGGCGCGTGGGTGCTGCGGGGAACTCGTACGCCGGTGAAAGTCTTGTTCGAAAATCTCGAAGCCGGCATGAGCATTGAGGAAGTGATCGAACAGTTTCCTGTGACGCGCGAGGAGATCAACCGTCTCATGGCGTTCGTGGCGCGCACCCTTGATAAAGAGCCGAGCTACGGGTAGGGCTGGATGCGGGTTCTCTTCGACAACGGTACGCCGCGCGGCCTCGCCCGCTTTCTGATCGGACATTCCGTGGAAGAAGCGCGGATGCATGGTTGGGAAGAACTTGCGAACGGCGCGATCATCGAAGCCGCCGAGCAAGCGGCTTTCGACGTCATGGTAACGACAGATAAGAACATCCGATATCAGCAGAACTTAACAGCGCGCAAGATCGCCATCGTGGTTCTTGAGCATTCGCAGTGGCCGATGGTCAAGCTTGTAGCGGAGAGGATCGCTGCGGCTGTGAATGCGGTGGAAGCTGGCGGCTACGTGGAAGTGGCTGTGCCGTTCCAGGAGTGACGCGGTCTCACAAATGACTCGTTTGAGCAACGCGCCGTGAGCGGGGTAAACCCGGCTACGATGAAAGAAGAGAAGTATCGTCATGGCGCAACTGGATTGGTCCGAATGTCCGGCCGTGGAAAGCGTTCCCGGCAAGGTCAGCGGCGCGTGGGTATTCAACACGCGGACGCCGGTTTCGACGGTGTTTGAGAATCTGCAAGACATGAAGGAATTGGTGGAAGAGTTCGGCGTGACGCGCGAGCAGGTTCAGGCCGTTCTTCAATTCGCGGCGCACAGCGCGGAAGCCCCGGCCCCCCGCCCGTAGATGCTGGTCCTCTTCGATAACAGCACGCCCCCGCACGCTGGCCCGCTACCTCATTGCGCGCCATGTGGTCACCTGGAGAACGGCGCTTTGCTGGTCGGAGGCGGAAGCGGCCGGCTTTGAAGTGTTCGTGACGGCGGACAAGAATCTCAGCTATCAGCAGAACTTGAAGGACCGCAGAATCGCAATCGTCGCCCTTGGCAAAGGCCGGTGGAGCCTCATCCGACCGCCACGTTGAGAAAGTGCTGGCGGCGGTCGATGCGGCGACGCCCCGCAGCTTCGCCGAGGTGGACATCCCCTACGCCGATTAGCTGCACTAGATGGTAGAGAAAGCAATACAAGCCAAGAAGGCGGCGAGTGAAGCCTAACCCGTCCCGTCAGTTTATTACAAACATTGGCCACCAAAAGAAAAAGGGCCGCGGCGTTCACCGCGACCCCCTTCCAGCTTGCTATTCCGGGGAGATTCTCAGAACAGCAAGCGACCAGCCACCTGGAACGTTCGCCCGCCCATTCCATTAAACGTGCGGAACGATTGTCCGAAGCCCGGCGAGAACAGGTTCGACACCGGGTTCACCAGGTTGGTGGAGTTCGTCAGGTTATAGGCTTCGCCGCGGAACTCCAGCTTCACGTTCTCGCGAATCGGGAAGTTCCGGAACAGCGACAGGTTATACGTGAACATATCCGGTCCGCTGAAGCTGTTTCGCCCCAGCGATCCGAACTGCCCCGCGCCCGCCGTCGCGAAGTTCGACGGATCAAACGACGAGGCGCCGTTCAGGTTGCCCGTCCCGGTAAAGTTCGCCGGAACGCCGGCCAGCCCCGGGCAGGCGCAGAACAGCGGATCCGCCGTCACATAGTAAGGCGTACCCGTCGCCCAGCGCAGAACGCCATTCAATTCCCAGTTGCCCAGGATGTGCGCCGCCGCTCCCGTATTGGCATACGGAGAGCCCGCGCCGAACGGCAGATTCCACACATGGCTCACCGCCAGAATGTGGCGCCGGTCGTAGTCCGCACGCGCATAGTTGGCATTGCGGTCAAACGGATTCACCAGATCGCTGCCCGTATCCATGGCCCGCGACCACGTGTAGGCACCGGCAAACGCCAGCCCCGACGCCATCCGCTTGGTCAGGTTCACCTGCAGCGAGTTGTAGTTGTTGTTAGCACCGTTATTATACCCATACGTGGCCGCCGTACGGCCTTGGGAGAACAGCGGCAGGCCCGCCAAACCGCTGCCCGGCTGCGCCGCATACACGCTGCGATACGGCAGGAACCGCCCCATCGTGCCCACGTAGCCCACATCCATCAGGAAGCCGTTGCCCAGGTCGCCCTGGATCATGGCCGAATAGGTGTGCACCAGCGGCGTTTTCACGTTAATATCCGTGCCTACGTTGTATGGGAAGTTTCCCGCCGCGTCACTCCCGGCTCCATTCGAAGGCACCGCGGGATTGCGGAACGCCACCGATCCATACCCGCCCGTCAAACCAGCCTGCGCACCCAACGCGGGCAAGTTGATCGGCGACAGCGAAATCGGCGTCGGGAAGTAATGCATCCCATAACCGGCGCGGAACACCAGGCGGTCCACGGGGCGGAACGCCAGGCCGACGCGCGGCGCGAAGTTGTTGTAGTCGTAATCGACGTTGTTATTAAAGCCGAAGGTGTTCTGCACGTTGTTGAACACGCCGTAGCTGCCGAACCGCGGTTCGTACGCCGTATAGAAGTCGTAACGCACGCCCAGTTCCAGGTACAGCCGCTGCCACAGGTTCACCGTATCGGTGATGTAACCCGCGTAGCGCGTCTGCTGCCAGGTCGGCGTGGTCGTGAAGTTCGCAACGCCGGCCTGCGTTGGTGCGCCCAATAAGAACGACGCAAACGAGTTCAGCGAGGTGTTGAACTGGCTTGGCGTTCCCACAGGGGAGAACGTCGGCCCGGCGCCAAACGTGAACGTGCCCAGCGGGCTGAACTGCCCGGCATCAAAGCCAGTAGCGCGGATGACATGCGCCTCCGCTCCAAACTTCAGCCGGTGCATACCCGTATGCAGAATCCAGTTCGTCGCCGGATTCCACGTGTCGTTGGTCGACTTCGGCGCGAAGTTCTGCCCAATCGCCGAGAAGCCGTTGATGTTGATCTGCGGCAATCCGCCGGTAAAGCCACCGGCCGCCAATTGCTGGCCGAACTGGCTATCCAGCCCGAAGACCGGCGTAATGGCATTGCGATAGCGGTGATAGCCCAGGCGGAACTCGCCCAGCAGCGTGTTCGACACGTTCGTCGACACCGCCGCCACCGCGCTATGATTGCGCATCCCGGAGCGCGCCGCATCGCCCAACGGGCCCAGCAGCGACCCGCGCTCCACATCCGCATGCGTGAAACCGTAGCGGAAGAAGCCATAAGTGCGGTCGCTGAACCGGTGATCGATCTTCCCATCTATGCGATGGTTGTCTTCAATCTGCCGTACGTTCCCCACCAGGTTGTTCGTCAAACCCGGCTGGTTCGGCAGCGGCAGCGCATTCAGAATCGCCGCCGAGGTTGGGTTGATCTGGCTGGCGCCGATCATTCCGTTGTTGAACGGCATGCGGCCAACACCCGTCGTGGCATTACCCGTCAGGGGATTGTAGATAGTCCCGCCTAGGCCAGTGAAATTGCCCGCCCGCAGTGCCTGCGTAGGCACCGTCGCGAACATCGTTTCATTACCCCGCCGCAGGGCGCCATCGTAGCTGCCGAAAAGGAACAGCCGGTTCGGGATGATCGCCCCGCCCGCCGTCCCGCCAAACTGGTTGTTGTTGAAGCGGGGACTCGGATTGCCCGGTGCGTTCACCGGATTGCGTGTCGCAAAGAAGCTATTCGAGTTGAATGCGAACAAACTGCCATGGAACCCGTTGGTTCCCGGACGCGTGACAGTATTGGTCCAGCTTCCACCCGAAAAGCCATACTCCGCGTTGTAGTTGCTGGTGCGAATATTGAGCGATTGGATCGACTCCACCGGCTGCACCCGGCTCGCGTTGTTCGTGTACGCTTCGGTGGCATAGGCCCCGTCCTGCACCGTGACATTGGCGAAATCCGGCTGCCCGTTCACGTTGAACGTACGCACCCGCTGCGGATCCAGAATCCGGTCCTGCGTGTACGTCGGCGGCGTGATGCCCGGCATCAGCCCAATCAGTTCCTGCGCCTGCCTGTCCATAATGGGCAGGCTGCGCACTACCCGCGTACCATATTGCCGGGATACCTCAGCGGAATCGGTCTGCACGGTCGGCGACATAGCGCGGATTTCCACCGTACCAGTCTGCCCGCCCGACATCCCTACCGAACCCTCATCGAATACGATCTCCACATTCGATGGCGAGCCCGTTACGATCTCCACGTTCTGGCGCCCGGTCCGCTTGGTCCCCTGCGCTTCCACTTCCATGCGGTACGAGCCCGCCGGTAGCTCCGCTACCGTAAACGTCCCATCCGCTTCTGTCACTACACGTTGCGAACTCCCGGTCGCGGTCTCCGTGATCACAATCACGGCTCCCGGCATACCTGCTCCCTTGCTGTCGGTGATTTTACCCGTCAGCGCCCCTGGTCTCTGCCCCCACACGAAAGCAGCCGTTACCAGCATCAGACACAGCATCCACCTGCTGTGATGCATACCGAACCTCCTGGACTAACCTCAATACAGTTGTGCTGTTGTTTGTCGCTGCTGGTTACCCGCTAACACCGCCCGTACGATGTACCGCTTGGGTGCGGGACCCACATAATAGAACGGATAGCAGGTGACCAGCGTCAAAACCGCGCCCTTTGCGGGGCGCAGTAGCTCCTTGTTCTGCGGTTTTACGACTTGTAAAGATTCCACCCGGTAGCGGAAGACCCGTTTACCGTACTCGAGCCGAATCTCGTCGCCTTCCTGAACATCTTTCAAAAACCGAAAGTGCGTATCGCGGTGGCCCGCAATCACGCAATTCCCGCTCGCTCCCGGCGGACTGGTAACTGCCAGCCATGCCGGGCCCTTCTTCAGATTCCGCCTGGATGCCCCCTTTACGACGAACTCCTCTTTCTCCAGGCGGGGAACCCACAAACGAGCCATCGCCGCGCCATCGGCCACCGCTACCGGAACAGGTTCCGTCTCCTCCTGTAGCGCTTCCCACTCGCGGCCGGCCTGCTGTTGTCCTATTTCTCCCGACCACCACAATCCCGCGCCCGCGGCCAGCATCAGCAGGCCCGCCGCGAGCGCCAGATTGCCCATCCATTTCATGGCGCGCCTCACCCATCTCTGCTTACTTGCGAATCCGCAGACCGGCCACCGAAAGAACGCCGCCCGCCAACATTAACAGCGGCCAGTGCGTTGCCGTTGCGGGCAGGTCCGGGGTGTCGGCCTGTGCCGTGGTCTGCGCCGGTGCGGGAGCCGGTTCTGGCTGCGCCGGTGCGGGCTCGCTCTGCGCGGGAGCCGGCGTGGGTGCGGGCTGTTCCGGAGGCGTTGCCTGGGCCTGCGTCTGCGTCTGTTGTTCGGTCTGTTGGGGTGCCGGCGCGGACTCCTGCGGAATAGCTTGCGCCACCGTGGTAGTTTCTTCCGTTCGCGTCGCCGTTTGCGTGGTCTGTTCGGCTTGCGCCGGTGCATAGCTGGCCGTCAGACGCAGCCCGCTGTTGTCCGTACTCGCCATCGCCGCCGAATCGCCGCTCACCGGCAGACCGTATCCATAATTCTTGCCGGCCAGCCAGATCTTACTTACATGATAGGTGTTGCCGTGCTGCTCCAGAATCACCGACGTCGGTTTGCGATTCATATTATCCAGAATCGGGAAAGCCGTGGTCGTAACTTCCACCTTCGTGCCGTCGTTGGAACTGAACTCCAGCACGCGCGGATTATTCGCGCTCGGCAGTTGCCGGATCATGTATTCTCCGGCAGCCAACGTCGTGCCCGACACCACTACCGGATTGGGAAACGTTACTTTCACTTTGTCGGTAATCGGACCCTGCGCAAGCGCCATCCCCGATAGCGCCAGCGGAGCAAGTATCTTCCAATCAATCCTCATGTCGATTCTTCCTTTCCATTACTGCAAGCGGAAGGGATCCACCCACCTTTGCCCTTTTGTTCAGTGCAAACAGACCACCACCGTGGTTCGGTGTACAAATGCAAAGAGCCCGCGTAACGGGCTCTTTCTTATTGCACTCATACCGTTGTGATGTCTTTGTTAAAAGGAAATAGCTGGTTGTGGATTGCCGGATTTCTCACAGCCTTTGCAGCCGTGCGCCTGTTGCGATCCGGTGGCAGCCCTACGCGGGAGGACCGCCTCGTCGATCTCACCAGTGAAGATTCGTTTCCGGCCAGCGATCCCCCATCCTGGACCGCCACTCATGCCAATTAGTAACTCGTAAGGCGACCCCAAAGGGGGCCTTTCTCCATCCTATGCGGCATCGGATAACACAAAATCTTCCCGCTGATTGCGCCGTTCCCGATCAATCTTCTCCTGGCACGTGATACAGTAGGCTGCCCACGGAATCGCCTTCAGACGTTTCGGGCTGATCTCTTCTTCACACCGCTGGCAGGTGCCGTATTCCCCATCTTCCATGCGCTCCAGCGCCAGGTCGATGTCCTTCAGCGTCTGCCAATCCCGATCGAGACTGCTGATCGCATACTCGCGCTCCGCCGAACGCTGCACGCTATCCAGCGCGTCCGAAGACCGCTCAATGACGATCTCGTCGCGGTTCGCCAGCTTCTCCGCCAACTCATGGCGCTTTTCCGACAACAGTTCTTTGAAGTTGTTGAGCATTGCCTTGTACCCCTCCGTGAAATCGGGCATTTCACAGTCAGGCTATAAAGCAAATCGCCTGCCAATGTGTTCCGCCGGCGGCAGCAACTTACCCCGAACGGAGTTCTTCCCAATAGAACTTTTTGTCTCATCTTCGGCTCCGGCGGGTGTGGCACGTCTGTTGCATAGCGCTTCAAGGAGGTTGTTCCTTCATGTACTACGCCGAAGCTTTTGGCCTTTATCCCAACCCCGACGCCGGCGAGCGCGCCGCGCAAACTCTGCGTCTGGCCGGCTTTGACGAGATTGATCTGGCGACGCAGGAGAACGTCAATGAGAACCTCCTTGCCGGTAACCAGCACCGAAACCAGCGGCGGATGGAAGCGGTCTACGGTGCTATCGCCCTAGGCATCCTCATTGGCGGCGCTTTTGGCTTCTTCCTGGGCTATTTCGCCGGATTGGCCGGTGCCGTTACTGGCGCCGTGGCCGGAGCCACCGCCGCTGGTGTCCTCGGTATGGTCCTCGCCGATCCCAAGGAAAAGAAGCATGAGCGATTCATGAAGAACGGCGGTGTTCGCCTTACCGTCCGTTGTCCCAGCGGCGAACCCGTCGAACGGGCCGCCGGCATCCTTCGTCAAACCGGAGCCCGTGAACTCGGCGTAACTACCTCCACTCGGGCCCCGATGAGCGGCTCCTAGGAGGGTCGTAAAAACCACCGCCTTAAGAAAGGATCACCGTGCAGAGCGCCATTCCTTACCTTGCCGCCACACTGTTGCTTACCACTGGCTGCGCCTCCATGCGCTCCACCAACACCGCGCAAGGCACCACCACCACGGCTCCATCCGGCCCGATCCGTGCGGAAACGGCCACTCCCGGCCTCATTCCCGCCGGGACCACCCTTGCCGTACGCGCCAATGAGGCGATTTCTTCCACCGGGGGCGCAGCGGACTCCCGTACCTACCAGGCCGAGATCGCGCAGGACATTGTCGATCAGAACGGCAATATTCTCGTTCGCCGCGGCAGTCCCGCCGAACTCGCCGTTACCCAGGCCGACGCCGGTGGCCGCGTCAGCACCCCGAATATGGAACTGGTGCTGCGCTCCATCACGATGGATGGCCGCCGCCAACTGGTGGAAACCGCGGGCACGGAGATGCGCGCCAACGCCGGCATCGGCGCCAATCGCCGTACCGCCACCATGGTTGGCGGTGGCGCCCTGCTCGGCACTCTGTTGGGCGCGGCTGTCGGCGGTGGCGCGGGCGCGGCTGCCGGCGCGGTTGTAGGCGCGGCCGGTGGGGCCGCCGCTCAGGTCTTAACCCGAGGAACCGAAGTACGCGTTCCGGCCGAGACGGTACTTAGCTTCCGTCTCGATCAACCTCTCCGTCTTACCTGAAAGTAAGCAAGCTTCGCTTTGACCATTTAGAAAGGAGTTACTATGCTCAGTTGGGCGTTGATCTTCCTGGTGCTGGCTTTGATTGCCGGCGTACTCGGGTTTGGCGGTATCGCCGGCGCTTCCGCCGGGATCGCCAAGATCCTTTTTGTTGTCTTCCTTATCGGCCTCGTGATCAGCGCGGTGATGAGGGCCGCCTCCGGGCGAACCCCTTAACAATCCGCCGCTGGCCCGCGCGGCTCGGTTAGCGTAATCAGTCTGATTCCGTTACCGCTCGTTTGCCGCTCCACTCCGTTACGGAGCCGCGACCGCAAGGGAGCGGGTGTCCTAACCCTGGTAAAAAGGCGCCTCCTTCCCAAAGGACAAGCGCCTTTTGCATTTACAAGGTTATTTATTCCGTACGGGTATTCCGCCACAACCATACCCGCAGGCCCGCAACCTTTCTTTTATCCCCGCTCTCTAATGGCGTGTGTGGCACTCCGCCACTCAGCCTTGTGGGAGGTTGTTTATGTCCCTCAAATATCGCAGAACCAGGATCGCCACAGTGGCGGCTCTGGCTCCAGCGCCTCTTCTACCGATGGTGGCGCTGCTGGCAAGCAGTGCCCTGCTCCCCGCGCAGGACTCGGCCCGCAATGACCGCGACCGCGTTCGCGATCCGCAAGCTGCTGGTCAGCGGCAGTCTTCGTCCCGCGACCGCAACCGCATCATCCGCCAGGTCCGTCACGAACTGGTCATGCTCCCCTATTACGGAGTCTTCGACAATCTCTCCTACCGTGTCGACGGTGGGACTGTGACGCTGCTCGGCCAGGTCACCCGGCCGACGCTCAAATCATCCGCTGAGAACGTCGTCAAGGAGATCGAAGGGGTGGAGCGCGTCGACAACCAGATCCGCGTGCTTCCGCTGTCTCCCAATGACGACCGCATCCGCCTGGCGGTGTATCGTGCCGTCTACGGCCAGACCGCCCTCAATCGTTACGCGCTGCAGGCCGTCCCGTCCATCCACATCATTGTCGAGAACGGTAAGGTGACTCTGGAAGGCGTGGTTGCCAATGAAGGCGACAAGAACATCGCCAACATTCAGGCCAACGGGGTTCCCGGCGTTTTCTCCGTGGTTAATAACCTCCGCGTCGAAAACCAGCCGGAATAAAAAGGAGGGGCGGTTCTCACTTGTTCGCCCGCTAAAGCCGCGGGGGAGCGGGAACCGCCCTTTCGTTATGCCGCTTCCTTCACTGCCGTCAATTGCGTTCGCAGTGCGTTCCGCAGCCGCAGCATGCGCACCCGCACCGCTACCGGCGTCAGGCCCACCTTGCTGGCAATCTCTTCCGTCGTATACCCTTCCACGTAGAAGCTCCGCAGAATGGCCGAATCGCGCTCGCCGCAGCGCTTCAATATCGATTTCATGTCCACCGACATCGCCGTCACGCCGTCCGGTTGCGACGCCTCAGTCAGCGCTTCCAACCGCTGTTCGCTCCGCAGCCGGTTCTTCAGCATGTTCTTGGCAATACTGTTTACCCAAGCCCCGATCATGTGCTGCCGCTGCAACTGCCCGCGGCACTCCCAACCCTTCGCCCAGGCCGCCTGCGCCATCTCCTCGGCGATATCGGCCGCCGCCCCGCGCGATAACAGGAACCGCAGCGTTAGCGGATAGCCTTGCCGGAATGCCTCACCATATTGCTCCTGGCTCATGGGAGCCGCGGTTGCCTCGGCTTCCTCCTGCTCCCAGACCTTCTCCTGGAATGCCCACGCAGTGGTAGGAAATTTTGTTACTTCTGGAGTCAGCATCATTGGATCCTTAACAGCCGGAAGCAACTCGCCCGCCATCGCTACTACGCTGAAAACAAAAGATTCCTTACTCCCGCCCGAAGGGCAATTTTTCGCCGCTATTACTTTTCTTCCCTTCCATCGCTCGTCTCCTGTTGGCCGCTTACGTGCTCCCAACCCTACCGGAGGTCATTTGTGGATACTCAAACCTTCTCTTCCAACATGAAGGATCTCGGCAACCAAGCCGAATCAAAACTCGATGCCGGCCGTCAAAAGGTAGCCGATACCCTACACAACACGGCCGATACACTCCGCAACCGCGCCAGCGAGGGCTCCGGCCGCCTCAGTTCGGTGGCCAACAAAACCGCCGACCGCTTGTCCCGGGCCGCCGATTACACCCGTGACCATAACTTCAACGACGTCTGGTCGGACCTGACCGCCGTCGTCCGCAGCCGCCCCTATGAGTCCATCGCGGTCGCCCTGTTCGTTGGCGTCCTCGTCGGCAAATCCATGCGCCGTGATTAGGTGAAGTTATGCACATTCCGGAAACGAAACCTCTTTCCGGGCTGCTGCGCGACGTCCTCACGGACTTACAGGATATTGTCCGTAGCGAGGTTCGCCTCGCTCGGGCCGAAGTCCGTGAGGAGGCTGGCAAGGCCGCCAACGCCGGTAAACTCGCCGCCGCCGGCGCGGTGTTTGCCCTCTATGCGGGCGGCTTTCTGCTGCTTGCCATCGTCCGCCTGCTCGATACCCGGATGGCTACCTGGCTCTCCGCTTTATTGGTAGCGGTGGCCGCCGGCATCCTCGGCGCCGCCCTGCTTGCGGCCGGCCGCAAACGGCTCAAGGACGTCAAAGCCAAACCCGAAAAGACCATCGATAGCGTCAAGGAGAATTTGCAATGGAATACCAGCCGTCCACAACACTAGGCTCGGAGTCCACCTGGGATTCCTATACCGGCGAGCCCACTACGGAGCCGGCCGGCTCCAATGCCATGCCCAACTGGCGTAGCAGCTTTGAAAGCCGTCCCTGGCTCTGCCTCGGTGTCGCCTTTGCCGCCGGCGCCGCGGCCGCCGCACTCATCCCTTCCTCGGACTCCGACTATGAGGATTACTCCAGCGCCGGCTCGTCCACTTACCCAAGCTCCACTTCGTCCAGTTATTCTCCCTCCAAGTCTTCCTATCTCTCCCAGACCTGGAGCAAAATGCAGAGCGCCTTTATCGTAGCCGCCACGCGCCAGGCCGAAAACTTCCTCGAAGAACTCGTGCCCGGCTTCCGTGAGGCCTATCGCGAACAGGGCCACTCCGCCGATAACCCCAGTGCGAGTGAGATGCCGTGATTCCCGCTTCTCCCTACCTGATCGTGGCTGCTCATCCCGATGACGAAGTCCTCGGGCTGGGCGGCCAGTTCTCTTCCTTCCCTTCGCCCGTCTTCGTGCACACCACCGACGGGGCACCCTTGATCGTGCCCGGCCGCAAAGAGTATGCCGCGCGCCGCCGCCGGGAATTGGAAGCCGCCCTTGCCATCGGCGGCATCCCCACCACTTCCCTAATCCAATGCGGCGCCGTCGACCAGGAAACTCCCTTCCATCTCTCCAGCCTCACGCGTCTTCTGCGAGCCCTTATCGCCGACCTTCGGCCCCGCGCCATCTATACCCATCCCTATGAAGGCGGCCACCCCGATCATGATTCCACCGCCTTCTGCGTTCATGCCGCCCTGCGCCTGCTCCGCCGCGAAGGCTTTCCCGTCCCTATCCTGCTCGAATTCACTTCCTATCACAACGGCTCCCCCCAGCAGCGCTCCGCCTGGATGAAAACCGGCCAGTTCCTCAACGCCGGCGTCCCCTACGAAGTCCTCTTCCTCGACCCCCCGTCCGCCGCCCGCAAGCGCCGCATGCTCGACTGCTTCGAATCCCAACGCGAAGTCGTCGCCCTCTTTCCCACCAACGTCGAACATACCCGCATCGCCCCTACTTACGATTTCACTCGCCCACCCCATCCCGGCGTCCTTTTCTACGAAGCCCAAAACTGGGGCGTAACTGGCGAACAGTGGCGGCGCCTCGCGCGCGAATCCCTCCACGAACTCGACCTCGAAGTCCAGGTTCCCCATGCTCACCTACTCCAACCGGACTTCCGCATGCAATCCTTCTCAGCGGCTTAAATCTCTCGCCGCCGCCGATTCACTCGCCCTGCTGCTGGAATTGGGCGCGCGCTCGAGTCCGCCGCCGCCGACCAGTGCCCGCCGTTCCTGCCTCCCTTTGCCGATGCCCTCGACCGCGCCGCCTCCGCCTTCCTCCATACCCACCAACCGGAAGAAACTGCCGTCATCGGCATCCGCACCATCGGTGCTACGCTCTCGGCGGTCGTGGCCGCCGTTCTTCGCGCCCGGCACTGCCGTGTCACACGCTATACCGTGCGCCCCGGCGCTACCTGGCCTGTCGCGCCGCCCTCCCGGCGCCCGCTACCCCCGGCCATAGCTTCGACGACTTACTTGAAATAGTGGAAGTAAATTACACCGAAGGCGGCGCTGCGGCCTAGATTCGCTCAATCAGCACATCGGCAGCGTGGGTCGCCAGCGCCTGTAGGCCGTCCGGATCGGACGTGAGTACGGTACCTCCGGGTTCCGCGAAGGCCACGACGAGCGCATCGACAGCGGACCCACGACGGGCCAGTCGCCGCAGTGAGGCTGCGCGCCGCGCGAGAGACTCAGGGACCGTATCAGCGATGTCACAGGTCTTAAGGAACCGGTTCTCCTTCGCGTCACGCCCCGCGTGCCCTTGCAAGCACTCCACAAGAACCACCGAAGGTACTGTCGGTGGCCATAGGCCCTCCTCTCGCAGGGCGACTATGAGGGCTAAAGCACGACGCGAGCGCCCGGCGAGTTGGCTAACTGCCCCCGAGTCCAGGATCAACACAAAGGCTAGCCAGCCTTTCGATTCGTGCGGCCGGCGATTCGTTTTGCCACGGCGGCTGCGCGGGCGCGCTCTCGAGGAGCGGGCTGACCGACCTGTGCCGCAAGTTCGGCTGTGTAGCGCCGGCTAGCGGACTGTAGCTTCTGACGACGCACTTCGGTGCGCACCGCTTCCTGAAGGAGCTCGGATGCGGGAAGTCGGCGCTCCTTCACTATGTCGTAGAGATCCGTTGGCAGGTAGACCTGCATGCGCGGCATACGCCTAGTATACACACATACGATACGTTCTCCTCCAGGCTCGTGGGTGCAGAGCCCTGCTGAGCGCGGCGTTGAAAACCGCAGCCCTCCGGGGCACGGGTACGAGTCTTCGTGCGTGCACGCCGTTGATCGTGAGCTATCCGCGAGATCAAGCAGGAACGTAGGTCAACCTGATCACATCGGAGGCAGGTTTGCGGATACATCAGAACAGGCTGTTGCAGATTGCACGCGAGGCGGGCCAGACCGCCGTCTGTGACGGGCCTATAGGGGGACACTCCTCCATTGGTCAAATTAGGGCACTAACACCTCCTCCAGAACAGTTCCAAGCATGGGTTCAGCCAGCTTGGGGTTATACTGTCGGAAAGCTTGGTGAACAACCCACCATCCCATCGGAGGTAACCGAGAGGTGAAAACGCTTCGGGTCTGTGCTGTCTTAACAATCCTGACCGCGCAAGCGGCGAACGCGCAGGGGGATTGCTCCCCGCCCGTGAAGGATGGCGGCCTCGGCTCGCCCCTTCTCGACGGCACACCCTACATGGGGGTGATGTACTGGCGCGGGTCATTCATGGGCGCTCAGGGAACTTTCACGCTTCAGTACATGTCCTTTGGCGGGCTGCTTGGGTTTCAAATATGGTTCTACACCCCCGATGGAGCTTTCAACGTGAACCCCACGGAGGTTGCGGGTTTCGCGGCGCATCAGGTCCTCCGCGGACTCTGCGGACAGGCCTGGGCGAATGCGTACACTCCCAGATCTCCAACGACGTTGCGAACCAGGGGACGAGCGGCGCAAGGTTTCATCATTGACGACCTGAACAACGACGGCAATCCCGACAGCGTGGATATCACCAGCGGGGGCGTGCGGATTCAATTGCGAAATGCAACTCGTGCGGTCACTTCCACTCGTACCTTCCCGGTTGGCTTCCAGCCCGAAGTCGGTTTCAGCAAGGTGCTGGTAGCGGACTTCAATGGCGATTCCAAGCTCGACATCGCCCTCACCCAGTATGGCAACGGATCGGCCAACTCCGGACGCGTAGCCGTTCTCCTCGGAAACGGGGACGGCACGTTCGGGACGGGAAGAGTATCACCGGCCGGCCCTTTTGCTCGGGCGCTGGCGGCTGCGGATTTCAATTCGGATGGGAAGGTCGACCTCGCCGTGGGCACTTGGGTGTCACGAACCGTCGCATTTCTCGCGGGCTTGGGCGATGGCGGCTTCGCGGCGCCGGCGTCGTTTGCCAGCGGTGATGCATCCAGCGTGATGGCGGTCGACCTGAATGCCGACAATCTGCCCGATCTCGCCGTTACTGGCGATTCTGAGGTGTCGGTTTTTCTGAATACCGGAACCGGGCTCTCCAACACAGCCATCAAAGCCGCCCTCCCCTTCGAAGCGGACCATTTGATTTCCATCGATCTGAACAGTGACAGCAAAACCGACCTGGTCGCCGCCTGCCGAGGTTCCAATGCGCTCGTTGTCCTTTTCGGAACGGGTAATGGCGGATTCCAGCCGGCGCAAGCTTATGCCGTCGGAAACAAGCCAGGGTCGGTGGCCGCCGTGCCCAACGACGATGGCAGTACGTTTCTCTTCAGCGGGGAAAGCCTCTCCGGTGTTACAGCGGTACTCCCGGTGAGCCGGACGGGTGCAGTCGCCGCTCCCCGGTTCCGCTTCATTGGAGGAACGCCCTCCGCCGTCACGACGACAGACCTGAACGGCGACAGCCAACCCGACGTCGTCGTCGCCAACGGCAATCTCGCGGTGTTCGTTTCCAGTGCCAACGGAAGCGTCGGGCAACCGGTGAGTTACTCAGTCCCCGCCGGTGCCGTCGCCGTGGCCACGGGTGACGTCAATGGCGACAGCAGGCAGGACGTCCTCACGGCGGGCGGTTCGGCGCTTAGTGTCCTGCTCGGCCGGGGCGACGGTACGCTGCAAGCGGCTGTCAGCACGAACGTCGCGGCGAATGCGCGCGGTGTGGCGCTCGCCGACTATAATCGGGACGGCCGGATCGACGCGGCGGTCGCGTCGTTCGATCCCGCGGGTCTGAGTATTCTGCTCGGCCGCGGCGACGGTACGTTCAATGCGCCGGCCGTACTCGGCG
Organism: uncultured Candidatus Solibacter sp.; assembly: GCA_964385495.1. Classification (GTDB taxonomy): domain Bacteria; phylum Acidobacteriota; class Terriglobia; order Bryobacterales; family Bryobacteraceae; genus CADEFT01. The sequence continues at coordinate 41,408 of CAYLPH010000026.1, forward strand.
TTGCCGGCTTGCGCCCGACTGCGGTCCATGCCGCCGACTTCAATGGCGACGGCAACCAGGATCTTGCGGCTCTCCTCTCAAACCCGGCCCGCACTCCACTCACGCTCGCGTTCTTCGCCGGTCAGGGCAACGGCACGTTTGCAGCCGCTCGCACGCTCCTGTTGACGCGCCAGGATACCGAATCGGGGTCTTTTGCCGCCGGCGATGTCAATGGTGACGGCAAGCTCGATCTCGCGTTCGCAACAAAGTTCCAACTCGGGTTCGTGCTTGGCGACGGTATGGGTGGATTTACGGAAGCCTCGCCGAGGCCCATAACCTATGGCGGTGCGACCGGAGTCGCAATCACTGATCTTAATGGCGATAGCAAGCTCGACCTCGTCGTCACACACTGCTGTGGCGAAGCCGATGCTACGTATCTGCTCGGCAATGGAAACGGGACGTTCCAGGCGGAGACGCATTTTCCGTCGGGCTCTTCGCCGAGTGCCGTGGCTGTTGCGAGGTTCGCCGGCGACCGCTTGCCGGGCCTGGTGATTGTCGCCAAGGGGGAACCCGGCGCCTACAATGACAGCGATCCCGTGGCGAGCGGCACTGTCCTCGTCCTCGGTACTCTGTTTGCTGACCCGTCGCCCCAACCGCTTATCACATCCCCAAGCCCCGGCGGGACACTAACCTCTGCCGCGGTCACGTTTACTTGGGCGGCGGTGGCTGGCGCCACGAAGTATAAGTTGGAGATCGGCTCGACGGCCGGCGGCGCCGATCTGTATTCGCAGGAAACCACCGGCACGTCGGCCGCGGTTTCCGGCTTGCCTACCGATGGCCGAACGCTCTACGTCCGCATCAGCGCCTTCGTCAACGGCGCGTTCGGTACGCCAACCGCTGTCACCTACCGTGCACTTACGTTCATCAGTCCATTGCGATTCGTTCCGCTTCCGCCGTGCCGCCTCATGGAAACGCGGACGGCGTACAATTTCGAAGGCCGCACCGGCGCATTTGGTCCGCCGTCGCTCAACGCCGCCGAAACCCGCACGCTGAACCTGCCAGCTTCGAATGGGTGCAACATTCCGTCCATTGCCAAAGCCTACGTGGTCAACACGACGCTAATCCCTGTCACGGGCGGAGTGAGCTTTGCGACGGTCTTTCCCGCCGGCGAGACGCGTCCGAATGTCTGGACCATCCGTTCGCCGGACGGCCAGATTGTTGCCAACTCGGCGATCGTCAAGGCGGGTGCAAACGGCGGCATCAGTGTGTACACATCCGACCGTACGGACATGCTCATCGATATCAGCGGCTACTATACAGACAGCACGGCGGTGAGTGGTTTGGCCTACTACCCGATGACGCCCTGCCGCGTCGTTGAAACGCGGTTGGCGTACCGCAGTCCGGCGGGTCCATTCGGACCGCCGTCCATGGCGGCGCGGCAGACTCGTAGTTTCCGATTCCCGGAAACGCCCTACTGCACGGTTCCCAATGCTTCCGCCTATTCGGTGACGATTACGGTTGTGCCGCCCGCTTCCCTTGCCTACTTAACGGCTTGGCCCAATGGCATTGGACAGCCGAATGTATCGAGCATCAATTCCTTCGCCGGGCGGGTTCTGGCGAACAGCGTGATCATCCCCGCCAGCGGCAACAGCACGATTGATGTGTTCACCTTCAACGCCACCGACTTCATCATCGACATCAACGGCTACTACGCACCCGACGACGGCGCGAACGGCATGTTCTATTTCCCGGTCACCCAATGCCGGGCGAGCGATTCCACAGCCAGCGGCGGACCCTATGCGGACGACACCACACGGCCGATTTCGATACCCGCCGCGTCTGGATGCTCAGGAATCCCTTCAAACGCCCGCGGGTATGCCATCAATGTGACGGCACTTCCGAACGGTAATCCGATGCCGTTCCTCACCGCCTATCCAACCGGCCAGCCACGGCCGAACGCATCGATATTGAACGCGTTTCAGGGGCAGATCATTTCGAATTCGGCGATTGTTCCTGCTGGCACCAACGGATCGATTGACATTTACGCATTCCGAAGGACAGATGTTGTGGTGGATGTGTCTGGATACTTCGGCCGGTAAATTACCGTCACCGCATGATCAAAGCATTCCGGGACACATGGGAATGGGTGTTGGGGATCAACGGAACGTAATGGAGTGCTCTCCATTATGCCTAGCGTACGTAAATTTCCCTTTCTTGAAGTGACCCCTCCTTTGTTCGCACGTTTTAAGTCTAAGCATCATCATCATCATCACCGCGCCCGCGCTCCTGCGGCCTACCGCGCCGCACTCGCTGCGCCGCATAACGCGCCTGCACCTCGGGTCCGAGATCTTTCCGGGGATGTGGTTTTCGTCCGCCGCCGAGCCGTCCAACCCGCGGATGTGGACCAGGCGCTCGACCAGTTGTTCAACCGCCACGGGCCTGCGCAGAAACGGGAGGAGCTACGCGTCCACCCCGGCGCCGGGCTGCGCAATCTCTTTGAGTTAGCGCATTCAGGTAGGTAGTCTTGCTGGTAGCTGTCCAATCGACGCTCAAGCCCGCCCGCTGGGCGAGCTCGGCATGGATCACCCATGATGATGGTGCGTCCATTCCCGTCGAGAAAAGGAGGGACCTCGCCCGGCGAGTTGGCTAACTGCCCCCGAGTCCAGGATCAACACAAAGGCTAGCCAGCCTTTCGATTCGTGCGGCCGGCGATTCGTTTTGCCACGGCGGCTGCGCGGGCGCGCTCTCGAGGAGCGGGCTGACCGACCTGTGCCGCAAGTTCGGCTGTGTAGCGCCGGCTAGCGGACTGTAGCTTCTGACGACGCACTTCGGTGCGCACCGCTTCCTGAAGGAGCTCGGATGCGGGAAGTCGGCGCTCCTTCACTATGTCGTAGAGATCCGTTGGCAGGTAGACCTGCCGGCGTTGAAAACCGCAGCCCTCCGGGGCACGGGTACGAGTCTTCGTGCGTGCACGCCGTTGATCGTGAGCTATCCGCGAGATCAAGCAGGAACGTAGGTCAACCTGATCACATCCTCGTCAATCCGATCATGACTCTTGAGCCGGAGCGGCGGCCGGGGTCCGGCGAAATACGCACTCTGCGCCATCTGCGCCAACTTGTCGGCGGCAACTGAACGAAATTCACCCCACCGGCCACCTGCGCGAACGCGTGGCCCTCTTCGCGCCCGCGTTGATCGCAAGTCTCATCGACTCCGGGCCACTAAAAGGCGCTAAAATGCGGGCATGCGCAACGAATTCACCGCGATTGTGGAGCAAGACGGCCCTTGGCACATCGCGTACTGCGCCGAGGTCCCCGGAGCCAATGTCAAGGCGCTACGCGTGAAGAGTGCCTCGCCAACCTCAAAGACGCAATCACCCTTATCCTGGAGCATCGCCGGGACGAGTCCCTTCGCGCCCTACCCCCTGAAGCCAAACAAGAGCTAGTTGTCGTCGGGTGAAACGCGAGGCTCTGCTCCGGCATCTCCGGCAAAACGGTTGTGTACTCCGGCGGGAAGGCAAGGAGCATTCGCTTTCAAGCGCCTATAAAAACGGCAGCGTAAACTTAAACGTAGCCCCCTTCCCAGGCTCCGACTCCACCCAGATCCGCCCTCCGCAACGCTCCACCACCCGCGCGCAGATCGCCAATCCCATCCCCGTCCCTGGCACCTTCCGGTTCAGCCGCTTGAAAATCCCGAATATCTGCGATGAGTACTTCGGATCGATGCCTATGCCGTTATCCTCCACCGCGATCAGCCATTCGCCCCGCCCCCGCTCGGCGCTCACATACACCTTCGGCGCCTCCGCCCCACGATACTTGATCGAGTTACTCAATAAGTTCTGGAACAACTGCACTAAATACACCTCGCGGCAGTTTACTTCCGGCAGCGTCCCATGCGTCACCTCGGCGCCCGATTCCCTCACCGCCATATCCAGGTTGTCGATCGCCTTCTGCAACGCCCGGTTCAAGTCGGTATGCACTTCGCGCGACGGCGTCGCCTGCGACATCTCCGTGTACACCCGCAGGTCGCTCAGCAGCGCCCGCATCCGCTCGGCGCCTTCAATCACATACCCCATCCACGTCCGCGTGTTGTCGTCCAGCCGCTCCCGCCAGGCATTCTCCAACATCTGCGTGAACACCGTCACCATCCGCAGCGGCTCCTGCAGATCGTGCGCCGCCGCATACGCGAACTGGCGCAGATCGTCGTTCGAGTTATGCAGCTCTTCTTCCCGCCGCTTTCGTTCGGTGACGTCCAGTGTCGAGCCAATGACGTGCTTCAATGCCCCGTCTTCGGCCTCCAGCACCAGAAACGAATCATGCACGTGGATATAGGAGCCGTTCTTCCGCCGCACCCGGTACTCGCTGCGCAACATGTCCCCAGGCTGGAACGGACGCGCCGCCTCCCGCTGTAGGCGCTCCAGATCATCGGGGTGGATCAGCGCCCGCCACCAGCCCGGTGTCGGCTCGGCCTCCTCCAGCGTATAACCGGTGATCTCCTCCAGTCCGCACACGCGCTCCACCACCCCCGAGTCCACTTCCCATTCATAAATCAACGCATTGGCGGCCGACGCCGCCGCCTGGAAGCGTACGATCGCCCGGCCCCGTTCGGCCTCCGCCAACTGGATCTGCCGGATACTCTGCCACGTCAGCCCCACAATCACCAATATCCCCGTCAGGGTCACAATCACCGATTGAAAGCCCACCCCATAAAGCCCATACTGATACCCCACCCGCCCAATCCAGTGAATGCACACAAACGCCAGCACCGATAACGGCAGAAAGCGCCGCGCCAATATCTGCGATGGGCCTGGGTGCGACAGCACATACATCAACCCGTCATCCAATCGCAGAGCCAGCACCGCCGCCGCCAGCAAGACAATCGACACCGCCGCCGGCAACGCCATCGCCGCATAATCGCCAATCTGATACAGCGCCTGTACGTCGAACAGATAGCCCAGCACCGCGATCAGCGCCATCACCAGACTCCCCGACGCCAGCCAGTGCGCCGCCCACACGTGCCGCCGGATCAGCAGCAGCGCCAACCCCAGCAGCGCCAGTGCCAACGCCGTCGCCGGCGTCAGTCCCATCTCCGCCTGCTCGGGCCCCGCCCCCCATTGCCGTGGAAGCGAATACAGCAGCGCTACCAGCCCACCCGCTCCCGCGCATAGCCGCGACACCCATTGCAGAGGATTCGGCAGCGTTCGCGCGAACGTCGCCAACCCCAGCAGCGTCACACCCAACGCCGCTGGAATCGCCAGCCCGCCGGACCCTGTCCATTTGTATAGCGCCGGTGCGTCCAGCCCCCATCCCAACAATGCCACCGACGCGATCCCCAACGCCAATACCGCCAATACCCGCACCGGCAGCGGCGGACTCGCGATCGGTACCACTGGCCGCGGCGTGCGCCGGCGCGGCGGGACCGGTGGATGGACTGCCCACACCATAGCCACCTGCTCTTATACCAGGCTCTTGGCGCCCGCCAGCAGTTCCCGTACTAGCTTGCAGATCGTCCCGTAATCCTCCACCCGTACCTCATAATCGGTGTACCCCCCGCGTGCGAAAATGGCGCAAACGCGAGGATCGTGACAATTTAGACACGCCTCCTACAGCCTGTGTTACCACCGCGTCCACATCTCTCGCTTACTCACTGGCAATCCGGATGCCCGATAATTCCATGATGCGTACCCGCCTGCACCAATCCGAGATCATCGACGATCCCTCTCTCCCCTCTCGTATCTGGGATCGGGTCCATCGTGATCTTGATCTCATGCACGGCTGGCTTGGCAACTATCGCGCCATCTTTTCCCGCCTCAAACACGACCGCAGCGTCGTTGATATTGGCTGCGGCAATGGTGCCCTGCTGCGCCGCTACCTCCATAACCGCCGCGGCGTACGCGCCGTCGGTGTCGACCTCCGCCCTCCGGCCCACGATCATTCCGGCATCGCCTTCCTGGCCCTCGACGCCACCTGCGACCTACTACCGCGGGCGGATGTCGCCGTATCGTTATGTGTCATCCATCACCAGGCCAGATCCACCGTTCCGGTCCCCAGCGGCATGTGCAGATCCGCATGCCCAATGTCCAAATGCAGCCCTAGCTCCGGCATCGCCTCCAACAACTCCCCTAACTGGTGCGCATCGTTGAAATCTCCCGGCAGATTCTCGATCATCAGCCCCATCCGCAGCGCCTTGCAATCCTCTTCCAGCTCGCGCAGCGATTCGATGTTCGTTTTCCCATAGCACCGGATGCGTCCGAAGACACTTCGGACATCTGTAGTGGCCGTTGACCGGCCACATCGGAAGCGGGTGAAACGTGCGGCAATACCACAACGCGATTCGGTGAACCATGGCTCTGTATGCAGGAACTCTTTTTCTCTCCGGTGTAAAAAGGTGCCGCCGGTTTATCGTCCCGGCGGCTTTGATACGTTACCTGTTACCGCGATTTCGGACTCAGCCGCGTATCGCCGGATTTCAACATCTCGCGGAAATACCACTCTTGCTTCTCCGCCACGCGAACCGATTTTCCAATCAGATCGATTGTCCCGGGATCGTTCGCGTCCTCGGCCGCCTCATTGGCGTCCCGCATCTCTTTGATCATCCGGATCAGGTTCCGATCCGCCTCTTCGATCATCTTGCGCAGGTTTTCATGACCCCCCTTGGCAACCTCCATCGTTGCCGTCTCCCGCACCTGATCCAATGAAAATACAGGGTCCTGCCCGATCATCCGCAGCCGCTCGGCGAACTCGTCGAAAGACTCCAACATCTCCGCCGCGAATTCATCGAACAGCAAATGCAGATCCCGGAACTGCGGCCCATACACCTGCCAGTGATAGTGCTTGTAGTTGATGAACAGTATCAGCGCATTCGCCACCTGACGCTGCAATTGCTCCGTCACCGGATTGTCCGGCGTGTTTAATTGCGAGATCTCCGCGGCCGTTTCTTTCACGTCTTGTAAGTGCTGTGGCATAAGATTACCCATCCGGGTAAAGCACGCCGCTTGCCAAGATGACGCAAGATTCTCCGCTCACGGAAGTTTCCGGCTCTTTCTTCTCCCCACGCCGCAAAACCCACTCTCCAACTTGGCACCGCGATTGCTTTGCACCACGGCGGGGGGCCGTGAGGAACGGAAATACAAGAATGATCAAGGTTCAACAGAAACTGGATCCAACTCGGTCGGCTAAAGAAGTCGACATATTGGAGCAGGGCTTACGCCAGCGCATCATCGGCCAGGAGGAAGCCATCCGGCGGATTGTGAACATCTATCAGATGTTCCTGGCGGGTATGTCGGGCGCGCGCCGCCCGATTGGTAACTATCTCTTTTTGGGCCCGACCGGAACCGGTAAAACCCGGCTCGTCGAGGCTGTGGCCGAATGTCTCGTCGGCACGCCCGACGCGGTGATCAAAATCGATTGCGCCGAATACCAGCACAGTCATGAAACCGCCAAGCTGGTGGGCTCGCCTCCGGGCTACCTGGGCCATCGCGAAACGCCGGCGCTGCTGCAGCAGAAATCGCTCAACAAGTACCACACCGAAAAGATGAAGCTCAGCTTTGTCCTCTTTGACGAAATCGAGAAGGCCAGCGATGCGCTCTGGAACCTGCTGCTCGGCATCATGGACAAAGCCACGCTCACCCTGGGCGACAACACCAGCGTCGATTTCTCCCGTTGTATGATCTTCCTGACCAGCAACGTCGGCGCCTCCGAAATGGGCGCTATTCTGCGTCCCCGCCTCGGCTTCGGCTCCCGTGAAACGCAGCGTAAGCATGAAACCGGCAACCTCGAAGAAGACGTGCAGGGCCGCATCGAACGCGCCAGCCTCGAAGCCGCCCGCAAACGCTTTACGCCCGAGTTCATGAACCGCATCGACCAGACCGTCGTCTTTCACCCACTCGGCGAAACCGAGCTGTTCCAGATCGTCGACCTTGAACTCAAATGCGTCCAGCGCCGCGTCTTCGACTCACTACGCGAAAACGCCTTTATGTTTTATGCCTCCACGGCCGCCAAAACCTTCCTCCTCAAGGAAGGCACCGACGTCCGCTACGGCGCCCGTCACCTAAAGCGCGCCATCGAGCGCCATGTCGTCTGTCCGCTCTCCAGTCTCATCGCCACCCAGCAGATCCGCGGCGGTGACCTCATCGAAGTCAACCACGACCCCGGCGCCTCCTGTCTCACCTTCGCCAAACAGGCCGAAGGCATTCCCAGCCAAGTGGTTATCCGCTGCGTCGGCGAGAACATGTTGGGCGATCAGGCCATGGCCACCGCCATGGAAGCTCCCGCCCCCGGCCTCGCCCGCACCGTTCGCAAGGGGTGATTCGTGTCGAAGCGTACGCCGCGGGGCCGGTTGTACATACCAAAGCCGCATGACCCGGAGAATGGTGTCTTATGTGCTAGCCAATCTGACGTGGTAGACGGGCAACCGCTCCCGGTCGTGGCTTCTACAGGAGTTGCGGTCAGTTTTGTCAGAGAAAGCGATAGGGGGATTTCAGGACCTATGTGCGATTATTCTTTACACGCTCATGCCAACCGTCTTGCGGCGGAAGGCGAGACGTTGGTGACCACGCGATTTCCGGGCGGCTCCATGGGGCTCGCCACGCCTTGCGAGGCGCAACTCCATCAACAGGCGGCCTGGGACCGCACCGGCATGAAGCCGTTGGTTGCCGTCTGCATCCCACCCGGCGCCCAGCTCATGCTCGAAGATATCCCCGTGCGGCTCCGCCAGGAGTTCTCCGTCGGCGAAACCGAGTTTGTCACTTTCACCCAACTCGGCTTTGAAGCCTATACCCACCGCGACGGCATTCGCTTTGAGAACGGCCGCGAAGTATTGCTGCAAAGGCTCAATGAGTATCAGCGAGTCCGCATTCTTTCGCTCGCCGATGCCGTCGAACGTCAGGAAGTCCGCATCACCACCAGCCGCCGCAACGCCAATACGCCGGAACTCGTCAACGCCCGCATGGGCTTCCTCCAGCGCTGCTGGGACGCCGTCCGCAACCGCTTTGCTCCCCAGCGCGCTAAAGAGCCCGTTACCGCGCAAACCGTCCGCGACGGCGAGTTCGCTCACGAAGTCTAACTTTACTGGGCCACGACCGCAACGGAGCGGATGCCAGCTCATCTTTGTCAAACATCCGGGGCGTAGGGGTTAGCCCCCTATGCCTCTTTGTGTCTCTTGGAGGTGCTCTTATGAAGTCGAAATCTTCAATCCTTGTTGGCATATGTGCCGGGTTCCTGGTCTCCTGCCAGGCCCAAGGCCCCCAAACCCGCCAAACTGCCTTCCGCACCGAAACCGTGAACGCCGCCGGACCCGCCGTGCAGTCCTACGCCGACGTCGTCTCCCGCGTCTCCCCCGCGGTCGTCACCGTTCGCTCCGCCCGCCGTGTCCGTGAGCCCGAAGCCTTCCCGTTCTCCTTTGGCGGCGATCCCCGCCTGCGCGACTTCTTTGAAGGCTTTGGCGCCGCCCCGCGCCGCGGTCCCCAGGGCCCACCCCAGGCGCCAGGACAAGGACAAGGCCGCCTCCAGCGCGGAATCGGCTCCGGCGTCATCATCCGCTCCGATGGGCAGTGCGTCACCAATCACCACGTCGTCGATGGCGCCGAAGAGATCAAGGTCGAACTCACCGACGGCCGCATCCTCGACGCCAAACTCATCGGCTCCGATCCGGCTTCCGACCTCGCTCTACTCAAAATAGAGGCCTCCGGCCTCCCCGTCCTTGCCCTCGGTAACTCCGACGCCGTCCGCGTCGGCGATGTCGTCCTCGCCGTTGGTAACCCCCTCGGTGTCGGCCAAACCGTCTCCATGGGCATCATCAGCGCCAAGAACCGCACCACCGGCGTCGGCGAAGGCAGCTACGAAGACTTCCTCCAAACCGATGCGCCCATCAACCAGGGCAACTCCGGTGGCGCTCTCGTCAATACGGCCGGCGAACTGGTCGGCATCAACTCGCAGATCCTCTCCACCTCCGGCGGCAGCATCGGCATCGGCTTTGCCATCCCGTCTAATATGACCCGCTCGGTCAGCGAACAACTCGCTGCCAACGGACGCGTCCGCCGCGGCCAGCTCGGCGTCGGCATCCAGCCGCTCACTCCCGACCTCGCCCAAAGCCTCGGAATCAACAACGCCCGCGGCGTTCTCATCAACTCCGTCACCCCTGGCAGCCCCGCCGAGAAAGCCGGCATGCGCCGTGGCGACGTCATCCTTACCCTGAATGGCCAGCCCGTCACCGATACCAATAGCCTGCGCAACCGCATCGCCGCCGCCGGCCCCAATGCCGACGTCAAACTCGGTATCCTCCGCGACAACCGCGAACAGGAAGTCACCGCCCGCCTCGCCGAATCGCAGGCTAACGCCGAAGCCGCCGAACCCAATGCCCCCGGCGCTCCCAATGCCACCGCCAGCCAGGGCCGCCTCGGCATCGCCGTCGAGCCTGTTACCGCCGACATGGTCCGCCAACTCGGCCTCCGCGCCGCCGAAGGCATGCTCGTCCGCCAAGTCGACCCCAACGGCGCCGCCGCCACCGCCGGAGTCCGCGAAGGCGACGTCATCCTCGAGGCCAATCGCCAGCCCCTGCGCGCCACCGCCGACCTCGAAGGCGCCCTCCGCCGCAACAGCAGCGGCAACGTCCTGCTGCTCATCAGCCGCGAAGGCCAAACCTTCTACATCACCGCCAAACCCCGTTAAGTGGGGCAGACGTCACGTCTGCGCGCGACGTCCACGTCGCGCATTCTCTTTACACAGAAAGGAGCTGCTATGCGTAGTCTCTGCACCATCGTTCTTGCCGTCACCCTCGCCGCCTGTTCTTCCCGTCAACCCGGCCAGGCTCTTCGTCCCGGCTTCAACATGTATTCCCCGCAGCAGGACATCGAACTCGGCCGCCAGGCCGAACAGCAAGTCCTACGCCAAGTCCGTGTCCACCCCAACGGTAACGTCCAGGGCTACGTCCGCCAGGTCGGCGGGCGCCTGGTCGCTACCCCCACCGCCACCGACTACCCTTTCCGCTTCACCGTCGTCCAGGAGAACAGCATCAATGCCTTCGCTCTCCCCGGTGGCCCCATCTTCGTCCACGGCGGCCTGATCAAAGCCTCCGATAATGAAGCCCAGATGGCCGGCGTCCTCGCCCATGAGATCGCTCACGTCTTCCTCCGCCACGGCACCAGCCAGGCCTCCAAGGCCAATCTCATCCAGTTGCCCGCCATGCTCGCCGGCGCCGCCCTTGGCAACACCGCCGCCGGCGCGCTCGGCCAACTCGGCCTCTCCGTCGCCCTCGAATCCGTCCTCCTTCGCTACTCCCGCTCCGCCGAAAACGAGGCCGATGCCATGGGCGCCCGCATCCTCTACGAGGCCGGCTACGACCCCCTCGAAATGGCCCGCTTCTTCCAGAAACTCGAAGAATCCGGCGGCTCCCGCGCCCCCGAGTTCCTCTCCAGCCACCCCAATCCCGGCAGCCGCGTTCGCCACGTCTCCGCCGAAATCCGTACCTTCCCCGCAAAGCCTTACCAGGCGGGTACCGGCCGGTTTCCCCAAATCCAGCGCGTCGTCTGACGGCTTTAGTTTCGCCTCTTCTTCTCTAGGGATAGGAAAAATCTTCCGCTCTGCCGTAACATAAGAAAGACTCGGGCTGTCAACCCGGCGTCAATTATGAAATCGCCGCTACGTGTGCTCATTGCCGACGACGACGAACAGGACCGCAACTACCTCGCCGGTAAAGTCGCATCCTGGGGCTATGTCACCGAAACCGCGGCTGATGGCATGGAAGCCTATGAGAAGGCTCCTAACTTCCAACCCCACGTCCTGATCACCGACCTCCGCATGCCGCGTATGGATGGCTTTGAACTCATCCGTAAGCTGCAAGCCCTCGGCAATGCCCCACCGGTGATCATGCTCACCCAGTTCTCCAACATCGAAACCGCCCTCGCTGCCATCCACGAAGCCGGCGCCTTCTGGTTCGTCGACAAGCCCGTCCCCCTCAACGCCCTCCAAATCCTCATCGAGCGGGCCGGCGAACAGCGCAAGCTCCGCGACGAGAACGAGCGCCTTCGCACCGTCCTCATGCGCGAGCAGCTCGGCGAGATGGTCGGCAAAAGCGGCCAGATGCAGGATGTCTTCTCCATGGTCCGCCAGGTGGCGCCGTCTAAAGCCACCGTCCTGATCACCGGCGAATCCGGCACCGGCAAGGAACTCGTTGCCCGCGCCGTCCATGCCTCCAGCCCGCGCAAGGATGCACCCTTCGTCGCCCTAAACTGCGCCGCCCTTCCCGAAAGCCTCATCGAAAGCGAACTGTTCGGCCATGAGCGCGGGGCCTTCACGGGTGCCGCCGACCGCCGCCTCGGCCGCATCGAACTCGCCCACGGCGGAACTCTTTTCCTCGACGAAATCGGCGAGCTCCCCATGGCCATGCAGGCCAAACTCCTGCGTGTGCTCGAAGACTCACGCGTCCAGCGCCTCGGCGGTAAAGGCGAGATCGAAGTCGACGTCCGCGTACTCGCCGCCACCAACCGCGCCCCACAAAAGGCCGTGAAAGAGGGCAAACTCCGCGAAGATCTTTTCTACCGCCTCAACGTATTTCACGTCGTCCTTCCCCCGTTGCGCGAACGCAGGGAAGATATTCCCGTTCTTACCCAGGCATTGCTCGCTTCCTTAAAACAGAAGCATGACCGCCCCATGACCCCCGTGGAACCCGCCGTACTCGAGCGGTTTAATCAATACCACTGGCCCGGCAATGTCCGTGAGCTTCGCAACGTCCTCGAACGCGCCGTCATCCTCGCCGGCGATGGACCCATCACCCTCGCCCATCTCCCCCTCTCGCTCGGCGTCGCCACGCCGCCGCCTCCCTCCGAAGGACCCGTCGTCGAATCCGGTAAGCTCACCCTGAGTCTCGGCATTTCTCTCCACGACGCCGAAAAAGCCCTCATCCTGTCCACCCTTGAGTACCTTCGCAACAACCGCCGCCGCACCGCCGAAGTTCTCGGCCTCAGTCTCAAGACCATCCAGATCAAATTGAAGGAATACCGCCTCGCCGCCGGAGACGGCAAGGACGACGAGGAGCAGTCCCAAGCCGCTGCCGGCGAGTAACCAATAAAAAAGGGGCCGTCCTCAGACAGCCCCTTACTTTCCGTTGGAGGGCGGGGTCCCCAGACCCGCGCGGGACCTCCTGGTCCCGCCCCTTCAAATCCTTACGCCGGCGCGTGCTCCATCTCATCGTGCCGGTCCAATTCCGGCTCTTCCTGCTTCTTACTCTGCCGTACGGTCGATTGCAGCCACCCCCGTACATTATCGGCGAAGATCGTCATCCCCCGCCGCGAATACGACAGGAATCCCTGCCTCCGGAACTGGTTCATGCAATGCGTCACCGCTTCCCGCGTCGTCCCGATATACTGCGCCAGCAACTTGTGCGATAACGGCGCCATATGCCAGGCTTCGGCGTTCTGCGGATCCTGATGCCCCATCCGTTCGCCCAGGTTCACCAGTGCCTTCGCCAACCGCCGCGATGTGCAGTCGACCGAAAGCGTTCCCATCCGTTCCCCAAGGTCAAGCCCGCGTTTGGCCAGCAACTGCACCAGGGCGATCCCTAACTGCGGATGCCGGCAAATCAGATCCTGGACCGTCTCAATCGGCCAGCTCATCACCTTGCTGCCCTCGAGCGCGACGGCGCGCTCATGATTCTCGACGCCCAAAAATGCGGCGGCGCCAAAGAAGTCATCTGCCTGGCAGAGGTCGATCACGATCTCGTTCTCGTCGATGAAGCGGCTGATCTTGACGCAACCTTCCATCACCAGGTGCAGATAGGGGCTACGACGTCCAGGTTCAAACAGCACCTGCCCCTTTCGGTACTCTTGAATGGTCGAGCATGGAAGATAGCTAAGTGGATCTTCCAATTGCGTGGTTGCGGTGTTCGTGGGTTCTGCCACCATAAATCCTCTGCCCCTCTACCGCAAGTGGCGTACCATTCTTTTTTCCTTATTGCAAAGACGAAAGTAAACCTGCGAGTCCCGCCTCTCGCCTTCACTTTGTCCTTTGCCTTCTACACGTTGGAACCATCCATCTATCTTTTGCGGATCTTCCCAAGCCTTCTGGATCGCCTTCACCTTCTTCGCGTTTACCGCCCCGGTGTTGTAGTTCGTTGGCGAATTCCTTGAGATGATGGACCGGCTTATTGAACTTCTGTGCAAAAAAGTAATTCTCCAGAGCCGCTTCCTGCCGCGCTTTTATCTCGGCTTCCACTCGCGGATGCGGCCGCTCGGCCAGTCGCCGTTGCTCGATTTCCCATAACTGTTTCTGCTGTTCTGCCTGGATTTGCGAATGGATGCTCACGTTGCTCTGCATGAGCGGAAAGATAACACCAGTGCTTGCATGCCCTTAGACTCCTCTTGGAGTGCCCTTCCTTGGACGGCTGCCCACAAGACACAATACAAGCCAGATCACAAAACGATAGGATCCACGGAAACACACCCCACTTGCCGCTCCCCTGCGGCAACCTGTGTTCGATCTCTCGTTTCCGGCCCGTTGACCCTCCCTCAGGGGAATTTGTTACTCCCAGGTGTAAAATTCATCCCACCTTCCAGCCTCGCTTCTTCTCCTCCCCTTGCTTACGGAAGTTTCCACATGAGCATGCAATTTTTAGATCACCGTGAGCCCGGTAACAGCCGCCCTCCGCCACCGCTCTTAACAGTCGAAGGACACACACTCCTCATGAAATCTCTCCCCCTCTCGCTCGCCCTCACCGTCTTAATCTGCTCCTGCTCCCGTGCCCCTGAACCCCCTACCGCCGTGCAAACCACCGCCGAAGGCCAGACTACCGCCTCCGCCGCCGCCTCCCGCGAACGCGCCCTCGTCCGCTTCGTCAACGCCGACCCACACCAAATCGCCCTCGACCTGTGGTTCGAAAAAGAGCGGGTCTTCTCTTCCGTCGCTTTCCGCGACGTCACCCCCTACCGCGAAGTCCCCGCCTCCCGCCAGATGTTCTCCATCCGCACCTCCGGCCAGATGCAGGAACTCGCCACCAACTCCGAAGGCCTCACCGACGGCCGCCGCTATACCTTCGTCGCCATCATGAAACCCGATGGCGGCACCACCCTCCGCGCCACCGAAGACGACCTCTCCGCCAATGCCTCCGGCCGCCCCAAACTCCGCCTCATCCACGCCGCTCCCAACGCCGGCGAACTCACCCTAACCCCCACGAACCGCGTCAAAGACCCCGTCTTCGACGGCATCCACTTCCAGACCGCTACCTCTTTCAAGGAACTCGGCCCCAGCCTTACCGCCTTCCTTCTCTATCGCGACGGCAGGAAAGACGAGCCCGCCCTCGACCTCTCCAAACTCAACCTCCAACCCGATCGCTTCTATACCTTCGTCATCACCGGAGCCCAAGGCTCGCTAGAATCCATCCGCATCGAAGACCGCCTCTCCGGACCCGCCGCTCGCTAACGTGGCGCACGGGAGCGGGTTTGCGAGGTTATTTCACAACCCGGAAAACGCATTTGCCACGGCTGTTATCCACGCAACTGCTTTCACAAACGGTCCCTCGATTGCAACACCCTCTTGCAAGGAGACCGACTCTACAATGCTTGAAGTTCTTGGCTGGATCGTATTTGGCTTGATCGTGGGCGTACTCGCGAAGCTCTTAGTGCCGGGACGCGATCCGGGCGGCATCGTCATCACGATTCTGCTTGGTATCGCCGGTTCTTTCCTTGGCGGCTGGGTGGGACGCATGCTCGGCTTCTATGGCCCAGGCCAGGCCGGCGGATGGATTATGTCGATACTCGGCGCTGTCCTCCTCCTCGTTATCTACCACGCCGTCAATCGCCGCCGTCCCCGCGCTATCTGACATCTCTGGAGATTAGAACACTTATGTATCGTCAATCCTGGTTCAAAGTAACCTGCGCCGCCGCGCTCGCGGCCCTTTCGCTCAATGCCGGCGGCGAAAAGACCGCCAGCGACGTTTCCGAGCGCCTGCGCAATGCCAACACCGTCTTCGGCGAAATTATGGGCACCCCCGACAAAGGGATCCCGCAGGACTTACTCGCCAAGGCGGAATGTGTCATTCTCATCCCCGGTATGAAGAAAGGTGCCTTTATCGTCGGCGCTAAGTACGGAAAAGGTTTCATCACCTGCCGCTCCGGTAACTCCCGCGGCTGGTCCGCCCCCGGCAATGTCCGCGTCGAAGGCGGCTCCATCGGACCCCAGATCGGCGGCGGCGAAGTCGACGTATTCCTGCTTGTCATGAATAAGGCCGGTGTCACCCGCATCCTCAAGTCCGAGTTCAAAATCGGCGGCGAAGCCAGCGTCATGGCCGGCCCCGTTGGCCGCTCCACCAGCGCCCAAACCGATGCCTATCTTCGTGCCCAGATGCTCGGCTGGTCCCGTTCCCGCAGCGCCTTCGCCGGCCTCGCCCTCGAGGGTTCCACCCTCCGCGAAGACAGCGGCGATAACCGCGCCCTCTACGGCAAGGACATCACCAACGAACAAATCGTCCTTGGCAATACACGCGTTCCTCCAGCGGCCCAATCGCTGCTGCATTCGCTTAGCAAAGCTTCCATGGTCGCCAGCCGATAACATACCGGCCTCGCGCCCCATGGCCGCACCTTCTCCCCGTAAATCCAAAGAGGACGGCCCGCTCTGGTGGCTCCGCTGGGTGCCAGCGGCCGTCCTCACTCTCCTCGTCCTTTGGCTGATCTATAAAGCCGGCAGCGTCGCCCTCATCCCGCTGCTAGCCTCCTTCGCTCTCGCCTATCTCTTAGAACCACCCGTCCATACCCTCGTCCTCCAAGGCGTCCGCCGCTCCATCGCCAGCGTCACCGTCCTCGCCCTGGTCTTCGTCCTCATGGCCGCCTTCGCCGCCTTTGTCATCCCCAACCTCTGGAATGAAGGGGTCAAAGCCTCCGAAAAGGCCTCCCGCTACTTCACCCCCGAAAACGCCCAGCGCACCCGCTACGCCATCCGCCAGTCCTCCCCCTTCGTCGACCGCGTCTTCGGCCCCAGAATCGAACTCCTCATCAAGGACCCCGCCACCGCCACCGGCATCTCCTCCACCTGGCTCACCGGCAACCTCAGCGGCTTCTTCTCCCGCGCCACCGAATGGCTGGACTTTCTCGTCATCCCCTTCTTCGTCTACTACATCCTTGTGGGCTCCAAGCAATGGCGTGCCTCCGCCGAGGACCTCATCCCACCCAGATTCCGCCCGCCCCTAACCCGCCTCTTCGATGAAGTCGGACGCATCCTCCAATCCTATGTCCGCGGCCAACTCCTCATAGCCCTGATCATGTCTGGCCTCTACGCCCTAGGCTTCCTGGCCCTCCAGGTCCCCGCCTGGGCCGGCCTCGCCGCCATCTCCGGACTCCTCAACGTCATCCCCTACGTCGGCACCCTAGCCGGCATGCTCCTGGCCGGAGCCTTCAAGTTCTCCGAAAACGGCGACATCTGGCCCGTCATCGGCGTCCTAGCCGTCTTCGCCATTGTCCAAGCAATAGAGGGCTACTACCTAACCCCCAGAATCCTCGGCGGCCGCCTCAACCTCCACCCCATGGCCGTCTTCCTGGGCCTGCTAATCGGCGGAAAGCTCTTCGGCCTCTTAGGCGTTCTCCTGGCCATCCCGACCGTGGCCATAGCCAAAGTCTTCCTCATGTTCGCCCGCGAATGGTACCGCGGCTCCTGGTTCTATCACGAAGGCGAGGACTCCACCATGGCCCTCTCCGAAGACCCCGCCGAAAAACTAGCCCAGGTCGCCGAAGTAGTCCTAGCCGAACAGCAACAAAAAGAGCCCGAAGAAGCCCCCCTAGCCGGCACCGCCCCCAACCCCACCTAGCCTCTTCCCCCCCCCAACCAAAAAAACAAGCCGCGGAGCAACTCACGCCACCCCGCGGCCGTGCAGACAGAAATCGACCAGTTACACCAAGACGCTATTAATTCACTTACTCGACCATGCTGATCTTCGCCGGCAAACTGCACACAACCGGCGATCCTGTCTGCGAACCTGCGCTCGCGCATACCACGATATTCGACGTCATTGCCGGCATCCCCACCGGCACCACCACATCCGCATAACTCACCCCAACCAACCCCGGCACCCTCGCCGAAGTCACCGGAGTCAGCCCCTCCCAATCATGCACCGTCACCCGTACCGTCCCTAACCCACCTTCCGGCACGCCCGTGAACAGCACCCGCACCAGCCCGCCAATCGTGACCGGCCCGGCAATCCCCATCTCATTCAGAACACCACCCGTGAAGATCCCCGGCAACACCGGCCGAAGCGCCACCGTCCGTACCGCGCTATCCACGCCCCCAGCCGTTACCACCAACTCCGCCGACTCGCGCCCACCCAAACCCACCGGCACCTCAAAGTTCACCTGCTCGCCCGACGCATACACCACCCGCGCCGCCAAGCCTCCCACCTTCACCGCCGCGCCATCGCCGCCCAACCGCAACCCGCGCAACATCGCCAGTCCGCCCGGCACCAGAACTTCCTCATACGTCGCCGCATGCACCACCGACGTCACCGCCGGACCCACCGGCACCGCCCGCGGCGTCACCGTAAACGTCACCGGCACCGTCTTCGACCCCTGCCACCCTTCAATCACCACATTCGCCCGGTACGTACCCGGCCCCGCCACCTGCGAAGCCAAAAAGTCCAACCGGATCGTCGCGTTGTTGAACCCATTCGTCCGGTCCAGCCGCAGCCAGCCCGCCGGCCCACCCTGGTATTCCACCCGCGCCGTCCACGCCAACAGCCCGCCACCCTCGTTCAATACCCGCACATACTGCACCTGCGCCCCACCATCCGCGGCAGCCGTCGCCGTCACCCCATTCGGATCCACGAACAACTGCGGGAAGTAACTCGCATTGCAATCCCGCACCACGCCGCAATCCGACCCCGGCGTCACATCCGCGAACCGCGGCACCGCCGCCGACCCGCTCAGCGGCCCTAAATTCACCTTCGCCGACGCAAATGGCGTCCCCTCCGCCGCCACCCGCCGTAAATCCAAAAACGTCGGAATCTGCGCGCTCTCCCGTGTGAACGCATTGGCATCCATCACTTCATACACCGCCACGCCGCTCCCATTGCCCATCGGAACTTCACGCAGCGCGCCCAACGCCGGCTGTCCCAATTGCGTCACCACGACCCCGCCCGCTCCATTGGCATCCGCATTCACCACTCGCGCCAACAACAACGATCCCGTCTGATACTGCCCCGCCGACACCGCCTGTCCAAAGTCCCCCATCGACGTCGGCGCCGCGCCCGTCGACCCCACTACCAGATCCAACACCGCCAGCCGCGCCTCCGCCGGAAAGCCGCTATACCGCACCACGATGCGCGTCCCCTGGTCCGACCCCGGATCCCGTACCGCAAACGCCGTCTCAAATCCCTCCGTCGCCCGTGCCGTGAAGAAATACGTCGGCTCCGCCAGCGCCCCCGCCAAGGTCATCGATTCCGGAAAGCGCGACAGCACGCACACAATCTGTCCCAGCGCGCCCGTCACATACAATCCCGTCACCGGCTGCGCCACCGGCACTGCCGCCTGGTTCAATGTCAGGGCATTTGTCCCGCTGAAACTCAACGTCGCCAAAACCTGCTGGTTCTGCCCGCTGACATCCACCCGTACGCCCGAGACCCGGAACTGCACCGTCCGGCTCGCCGGCACCGTGAAATCCAATCCGTTAAAGGTCAACGACGTTGCGCCCTGCAATACCGCCCGCACCCCCGATACCCGCAACCCTAATCCCTGATCCACCGCCACGGTGACATCGCGCAGTGTGTCATTGGACACCGCATTTGTAACTGGCCGGTTTAGAAACAGAATAAGATTGGTACGGCCTACCTGCCCCGGTGTTCCGCCCTGACATGTAATGGTAATATTACCAACGCGTTCGACCCGCCCCTCGGCACGCACCTGCAACGCCGCTGAGGCTACCTGACACACAAGTGGGTTGTCCTGCCCAGGCAAGGACCCCGCCCCTAACATCACGCCCGCCACTAAAGCCAACCGGCTCAACAACACCGGAAATCTCATCCGCCCTGTCGCTCCTTTACTAACTAAGTAAAGCGCAACTGGCGGACCAATTCACACACGCCGGCTCACTCCCGGAAACACAAACGGCGCTTACGTTGTCTACATTTCGGAAAGCCGTTCCTGACCGGGCAAACGTTCGGAGGGACAGGAGACTGGTTGAGCGAGAGGACGCTATCGCTGATCGGTTTCCTGCCGGTCAGGGACGGTAAACCTTATCGTAGCGCTGGCGCCGCGAGACTCCGATGCCGCCAATGACTGCCCGCCACCTCTAACACCCTACCCAACTCCCGCCTCTCCACCGGTACCCGCAGCACGTCATATCCACCCACCCGCAGCACATCCTGCCAAAGTGCCTCATCGGCCAGCAGGCTCACCACCACCACAAACGGCAGCGCTTCTCTATCCCTAACTAACTGCCGCCAGTCCCCCACCCCATACGCCTCACAAATCACCACCGGCGCCAACTCTTCCCGTTGCCGCCTTACCGCCTCTTCCACACGGTATACAAACTCAACATCCCAATCCCACGCACCAATCACCGCCTCTAAACTCCGCCGCGTGGCCGCATCCGCGACGACGGCCAATACCCGGTAACGCTGATCGAACATAGGGCAAGCACCTCACACTGATCTCGGGGCAAAACACGTTCTGCATTTCACACTCCCAAGTGCACTTACCCGTTTTCAACTACTTACCAATCAGCGTGGAAGGAACTTCCTCCCTCCCCCAGCACTTTCTACCGGATCGACGCGCGCATCCCCTGCAGGATCTCTCCCCACGCCGCTACCAGATCCTTCGGTTGCGCAATTGTATACCGCTTGCCCCGTGCCGCCTGCACCACCCGCTCAATCGAGTCCGTCCACGCCGTCTGCCACGGATTCGGCTGATACCGCAAATAGAACATCCGTTCCTCTCCGCTCCGCCACTCCGTCCCCAGCCGGTCGTCCACGCCACTCGGCGCGCCTAAAAACACCACCGTCCCGGCATCGCCTAATTCCGGCGCATCTAATAGCTCCGCCAGAAACCGCTCCACACCCCCATCGGCTCCCGACAAGACCTTCGCATCCACCAACCCGGTCTGGAACCCCGCCAGCGCCTCCTGCAGCTTCGGGAAATCCACCCGCTCCTGCTTGGCCAGCACCTTCCGTTGTTCCAGGTTGAATACTCCCAACGAAACAGCCCCTACCCGCGGATCCCGCACCATCGCCCGCAGCATCCCCAATAACTCCTCCTGCCGCGACGGTTCATAGTTCACCAGCACTTTCACCGCTATCCCGTTCTCTGCCTTTTCTACCGGCTCTTCGGAAAACGGCTCCGGCAATGGCGCCAGCTCCCACGCCCCAACGCCCACCCGCGGCGGAGACTTCGCCTCAAACTCCCAGAAGTCCGCGCAGTACCGCCCTGCGTGATCCCGCAGCAGCCAGTCCACCGCATACTTCCCTTCCCCTACCAGGAACCCCCCGCTGAACCCACCGGAGTAACTTTCCACATCCTCCGGCATCGGTACCCGCAACCGCTGGTAAAGATGTAATGGCTTCCCATCTCCAACCAGTGGCCGCACCCGCGCAATGACCATCAGCTCCGATGCGGCTCGCCCCTCCACCGTCACCGCCACATCATAGCCGCTCTGCATCCGCAGATCAAAGCCTAACGCCGGACGCCGCGGCGTGACACTACAAGCAATGTCCCGCCGCTTCTCTCCACTCTCCAGTACCGAATAATCGTTCTGGTTCAGCAGCACCGTGCCGCCACCCGATTCCCGCACGCGCGCCTGGCCCCACAGCCCCGCGCTGAAGCTCAATAAAACCAGGATTGTCCTCACGTCTCACCCCAACGCCCGAATCCACCAATCGCTACGCCGCCTGCGCCAACCCCTCCGCCACCATCGGCTTCGCCGTCAACTGCAACCGCAACGCCCGCCGCAACCGCAGCAGCCGCACGCGCACCGTCACCGGCGTCAATCCCACTTGATCCGCGATCTCCTCCGTCGTATATCCTTCGACATAGTAACCACGGAGTATCTTCGAATCCCGCTCCCCACACCTCTTCAAAATCCGCTTCATATCAATCGCTACCGCCGGAGGCCCACCAGCCTTCACGCCTTCCGACAGCACTTCCAGCTTCTGCTCGGCCCGCATGCGGTTCCGCAGCATGTTCTTCGCGATGCTGTTCACCCACGTTCCAATCATGTTCTGCCGCTGCAGTTGCCCGCGGCATTCCCAGCCTTTTGCCCACGCCGCCTGCGCGACCTCTTCGGCAATGTCCGCGCAAGCCCCGCGCGACAGTAAAAACCGCAGCGTCATCGGATAATAACTCCGGAACGCATCGGCAAATTGTTCAGGCCCCATCGGCGGTGGCGGTGTCAGAAATGGCATCGGTTGTTGCATGGCTCGTCTCTGCTACTTACTTGGGCAATTGCCGTGCCAATAAGCCAACCCAACGGACCCACAACTTTTCTTCCCATGCGGTACCGTAAGACTCTCCAATCCCCTACCAGCGCCGTGTTCCTCTACACACGGGACGGTGTTATCCCATGCCGTAACAGCCTCCCCACGGAACCCCGCATGCTCTTCCCAGGGAGCGAACGATCTTCGCGGCGCCGGCCGGCGGTGTTGTAACTTCCTAACTGCCCCGATTTCGGCCTGTAGCCACCTAAATCATCTTCAGGAGCAAACACCAACATGGAACCCCTCGAACAGGAATCGGATCGCATCGAACGCCACATCGAGCAGACACGCGAAAAGCTGGGCCGCAACCTCAATGAGCTCGAATCGCGCGTCCGCACCACCCTCGACTGGCGTACCCGCTACGAGCGCAACCCCTGGGCCGTCCTCGGCCTCGCCTTCGGTGCCGGCGCTGCCCTCGCCGCCGCCAACTCCCGCCGCCTTGATCGCAACCCCACCCCCACCACTCCCGCTCCCCCCTCCCGCTTCTCCAAAGCCTGGGGCCAGATCCAGGACGCCCTCCTGTCCACCGCCACCCGCCAAGCCGAAACTTTCCTTGCCCAGGCCGTCCCTGGCTTCGCCGAGGAGTATCGCAAAACCAATACCCGCACCGCCGCCCCCACCCGCAGCCCCGGCGACGTACTCCGCTGAAGAGATCCAATGCCGTGTCTCCGAGCTGGGCCCCTGGTTCCACAACCTCCAGCTCGGCGGCATCGCCACCGCGCCCCATCGCTTCTTAGGCGATTACCCCTCCGTTTAAGTGGAACGCTACACATAGCTGCTGTAATGCTATTGTGTGTACGGAGCCCACACATGGCATCACCCCACTCCACCAGCCGTTCCACAACCATCAACCTGCGTGCAACACAGAAGCAGAAGGCCCTCATCGACCACGCGGCTGAAACCCTCGGCCGCACCCGCTCCGATTTCATGCTCGACACCGTTTGCCGTGAGGCGGAGAGCGTTCTGCTTGATCGTCGCTACTTCGCCTTATCCGATCAGGCCTTCCGCAAGTTCACCGCCCTGCTCGACAAGCCGCCTAAGGATAATCCGAAACTCCGGCGCCTACTGGCAACCAAGGCTCCCTGGGAGCGCTGATGCTCGACCGCATAAGCTCACCCGAGAGACTCCCCCCAGACTGCGATTTGGCATCCTTCGATTCCGGTGAACCCGTTCTGGACGACTGGCTCCGCCGCCGTGCACTTCAAAACGAACAAACCGGCGCCTCCAGGACTTACGTCGTCCGCGCCGGAACACCGCTGGCCGGGTTCTACAGCCTTGCCGTGGGCGCTGCGGCTCATGCGCAACTACCAGGGCGTGTCCGGCGGAACATGCCCGACCCCGTCCCCGTTATGATCCTCGGGCGTTTGGCCGTCGATAAGGCCTTCCACGGCCAAGGCATTGGCACCGGCTTGTTAAAGGACGCCGTATTACGGACCGCGCAAGCGGCGGAAATCGCGGGCATCCGGGCGCTCCTCGTCCATGCCATCTCCCCCGCCGCCAAACGCTTCTATGAAAGATACGGCTTCATCTCCTCACCGATAGATCCTCTCACCGTCATGATCACTCTCGCCGAAGCGAAGTACCTCCACTAGCAGTGGCAGACATCCCTCCGAGCGATGGAGGGCGGGTCCCCAGACCCGCGCGCGACGCCCACGTCGCGCCGCCGTCCCCTTTGACATGCTCAACACATCACCGCGCCCAAGTCCACGTCTTTTGACCGCCCTAAAAACAAACGCCCCGTCCGGCAGGAGTGTCATTTCCTCCCAGACAGGGCACTTTCGTTACTAATCCTTAATCTGCTCAGCCTTCCACGCCAAGCGCAACGGTAACGGCTATCGGTGTATTACTTCACCAAATAAATCACAGTCCAATGCTCATCCCCGTCCACCACCTCGCGCCAGCCCGCATAGCTGCGCTTCTCTAACACCGCGGCAATATTGTCGTTAAACGACCGCCCCCCACACGTATCGCCCACCATCGAGCCACACGGCAGAGACTTCGCCGTCTTCGTATCCGGCACGTTCCGGACAACCTTCGTTACATCGATCGCTTGGTACTGCATCATAAGTCACCTACTCCGTTGCACTCTGCCTGCCAAATACCCCAACCGGCATACGCTCCCCAAGCATCACCCGGTCCGTAGCCTTCTCCTCTGCCTTCAACACCACCTCGGCCACCTTCCTGCCCGCCAGAAATGCGTGATCCGAGTTATAGTATTCCCACTCGCTGTACCGCCCGGCCAGGTGAATCCCCCGCTCCGCCAGCCATGCGCGAATCAAGGTCACCGCCTCTTTCCGTGCATGATCGTACACAACATAAGCGTGCGGCATGTCCACCTCAAATGCCGACCATACCGGATCCCCCTCCTGCATCAGCCCCACTCGCTTGCAATCCGCGATGCAGCGGTCAATCAACTCCTGCCCCGAACACGGCAGCGGCTTATACTGATCCGAGTACGTAATCTCACACGTAATCCCAAACCCGCCCGGCGCGTTGCAATGCGGGCTCGCGTTCCCCTGCACAAAGATCCGGTGGAACACCGTATCTTCCGGATAGTAGATCCAGTGCTTCTCGGTCAGGTTCTCCCGCCCGACACCAATGTTCACGCACCGCACCGACACATACCGCAGCTTATTCGCCGCTTCTCGAATCTCGCGCGGCACCGCCTCGCCCATCGCCTTGATCAACAACGGCAACGGCATCGTGCTTACCAACTGGCTGTAACTCCGCTCCTGCCCATCCATCAACGTCACTACCCGCCGCGCCGGATCGATCTTCTCCACCTTCCGGTTCAGCAGCAGCTTCCCCTTCAAGTGCGGCAGAAAGCCATTCATCAACGTCTGAAAGCCGCCCCGCAGCGGATATCCAAACCGCGCGTTCGGCCCCATCGGCTTTGTCGAAGGCTTCAACGCCCCTTCGATCATCTCTTCCAAATCCGGCATCGGCACGCGCCCGCCCAGCCAGCTCGTCTCCATCTCCGTCAGCGGCACCGCCCACAGCTTCCGGTTATACGGAATCGCGAAATGCTTCGCAATCCCCGCGCCCCACACTTTATAAATGAACTCCTCGAAGTTCTTCGGCTCGCTCGATTCCAGCGCCGTCACCTTCGTCCCCAACGGCGCCGAGCTCTCCAATATCCCATCCGCGCAGCAGTCCGCGATCGCATCGCCCTTGTCGTTGCATACCGCCGCGCCGGCCCCATTCGCCTTCCCGTTCGCATGCCCATTCGCATGGCCGTTGGTCCCGTTGCCATGCCCGTTCGCCTTCTTCTTCAACTGCCCGCAGCGCGATTCGATCGCCCCCACAATGCACTCCCGGATTACATCCGCCGGCAGTCCATACAACGACCCTTGGAACGGATACCGCGTGTACACTTCCTTGCTGTAGATCCACGCTTCCCGGTCCTGCCAGTGCACGTTCTCCCCTAACAGCGTCTGGTACATCTGGTGCACGTAAGGATCGGCCGAGAACATGATGTGCCCGGCGAAGTCGAACGTGAAGCCGTTATCTTCCACGGACCGGCACCAGCCGCCCACCGTGTCATTGGCCTCGATCAACTCCGCCCGCTCGCCCAGATGGTACGCCGCGCTCAGGCCCGTCGGCCCCGCCCCAATCACCACCACCGGATCCTGCTTTCCCTTCTTCTGTAACGCCTGGTCCATCGCTACCTCCATCCGCTCCGCGGTCCGGTCCCAGGACGTTCCCGCTAATACTTTCTTCGCATCCCGCAAACGTTGCGACCGTTCGCTATCGCTGGCTTCCAGCGCCCGCCGGCAAGCCTGGTGGAATGCCTCCGCTCCTTCGGCGATGTACACAATGTGCCCATACGGCTCCGCCACATCGCGAATCGGCGTGCTCACAATCTGCTTGCCCGCCGCCATATACTCCAGCGTCTTGGTCGGCGAGATAAACCGCGTCGCGTCATTCAAAGCAAACGGCAGTAAGCACACATCCCAGCCCTTCAGATAGGCCGGTAACTCGTCGTAAGTCTTCTGCCCGAAGTAATGGATGTTCTCCCGCTTTGGCAAATCGGCCGGATCGATCTTCACCACCGGCCCCACCATCACGATCTGCCACTCCGGCTCCGACGCCGCCAGATGGTCGATCAATGGCAGATCCACACGCTCGTCAATCACTCCGAAGTAGCCCAGACGCACGCCTGCCAGCAGTGCCTGCTCCGCCGCCTCCGGCTTCTCCTTCACGCCCTTGGCGTAATGATCCACGTCTACGCTGCTCGGGAAGCAGTGCACGTTCCCGTGCCGCTCCTTCTTGGCCCTATAGAGGCTCGGGCCTCCCGTGAACACCACATCGGCGGCCTGGAACAAACGGTCTTCCAACTCCAGTAACTGCCGCGGCGCCCCTAAGAATGCGGACAGCTCATCCATGCAGTCATACACCACTACCTGCGGCGATAACTCATCCAATAACGGCAACGCCATCGGCGTGTAGAACCACGCCGAATACCGGTCGCCGAAACGCGGAGTCATTCCCCGTACCAACTCCCGCAGATACGGCATCTGTTCGTCGGTGAACCCGCCGGCCGCTACGGGTGTATGCGGCCGTAACACCGTAACGTTCGGCTCCGGTGTCTGGACTTCCCAATGTGGAGCGCCGGTCGTAAATACCGGCTCTTCCACGAAGTACACCGGACGGCGTTTCGCCATGCGTGACAGTAAATGCTGGGGACGCTGATAAACAAAACTCCATCGCAAGTGTGAAAAGGTGATAAGGGCGCCGGAATTGCGCATTTGACCAACTCCTTATGGGAAAGATCCTTCAGCCCCGGGTTTAGGCTTCACAGCGTTGAAGCAAGCGCCCTGCCAAACCTTGGCTTACCTCCCGTATTGCCTCCGCGTAAGCAGCGTTCAATACCCGCTCCATCCCCATCTCCGTGATACGAAAGTCCCAGAGACCACTGTTATGCCAATGATTACGGTCGTTCCAGTCATAGCGGTCAATAACCGGGTATAAACACATCCCTTCCACGGGGATCCGTTTCTTCTCCATCGCGACACAAACTTCCATCGCCATCTCCCGGATCCACTTCCCGCGCCCCACCCCAAAGTGACTCGTCTCCGCTATCAGCAACGGCCGCTTATATCTCTCCCATACCTCATACAGCAACTCATGAAAAGGGATCCAGCGCGGGTCGCGTGGCTCGTCTTCCCACCGTAACCGTCCGTTCCCATGCTCCCATTGGTTCGAGTGATAGTAATTCACTCCAATAATATCGAGATACTCTTCCTTCCCGCCCAGCTCCGGCGACTTACGTCCCGCGATCATGTCCCACGCATCGTACTGCGCCTCGTTATACCCCGCCACCTGCGCCGCCAACTCCGGCTGATCCTTCGGCGCGAACACATGAATCACCGGCTCCGGATACAGCAACCGCGCCCTCCGGTCCACCGCCCACACCGCCTCGCATGCCGCAATCGACGCCCGCACTAACTGCCGCTTGATCTCCTCATCCTTGCCTTCGGCATGCGGATAGATCAGGTCCCGCGACGCTGCCCAACACAGAAACGAGATCTCATTCACCGGCGCATAGAACGGAACCTCGCCGCTCTCTTCCCGCACCACCCGCGCCACCGCACCCGCGAACTTCCCAAACCGCTCCACAAACGCCGGCTGCAACAGATCCACATCGTCCGGCCATCCGTAATGGCACAGGTCCCAGATCACCTGAACCCCCGCCTCCCGCGCCGCCCGCAGCATCGGCAGAAAACTCGAAAAGTCATACTCCCCTCCGCGCTCAATCAAGTGCCACCGCAAGCCGTCCCGGGCCGCTAACATCCCCTGGCTCGCTAACAGGCGATAATCCTCCAACGCCCGCTTGTCATGCTCTGTACCGGCGATCATGTCTAACCGCTCGCCATGCGTATTAATGTGGGTCGCGCATTCAAAGCCGCCCATCCAGAAAGATCGAAATAAGCTCACATCGACCGCCGCCAGCACGCACCGTGCCGTTAGCAGCCTGAGCTCTCTGCGCCTCTGCCTCTCCTAATGAACCCTGTTGAACAAAAGTGGGGCAGGCGTTCACGCCTGCGCGCGACGTCCACGTCGCGCCCTCTGCGTTTGCCCATTGTTCTTTGCGTACTTGGCGCCTTTGCGCGCGCAAACAGGTCCTCTGAAACAATTGCGCCCTGCAAAGCACGCAGAGAACACCATTCCGGTCTTCTCTGCGCCTCTGAGTCTCTGCGCGAAACACAACCACCCGTTCCAGCCCGGCTCTACCCACCCCTAACTCTTTGGCGTCCGAATTGCTCACCTCAACCCCAGAGGAGTGCAATGCATGCGCCTACAATCCGCCGATGACTTATTCCTTACCGAGGTCCAGGACCTCTACGACGCCGAGAAGCAATTGCTTCGAACCCTGCCCCGTATCGCCAAGACTGCGGGCAATGAAGAACTCACCACCGCTTTCCGCGAACATACCGAGGAGACCCGTACCCAAATCGGCCGCCTCGAACAGATCTTCGAGATGCTCGGCAAGAAGGCCAAAAGCCATCCCTGCCTCGGCATGAAAGGAATCGTCGAAGAGGCCCAGGAGATCGTCTCCGAAGAGAGTTCTAATGAGGCCCTGCATGACTGCGCCATCGCCGGCGCCGCCCGCAAGGCCGAACACTACGAAATGGCCGGCTATCTGTCGGCGCAGGACACCGCCCGCGGCCTCGGCCTCAAGGACGCCGCCGCCCTCCTCGCCGAATCCCTCGAAGAAGAGAAGAACATGGACCGCCGCCTCAAACAGCTCTCCTCGCAGATGCTCAAAGAGGCCCAGCGCTCCGTTCCCAAGCCCGAAGCCAATGGCCAAACCCGCAATAGCAAAGCCAAAACCAATGGCTCCGCCAAGTCCAACGGTTCTGCCAGGTCCAACGGCTCCCAGAAAGCCAACGGCCATGGCGGCAAATCCCAAGCCTCCAACACCACCACCGATCACGAATTCATCCGCCAGTGGGCCGAACAGCGTGGCGCCCAACCCGCCTGTGTCAAAGGCACCGGCAAGAAGGGCGACACCGGCATGATCCGGCTCGACTTCCCCGGCTATTCAGGCGGCGATTCCCTTCAACCCATCGAATGGGAAGAGTGGTTTGACCGCTTCGACGCCAACAACCTTGCCCTGGTTTACCAGGACAAAACCGCCAGCGGCGAAACCAGCAACTTCAACAAGCTTGTCCGCCGCGAAGAGTAACCAATTTCAAGGAGATTCATCCTCTATGCAGCACCTACAGGATACCCACGACGAAGATATGGTCGATTCGGGCGCCAATGAGCTCGAACACCAGAGCCGCCGCGTCACCGGCGCCAGTGCCTTGCACTGGGCCACGCTCATCTCCATCGGCGCCTCTATCACCCTGTTCCTGGCCGGAAAGCGCGAACTGGCGATCTTCGTCGGTCTCTGGCCGCCCACCTTCCAGGCACTGAAGGCTAACGCCGAACACCGCCATTCCCAATCGCACTCACACTCACACCTATAGTCAACCGGCCCGCCGCAGGGCTACTTCCACCGCAAGGCCCGCCGGACTGGCGGGCCGCGCCTTCATCTCTCCCCCCATCCCTTCCACCAGCTTCCGCGCCGTCGATAATCCCAACCCATGACCCGGAAACTTCTTCCCATGCAGGCGGCAAAATGGCTCAAAGATCCGCTCCCGGTACTCCTCTTCAAACTCCGGACCGCTATCGGTTACCGTCAGCCGCACCTGCCCGCTCGAATCCGGCTCCACCGCCACCTCAATCACCGGATTCTCGCCCGCATACAGCAACGAATTGCCGACTACCCGTTCCAGTACCTCCACCAGCGGCGGCTCACTCGCCCACACCCGCTCGGCCGTCCTTGGCGTCACCAGCCGCCCCCCGGCCTCCTGCACCCGGCGCCGTTGGTTGTAGCTCAGCGTATCGAACACCCCCTGCAGGGCCAGGTCCTGGACCTCGATGGATTGCGTCGCGGCCTGTGTAAACGCCGTCAGGTCCTTTAACAGTTCCTCGCCTTCCGCCAGTTGCTGCACCGCGAAGGCCGCCAGCTTCGCCGATTCCTCGTCCCCCGCCGGCAGCCGCCGGGCCAGCATCTGCACCAGGTTCGAAGCCCGCGCCATACTTCCCCGAATATCATGGGCCGAGCCTTTACGTAACTGCTCGAAGCTCACCCCCAGCCCTTGGCACTGGGCGGCAATCGATAGCACCGCCGCACAAGCCTCCGCCTGCCCCGCATCGGCGTCTGCCTGCAATGCCAGCACTCCCACGCGCCGCCCCGCCGACACCAGCGGAAACCAGAGCGCATCGCCACCGGTACTGCCTGCAACGGCCACCTCCCGCCCCTGCACGATAAGCCGCCCGCTGCTGGCACCGGTGGCTCCCAAGATACTCTGTAAGGCGGATTTCCAGTCCGGACCGCCCGCGGTCCGCAAAGCCAACACCAATTCGTGCATGACGTTTAAACTATTCTCGACCCCTAAGTAAGTCCACGTAAATAGGAGCTTCGGGCTATGACCTGGCAGGCGTACAACTATCGACGTATGTTCCCTTTGGCCAGCCACATGCATAGCACCGCGGCATGTCCGATGAACTGCGCGGATACCCGCGCCCACTCCTCGAGCGCCCGCACTGGATCTCCCTCAACGGCGCCTGGGACTTCACCTTTGATGACGAGTGCCGCTATGAGCATCCTGACCAACTACCCTGGAACCGCACCATCCAGGTCCCCTTCTCACCCGAGACGCCGCTCAGCGGCATTGCCGATACCGGCTTCCATCCCGTCTGCTGGTACCGCCGCATCACCGAAACCCCGGACCTTCACAAAGGCCAGCGCCTCTATCTCCACTTCGGCGCCATCGATTATGAATCCACTATCTGGGTCAACGGCCATATCGCCACCTCCCACCAGGGCGGCTATACCCCGGTAAGCGTCGACATCACCCGCTTCTTACGCGAAGAAGGACCGCAGGCCATCGTGGTCCGCGCCGCCGACGACCCGCATGACCTCGCCAAGCCGCGCGGCAAACAGGAATGGCAACTCGAGCCCCACGGCATCTGGTATCCCCGCACTTCCGGGATCTGGCAAACCGTCTGGATGGAAGTCGTCAACGACACCTTCCTCGACACCGTCCACTGGGTCTCCAACGTCGAGCGCTGGGAGATCAGCTTTGAAGCGCGCGTCTGCGGGGAACGCACCCAAGGCCTGACGCTCTGCGTCAAACTGTTCACCGACGACACCGTGCTGGCCGAGGATACCTATGCCGTGGTGGCGGGCGAGGTCCATCGCCGCATTGCCCTCTCCGACCCCGGTATCGACGACTACCGCAATGAGCTGCTCTGGACCCCCTCCACGCCAACGCTGATCCATGCCGAGTTGGAGCTGCGCCGCGGCCATACAACGATCGACCAGGCTCGCAGCTACACCGCGCTGCGCTCGCTCAGCGTCTCCGGCGACCGCTTCCTCCTGAACGGCCGCCCCTACCATCTGGCCATGGTCCTCGACCAGGGCTACTGGCCCGAAGGGGGCCTCACCGCCCCCAGCGACGCCCACCTCCGGCGCGATGTCGAACTAGCCAAAGCCATGGGCTTCAACGGCGTCCGCAAGCACCAGAAGATCGAAGACCCGCGCTACCTCTACTGGGCCGACACGCTCGGGCTTCTGGTCTGGGAAGAGATGCCCAGCGCCTATCGCTTTACCAAGGACAGCGTGCAGCGCCTGACGCGCGAGTGGATGGAAGCCATCAACCGCGACCGCAGCCATCCCTGCATCGTCGCCTGGGTCCCCTTCAATGAAAGCTGGGGTGTGCCCGACCTGCCCGACTCGCCCGCCCAGCGCCACTGGGTCCAGGGCGTATACCACCTGACCAAGACCATCGACCCGACCCGGCCCGTAGTCGGCAACGACGGCTGGGAGAGCGTCGCCACCGACATCATCGGCATCCACGATTACGATGAGTTCCCCGAGCGCCTCGCCGCTCGCTATGGTCCGCACGCCCTCCGCCTGTTCCAGAAAGAACGTCCCGCCGGACGGCAATTACTTCTCGGCCAGAAACACAAAGGCCAACCGGTGATGCTCACCGAATTCGGCGGTATCGCCTTCTCCCAGGATCCGCAACGCACCTGGGGCTACTCGCGCGCCATGACCGCCGCCGAATTCGCCGAGAACTACCGCAAGTTACTGGCGGTGGTGCGGCCAGCCCCATTGTTATCCGGCTTCTGTTACACCCAGTTTGCCGATACCTATCAGGAAAGTAATGGACTTCTATACGCCGACCGTACCCCGAAAGTTCCTATCGAGCAGATTGCCCTGGCCACCCGCGGGCCGCGCGGCAATCGCGAGCCGAACTGGGAAATCTACTGGCGCGGGCAACTGATGAACTCGCAAAGAGCCAGTTACGTCGTGCCCCCGGAGGATCGAAAAACAAGCGAAAGCCGCTAAGGCGAACAGAGGTGCGCAATTCGGCACGAAACTTGCTCATACCCCCTTCAGGAGGAGTTGCTATGAGTAAATTTTTACTGTTCGGGTTGCTGCCCTTGGTTACCTTTACTACCTTGGGGCAGGAAGCCAACCCGACACAACAGAATATTAATCTGAATCCGGAAGGGCAGACGCCGCTTTACCGGGTGACCGTGGTTGGACGTACAACCAAGGCGATCAACTATCATCACCGTTCACGGTCAACCATGGTGGACCTGCGCGGCACGGCATTGATGCCGGAAGCCAAGGGCGAAGCCAGGGTGGAAGCCAAGACGGGAGCCACGAAGCTCGAAGTCCGCACGGACAAAATGCGGCCCCCGCAATCTTTCGGTCCGGAATATCTCACCTACGTTCTATGGGCCATTACTCCACAGGGGCGCCCGACCAACATGGGCGAACTTGTACTGAACAAAAGCTCCGATAACGACGCCAAGCTGAGCACGACCAGCGAACTCCAGACGTTCGGCCTGATTGTCACCGCGGAGCCTTATTTCGCCGTCACCCAGCCTAGCGACGTCGTGGTCATGGAGAACATCGTCCGCAATGACACCACCGGGACCATGCAATGGGTGGACGCCAAGTACGAACTGCTGCAGCGCGGCCAGTACACGATGAATGTCCGTCCCGAGGACCTGAATGTTCTGCGCCGCATGGACAAAACCGCGCCGTCGCCCCTGTTGCAGGCGCGCAATGCGATTCAGATTGCCCGTTGGACGGGCGCGGACCGGTATGCGGCGGACACCCTGCAAAAGGCGCTCGTCAACCTGCGGAACGCCGAAGGCTACTTCAGCTCCAAATCCAATGAGAAGACCCTGACCACCGTAGCCCGCGACGCCACGCAGATGGCCGAGGATGCCCGCCTGATCACCATCCGCCGGCTGGAAGAACAGCGCCTCGCCGAGGAGCGCGCGGCCGCCGACGCCCGCGAGCGGCAGGCCAAGGAAGAGGCCGCCAAACAGGCCCGCCAGGCTCAGTTGGAAGTCGAACGCCGCACCGCCGCCGAAGACGAACGGCGCGCCGCCCAGATGGAATCCGAGCGGCGGCGCTTAGAGGTCGAGCGGACAAAGCTGGAAGCAGAACGCGCGCAGCGCGATGCCGAAGCCGCCCGCGCCGCCGCCGAGAAGGCCAAGGCCGAAGCGGCGGTGGATCTCGCTCGCCTCGAGAAGGCCCGGCAGGAGGCCGAGGCCGCTCGCGCCGCGGCATTGGCGCAACAGCAGTCGGCCATGGCCGAAGCCGAAAAAGCCCGCCTGGCGGCGGAGAATGCCGAAAAGCAGCGGCAATTGGCCGATCAGCAGCGCCAGCAGGCCGAGAACGAAAAGACCCAGATGCGGGCGGAGTTGCAGCGTCAGTTGAACCTCGTGCTGCAAACGCGCGAAACCGCGCGCGGCCTGATCGTGAACGTGTCCGACGTCCTCTTCGACACCGGCCGCCACACGCTGCGGGTGGGAGCCAATGAGAAGCTGGCCAAGGTCGCCGGTATCTTGCTGGCGCATCCTGGCCTGAAACTCGAAGTGGAGGGCCACACCGATAGTGTCGGCAGCGACGATTACAACCAAGGCCTCTCGGAACGGCGCGCCCAGACCGTGCGGGACTACCTGGTACGCCAGGGCTTGCCCGCCGACTCCATCACCTGGCGCGGCTTCGGTGAGGCCCAGCCGGTCGCATCCAACGATTCCTCCAGCGGCCGCCAACAAAACCGCCGCGTCGAACTCGTGGTCTCCGGTTCCGCCATCGGCTACCAGGCCATCCGCTAACAAGACTTTTCGAACAACAACCTTGTTCGTTTCCCTCAGCCGCGGCTTTCAGGTGGCCGCGGCTTTTTTCATTGCTTATGCGTTCACAAGCCTTGTTTCTAATAGAATCAATACGTTACAAGGACTCCCCCAAGCCCCCCATGCTATGGTCGTCCCGTATGACTGACCAAACCGAACGCAATCGCGAGAATTCGCAGCACTCCACCGGCCCGAAAACCCCGGAAGGCAAAGCCACCTCCTCCCAGAACGCAAGAAAGCACGGCTTCACCGCCCGCAGCGCCTGGTCCCCGGCCCACTTCACCGAAGACCAGATCCAGTTCTTCCGCGATTTCTACAGCCGTCTCAAACCAGACGGCCCCGTCGAAGCCACCGTCTTCGACCAGATCATCCACGCCGCCTGGAACCTAAGAATGATCGCCGTCGAACTCGACAAACTAGCCGCCGAGTTCCACTGCGAAGAGGTCCCGGAGCTGCTAAACATCCCGGACCTACCACCAGACGCCGAGCGCCGCTACAACCGGCTGCTCCGCTACCAGAACCGCAACGAGCGAGCCTTCCAGGCCAACATGCGCCTGCTAGCCTCGCTCCAAACCAATCGAGTCGCCGCCGACTACACCGGAACCCCCGGCGAAAAGTCGCTCAATTCCATCTCGGCCCTACTCGACGTAGCCAAGATCGTGCGCCTGACCGATCGAAGCCAGCCGGAGCCTCCCGGCATCGCCCCCAAGGCCCGCCAGCAGCCCAGCCGGGCCGCCTGACGACGCCAAAACGCAACCCTTACCCCGCCGCCGACTAATCCGCCGCCAGACCCAAGCCCGAAGTGTGTCTGGTTACCACAACCTGCTGATTCCGTTACTGAACTGGCTTACGGAGCTGGTGCAAGGCGCCGGTAGAGTGCGCTCATCTCCTCTCCGAAGCGCTCCCACCCAAAGCGGCGGCTGACGTCGGCAAAAGCCGCCTGGCCCATGCGTTCCACCAGGTCCGGGTCGGCCAACAGGGTCGCCAGGTGGCGGGCGAGGGCGGCATGGCCGCCATGCGGGAACAGAAAGCCCGTAACGCCATCGGTAATGACTTCCGGAACCCCATCAATGGCGGTTCCAATGGCCGGGCGGGCTACCGCCATGGCCTCCACCAGCACCAGCGGCAAGCCTTCCCAATTAGTGGGCAGCAGGCAAACGTTGGAGGCCATCATCAGGCGCCGGACGTCGCGGCGGAAGCCGGTGAATAGGAACCGCTCGGTTATGCCGGCTTCGGCCAGCAGGCCCTGGACATGGTCGTAGTGGGCGCGATACTCGGGCGCGCTGGCATAATCGCCCACCATCAGAAACAGCAGCTTCGGATGATCCGGCAGCAGCGCGGCGGCGGCGCGGATGAGCGTCTCGTAGTCCTTCGAAGGCGCGACGCGGGCGAACATACCGGCAATCCACGTATCGGGCGCCAGACCAAACTCACGCCGCACCTCCAGCGCCACTTCGCGCGGGTTGTCCTCATCGAGAGGCGCGATGCGGATGCCGTCGTAGATCACGCTGGCGCGGCGGCCGGACGGACGGATCGCGGAGCGGCGGCGCGTCTCCTGGGAGACGAAGGCGAAGTGATTGGCCAAGCCCACCATGAAGCGCTCCCGGAACGGGAGTTCGCCGTAGCGGCTCCGCACCTGGCACAGCACCGGGATCCCCGCCATCCGGCACGCCACCGAGATGTGATACGCGGCCAGGATATCGGCGCAATGCACCAGGGCCGGATCCAGCGCCTTGAGCTGCGCGGCCAACTTGCGGCTATCGCGAAGAAAGGCTAGACCCCGCCGAAAGCTGGGTTGCGGTACCGGAGCGGCATCGCTGACGGTAACGTTCGCGGCTTCGAGATACGCCCGCAACTCGGAAGTAGGATAAATCAGCAGTGCGTGACTGGTAACGCCGTGCCCGGCAACGGCTTCCATTATGCGAACCGTGCCGACTTCGGTCCCGCCGACGCCGGGAAAGGGCAGTGCGTGAACAACTTTCATCGCCAAGGCCCGCTTTTCTCAACCACGAACGATCCCCAAACTACGCAAACGCGCAAGTTGCGCCGGCGGAACGGCCAGCATGTTGGCGGGATCCGGATAGACTTGGTCGCCGGTATCCGAGAGCGAGCCGTCGGAGTGGATTCGGAAAATCCTCAAACCGCGATCACGCAGCCAGCGCTGGGCTTCAATAGCCGCATAACCGAAGGCCTCGGCCGCCATCGGAATCTGCTCAAACAGCACCATCGGAGGCTCGGCCAGACTTTCCCAGAACCGTCCGCTTCCCTTCAGCACAAGCAACTCCGCCCCTTCTACATCCATCTTGATTAGCTGCGGAGCCGGTAGCTCCGGCGCAAGGTCGTTCAGCGTCTTCACCGCGCATTGCGTCCGCGCGCTCGGCTGGCTGGACCAGTTCCGGAGGGAGGCCATCTGGTGGTCCTCGGGAACATAGAAGACCATCTCTCCCGGAGCTTCCGCCAAAGCGCAGGGATAGAAACGCATGTGCCCGATCCCCTCCGCCGAGCGCCGCAGATTAGCGATCAGAGCGGGATTCGGTTCAAAAGAAACTACTTTTCCGGCAGGACCCACCAATCCAGCGAACAGCACGGAGTAAATCCCCACGTTCGCGCCGATATCATAGATCGTATCTCCGGGCCGGATAAGCTTTCGCAACAGGCCCTGCTCGGCGGGCTCGTACTGTTCGGGATCGGTCAAAAGCTGGATGGCATGCCCATGCAGGCTTTCGAGATCCACGTAGAGAGTTTCGCCCTGAATAGAGACCGGATACGACGTCAGACCGCGAGCCAAGCCGCGCGATACCCGCCACATGCCCCGTACCTTGTAAGTGACGCCGGTTGAGCACATCCAGCGCAACAGCGCCGCGCGAGTTCGAGCGAGAATCATACTGCGCCTCCGGAGGTTCAACTATTGAAGGGGGCCGGCCCGGTTGGGTATGGGATAATACGGGCAACGGGCTCGTTCCCTATTGTAAATCCGGAGGCTTAGCGTGCGAATTGCTCTTGCAGGCGTTCTAGTGACTTTGTTAGTCCTGGTATCTCTCACCCTGGTGCCGCTGCAAGGACAGAACCTTTTCCAGACCGCGGTTTCCGACTTCCGGCCGGCCGCGGCGGGGTCGTCGCTTTCCATTGAAGCCGGCCGTTGCGCGGGCGCCAAAAAGCCGGCCGCCACCGCCACCATCACCAGCGGTAATGGCAACGGCTCGTTCGTCGCCTATTGCACGGATACGCAGACCATCGTGGTGGAATATGCCAGCCCGGTCGAGTTGCGGATGCAGTGCAGCGGCTGCATCCCCATCCAGGTAACCACGCCAAACGTGCCCGACGGAATGTACAAGATCGCGTCGGGAACCATTACCGGCGGAGCCTTCGCGTCGGTCACCGACGAACGCGACTTTGTCACGGCTTCGCGGCACACCAACGGCATTGGGATGAACGTCCAGTGTTCCGGCGCCACCTGCGTACACCAGGTGGATCCGGCGATTGTGCAGTTGCGGACCGAAAACGTAACCCCGATTGCGCAGTTGGATGCGGCCAAGGCTACCATGACGCGTCCATTCCGGATGGCGGCCGCGGTGACGCCAACCTGTACCCCCGGCGAGTTTCTCTATGTCACCGGCGGCGCGGCGGGCAAGCGTCTCCACGAATGCAGCGGGCCGAACCAGTGGACGCCGGTAGCGGTGGCCTCCGTGGCGCGGACCTTCTTCGGGCTGGCCTCGATGGCCGCCTGCCCGCCGGCGGCGCCGCCGGGCACGCCGTTTCGTCCGGAGCTGCTCAGCAAGACGGCCGTATCGGGCGCCGAGGCGGCGCTGCAATGCGGCGACAGCAGCGCGCCCATGGCTCCGAAGGCGCTTTCCTCGCGGTCGATCACGACGGTGGCGCCGCCCGACTGGACCGGCACGCTGGAAGCACGGATCTTCGCCGTCGACACCGCGCAGGGGCTACCCACCGGCAACTGGAAACTGCAACTGGCGCTCGCTTGCGCCGGCAACGGCGCGTTCTACGACGGCATGCAGCCGAAGCCGCTGTGGACCGGGGTGGTGAAGGATACCGGCCACGGCAAGGTCGCTGTTTCCGAGCTTAAGAACCTCGCCACCGGTTGCAAGGCCGGCGATCTGCTGTCGGTCGAGTTGCGGCGGCTGGGCAACGATCTGGCCGACACGTCCCCCGCGCCGTTGAAGCTGTTGGGGATGGAACTGGGCTTCGCGACGAACTAAGACAGCGCCTACGCCTTCCAGCGCTGGCCGATGTAACCCGCCAGGAAACAGAACTGCATTTCGGCGGCGGTGCGGGTTTGCGCATCGCGGGCGGTAAGCCAGCGCCAGGCCTCTTCCACCGTTTGGCGGTAGACGAACGAGCGCACACCGAACAACTGGAATCGCGAGTCCCGTTCGAATTCGGGCATACGCGCCTGAGCGTAATGACGGCCGTGGTCGCGATGCCAGCGGCGGTGGTAGGAGCGGGTCAGCCGGTAGGCCTCCACCTTGTGATACAGGAACAGCGACGGGTCGTAGCGGCCTTCGAAACCCGCTTCGTACATGCGCTGGTAGATCTCGGCGTCTTCGATACCGCCGATGCGCCCCTCCGATACGCTGAGTCCCTCCTGGTAGCCGCCGGCTGCCAGCAGGTCGCGTTTCCGGAAGCTGGCGGCCAGCAGGCAGACGGGCCTCTCCTTGTTGGTGGCGAAGGGCTGCTCGCCAAAGGCCGATAGCGCCAGCGGAGCGTAGTGTTCGCTGGTAAGCCAGGCGGGCAGCGGTTGGCTTGCCTTGGGCAGCACGCGCCCGCCCAGCAGCGACAGGCGCGGATACGCCCGAAAGATCTCCAGGGTGCGGCGCACATAATCGGGCGGTAGAATCAGGTCGTCGTCGGCAATGGAACAGATCTCGCCGCGCGCCTCGGCAATGGCCGTGTTAAGGGCATAGCTCTTGCCCTGCCGGGCTTCGAAGAAGTAGCGCAGGGGCACGGGGCTTTGGGCGGCGGCGCGCTTCACCGTATCGGCCGTCTGGTCGCGCGAGTTGTTATCGACAACCACGATTTCGTAGGTGGCGCCGGGCGCGATCTGTTGGGCGAAGGCGCTATCGAGCAGGCCGGCCAGGTCGGCGGCGCGATTGTACGTGCAGACCAGTAGCGTCAGGTCCATACATCGTCAACGCCGCCGCCGCGGGTTGCAACGGGCGCATTGGCGGAAACCACCGACCATTGGTGCGGATGGCGGAAGACGCCGCTCATAAACTTGCCCGGATTCACCTTCAACATCGCACAACCCACCAACCACTCCAGCGGATCGGACGAGCATTCCGAGCTAACGATCACGTCAATGCGGTACACATCGGGGCGCAGCGCCAGTTCTGGTAGAACAAACTCAATGCCGTGCCGGCCGGCCGGTAGATCGAACAGCCGGTCGCGTGTGCTAAGCGTACATTGCAGATAGCCGTCCGGACCGTTGAAATACAGATCGGCGTAGACTTTGCCGACCGCCACGGCGCAATCCACCAGGATGCGCGACCGCACGAAGTCGCCGGTGCGGACATGGCTCACCGGCGTCGCGCTATCCTGCGCGAAGAACTCCACCGCGCGGGCGTGCACCTTGTCGCTGATGCCTTTGCGATGCGCGGCATTGAAGCGCCCGCTGCTGTTGTATTGGTTGATGGCGTCCTTGGTGCCGCCGTCGAACACGATGCGGCCATGATCGAAGACCAGCGTGCGGCTGCAGACGCGCTCCACCGCCTGCAGGTCGTGCGAGATAAAGACCACGGTCATGCCCTGGCCGCATAGCTCCAAAATGCGCCGCTGGCACTTCTGCTGGAAGGCCATGTCGCCCACCGCCAGCACCTCGTCGAGCAGCAGCACGTCCGGATGCAGATGCGCGGCAATCGAAAAACCCAGCCGCACGTACATACCCGACGAGTAACGCTTCACCGGGACGTCGATGAAATCGCGCACCTCGGCAAAGTCGATGATGCCGTCGAGCTTGCTGTGGATCTCGCGGCGGCTCATGCCGAGGATCGACCCGCTGAGGAAGATATTCTCGCGTCCGGTCAATTCCGGATGAAAGCCGCTGCCCACTTCGAGCAGCGCCGTGAGCCGGCCGCGGACCTGGATATCGCCTTCGGTAGGCGTGGTGATGCCGGAGAGCATCTTGAGGATCGTGCTCTTGCCGGCGCCGTTGTGGCCGATGATGCCCACCGATTCGCCGCTATGCACTTGGAAGCTGACGTCGCGGACCGCCCAGAACTCCTCTTGCCCCCCGCCGCCGAGCATCTGGCGCAAACGCCCGGCCAGGCCGCCGCCCGTCTGTTCATGCGCGATGCGGTAGCGTTTGGAAACCTTATTGACGGCCAGATCGACGTTGGCATCCATGGCTTAGATCACGTCGGCCATCGTGGCTTCCCGCTGCTTGAAGTAGAGATAGGCCACCGGCAGCAGCAGCGCCGAGAAGACAGCCGAAGCCAGCAGCGACGGCATGTCCGGGGCGGTGTTCTGTAAAACGACGCGGCGGAAGTTCTCGATGACGCCAGTCATGGGGTTAAGGATGTAATAGCCGCGCAGCCATTGCGGGACGGCGCTGAGCGGGTAAACCACCGGGGTGGCGAACATCCACAACTGCAGCACCAGCGGCATGGCGATGCCGATGTCGCGGATCCACACCTGCAAGGCCGACAGCAGCAGCGAAAGCGCGGTCAGCACGCATACGCCCAGGCCCAGGATCGGGATGGCCCAGAAGATGTAGAGGCTGGGCACGATCCCGTAGTAGAGCATCATGGCGGCCAGCACCAGCGAGGCGGTCAGGAAGTCGAAGATAGCCGCCAGTACGTAGCTCAGCGGCAGAACCTCGCGCGGGAAATAGACCTTCGTGATGAGGTGCGTATGGCTGACCAGGCCGCCCACCGCGCTCGTCAGGCCGGTGGAGAACAGCGTCCAGGGCAATAGCGCCGCGTAGACAAACACGGCATAAGGAGTGCCATCGGAAGGAATGCGCGTGACCACCGAAAAGATCACCGTATAGATGAGCATCAGCGACAGCGGCTGCAGCAGCGCCCACGCCAGGCCGAGCGCCGATTGCTTATAGCGCACGCGGATGCGGTGATGGGTGAGGGTGAGCAACAGATCCCCATACTCGTATAAGCGGGAGAGATAGCCGGCTACCTGTCCTGGAGCAAAGGACGCCGGGCTGATCGTACGCACACGTTTGGGACCGCTTTTGTTTTGGGAAGGATCGCTCATCGGCTCCGGAGACGCTACTGTTCAGTATGCCATTTGCCGGCCTATGTTAGGCTTCGAGTGGAATAGATTATGGCAGGGACCCCGCGCGTCAGTGTTCTTATCCCTGCCTATAACGTAACGGCCTATATCGGCGAGGCGATTCGTTCGGTACTGGCGCAGACCGTGGATGGCTGGGAGATCGTCGTCGTCAACGACGGTTGCCCCGATACGGCGAATCTGGAAGCGGCGCTCGAGCCCTACCGCGACCGCATCGTCTATCGCAAACAGGCCAACGGCGGGCCGTCGGCGGCGCGCAATACGGCGCTGCTGGCCGCGCAGGCGCCGCTGGTAGCCCTGCTCGATGCCGACGATTGCTGGATGCCGGAGTATCTGGAAACGCAACTGCCGATACTGGATGCCGATCCCAAGCTGGCGCTGGTGTATCCCAACATGCGCTACCGCGGTAGCGGACCGCTGAACGGACGCCTGGTGATGGAGTTGTCGCCGTCGGAAGGCGCGCCGGCGTTTGAAGCTTTGGTGACGCAGCGCTGCACGGTGTTGAACGGGGCCACCATCCGCCGCCAGGCGGTGATCGAAGCCGGTATGTGGGATCCGGCTTCCCGCCATGCCGAGGATTACGACCTGTGGATGCGCATCGCCCTGCGCTATCCCATCGCTTATCACACGCGGCCGCTGGTCGATTACCGCATTCGAGAAGAGAGCCTGTCGACGAATTCCATCCGCATGTATAGCGGGCAGGTCTATGCCTATGACAAGCTGCTGCGCGACCAGCCGTTGACGCCGCCACAGCGCGAGTTGGTGAGCGCGGCGCGGCGGAGATCCATGGCGCTACGCGATCTGGAAGTGGGCCGGGTGTCGTTTGAGGCCGGCGATTACGATACCGCGCGGGAATGCTTTGGCAAGGCCAATGAGGTGCTGCGGCGGCCGAAGCTGGCGGCTACGATTGCGGCGCTGCGGGTGGCGCCGGGGCTGCTGCGCGGCATGGTGGCGTTGCGGCGGCGATGGCAGGGATCGGCGCGGGCGTGATTAGCCGCGTTGCGCCAGGCGCCGCGTATAGATGCCGGCCATCGTGGCGGCCGAGGCGTCCATGGTGAATTGGCGGGCGATGCGCTCTTCCGCGGCGGCAATGCAGCGGGCGCGCAGCGCGGTGTCCGAAGCCAGCTTGTCGATGGCATCGGCCAGGCTGGCGGGGTTACCTGGCTCAAACAGCAGTCCCGTCCGCCCGTCCAGGATCAGCTCCGGAATGCCGCCCACCCGCGAGCCGATGGCCGCGCAGCCGGAACTCATCGCCTCCAGAAGGGAATTGGAGAACGCTTCGGTGAGCGATGGGATCACAAAGATGTCCATGGCGCGGTTCCACTTGGGCACCTCGGGCGTGGCGGGTACGAACAGGCCACTGGACTCAGCCTCGGCCCGCAGCCGCGGCTCGTCGGGCCCGCTGCCAACAATCACCAGTTTGATGCCCGGGTGTTTCACCTTCGCCATCGCCTGGATAACGGTAAGGATGGACTTCTCCGGGCGCAGGGCCGCCACGCAGCCCACAACGAGCGCGGCATCTGCCAGTTCGGGCGGACGCTGGCGCGGGCCGGGTTGGAAGACCGCGCGGTCGACGCCGTTGTAGCAGAGGTCGAGTTGCGCGGCGGGCACCTGGTAGCGCGTGAGCAGCTCCTGGCGGAGGAAGTCGCAGTTGACGACGATGCCGTCGACGATGCGGTCGGTCACCTGTAAGGCGCGTTGCATGTTGGACGGCAGGAAGCCGCGCTCGCCGCGCATGCTGGAGAGCACCAGGGGGACGCCCGCCAGCTTGGCCAGCGGGGTGGCGAAGACGGCGGCGGGCGGATCGAAGGCATGCACTACCTGGATACGCCGCTGTTTGAGGAAGCGATAGAGAGCGCGGGCCGGTGGCAGCAGGCTGGGCTTTACGAACGAGCGCACTTCAAAGCACAACACCTCGACACCGGCCGCCCGCAGTTCGCGGGCCCGCATGCCGCCCGGACGCATACTGGCCACCGCGGCCCGTACGCCATGGCGGGGCAGCGCCTTGGCCACTTCGGCAATCTGCCGTTCGGTGCCCCCGATATCCAGGAACTGCGATAGCAGTAAAGCCTCCATCATTCACGCCGATGATCGCATAGGGAATGGCCCGCTCGTTACAATAAGAGGCATCCCGCCGCATGAAACAACTCCTACGTAAAGGGCTGAAGGACATCGTTGTGGAGACTGTCCCGGATCCGGTCGCCGGTCCGCACCATGTTCTGATTCGTCCCGTGTACTCGTTGATCAGCAGCGGCACGGAAACGGCCAGCATTCACCAGGAGGGGGTGATCAAGGAAGTTGCCGATAACCCCTCGCATATCCGCAAGGTGCTGGACGTGATGCAGATGAACGGGCCTATCCCCACGATGCGCGAAGTGAATGCCAAGTTCAGCGAATATGCCGCGCTGGGCTATTCCGGGGCAGGCATCCTGGTGGAGAAGCACCCCACGGTTACCGATCTGGAATTAGGCGCGCGGGTGGCATACGGAGGCGAAGGCACGGGCCATGCGGAAACCATCGTCACCGGGCGGCAGTTGGTGGCGCGCGTGCCGGACAACGTGCCGTTTGAGAACGCCTGCTTTGCCACGCTCGGCAGCATTGCGCTGAACTCGGTGCGCATCGGCAATATCAGCCTGGGCGAATCGGTGGTCATCATCGGCCTCGGGCTGGTAGGGCAGTTGACGGCGCAGTTGGCGCGGTTGCAGGGCGGGCGGGTCATTGCCATGGACCTGCGGCCGGAGCGCATGGAACTGGCGCGGAAGCT
This sequence comes from uncultured Candidatus Solibacter sp., assembly GCA_964385495.1. Lineage (GTDB taxonomy): Bacteria > Acidobacteriota > Terriglobia > Bryobacterales > Bryobacteraceae > CADEFT01. The sequence goes on from CAYLPH010000026.1 coordinate 86,061, forward strand.
GGGCGCCTGGCAGACGGTGGCGGCGGGGTCGGGGGCCAAGGAAGCGGTACTGGCGTTGACCGATGGGCGCGGCGCCGACGTGGTGATCATTGCCGCGGCGGCCAAGTCCGACGCGCCCGCGAAGGCGGCGCTCGAGCTATGCCGGGACCGCGGGCGCATCGTCGTGGTGGGCGCGGTACAGATGAACTTCCCCTGGTACGAGATGTACATGAAGGAGATCCAACTGTATCTGTCGCGGGCCTATGGGCCGGGCAGCTACGACCCTAATTACGAGAAGGCGGGCCAGGATTATCCCTTTGCTTACGTGCGCTGGACCGAGAACCGCAACATGGAGCAGTTCCTGCAGTTGCTGGGATCGGGGCAGGTGTCGGTGGAGCCGCTGGTGACGCACCAGTTTCCGCTCGAAGAGGCGCCGAAGGCTTACGAAACCATTCTCCAGCCGGGCAGCACCAGCCTGGCCGTGCTGCTGCGCTATGCCAATACCGGAACGCCAGAATCGTTCGTGCCGCAACGCAAGGCCGAGATTACCCCAGTGGCAGGCGCGCCGGCAACGGGCGAGCTGGGCTTTGCGCTGATCGGGGCCGGGAACCTGGCGCGCTGGGCGCACCTGCCGGCGCTGCGGAAGATTGGCGGGACGCGGCTGGTGGCGGTGCAATCGGGCGGCGGGGTGCGGGCCAAGAACTACGCCTCGCGCTTCAAGGCCAACTACGCGACTACGGAACTGAAGGACGTGCTGGCGGATAACGCGGTGGGGGCGGTGCTGATCACCAGCCGCAACGCGGCGCATGCCCGCGAGTCCATTGCATCGCTCGAAGCCGGCAAGCACGTGTTCGTGGAAAAGCCGATGGCGCTCACGGTGGACGAATGCCGCCGTCTATACCAGGCGGCGCAGAAGTCGGGCAAGGTGCTGATGGTGGGCTTCAACCGCCGCTGGGCGCCTTTCTATGTGCAGATGAAGGAGAAGATCAAGCGGCGCAACGGCCCGGTGATCGTCAACTGCCGCATGAACTCGCCGGGCATATCGGGCTCCTACTGGATGGCCGATCCGTCAATCGGCGGGGCCATCCTGGGCGAGGCCTGCCACTTCGTGGACCTCATGTACTGGCTGCTGGAAGCCGAGCCCGTGTCGGTATACGCCTGCTCGCTGCCAACGGATGTGAAGGAGCCGGTGGGGCAGAACAACGTGGCGGCGAGCTTCCGCTTCGCCGATGGGTCGGTGGCGAACCTGACCTATGGCACTATCGGCAGCAAGACGTCGCAAGGCGAGCGCGTGGAGGTATTCGCGCAGGGCCTCGGCGTGATTACGGAGAACTTCAAGCAGCTTTCGATTTGCGGCTCGCTGCGGCGGAACTCCTCGAAGTGGTTTGCCGATAAGGGTTATGACGTGCAGTTGCAGGCCTTTGTCGAGGCCATCCGGCGCGGCGGCCCGTCGCCGGTTTCGGTGCTGGATGGGGCGCGCGCGTCGCTCGGCTGCATTCGCCTGATGGAGTCCTGCCGCAGCGGGCAGGTGGAGCCCATTCGCTTAACCGATGTCACCAGTTGATAACCCCCGGCCGATCAAGGTACTGCTGATCGGGCCGTCGATGCATATTCTGGGCGGCCAGGCGGTGCAGGTGGCGCGCCTGCGGCGGGAGGTGGATAAGTTCCCCTCGATCGCAATGACGTTCCTGGCGATTGACCCGGTGCTGCCGGAGGCGCTGCGCGAGGTGCGCTTTATCCGCACCATTCTGCGATTCCTCCTCTACCTGCCGCGGATCCTTGCCGCCATTCCGCGCTGCGAGGTACTGCATGTGTTTTCCGCGGGCTATACGTCGTACACGCTGTGGACGCTGCCGGCGCTGCTGATCGGGCGGCTGACGGGGAAGAAAGTCATCCTCAACTATCACGACGGGCAGGGCGAGGATCATCTGCGGCGGTCGCGGATGGCGCGCGAAAGCTTCCGGCTGGCCGATGTGATTATCACGCCGTCGAACTTCCTGGTGGATGTATTTAAGAAGTTCTCGATTACGGCATACCCGATTCTGAACTGTATCGACACGTCGCACTTTCCGTTCCGCGAGCGGGGTCCGTTGAAGCCGGTGTTCATGACGAACCGGATTCTGGAGCCGCTGTATAACGTGGAGTGCCTGCTGCGCGCCTTTGCCCGCATCCAGAAGCGCATTCCGGAGGCGTCGCTGACGATCGCCCACGACGGGCCGAGCAAGGCGAGCCTGGAGCAGTATGCGCGCGGCCTGGGGCTGAAGAATACGCGGTTTATCGGCCGCGTACCGCATGAGCGGGTGCACCAGCTTTATAACGACGCCGAGATCTATATCACGACACCGAATATCGACAACATGCCGGTGTCGATATTGGAATGCTTTGCCACGGGGCTGCCGATTATCGCCACGCGCGCCGGCGGGATTCCCTATGTGGCCACGCATGAAAAGAACGCCCTACTGGTGGATAGCAACGACGATGCGGCGGTGGCCGAAGCGGCCTTCCGGTTATTGGACGATCCGGCTTTGGTGAAGCGGCTGACGGCCGATGGGCGCGAAGAGGCGTTGCAGTATAACCCGGTCCCGGTGGGCAAGAACTGGGTGGCGTTGTATCACCGGCTGATGGGGCGGCCCTTCAGCAGCTAATCCCACCGTCGATGACCAGGGTCTGGCCGGTGAGGAAACGGGCGCCGTCGCCGAGCAGGAAGCGCACCAGCGGCAGCACGTCGGCCGGATCGCCGAGGCGCCCGAGCGGGGTGCGATTGATAATCTGTTTGCGCTGCGCGTCGCCGAGAGTGGAGGACATCTCGGTGGTGAGGTAGCCGGGGGCGATGGAGTTGACCGTGATCTGTTTGCGGCCGAGTTCGCGGGCCAGCGCGCGAGTCATTCCATCCATGCCGGCCTTGGTGGCCGAATAGGCGGCCAGGCCGTTGTAGCCACGCAGGCCGACAATGGAGCTGATGTTGAGGATGCGCCCGCCGCCGGTGGCGTTGACGAACAGGCGGGCGGCGGCGCGGGCCAGGTAGAGGGCGCCGAGCAGGTTTACGCCGATGAGGCGGTCGATCTCGACGACGGGCAGCGTGGCGAGGATGCCGTCGCGCGCGATGCCGGCGTTGTTGATGAGGGCGTAGAAGGGGATAGTAGAGAAGCGCGCGCGGGCATCGGCGAGGAACTGCTGGGATTGGGCGGCATCTTCCACCGCGCAGGGGTGCCAGGAGAAGGTGTCCGGCCACGTCTCGAGGAGCTGGTCCACTTCGAGAGTGCGCGTGCGGCTGCAGGTGGACAGGTGATAGCCGTCCTCCAGCAGGCCCTTGGCGAGGGCGAGCCCCAGGCCGCGGCTGCCGCCGCTAATGACCACATGCCGCTGGAGGAGAGACATTCGTTCTCGCTTTCTTCTGAGAGGCCGAAAGGGTGATCGCTTCGGGGAAGCGGAGGATGCGCGGGACGGCGAAGCCGGGCAGCGTGCGGCGCAGGTGGGCCATAAGGCGTGTGCGCAGTCCGGCTTTGTCGAGGTGGGGATGGGCCACGACTTCGGCTATCAGCACGTCGCCGGCGAGCGGCCCCTTTTCGGCATAGACGCGGGCTTCGGCAACGCCATCGACGGCGAGGACGGCTTCTTCCACCTGGTCCGGAAAGACCTTGAAGCCGCCGACATTGCAACGCCCGTCGGCGCGGCCCTGGAAGAGGATGCGGCCATCCTGTTCGAAGACGGCATCGCCAGTGGAGAGCCAGCCGTCGTCGGTGAGCGGGCTGGCGTGGCCGGAGACGTACTTCTTCATGAGGCCTGGGGTGCGGACTTCGAGAATGCCGTCGCGGATGCGCAGCGCGGTCTGGCCGGGGCCGCCGTGCAGGTAGGAGGCGGGGAAGCCGGCGCGGTGATCGGCGACGGTGAGGATGACGCCGGCTTCCGTAGAGGCGTAGACGTGACGGAGGCGGGCCTGCGGGAAGGCCTGGCTGAGACGGTCCAGCGTGGCTTGGTCGACGGCTTCGCCGCCGAGGGTGATGTTCTTGAGGGTGTCGATGGGGGCGTCGGGGCTGAGGGCGAGCAGCAGCTTGCGCCACAGCGATGGCGTTCCGCTGGCGTGGGTGATGGCGCGCCGGCGTAGTTCGCTTACCAGGGCCGGGGGCGAAGTATCGGGCGGTGCGTATAGGATGCCGCCGCCGAGCGCCGCCGCCAGCACCACCTGCAGGCCGGCAAAGCTGGTGGTGGGATAGGTGAGCAGCCAGCGGGCTTCGGCACTGTTTTCGGTACGGCGGATGGAGGCGGCCAGCGAGGCGAGGGAATGGCGCGCCACCTTGGGCAGCCCGGTGGTGCCGGAGGTCATCAGGTGGATGGCGCCGGCATCGGCATCGGCGGCTTCGCCGGACGGCGGACGGCGCAGCAGGCGCGTATCGCCGTCGAGCCACAGCGCGTCGATGCCGTATTGCCCGGCGATGTCCCAAACCTGTTCGGCGGCAAGCGAACGATGCGCCAGGAACACGGCGGCGGCGGCGCGTTCGGCCAGTGCGAGCGCGGTGAGGATATCGGCGGGCGAGGCGGACCAGACGCAAAGACGGCGGATCCCGCCTTCTCCGGCTACGAGCGCGCGGGCGCGACCGAGCAGGGAGCGGCCGGTGGATTCGGTGGCGCCTTCCACTACCAGCCGGTTGCCGTTATCAAGAGTAGAGAGCAACGAGAGTGGCGGCATCTTCGAAGTTCACGAATCCTTCGGCGAAGGGATCTTTCCCGGTGTGATTCTGCAGTTCGACGACCAGCGCGGCGACGTCCAGCGAGTCAACGCCGGCCGAGCCGTCCACCAGCGACGTGGCGGGCGTCAGGGTAAAACCGGCGGGCATTCCCTTGCCTTCGCGCATCTCCTGGATGAAGCGTTCGATCACGTCGAACAGTTCAGTTTGCGTCGTATCCGTAGTCATAGCTTCCTCCCCAGATTGCGGCGACCGGCAAGGGTTCCCGGCGGCGCAGAAAGAATCGTGCCGAGACGCCCTGTTGCGGCTTCCAGCCATGTGCGTAAAGCCAGTCGAGCGCGGGCGGCGTGGTGGCGGCGGCGGTAGCGACGGCAACGCCCAGGCGCCGCATGGCCTTTTCCGCTGCATCCAGCACGGGGTGGAAAGCCGCGACACCGGCGGTGGCTACATCTACCAGGCGCGCCATCACGGCTCCGCGGCGCTGGCCATAAGAGAACACCGCGCGGCCGAGGGGAGCCGCGGCATCGCCCACCAGCACCAGTACATGGGCCGGCCCGCGCGGATGGAAGAAGCGCCAGCGGAAGGTTTCGAGCGTCCATGCGAGCGATCCGTCGCCAGCGGAGGGAACCAGCAGGGCAGCCGCCAGCAGAGCGTCGTCGGGCAGGGCAGTGGCCGTGACGGGAATGGCCTGGTCTTGCCAGGCGAGCCGCTGCTTGGGGCGGCAGCCGCGGAGGCCGGCCATGCCGAGCGCGGTGCGGGCGTAAGACAGCACCTTCCGCAGGCGCACCAGGGGCACTTCCGGACAGCGCATGCGGGCGTAGATGCCTTCCGATTGCGGCGACAGGCCGAGCAGCGCGGCGCGCTCTTCGCCGGCGAGGGCGGCCAGCACCAGTTGCAGTCCCTGTCCCTGGCGGTACTCGGGCAGGATGGCCAGATCGTGACAACTGGGAATGACTACGCGTTGTCCGTTGAAGCGCCAGGCGAGGCGCGTTTTCCAGTGGCAGCCAACGACTTTGTCATCGCCGTTGACTGCCACCAGAACATCCTTGGATGGCCCCAGACTCAAGGGATTGTCCCGGTAGAGCCACTCAAAACGGGTCCGCCGGGCCTGGTGAGAGTCCGGACCGTAATAACCGGCGGCAAAGCGAAGCAGCGGGTCGATGTCCGGCTCCGCCAGCGGGTGCACGCGGATCAGCGCAGGCGCCATCGCTCGACACTCCGGCGCGCGTCGCTGCACTGCAGGCCCGCCGCCATGTTGAAGGTATGCACGCCCGAGGCGCCGTCGAGCGTCTCCGGGCCCAGCCGGCCCAGCGCCTGTTCGCAGTAGCTGTGTGGGGTGAGATCGAGAATGCGGCGCAGCTTCACGGCTGCGCCATAGCCCGCCGAGCAATCCTGCCCGGGGCGGATCCAGTGCGTGCCGTCGAACCAAAGATTACCGGCCATGCGCGCGCAACTGGAATCCATCACGACGGGGTTCTTCCAATGCGGGATCCAGCGGCCGTTCACCGGATCGTTGGTATGGAACAGGCACAGATCGCGATTGGGCGCCCCGCGGCTTTCCATACAGGTGAACATCCACCAGGTGCCGTTGATCTCGGCCAGCGTTGTATCGACGGCGCTGACATCGGTGAGAAGGGAGCGGACAAAGCGCCAGCGCCAGGGGAACTCAACGGCTTCGTAAAGTTCGATGGCCGAGTTGGCAAGGGTTTCGGGAATGAGGTAGTGGCGGCCGCCCGCTTCGAACACGAACGGATAAGAGAGATGATAGGGCCGTTCGAGGATGGTGCGCGGCGGGGACCACAAGCCGCCACCCAGGTACTCCATGGCCCGCAGGATGCCGCGGCTGCCCGTGGTCCGTCCCCAGAACCGGTACGTGCATTCTTCAAACAGGACGAAGCGGCGCGCGCCCAGGCTGACCGGGAAAGGATCGGCCCACATGGCGTTGGACGGCGGGGCAATTGGTTGCAAAGAAGCCAGGCTGGTAGGCGGCAGGGTGGCGTCCGTCTCGCGGTAAAGGAGACGCCATTGCTGCGTGGACCAGTAGTGTTGGAGCAGACCGGCCGTGGTGCTGACTAAGGACGCACCAGGGGCCGCAAGTGACGGCATTTCGGAAATCCTCCCGGGAAAGCGGGGAGCGGGGGCGAGCTCCGGGGCGTCCGGCTCGACCAACGCGACGCCAGAAACCCGCGACATAGGTACTATCGGCGGAAGGGGGGTATCGGCTTTAGGGTTTTTGGGGGGAGGGCTTCGTACTTACGAAACCGCTCAGACCCGGGAGGCGATTCGCGAGGACAGGGAAGAACGCATCCGGAAGATTTCCGGCCTGTGAAATCCTACATCGATACGAACATCCTCGTTGCCGCTTGCGTTCAGGATCACCCCCACTACATTCCGTCCGTCGAGTTGATCAAGCGGGTTCAATCGGGGGAGCTAAAGGCGTGCATCACCAGTCACGGCCTGGCCGAGTTTTATTCGGTTCTCACCCGCGCCCCCTTTTTCTCGCTCTGGCCCCTAACGAGCTTCGGGACAGAATCACCGCTCCTTGAACGGAGCGGCCTGTAGCAGCCCAGACGGCGAAACGGAACTGGTGCGGATCATCTCCGCCCGCAAGGCCACAAGAAAGGAGCGGTCCCGTTATGGCGAAGCTTGTTCATAAACTCTTGCGCAAGCCCACCGCGGCGCGGAAGAATCGCCTCACCAAAGCCGCCGCCCGGGCGGACGCGGACATCAATCTCTCCGATATCCCGGAACACGGAGGACTTCTGGAGTAAGGCAGTCCGCAACCCGTTTTACCGGCCGGTCAAACAACAAGTCACGGTGCGGTTAGATGCCGATGTCGTCAACTGGCTGCGCCGGGATGGCAATGGCTATCAACCTCTACGATAATCCGCGGCTTTGGGGAAAACCCCGGAACCACAGCTCCAGCATCAGCAGCATCCACAGCCAGTGCGAGTTGTCGCGGCGGCCGCTGTCGTGCTCTTCGAGCAGCGTATTAACGAAGCTTTCCGACACCATGCCGCGGCCGAGGAATTCCTTACTGCGCAGGGTATCCCAAAGAAGGGGCCGTAGCGCGCCGCGGAACCACAGGGGTAGCGGGACGGCAAAGCCTTTCTTGGGGCGATTCAGGAGACCGTTGGGCAGGCGGTCGCCGATGGCTCGCAGCAACACATCCTTCCCCCGCCCGCCGCGCATCTTCGATTCATGGGGGATGCGCGCGGCCAGCTCGGCCAGCTCATGGTCGAGCAGGGGGCAGCGCACTTCCAAGGACGCCGCCATGGACATGCGGTCCACCTTCACCAGCATGTCGCCGGTGAGCTTGGCGGTGGCTTCGAAATAGAGCGCCTGGGTGAGGACATCGGCGCCGTTGGGGACCAGGCAATGGGCGAAGGTGCGTTCGAGGAAGGCCTGGTCGGCGGGCAGCATCCAATCGCTGGTGAGCAGCCGCTGGCGCAGGTAGTAAGGCGCGTAGTTCAGTTCGAAGTAGCGCAGCAGCGGCGTCGGGCGGCTCAGCATGTGGAGATAGTTCTTGCCGTAGGCCGAGTAAGGAAGCTGGCCGGCCAGCCAGCCGAGGGCGCGGCGGGCGGGCTGCGGAATGGCGTCGAAGCGGCGGGCGTTGTTGACCCAGAAGAAGCTTTCGTAGCCGGCGAACAGCTCGTCGCCGCCATCGCCGGTGAGCGCCACCTTCACATGCTGGACGGCGAACTCCGAGACCAGGAAGGTGGGGATGGAGGAGGAATCGCCGAAGGGTTCGTCGAAGTGGGAGACCAGGCGCTGGGCGAGGGCGACGCTGTCGGGCTTGACGATCATCTCGTGATGATCGGTCTTATATTGACCGGCCACCATGCGGGCGTAGGGCAGCTCGTTGTAATCGGCCTCTTCAAAGCCGATGGAGAAGGTGCGGACGGGCTCCTTGCTTTGGCGGGCCATGGAGGCGACGACGGAACTGGAGTCGATACCGCCGCTGAGGAAGGCGCCTAAGGGCACGTCGGCAATCATGCGCACGCGCACCGCTTCGTCAAACTTGTCGCGCAACTGGCGGAGCGTGTCGGCTTCGTCCGGGCTGCCGGATTCGGCGGGTACGGGCAGCGTCCAGTATTTGCCCTGTTCCACGCGGCCATGGGCATCGAAGCGCAGCCAGCCGCCCGGGGGCAGCTTGCGGATCTCTTTGTAGGGGCTCCAGGGGTCGGGGATATAGGAGAACTGGAAATAGAGTTTGAGGGCGCCGGGGTCCAAAGTGACGGGCACGCCGGCTTCGAGCAGGCACTTCAACTCGCTGGCGAAGTAGAGGCCGTCTTTGTTGACGGCGTAATAGAGGGGCTTTTTGCCGAAGCGGTCGCGCACCAGCAGGAGGCTATTCTTGCGGCTGTCCCAGATGGCGCAGGCATACATGCCGCGCAGCCGGTGGAGACCCGCGGCGCCTTCCTGTTCATACAGATGGACCAGCGTCTCGGTATCGGACTGCGTGCGGAAGCGATGGCCGTGGCCTTCTAGATAGGAACGCAGCGGCTGGTAGTTATAAATCTCGCCATTGAAAACCACCCACACGCTATCATCTTCGTTGGCGATGGGCTGATGCCCGCCTCCCAGATCGATGATGCTGAGCCGCCGCATGCCGATACCGCAATCCCGTTCGACGCGAATGCCTTCGTCGTCGGGTCCGCGATGCACGATGCGCCGGCACATCGCCCGCACGACGGATTGTTCCGCAGGTTTTCCTGGGGTGTAATAGCCGGCGATTCCACACATGTCAGCGTTTGCCTCCATTATCCCAGAGCGGTTCCGGCGCCCGTTGACGAGAATGCTGAGGAATCCGGCGGAATTGCGCAGCCGGCTGGAGCAGGAAGTCTATAACTACAGGCTTCTGCGCCTGCCGCCCAAGCTGCCGGGGAGCTTTGCCGCCGCTTCGCCGCTGCCGCTGCTTCCCCGCCCCGATGCCATTGCCGGAAGGCTGCGCGGGACGCCGTTCGCGCGGGAGATTCGCGATCTGGCGGCGCGTATTCGCGGCGGCGATATCCCGCTGTTGGGCACTGCGCTGCGACTGGGCCCGGAGATGCACTGGCGGCGGGATCCGCTATCGGGCATCGAGACCGGCACCGAATACTTCCGCGGCATTCCGTATCTCGATGCGGAGCGGGCCGGCGATCATAAGGTGATCTGGGAGCTGAACCGGCAGCAGCACCTGGTGGTTCTGGCGCAGGACTGGCTGCTGCATCAGGACCAGGCGTCGTTAGCGGAACTGCTGCGGCAACTGGAATCGTGGATGGAGCAGAATCCCTTCCAGCGCGGCATCAATTGGGCGAGTGCGCTGGAAGTAGCCTTTCGCGCGCTGTCCTGGATCTGGATCTTCCATTGCGCGGGCGAGGCGTTCCCCGATACGTTCCGGCGGCGCTGGCTACGGATGCTCTACTGGCACGGCTGCCATTTGGAGCGGAACCTGTCGTTCTACTTTTCGCCGAACACGCATTTGTTGGGGGAGGCGGTGGCGCTGCATGCGCTGGGGGTGCTGTTTGCGTTTCCGCGAGCGGCCGAATGGGCACGGCTGGGGGGCGCGGTAGTGGCGGCGGAGATCCGCAACCAGGTGCACGCCGATGGCAGCCACTTCGAGCATTCCAGTTATTACCATGTCTACGCGCTGGACATGTTCGTGTTTCATGGGCTGCTCAGCGGGCCCGATGCGGAGTACCGGCGGATTGTGGCGAAGATGGCCGGTTATCTGGAGGCGCTGCTGGGTCCGGCGCGGCGCCTGTCGTTCTTTGGCGATGACGATGGCGGCCGTTTCTTCCATCCCTTTGGCAGGCATGACGAATACGGGCGCGCCAGCGTGGCGACGGCGCATTACTGGCTGCGGGGGGATTGGCCGGGTGGGGCAACGGCCGCCGATATCGCGCCGCAGGCCGCCTGGTGGTTGGAGATTATGAAAGACACTGGCGCGGGCGATGCCCCGGCGTTGGAATCGCGGCTGTTTGCCGATATCGGGATGGCGGTGTTGGAAAGCCCGGGCGTGCATGTGATTTTCGACGCCGGCCCGTTCGGCACAGGGCGCGGCGGGCATAGCCACTCCGATACGCTGAGCTTCACGGTATGGCGGAATGGAGAGCCGCTGCTGGTGGATCCGGGCACCTACCGTTATGTTGGCGATGCGGCGGCGCGCGAGGCTTTTCGCGGATCGGCGGCCCATAACACGGTGCGCATCGATGAATTGGATCAGGCCATCCCGGCCGGGCCGTTCGGCTGGCGCGAGCATCCGGAAGTGCGGTTGGTGGAATGGTCGCCTGGCGCGGCGTACGACCGCATGGTGGCCGAGTGCCGGTATCGCGGCTTCCGCCACCGGCGCCGCCTGATTCTGCTCAAGCGGGAAGCGCTGCTACTGGTGTTTGATGAAATCGATGGGCCGCCAGGCGATCACCTGGTGGAGCAGTTCTGGCATCCGGCTAACGGCCAGGCCCTGGAGCGGCTGGCGCTGCCGTCTTGGGAAAAACAAGAGGGCTGGATTTCTCCAGCCCTCCATTACCGGTTTCCCGCTACGGTGGCGCGGGTGTCGAAACGCGGGCCTCTGCCTTGCCGGCTATCGGCCGCGATCCGTCTGGATTAGTAGACGCGCAACTGCTCCTCGCGCCAGCGGCCGCCGGCGCAGGTAACCCTGGCCGTGTAGGAGCCGGGCGACAGGGTGCCGGGCGTGATGGAGCGTTCGCGGTTGCCGCCGCTATCGTTCCAGGAGTAAGCCGCCGCCACGCCGGAGATGCCGGTGATGGTTCCCGAGCACGCCTGCTCGTCGTAGGCCGTGTAGCGGAGTTGATCCTTATCCGCGCGGCGAATCTGGAACTCCAGGAACTTGTAGTCCAGAGTACCGGTTTCGGCTCCGCCGGAAGCATACATCACCTGCCGCGCATCGGCGCCCAGCGGACCGCCGGTGCTGGACGCCGTGGCCCACGGCGAAGCGCCGGTACAGGAAGGATGCGGAACGCCCGGCCCCGTGCAGAGCCGGTAGTCGCCGTTTTCGCCATTGTTGAAGTTGACGAACTTCACATCCGCCCAACTGGCCAACCGCGACTTGTTGGGTGGGCAGGCCGCGTTTCCGTATATCGTGTTGAACGTCGTCTGGCCCCGGTTATTCGTATCCACCATGCCGACGTAGTCCCAATACACCGCGCCGGTCAGGACGGCGCGGAAGGCCGTGCAGGCTTCATTGAAGATGTTCAAGGGAGCGTGCCCGGCGTCGGCCCAGCTCAGGATGTTATCCCGCAGGTCCACGTTATAAGCGAGAGGCGGCTCATCGGAAAGCCGGAGCCCGGATCCGCCGAAGTTCCGATCGTAAATAAAGGTGTTCTTGGCGATGCGAAGGTTCAGGTCCAGACCCGAGGTCTGAATCTGCTTTCCACCACCCGTGGTAAACGAGGTGCCCTGGGTGGGACTGACGCGCGCCCCGCCAAGGCTCTCGAAAAGATTGTGCTCGATCGTGACTCGATTGATGCGCTTGTAGCCCTTGGTATCGCCCAGCCAGCCGGTAGTCGGTCCCTGTCCCGTGCGCTGCGCGCGGTTGTACCGGATCACGATGCTTTCCGGCCGGGATGCATAAGCGCCATCGGCCGCATCCACATTGTTGATCAACAACGCAGCCCCATACTGGCTCTGATCCCCCGTGGAGGGAATATCGTGGATAAAGTTGCCCTCCACGAACGACATGCGGCAGTTCTTGCATTCCCAGCCGTTTTTCGTCCAAGTGCGGTTCACGCGGTTATCCGTGCTCGGTTGCCAACTGCCCGCTACGCACTTCCACTTGTTTAACGGCGCCGCCTTTTGCTCGAAGAAAGCGCCGGTGATACAGGGCTGGGCGATATTCAGGCTGTCCGTGGTGTCCCAGTCCAACCAATGCCACGCCGAGTGGCTGCGCGAATATTCGTTGCCAAAGAACCAGGAACCGGTGAGCACCAGACCTGGAATCCAAGGCCATTCGCCGCCCATCAGCGATCCGATCGCCCCGTCGATGTAGTTGTTATAGACATAGAGCGGACCGGGGCCGTTCGAGGTCATAATGCCGTGCGTCTCAGCCTGCCCATGGTCCGAGTTATCCATGTTGATGTCGCTGATACGGGAGTTCTTCACCGTTATGTTGCCGCCGTCGACGCGAATGCCTTGCTGGTTGGCGTGCGTGCTGGCGGCGGTGATCCAGGTGGAGGTATCGTTGCCGTGCAGCCAGCAGCGGTCCACCGTAATGGTGTGCGGGGCCTGCCAATAAGCCCTCGCCTTAAAGGCGTTATCGGGGTTATATCCGATGTTCACCGTGCCACCCGCGTTGCGCCCTTCGCCCGCGTAGTGAAGTTCCAGGCCTTGCAGTACATAGTGAGAGGCAACCTTAGCTCCCACCACTCCCGTGATCTCGGGAGGAATCAGGACGACGGCCTGCGAACTGGCGCAAGAATTTACTATCTTGGCCAGCTTCGGCGCATCCGCCGCCGCGACCCGCACCCCGTCCGGCAGTTCACTCAGCCGGCTGGACCGGATCGTAATCAGCTTGGTAGCCGCGGTCTGCGCGCTTAAGGTCAAATAACAGGCAGGCCCGCTGATCACGGCGCCCGCTTCCACTTCCACCACACAAGGATCGGTAGCGTTCAGCGTGCGGCAGTAGTCGACGGCGCTCTGCAGTCCGGCCAGAGTTGCGGGGTAGTCTCCACCGGAACTTTTCACCGTAACTACGGTTACCGCCGCGGGGAGTTGCAAAGCCAGTGCAAAAAGAAGCACGAACATCATGTCACCCTCACGATTCTTCTCATTGTCGCATCCCGTACCATTAGTTGGACCGCTGCACCAGCGTGGCCCCTTGCATATGGTAATCGCCTGGCGAGTTTCCGCTCACCGCCACATCGCGCATCAACCGCAGGAGTAGCCCGTGCCCGCTACAACCGGCCGGCACCGTAAGTCCGGTCAACGTCTGCGCCGTTGTCGTGGCCGCCGCCGAAGTCCACTGCAGCGTCTGCGAATCGCTGAACGTGTAGCTCAGATCGGAAGCCGCTCCCGTTGCCGCGCAGGCTTTGTCCACCGTGATCTTGAACGTGCCGCTGCCGGCGGTGTCGAACCCATGGAGACTCAGATCGATGTTCCCGGTGCGGTTCTGGGCGAGAGGAATCGCCAGCAGCAGAGCGTCGGCCGCGCTGCCCCGGAAGATCCGGCTCATTGTCTTCACGGGCCCGCCGGCCGATACCGAACAGGAACTCGCCGCCGCCGGTATCCCGTTCTTCGGCTCCCACCAGCGCCCCGCGTCCTCCTTCGGCGCATCGCCGGCATTGGCGCAGGATCCAGTGGGAATCCATTCGGTATGAACCGCCACCGCCGGAGCCCCTAAGACGTTCCAGACATTGCTGGCCGTGCAGCCGTACAGGTTCTGCCCGGCGGTGGCATTGGTTTTAAAGAACTGCTCGCCCAGCGTACAGGTTCCCGGCAGCGCCGTCCCCGTACGCACGGGGCGGGTCAAGGTAGCCGCCGCGGCATCGAACTGCGCCAGCGGCGTGTAGGGATCCGTTTTGGTCTGGACCACCGCGCTATCCACCTGGTGAACGCAGGTGCCTCCCGTGCACGCCACGCTCATCCCATTGCCATTCGCGTGCCGAATCCGCATACTGAAATCCCGCAGATCCGTCACCGCCGACCACTGTCCGCTGCTGATCGTTCCCGCCGCAATCGCGTACATCCCTTCCGGAATGTCCGGCGTTGTGGTTTGCAGCGGAAGACAGTTCGTACAGGATAGCGTCAGCCCCGCCGACGTACTGTGTTCCACGACGATCGTCTGTGTGTCCGTGCAGTAGACTACGAAACCGCCGTTCCCGCTACCGCCGGTGATGGTTGCCGCTACGGCCGGCTTTTGCGCCCCCCAGCACCGGCCCGCCGCCACCGACAGCGCCGTGGCCGTAATGCTCGCTTTCAAATCCAAAATGGTATGAAACTCTACCTCGACCCCGCCGGAACCCACAACCGACCAACTCCCGGCCACGCACGCATATAGTCCCTGTCCGGCCGGCGCGTCCGTCTTGAAATACATTTCCCCGGTTGCGCAGCTTCCGGGCAGCGACGTACCCGTGCGCATCGGCTTCGTCGACGGAAAGCCGGTAAAGTCCATTCCTTTGGACTGGCTGGAGAGATGAACCTGGCTTTGGCACCAAGCCGAAGCCGTTAGCAATAGCAGCAGTGAAGCGAATTGTCGTGTTTGCATTCTGTGCACCTGCCACCATGCTAGGACCCGCCCCCCCACCGTCCCCCTCTTCCGGAAGCCCTAAAAAGGCCGCCGCAAATCAGTATCCCCATTTTTTGCAAGCACTTACCCTATCCCCTAACTTTTCCTCCAACTCTTGTGAACGGCTTTTCGCTCCCCCACGAACCGGCCTTGTCCGCTGGACGCCGGGACGCACCCGCCCAGTGCCCGCGCCGCTTCTCTTATCCCCTTGCCGGTGCAGGTGGTTATCCCGTTTCCGCACCTCCACCGTGCTACTCTGGCCTTAGAATGATCGCGACCGCGAGGAATCTTTCGCCTCATGAGCCGGTTTAAGCCCTCTTCTTTCCCATTGGCACAGCCGGCCGTGGCGCCAAATGTCTCCGGCCGGGCCGCTTCCCTCCAGCCGCCCGCCTTCCGATCCGCTACTCCCACTTCTCCGGCCCCCGCCGCCACCGCGGACACGCCTCCGCCCAAGGCGGCCCCTCCGCGGGATGCTTCGTGGTACGCCGACGTCCATAACCCCTTCCGCGAGTTCGGCTTCCTGTTTGCGCTCGCCTTTCTGTTCACCCGCTTCAGCATGGTGAACCAGCTCATCGAGTTCAAGCTGGGCGTGAACACCTACATGACGTACTTGTTCGGCATCCCCGCGCTGCTGATCATGTTGTCTACCGGTGGTATCCAGCGCGCCTTCCGCACCAGGGCCTCCCTGATCTTCCTGGGATTCATGCTGTGGATGGTGTTCGTTACCCCCTTCAGTATATGGAAGGGCGGCTCCTTCAAGCTTCTCAAGGACACCTACCTGGTCGAGTTTCCGCTGCTGTTCCTCATCGCCGGGTTGGCCGTCACCCGCCTCAATATCCAACGGATGTTCCGCGCCATCGCCTTCACCGTCAGCATTATGGTGGTGGCATCGTTCCTGTTCAGCACCAATTGGGGCGACCGCCTGGCGCTGGCCTATGGCACGGTGGCTAATCCCAACGACCTTGCCACGCACATCCTCACCACACTGCCCTTTGCCGGCTGGGCCTATGCCTCCGACCGTTCGCGGTTCTCCTTCATGAAGGCGTTCTGGATTGTTACCGCGCTGGGTGCCATCATGGTCGTGCTCAAGACCGGCTCCCGTGGCGGCATGCTGGCCTTCGCCGTGATGATGTTGATCGCCCTGTTGAAAATGTCCGCCGTCCAGCGGGTGCTCGTTGTTTGTTCGACCATCCTGGTGGTGATGGTGACGTTGGCGCTGGCTCCCGGCATCCTGATGCAGCGCTATCTCACCATCTTCAGCAAGACCCCTTCGGTCGAGTACCTGGACGACAGCCAGCTCAGCGAAGCCGTAGGCTCTTCCGAAGCCCGCAAGAATCTCGTCAAAGCCAGTATCAAGATCACTCTCGCCAACCCCGTTTTCGGCGTTGGCCCCGGCCAGTTCACGATTGCCGAAGACGAGGCACAGAGGCGGCTTGGCCGCAGCCGCGGCGCCTGGCAGGTGACCCATAACTCCTACACCGAAGTCTCCTCGGAGATGGGAATCCCCGGCCTGCTGTTCTTCCTCGGCGCCATCTTCTCCTGTATCTTTTCGCTGCAGAAACTCAGCTCAGCCAAGCCATCCGGGCCCGACGTCCGCCTGCTGGCCAACACCCTGCTGTTGTCGATCACGGCCTGCATGGTGTGTTTGATGTTTGCGTCGCTGGCCTACCGCTTCTATGTGCCGACGCTGATTGGCCTCACTTCCGCCGTCATCTGTTGGGCCAAGTCTCCGGAAGCGGTTGGAAAAGGCGGCCGAACCGCCTGAAAACCGCCGCCGCCGCGGCAGAATGCCCTGAATCCGATGCCTGCCGCCGCCATCGCCGTCTTCCTGGGCGCCATTTTCCTGCTCGCCTACGTGCTGGTTGGCTATCCCATTCTGTTGCGCCTGCTGGCGGCCCGCCGGCCGAATCCCGTCCGGAAACAACACTTCCAGCCGGCGGTCTCTTTCGTTGTTCCGGTCCACAATGGCGAGCGGTACCTGGCCGCCAAGATTGACACCATCCTCGGTCTGGACTATCCGCGCCACCTCATCGAGATCCTTATCGTCGCCGACGGGTGCGGCGACGCTACCGAATCCATCGCCGCCGCCCGGCCCGAAGTCCGCCTGCTTTCCATCCCCCGCGGCGGCAAGTGCGCCGGGCTCAATGCCGGCATCGCCGCCGCCGGCAACGAGATCCTCATCCTTACCGACATCCGCCAGCAACTCCGGCCCGACAGCCTCCAACACCTCATGAACTGCCTGGCCGACCCCACTGTCGGCGTGGTCAGCGCCGACCTCCACCTGACCGACACCGCCGATTCCGCCGCCGCCCAGATGGCCAACTACCGGCGGCTGGAGACCGCCCTCCGCGACTCGCTCAGCGCTCTCGACTCGATGTTCGGCGCCACGGGTGCCTATTACGCCATGCGCCGCTCGCTGGCCCTCCGCGCTCTGCCCCTGCCCCACGACCTGCTGCTCGACGACATGTACCTGCCGCTCACGGCCTTCTTCTCCGGCTACCGCCTGGTCATCGAGCCGCGGGCGGTCGCCCTCGACATCGCCGTGCCGCTGGAAGTCGAAGTCGGCCGCAAGTCGCGCACCCTGGCCGGCAACTACCAGTTGCTCCGCTATATGCCGCAGTTGCTTTCGTTGCGCAACCGCATGCTCGGCCATTTCCTGTCCTACAAGGTGGGCCGGCTGCTGATGCCCTACCTGCTGATCCTGATCGCCGTTTCCAGCTTCTTTCTGCCTTATCCTTTGAACCTGCTTGCCGTTGGCGGACAGGCGGCCGGCTATGGCCTGGCCTTAGCCGATCCCTGGATCCCGCGCCGATTCCCATTGAAGAAACTCTCGGCGGCGGCCCGCGCGTTCGTCGCCATGATGATCGCCACGGTTCGCGCGCTAGCCATCTTCTTCGTCCCCGCCGGCGAGCTTTGGAAGAACCCCACCGGCATCGACAAGCGCCGGCCGGCATAAAGGGGCGAAACAGGCCGGAATGCTACGATAGACTCAGCTTTGCTTCATGTGCGGAATCGCCGGATTCGTTAGTATTGGCGCCCATGCTTATCCCGCCTCCGTCCTGGAGCGGATGACCTCCTCCATCGCCCATCGTGGCCCCGACGGCTTCGGCTATTTCCGCGACGAGCTTGCGGCGCTCGGCCACCGGCGCCTGAGCATTGTCGACCTGTCCGGCGGCGGCCAGCCCATGTACAACGAAGACGACTCGCTCGTCATTGTCTACAATGGCGAGATCTTCAACCATGCCGGGCTGCGCGAACCGCTGGAACAGGCCGGCCACCGCTATCGCAGCCGCTGCGATACCGAAATGCTGGTCCATGCCTATGAGCAGTGGGGGCCCGGCAGCCTTTCGCGCTTCCGCGGCATGTTCTCCTACGTGCTGTGGGACCGCAACCGCCGCCAGTTGTTCGGCGCCCGCGACCGGCTCGGCATCAAGCCCTTCTACTACTATTGGGACGGCCGGCTGTTCGTCTTCGGGTCGGAGATCAAGGCGCTGCTGGAACACCCCGCCGTCGCCGCCAGGCTGAACCCTGACGCGCTGGCCGAATACCTGGCGTTCGGCTATTTGAGCGACGACACGACGCTGTTCGCCAACATTCGCCATCTGCCGCCCGGCTGCTGGCTGCGCCTTTCCCAGGACGGCAAGCTCGAGATCCAGCGCTATTGGGATGCCCCCAAGTCCACGCCCGCCACCGAGATTCCCGAGCAGGAGTGGATCGCCGAGTGCCGCCGCCGCATGGAAGAAACCGTCCGCATGCGTCTGATGGCCGACGTGCCGCTGGGCGTTTTCCTGAGCGGCGGTGTCGATTCCAGCGCGATTGCCGCGCTGATGAAGCGCGTCTCGCCCGATAGCGCCGTCAAAACCTTCTCGGTCGGCT
>CAYLPH010000027.1:0-101792 GCA_964385495.1 uncultured Candidatus Solibacter sp.
CGCGGCCGCTGCCCCAGCAAACTCGGCTGCACCAACACAAGTAACAGAACAAGGCTGATCAATTGCTGTCCGTTCATTGATTCCGACTCCTGACTCCCGACTCCTGACTCCCGCGCTCAGTTCACCGTCAACTGGATCGTCGTTTGCCGCACCGGCGTTGGGTTGTATACCCGCCCCTGCACCACGATGTTGTATGTCCCCGGCGTTGCGTTCGCCCCGATCGTAAACGTCAACGTCGAAGTCCCAGGCCCATACCGCACCGTGGGATTGAACGCCGCCGTCACGTTCGCCGGCAGCCCGCTCACCACGCTGAACGTCGCTCCCTCGTAGTACCCGTTGATCGCCGTCACCGTGATCGTCGATGTCGCCGTCCCACCCCGCGCCCCAGTCGCGTTCGTGCCGCTCACCGTATAGTCCGTCAGCACCAGCGTGCTCGTCGCCGTTCGTGTCAGACTTCCCGACACCCCCGTCCACGTGATCGTGTGCGACTGCCCCGGAACCACATCCGCCGGCCCGCAGTTATTGCTCCTCACGAGTTCATTCACCCCGAATCCGCCCACGTTCTGCGGATTGCCTCCCGAGGTCCAACTAATGCAGGAGGGATACCCGCTCGCCGTCACCGTCACCTGCCCGTTGAACCCGTTCACCCCCTGGATGATCCGGTTCGCCGTCGCCGGCCCCGCCGCCGGCCGCTCCACCACGGTCTGCAGCGTCGCCGGCGAGAGCAGGATGTTGAAATCGGGGTCCGTGTTGACGATCAGTTCCACCACCACCGTCTTTGTAATCCCCGAACTCACTCCGGTCACTGTAATCGCGTATGTGCCCGCCGCCACCGAGGTGTTCGTCGTAATCGCCATCGTCCCGTCAAACGGGCCGCTCACCGTAATCCCCCGCGGGCTCGTCAGGCTTGCCGTCACCCCACTCGGCAGTCCGCTCACTGTCATCGCCACGCTCCCCGTATATCCGTTGTCCCCTGTTCCCGTGATCACATAGCTCGTCGTGGTGCCCCGGTTCACCGTCCGCGTCATCGGGTTAGACGTCAACGTATAGCTGCGAACGCCCAGCGTCGCCTCCATCGTTCGTGTCGTTCCCCCACTCGTCGCCGTGATCGTGAAGGCGTACGTGCCCCCCGCCACCCCGGCCCCCACCGCCACCGTCAGCGTCGAACTGGCCGCGCCCCCCGTCGCCGGATTCGGACTGAACGTCGCCGTCGCCCCAACCGGCAGCCCGCTCGCCGCCAGCGTCACCGCGCCATTGAATCCCTGCACCGGGTTCAGATGCACCGTGTACGTCGCACTGGTCGCCGCATTCACCGTCTGCGTTGCCGGTAAAACCAGCGGGAAGAAGTCCGGCGAAGTGGCTACCCGCAGATTGTCGAAGGTGCTGGTCATCGTCGTCCCCGCCGCGTCGGGAGCCGATACCAGACCCACGTAAACCTTCGCGTCCAAATTCACCGTCGCCGTGCCCGTCTGCGTCCACACCCCCCCATCCGCCGAATGGAACCCCGTCACCGTGTTCCCCGTCCGCACGAGCTTGAACCACACCGGCAACTGCGAAGAAGAGCCCGACGAATGGATCGCCGTCACTCCCTCCAACGCGCGGTACTGGAACATCGGCCGCAGCAACTCGTGATACCCCGCAAAGCCGTAGCCTGCCCGCGGCGTCAGGAAATCGCGAACGAACAGACCCGATTTGCTCCCTGGCCCCTGGCCGTTGCGGCTCGCCACACGCCCGATCAGCGTCACATCCCCCACCACCGGTTGATAGGCGAAGTGGAAGTTGTCCGTCGTCCCCCCCAAACAACAGCCCGCCCCCGTCACACTATAGACAGCCCCGGCCAACCCCGCGCCCGTTCCCGTTTGTACCGGCCCGATGGATCCGTCCGCCCACGGCGCGGGCAGCGTCGTTGCCGCGCCGGACACCACGGCCAATGCCGCCGGCGCGCTCTGGCTCAAACTCCCACTCGTCCCCGTTACCGTCAGCGCATGCGTCCCTGCCGCCACACCGGCGCCCGAGGTCAGCGGAAGGATCGCCACTTCGGTCGCCGCCCCGCTCACCGCGCCCACGCTCGCCCCAGCCGGCAAACCGGAAACCCCATACCCAATCGCGCCCGTGAAGCCGTTCAGCCTCGTCACCCGCACGCTGTAGTAATCCCGGTCCCCACCGCTGCGCACTGTCTGCGTCGCTGGAATCACTTCCAACCCAAAGTCCGGCTGCCCGTTCGCGTTCGATAATACCCTGGTCGAGTCGAAGTTCCCCGTCAATGGATTCGCCGATGCCGGCGACACCGCGTAGCCGATCAGCACCTGCCCCGGCATCGCCACCGTTGTAGCCGAGCCAACCGGCGTCCATGCCTCCCCGTCCGTCGAGAAGTACCCCGTAAACACGTTGCCTCGCCGCTCCAGCTTCAGCCAATGCGGCCCGTCGCTCACCCGCAACCGCGTCCCCTCCGTCGTCGCTCCGCCCTTCGTCCCCCGCGATTGCAGCAGAATGTCAATCGCCTTCGCGCCGCCGCTGGCATCGTGATCGTCAATTGCGATGTCCCCGCCCCGTTGACGAACGCCGGGTTATACGTCCCCGTAGCCCCCGCCGGCACTCCGGTCAGCCTCAACTCCACGGCGGACGTCCACCCGTTCACGAAACCTACCGTTGCCGGTTAGTTTGCCGTGGTGTTAATCGCCGCTGTCACCGACGCCGGCGTCATTCCAACCGTATAGTCCGAGCCCGTTACCAGGTTGACTGTCGCCGTTCGCGTCAACGCCGCGCTCGTACCGGTCAACGTGACGGGGTGCGTCGCCGGCGTCGTCGCTCCCGTCGTCGCCACGCTCAAAGTGGCCGTCCCGGACCCCGTTATCGATGTAGGCGTGACGCTAACCGTTGCCCCAGCCACCGCCGTCGCGGCCAGACTCACCGTTCCGCTGTATCCGCCTTGCGCCGCCACGTTCACCGTGTAATTCGCCGCCGCTCAACCCGAGCCTCCGTGTCAATGCGATTCCGCCGACCGCCCCGCCAGATCGCGTTCACCGCCCATGCAAATAAAAAGTTCTCGCACGCTATCAACAACCTACACCCCAAACCCCACCTTCCCCCAACCCGCCTCTTCCACCCTCCCCTGCTATTCTGAATCCGCGATACACCGCCTTCTGCATCGCCCCCCCCGGCCGGGCCACTCCGCCGCGCTATTCCTCAAACCCCAGGAGCATTTCCATGAAAAAGCGTGATCGCAATCGCAATCGCAATCGCAACCAGGCGCCCGCCCAGTCCCAGCCGCAGTCCCCCGCAACCAAAGCCGGCATCGCTCGCGCCAACGGAGCCAAGTCTCACGGACCCACCTCCGAGGCCGGCAAAGCCCGAAGTTCCCAAAACGCCATCAAGCACGGCCTCACCGCCAAGAAATTCCTCTGTACCCCCGAGGACCAAGCGGAGTTCGACCGGCACCTCGACGCCGCCATTGCCCACTGGGCGCCGCAATCGGACTACGAGCTCTACCTCGTCACCAAGATCGCTCGCGCCGACTTCCAGCATGATCGCGCCGAGAATCTCCTCATCACTCTCATCGATCTCGAAACCGACGTCATTGGTTCCGAAATCCAACGCGCTTTCCAGACCATGGACGCCGACGGCGCGCTTGCCTTGGGCTACAAGTCCCTAAACGACCACTCCTCGGCCCATCGCAACCTCGACCGCCATGTCGCCCGCCTCGCCCGCGAGCGCACGCAAGCCCGCAAGGCTCTCCTCGAAGCCATCGACTATCGCCGTCAGCTCGAAGCCGGAGAGGCGGCCGTCCCCCCGCCTCAACCCGAGCCCGTCCCGGCCGCCACCGAGGTTCCCAAACCCGAAAAAGTAAATTTGCAGAACGAACCAACCGCCCCGGCCACCGTCACCCCCATCGACACCGTGCGCCGCCCGGTCGCTTTCCAAAACGATCCAACGGCGCCCGCGGACGGCACCCCAAACCGCCCCGCCGCATAACCGCAATCGCTCGCAACCACCCGAAAATAGCCGCAAATCCCCTCGCCCTTCGGCCCGGCGCAACATCCCAAGCCGGAAGTGTGCCCAAACTTCAACGCACCCGGACTGCCGCCCCTTACTCCAGCAGCAGCCGCCGCACCAGATCCATCTCAAGGGAGCGGTTCGGAGACGTGCCCGTAAACGTCACCGCTTCCCCGGCCAGATCCAGCCGGAGACTCGGGCCCGAGGCCTTCTGTGACCGCGGCACCCTCACGTCCTTACGCGCCTTCGCAAGCATGTGGACCGCCTTATCGTCGGCAAACACCAGCCGCGCCGCATCGATGCGAAGCTGCCCGCGGGCGATCGGGGCAGCGGCGGCGCCGCCATCCAGCAGGGCCACCAGGAAGGTAGCCTTCCCGCCTGACTGGAGAGCGTGGCGGTAATGCTCCTCGGCCTCCACCGGCTTGTTCAACTTATACAGCAGGATTTGCCCCAGCAGGTCGTGCGGCTCTGGCCGCTTCGGATCCGCCTGCATCGCCTGGCGCAACAGATCGGCCGCCTTGTCCGGAGAGGGGGCCGCGGCCGCCTGCCGGAGAAGCTCCACATAGCTGGCGGGTGCGGGAACGGGAACAGCGGCCGGCGTCGGGGCCGGGGCCGGAGCCGGCGGTTGGATCTCGACCATCGCCTGCTTCGCCGCCGTCGCCGCTTGCGGCTCCGGCCGCAGGTAGCGGATGCCGCCGAACACCCCGCCCAGTACCACCGCCGCTCCCACCGCAATCCAGATCCACGGCATCTTCGGAGGCGGTGGCGCCTCGGGCAGCGGAGGCCCGGCCGGCGATCCGAAGCTTGCCCCTGCCGGCTCCGGAATAGCGGCCGAAATCGGCTGGCGGGTGCGGTTGGGCGCAGCCACCGTGACGGCGGGAGCGCCCGCAATGCTGCGGCCCGCTCCGGCATTGGGCTGCGAGATGGCCTCCCGGAACTCGCCCATCGTCTGGTAGCGGTCCTGCGCGTTGAAGGCGAGCGCCTTCCCCATGACTCCATCCAGCAACTCGGACACGGGCACACCCGAATGCGACAACGGCTTCAACTCGTCCTCGGTCATGCGGTCAAGGGCGGGCGGAGGCAGAAAGCCCGTGACCGTGCGATACAGCGTGGCCGCCATCGCATAGACATCGGTCCATGGCCCCTGATTGCCCTTGCTCCGGTACTGCTCCGGCGGCGCATAGCCTTCCTTGAGGATCACCGACAGATTGCGGCTGCGCTCCCCCAGCGCCACCCGCGCCGCGCCGAAGTCCAGCAGCTTGATCTGCCGGTTGGCGCCGATATGGATATTGTCCGGGCTCACGTCGCGGTGCAGAATGCCCGCTTCGTGCACCTCCTCCAGCGCCTTCATCACCGGCGTCAACAACGGCACCGCTTCTTCAAAGGAAAGGCGCCCCCCCATCTGTTCCAGATACTGGTCGAGCGTACGCCCTTCCAGATACTCCATCACGATATAGGCGGTCCCGTTCTCCCGGAAAAAGTTGAGCACCGCCAGAATGTGCGGGTGGTTGTTGAAACGCGCCACCAGCCGCGCCTCTTCCAAATAGCGCTCCAAACCGTACTCGTAGTCCTTCTCGGACTGGCCGGTAAACGCGATCACCTGCAGCCCCTGGCCCGCCCGCATCGCCACCCCGCTGGGGAAGTATTCCTTCACCGCCAGCTTGCGCTCCAACTGCGTGTCGTAACCAATATAGGTGATGCCGAAGCCGCCATGCCCCAGCACTTTGCCCACGATGTAGTGCCCCTCGTGAAGACCGGTGCCCGGAGGCAGGTGCAGCGGCGACACCGCTTGGCTCTCGTACTCGTAGCCGCACCGCGGGCACGCCGTTGCTTCCACACGGCCGGACATGCATCCCAGGCAAAGACTAGCGGCGCTCATCAAGGTTGTTGTCCTTAGCGAAGGAAACTCACGATCAGTTCCCGAACCGCCTTCGCGTTCGTGACCGACACCATATTATATTGGCGATCGTCGCCCAGCTTCACGTGAAAATCGCCGCTCACCGGGCGGAACGGCATGCGATGCTCCTTCACCTCCTTGAGAGTGTTCCGCGCCACCTTGAAGTTGTGCGAGCCGTCCTGGCCGATGAACTGCACCGTGTCCTTCGAGATGCCGAAATCGCCCAGGCAGCGGGTCGAGAAGCTCCCGTTGGCATGATCGTGATGGATCCGGAACCAGACGGTCCCCCCGCTCTGCAGCGCCCGCTGGTAGTGCCGCGTGCCCGCCGCCAGATCGCCGCTGCCGTATAGAGCGATCCAGCCCAAATTGGCATAGGCTTCAGGCCTCCCGCCGTTCATCTGGATGGCCTGTTCGCTGAGCTGCGTCGACTGGGCGTAGTTGCGGTTACGGGTCGCTTCCTGCGCCTGCCGGATCAGATCCTCATAGCTCGGAGCGGCGGGTGCCGCCGGGATAACAGCGGCCGGGGCAGGCGCGGTCGGTGCCGGCGCCGCCGGGGTCGCGTTTACCGGAGCCGGTATAGCCGTCTTCGCGCTCGCGGCCGCGGGCGTCCGCGGTGCGGGGACCGCCCGCTGCAGCCCCTTCTGCTGCTTCTCCAATTCTTCCTGACGCTTCTTCAGCTCCGCCTCTTCCACATTGAGCTGCTGTTCCAACTGCGCCCGGTCCCGGTCGCGCCGTTCGGTTTCCGCCGCCAGTTCCCTCTGCTTCTGGATCTCGGCTTCCAGCGCCTGCCGCGTGCTGTCCTGCTGCTTATCCCGATCCGATTCCAGCTGCTGCTCGCGCACCGAGTTCCAGCCCACCAGCGCCGCAAACAGCAGCACTACCGCGGCGGCGGCCGGAAAGGTCCACTTCGGCAGCGGCTTGGCCGGAACCGGAGCCGCCGTGACCGGCGCTTGCGGCTGTTGCGACACGGGCGCGGACCCCTGTACGGTGGGCGGCCGCGAAGTGATGCGCCCGGATTCGTCCGGGATCTGCGTGTCGATGAAAGCCGGTAACGGTTCACTGGCCGTCAATGCCGCTTCGTTCAAACCCATGATCGCGTCGCGAAACGCCTGCATCGTATGGAAGCGCTTCTCCGGATGAATAGCCAAAGCCTTGAGTATGGCCTTCTCCTGCACCTCGGAAAGTTCGGCCCCAAGCTGCCCCGGCGGTTGCATCTCATCCTTCGACATGCGGTCCAGCGAGCCCGGCGGAATCACGCCGGTCAGCGCCCGGTACATCGTCGCGGCGCAGGCATACACGTCGGTCCACGGACCCTGGTTGCCCTTGCTGTGATACTGCTCCACCGGCGCATACCCCTCCTTGAGGATCACCGAGAGGTTGCGGCTCTTCTGCCCCAAGGCGTAGCGCGCCGCCCCGAAATCCAGCACCTTCACCTGCCACTTGCGCGTGATGTAGATGTTGTCCGGGCTGACGTCGCGATGCAGAATGCCCTGCTGGTGCACGGTCTGCAGCGCTTCCATCACCGGCACCATCACCGTCAGAACGGTGTCGATGGTGGTGCGGTTGCTGTTCGTCTCCAGGTACCGTTCCAGCGTCGCGCCTTCCAGATACTCCATGATCAGGTACGCCGTCCCGTTGGCCCGGAAGAAGTTCAACACGCTCACAATCGCCGGATGCGCCTGAAAGCGCGCCACCGTCCGCGCTTCGTCCAGATAGCGGTCCAGCCCGTACTCGAAGTCCTTGCGCAGATCGCCCGAGGACGGCATCACTTCGGTCGCATGCCGCGTCCGTACCGCCACGCCGCCGGGCAGGTACTCCTTCACCGCCACCTTGCGTTCCAGGTTCAGGTCCCAGCCCAGATAGGTGATGCCGAAGCCGCCATGCCCCAGAACGCGCCCGATCAGGTATTGCCCCTGCAACTCCGAGCGTGGGCGCAGGTGCAGCGCCGACGCCGGTTCGGTGCCTTCGCGATAGTTACAGCGCGGGCACACGGCCTCCGCGCCGCGTTCTTCCATGCAACCCATGCACAGTTTCGAGACATCCACCATATCGAAATGATCCTTTAGACTGAAGCGATCATAACAGCGATTGCCGAGTAATTGTCACTGGCCTCCGGCAACGCTGCTCGAAGACGCAATTCCATGTGGTACATCCACTCCTCCGCGCTGCCGGACTTGGCCAAGTCTAACTCCATCGCGGTTTCGGTGACGTAATCCCAGAAGCCATCCGAACACAGCAGGAAAGCGTCTCCCGCAGCGATCGTATGAGGCCGTTCTTCTATGGTGGCACGAACCGCTTCGCGCCCGCCCAGGCTGCGCAGCAGACGGTTGCGGTCTTCATGAAAGCGGATCTGCCGCCGGGTCAATTGGCCCGCATCCACCATCGCCTGGGGCACGCTATGGTCCAGCGTCTGGCTCGCCAGGCGCCCCTGCTGAAACCAATAGAGGCGCGAATCGCCGACATGCGCCCAAAGCGCCTGGTCCTCTTTGGCGACCAGAGCCACTAGCGTGGTACGCATGGTGTGGCCCGCGCTGTTCCCCTCCTGCCGCGCCACCACGGCCGCGTTGGCGGCTTCCAGATAGGCTTTCAACGCGGCGCTGGAACATTCGGGCTTCGACAAGAACCCTTGCATCGCCGCATCCACCGCCGCCCGCGACGCTTCTTCTCCCCCCGCATGCCCCCCCAGCCCATCGGCCAACACCCACATCGCCGCCATGCCGTTCACCGAGTAACGCAAGGCGTCCTGGTTAATCTCACGGCCGCCGGCGCAACTGATGGCATGGGTGTCGAAGCGGATCATGAACGAAGGTACAAGGTAAAGCGTACACTGCCGCTGGCCGATTCCGCTACGGACGCAAGTCCGGCCAGCAGGACATCTCGTCCTCGATCGTCGGACGTCCGAACAGGCCACCGCTGGCAGGTGACGGCGACGGCAGCTTCGGATCGAGTATCTGGCCGATGCGGTCCTTCAAATCATCCAGATGCGCCCGCGTGGCGCGATCCGCCGTGCTGGTGCGGCTGATCTGCGCGGCAAGCGTCCGCAGTTCCGCCCGCAGCAGGCCCCGGCTGTCGTCATCCGGATTCGTCACTACCGGCGCGAAACGAGTGCCGCCCGCCACGAACATCGCCGCTGCCGGGCGGCCGTTCAGACGCGTGTTGACCGTCTCCAGATACACCCGCTGCAGGTTGCGGCGCCACGGGTCCACCATGACAGTGGGCTGCGCCAGTTCCGTGAACACGCCCTCGCGCAGGTCGGCCAGGAACTCCGTGGCGCGATAGGGCGTAGCGCCGGTCGCTTCCTGCTCCATCAGCCAGTTCATGCGCGCCGCGCCCAGCAGGTTCGACAGCAGGTTGCGCTGCACATTCAGCAGCCTTTGCATGGCTCCGGCCGGTTCCAACCGCCGCTCCACCTCCCGGGGCACCAGCCATTTCGGCGTCGTAAAGAGATTCGCATTGAGGAACTTTACCGCGGCCTTCTGGCGCTCGCGCGGCACCGGCTGGAACAGCACGCCTTCCTGGCCGCCATGCTTCTGCTGGCTATGGAAGCTGCCCACCAATGCCGCGACATGCCCCAACTCGCGCGACCACTGGCCGATGACCGAATCGTAGACGGCGCCGAGGTCGTCATACGTCTCGCCCTTTTGCGGCACCGCGGTGAGCAGCATGCCCATCACCCGCTGGATGTTCTTCGTGCCCAGCGTAGTGGCGGCCACGGCGTCGGCATCGCCCACCGCTTCCGTAAGTTCCCCAGGGTCCGCACCCATACTCTTAGTGGTGGAGAAGCGCAGCCATGGCGTGGTGTCCTGCGGCTTGATCCATTCCTCCAGAGTGCTCTTCTCGGCCTCTGGCGAACTGGCGTTGGGAATGGGCTTATAGCCCCACGCAATGGCAAACAGATCGTAAGGGCCGATGCGCGGAATGAGAAGTTCGGGCGCGATATTGTCTTCCGGCTGCACCACATAGTTGAAGCGCGAATAATCCATGATGGTCGGGGTATGGCCCATCTTCGCCAGCCATTCCCGGTCGCGCAGCTTCTCGAACGGGTACAGGGAACTGGCCTTCATATTGTGCGGCAGGCCCAGCGTATGGCCCACCTCATGCGCCACCACGTAGCGCACCAACTCGCCCATCAGGTCATCGGGCAGCGGCAGCTTCTTCGCGCGCGGATCCACTGCGCCGGCCTGTGAGAAGTACCAGTCGCGCTGCAGCTCCAGAATGTTGTGGTACATCAGAATGTCGGATTCCAGGATCTCGCCCGTGCGCGGGTCCGACACGTGCGGCCCCTGGGCGTTCTTCACCGTCGAGGGTAGCCAGCGCACGCAGGAAACGCGCGCGTCCTCCGGGCTCCAGTTGGGGTCCTGCTCCGCGGTGGGCGCGTCCTTGGCGACGATGGCCTTCTTAAACCCGGCGGCTTCGAAGGCGGGCTGCCAGTCTTCAATCCCCTTCTTGATGAACGGCACCCACTGCTTGGGCGTTGCCGGGTCGATGTAGTAAACGATCGGCTTCACCGGCTCACTGAGGGCGGCCGACGGGTCCTTCTTCTCCAGGCGCCAGCGGGCGATGTACTCGCGTTCCGACGCGCGGTGCTCTTCGGTCCCGTAATCGCGCTGGCGGATCGAAAAGTAGCCGACCCGGTCGTCCTTAAGGCGCGGCCGCATGCGCTTCTCCGGCAGCTTGACCATGCTGTAGTGCATGAGCACGGTGCCGGTACTGCCGCGCATGGCGCCCGCGCCGGGGCGTGTTGGAGCGGGCGATTCGCCGCGTCCCCCCATGCCGCTATCGGGCGGCGCCGTGAACGTCTGCAATACCGCGACGTTGATGTTCTCCGGGAAGGCCTTCACGCTTTCGATGAAGCTGCGGGCCGAGTCGAAGCCGCGGGCGCGGAGGTTCTGGCGCGGGCTGAACTCGGGGATCTCGGTGGTGAACAGGCGGGTGACGTCGATGACCGGCGCATCGCCCTTGCCCAGCGCTTCGATCGGGAACGCCAACAGCACCCCCGGCGTATTCGACGCCTCGACGGCCCTGGCCATCGGATGCTTGGGATCGGCCACGATGTCATAGCTGACCAGGCGCAGCAGCACGCGGTCGCCTCTGCGTTCCCAACGGATCACGTCCTCGCTCACACGCGCCCCGCCGTAGCCCGCGCCCAGCGTGGTCTGCGCCAGGCGGCTGACCATCAGCATGTCTCTGCCGAGTTCGGAAACGGGAATCTCGTAAAAGACCTTGCTGCGAATCTGGTGGACCTTGAACAGGCCTTCCAGCGTCTTCGCGTTCTTGGTAATAACGCGGTCGTAAGGCTTGATCTCAGGCTCGCTGGAGGCGCCGCCACGCGGCCCATTGCCAGGGCCCCCGGTGGGACGGGGCGTTTCGGGAGCGGGTGGTGTTTCGGGCTGTGGGGCGGGAAGCGAAGACGCTAGCGTAAGGGTCAGGAAGAAAGCTGCCAGGCGCAAAGAGAAACTCCTCTGGACGGTAGTCCGGGATGGGATCCAACAAACAGGGTTAACTTGAAATGATGCGGGCAAACGGGATTCCGGTGCAAGCAAAATCACCTGGCCGCCGCAACGGCGAACATCTGGGCCGGGCTGCCCACATAGAACTGTGCGCCAATGGGCAGTTTCTGGACAACCCCCGGAGCCAGGCGGGTACCGTCCGCCAGCCAGGTGCCAGCAGCAGTTCTTCGGTCTGCGGATCGAGCATCATGGCTGTTGGGGCGGGGGTGGGGAGGGAGGAGCGGGCTCCGGTTCCTGGCCGGGTTGGCGTTGCAGCGGTGGCGCCTTCTCAAGATCGAAGGCTTCGCCGCCGCCTTTGCGCTCGGGTAGGGGCGGAGCGCTTTGGACGGCCGTGGGGTCGTAGGAGAACAAGAAATAGGTATAGCCGGCGGCCACCAGCAGCGCCCCCAGCACCAGTGCGAAGCCGAGGCGCGAGCGCCTTCGAGTTGGTGCGGGGGGGATGTTGGGCGTTACCAACCGGGCTTCCACTTCCACCGGCGGCGGGGGTGGCGGAACGAAAGCCGTCAGGTCATTAGGCTGCGTGCTCGCAACCGGCGCGGGCGCCACCTCGGGATCCAGTTTCAGCACCAGCACCGTAACGTTGTCCTGGTACTCATGCTTCAGGTCGAGCGTCCGATTGACCAGCGACTCGGCGATGGCCTGCGGCTCCAGATCCATGGAGACGGCCATCTCCAGCGCCGACAGCGTCTTGAAGAGCCCATCGCTGGCGAGCAGCACGATGTCGGAAGGCTGCAAGTGAAAGGCCCGGCGGCTACGGTCCACCATCGGAATGCGCTCCAGGCCGAGGAACGACGTCAGCGCCTCGCGTTCGGGATGCGCCTGCGCGATGTGATGCGGGACCTGTCCCAGCCAGACCCGCGCGTCGAGTTCGTGGGCATAGACATGGGTGTCGTTGACCAGCGTGAACTCGCCGTCGCGCCAAAGGAAAATGCCCGAATCGCCGGCCGAGATCCAATACAGTTCCTGGCCGCGGACGACGGACGCAATCAGCGTCGTGCCGGTGTCGCCGGCGGTGCCGAGGCTTGTGGCGGCCTCGAACACGGCGCTATTGGCGGCAAGTATGGAGCGCAGCAGCGCGTTGGGAATGGATTCGTCTTCGGACTTGGCGGCGTAGGCGGCCAGGAAGGACTTCACGGCGGCCTTGGAAGCCGCGTCGCCGTAAGCCATGCCGCCCATGCCGTCGGCCACTACCGCGAGCACGCCGGCATGACGCCGGAAGGCTTCATCGGCGAGGTCCGAGAAGCCAAAGGCATCCTGTTGCTGCTGCCGCGCGCCGATATGCTGTGCGTTGCCGGGAACGATTTTCATCGAAACGCCGAATACGGCAGGTTACCACTGAAAGCCGGGACCCACGAAGGAAATGAAGACCAGCCTGGTGTTTCCAAGCTCGATGACGTCCTGGTTCTGGAGCGGCTGGGGCAGATAGAGCGCCTCGCCGTTGACGTAAACCATACTGGTGGACTCACCCGGCTGGATCCGGAATTCCCGCTTGCGGGGGTCGAAGGTAAGGATGGCATGGCGGTCGCGGGAGACGGTATCGTCGCCGCCGATGGCGACGTCCTGGGCGGGGTCGCGGCCGATGAAGTTGCGTTCGGCGTGGAGGCGCCAATCGCGTCCGCGGTCGGCCCCTTCAATGCAGACCAGCCAGCCCACCACGGGGTCGACGCCGTTATCCTTGTTGGCGTAGCGGCGGGTGGGGCCGGGGCGTGGACCCGGCGGCGGGGGAGTGCCCAAAGGCATCACCGGCGGACTGGCGATGGGCGCGGCCGCATTGACGGCCACCGTTGGCGGTGAGGGCACGGGCGGAGCCACCGGCGGCGTGGCGGTGGTGGGCGGTGGCGTCTGCGTGGTTTCGGCCACCAGGCGCGTTTGCGGCGTATCCGCGAAGCTGTTCGAATGGCCAGGTACCGCCGCCGGCAGGGTAGGCAGACGGACGCCGGTGATGACTTCCGGCGGTTCCACCACGGTCATCGCCGAAGCCGGCCCGAGATCGGGCGGCTTGCTACACCATGGGCAAGTCGTGTGTTTGGCGGGATCGTAGAAGTGGCCTTCCGTGCAGCGGACCATGCAGTTTCTCTCCTTCTATCTGAACACGGCGGGCCTTAGTTCTGTGCGGGGGCGACGGCGGTCTCCGGTGTGAGTTTCATGGTCTTCAGGGTTTCCAGGTAACGGGACTGGTACTCCGGCGCAGCGCGGAAGACGCTGCCGTAGTCGGGGCGCACGACAATACTGCCCACCAGATAGGCGCGCTGGTCCGAGGGGAGGTCGATTTCCGGCAGCGGCAGCAGCTTGTCGTTGTGCATATAGTAGCCCCAGACGTGCGCGGCGGCGCTATTGGTCTTCTTCGCCATGAACTTGTAGAACACCTTGTATTCCTGGGGCGGCGCGTCGCGCATCA
Source organism: uncultured Candidatus Solibacter sp. (assembly GCA_964385495.1). Lineage (GTDB taxonomy): Bacteria > Acidobacteriota > Terriglobia > Bryobacterales > Bryobacteraceae > CADEFT01. Next base: position 13,799 of record CAYLPH010000027.1, read on the forward strand.
TCCAGATATCGGAGCCGGTTTTCAGGTTCAGCAGCACATCGCCGCGCCAGTGGCGGCCTTGCACTTTTGTTCCGTCGGCCGCGGGCATCTTCGGATCGGCCACATAAAGGTCCACTTCGTGTTGGGGCGTGTCGGTGCCGATCATGACGGTGATGGGGTTGCGGCCTTTCAGCTTGTTGATCTCCTTCTTCTGCTCGGTTACCTGCGCTTCGGCCTGCTTGGCCTGGCGTTGGTATGCCTGTGCCTGGCCCTGGGCGCGCTGCAGTTCATTGCGTAATTGGCGGGTTTCGGCCTGCAGTTTCTCGAACTGCCGCTGCATTTGGCGGAGATTGTTGGCGGCCTCCGGCGACAGGTTCGACATGGTGGCCATCTTCTTCAAAAGCTCCTCTACCTGCTTCTCAAGCTGCGCGCTATTCTCCTTGGCTTTGCTAACGTTGGGCGCGTCCGGCTTCCAGTATTGAAACAGCACGAGCATAAGGAAGCAGAAGGCTCCCAGGGCGCCGCACAGGATGTCGAGCAGCGACATGTTGAAGATGTTCACTTCCTTGTTGCGCGGTTTCATGGAGCCGTGGAGGAAGCGTTGCCGGCGTAAAGGCGGTTGATGAGATTGCGAAGCGTGTAGGTGCCCACCTGGTTGACGGCAAGTTCTTCCTTCTCCTGGACGATGTGGAGCAGGAACACGAGGATAGCGCTCTGCACCAGCGCCACCATGGTGCAGTCGAAGCCCACCCCGAGGGTCATGGCGGTCTTCTGCACATCGAGCGTGGTGGCTTTGCCGGCGTCGTAGAGCGAGGCGCCCAATCCGAACACCGTACCGATGAAGCCGAGCGTCGGCACCAGCCAGGCAATGAACCGCACCGTGCCGTAGCGCAGGTCGACGCGATGGGCGATCAGTTCCAGGCTGGAGTTCATCACCGCAACCGTCTGGTCCACCGAGCGCGAGGCCTGGAACTGGAGGATGCTGAGGTCGATGAGGCCCGGCAGGAAGCCGTTGTCGGCATCGAACTCGCGGGCCACGCGTTTGCGGATGGGGCTGAGGTCGCGGGCCTGCAAGACGGTGACGTCGTCCTCCGGAAGCAGGCGGCGGTACAGGAAACCGAGTTCATGCACCGCGCTGCGCCAGCGGACGAACAACTCGCCGAGGCCGACGAAGAAGAACAGGTGCATGAGATTCTGGATGGTGAACGGGTAAGGGAAGTGGTCGGAGCCTTTGTCGAGGATCAGACGCGCGGCGCGGCCATCGAGCGTGACGCTGAGGATGGCGATGAATACCAGCGACAGGCCGGCCGAGAGGCCCATCACCAGCCAGCGGTCCGGGAGGGCCCAGAAGGAATGGCGCGGCGTCATGGAATCAGGTGCCTCCCGGAGTTACAGGTGGGGCAGACGGTGCCTTCGGTTTTGATGGCGCCGCATTCACACCGCACCAGACGGGGGCGGGCGGGTTTGGGCGGCGGAGGCGGAGGCGGCAGTGGAGGCGCCGGTTGGATGATGGGCTCCGGCGCGGGTGGCAGGATGCGTGTCGATGGGTTCGGGAGAGTGACGGCGGCCAGTAGATCGGTGGCGGTCACGATGAGGCGTCCGAACTGCACGCGGTCGGTGGGCAGGATGAGTTCCTGGGAGATGCGGCGGGGCGGGGCGTCGCGAAGGATGAAGGTGCCGTTACTGGACTTGCAGTCGGTCAGGAAAAGCTTGCCTCCTTCGAGCACGGTCAGTTCGGCGTGGAGGCGGCTGACCGAATCGTCCGAGAGCGGAATGTCGCAGGTGGGTTCGCGGCCAATGGTGAACCGGTTCTTAGGGCTGGGCATGGCGGAATCGTACATCCTACACTGGCGTGAGCCGGGCTAGTATCACGCAGGTTGTTACATGTGATAGCATCGCGCCCGTATGGCATCGACAAGACGGGAAGTGGTGGTACGGACGATGGCTGCCATGGGGCTGGCCGGTTCGGCGGGCGGCGCCGCGACGGGGGCTATCCCTCGGAGGCCGTTAGGGAAGACGGGGTTGGAGGTGTCCATCCTCGGATTGGGTGGAGCGCGGCTGGGCATGCTGGACGACGGCAAGGCGGCCGCCGATGTGATCCGGCGCTGCTTGGATGCCGGCGTCAACTACTTCGATTGCGCCTCGGCCGGTGCCTACGGCCTGAGCCAGATGCGTTACGGGCTGGCACTGCGGGGCAACCGCGACAAGGTGATCTTCGGGACCAAGACGCGCCACCGCTCGGCCACGCAGGCACAGTTGGATCTGGACATGTCGCTGTCGATGTTAAAGACCGATTATCTGGACCTCTACCAGATCCACAACGTCATCAACGAAGAGGATGTGAAGTTCATCTTCGGATCCGATGGCGTGATGGAGATGGTGGAAAAGGCCCGCAAAGCGGGCAAGATCCGGTTCGTGGGCTTCACGGGCCATACCGAGCCGGGCGTGCTGAATCGCATGCTGGAGCAGTATGCGTTCTCGACGGTGCTGATGCCGCTGAGCGCTGTCGACGGCAGCAACGCGCAGAAGAGCTTTGAGAAGAGCACGCTGCCGCTGGCGCGGAGCAAGGGATTGGGGATCATCGCGATGAAGGCGCTCAGCGCCGGGCAGGTTCTGGCGAGGAATGCCGCCACGGTGGAGGAGTGCCTGCGCTATGTCTGGAGTCTGCCGGTGTCCACGGCGATTCTGGGCATGGACCAAGTGCCCCAGGTAGAGACGAACGTGGCGCTGGCTCTGAGTGCGAAGCCGATGACGGCGAGAGAAGCTGCCGCGCTGCGCCGCCGCATCGCGATGGCGGACTATGCTTCGCTGGAGCCCTGGAAGCAGAACCGCTATGACGGCACGGAAGACGGCCTTGTATACCGCGCCGATTAGGGTAACGCGAAGGCGACGATAGCTCCACCCGCCGGCCGCCCGGACTTACCGCCGCCCGCCGAGATAACCACGTACTGCTTTCCGTTCACCATATAGGTGCTGGGCGTGGCATTGCCGCTGAACGGCAGCTTCGCGCTCCACAAGATCTTCCCCGTATCTTTATCGAAGGCGCGGAAAGTCTCGTCGGCACTGGCGCCGATGAACAGCAGCCCGCTGGCCGTTACCACTGGGCCGCCATAGTTCTCCGTGCCGGTGGGCGGAATGCCCTTCGCGGTCAGTTCCGGATACTCGCCCAGCGGCACCTTCCACTTGATCTCGCCGGTGTTCAGATCGACCGCGTTCAATGTCCCCCAAGGCGGCTTGATCGCCGGATAGCCCTGCTGGTCGGTATAACGCGTAAAGCCCCGGAACAAATACGGCGCCTCTTCATCGCGGTTGCGCGGCGGCTGGGCCACTCCGTGCTTTTCTTCATCCAGGATGAAGTCGATTATGGCTCCGCGTTGATCGGCGGGTAGATGCGAGAACGACGGCATACGCCCGCCCCCTTGCTCGACAATGCGCGTCACGGCCTGGCGATTGCTCCGCTTCGCCAGATCCGTCAAGCCTGGGAAGCCCCCGCGCGCATCGCCTTTGCGGTCCAGGCCGTGACAGTAGCCGCATTGGATCTTGTACTGCCGCTCGCCTAAGGTCAGCGGGCGCCCGTTTGGGTCCTTGGCCGGCACCATCTGGTACAGCCAGGGAATCTCATTCACGTTCGCATAGTAGATGCCATCGGGATCGGCCGCCGCCCCACCCCATTCCATGCCGCCGTCATAGCCCGGAAAGATGATTGTCTCCTTCAGGCTGGGGGCAGGGAAGGCGCCCTTCGACCCCGATTGCCTATAGCGCGTCGTAGTATAAGCCTTCGCTTCGGGCGAAATGTCGGAGACATCCGCCGCGGTATAGATCTGGCGGGTCAGCGGCGGCGGCTTCACCGGGATGGGCTGCGTGGGATGCGCCTCGTCGCCGGGCAACTCCGAGGCCGGCTGCGGCACTTCATGGATGGGCCAGAGCGGCTCTCCGCTGACGCGGTCGAAAACGAACAGCAGTCCATTCTTGGTCCCCTGCGCCACCGCATCAATCGTGAGGCCCTTGTGTTTCACGGTCAGCAGCAGCGGGGGCGTGGGTAGATCCTTATCCTGCAGGTCGTGATGCACAAGCTGGTAATGCCAGAGGCGCTTGCCGGTACTGGCATCGAGGGCCAGCAGGCAGTTGGCGAACAGATTCGCCCCCAGGCGCCCACCGCCCCAGAAGTCGGGCTCGGCGGTTTCAGTCGGTATATAGACGATGCCGCGCTTCTCATCCAGCGACAGGCCGCTCCAATTCGACGCCCCGCCCATCCGTTTGTAGGCATCGGGCGGCCACGAATGATAGCCGTACTCGCCAGGGCGAGGAATGGTGTAGAAGATCCACTTACGTTCGCCGGTGCGCACATCGTACGCGCGGATGGTACCCGGCCCGCTGGTCAACCCGCCGACAATGTAGAGGTCCTTGTAAATGACGCCCGGCGTGTTGATGCTAACCGTCGGCGGCGAGGGTTGGCCGTAGGTGTCGGTGCCTTCGCCGAGATGCACCGAGCCGTTCTTCCCGAAGCCGCGGATCAGCTTGCCGTTATCGGCATTGAGCGCGTAGAGATAGGGCCCGGCGCCCGTGAAGAGGCGGCGCTCCTTACCATCGGTCCAATAGGTGACGCCGCGTTGGCGCTTACCCGGATTGCCCGGCCGTTCCCCCGTCGGATCCCAGGTCCACTTGCGCCGGCCGGTGGCGGCATCGATGGCGAGGATCTTGCGATTCGGCGATGCCGTGTAGAGGACGCCGTTGATGATGAGAGGGTTGGCCTGGAACTCGCCGATGTCGCCGGTGTCATGGGTCCAGGCCACTTGCAGTTTCGACACGTTCTGCCTGGTGATCTGGGTGAGGGTGGAGTAATGCGAGGTGGCTTTGTCGCCAAGGTAAACGGCCCAATCGCCATTGCTTTGGGCATGGAGGCCGGGCATGGCCCCGCCCAGGGTAAGGAGTAAGATCAGCGCGCGTTTCATCCCGGCTCTGTTAGCTTATCGCGGCGCGGCACAGCGTTGCGCGGCGATGGGCTGGCAGCCTAAGCCTGTCCCTTCCACAGCACCCAGGTGGTCATCGCCCGCTGGTTCTCGACAACGGTCGTCTTCAGCGGATCGGCGGGCGTGGCGCCGAACTCCTGCTGGTAGCGGTCGAGGATTGCCTCATCCACCAGGTAGCGAAACCCGCTCAGCGACTGCGCCTGCCGCTCCAGGCCGATAGTGGAAGCCAAGCGCGCGAAGAAGAGCCCGCCTGGCTTCAGTACGCGCCAGCAACTTCGCAGCATGGCGTCGAACTGCCGATGGTCGTGGGCAAAATGTAGCACCGCGCTGCAGATCACAACGTCAGCGAAGGCATCTGGGAAGGTCATGGACTCGACGGCTTCGCAGCGGAAGTGATCCGGCCCCAGGCTGGGGGCCAGATCGGCGGCCAGCGCGCGGATGGCGGCGATGGCGCCTTCCTCGGCATCCACGCCATAGACATCGAAGCCCTCGCGCATCAGATAGACGAGGTTGCGACCACCTCCGCAGCCGGCGTCCAGGATAACTTGGCCGGGGTGGATACGTCCTTTCAGGAGCTGGTCGAACAGGTAGATGTCGATGGCACCGAACTGCGCTGCGAGTGGGTTGGTCATGGCGGTGGACTCCATCACAATAACGCCGCCAGCATGCGCTGTGCCGCCGCCTTCGCGCCTTCCCCCGTCATCGCCGCTGGACCAACGCAACTCGGGCAACCCGATTCGCACGGGCACGAGGCAATCAACTGGGCGCTGCCTTCGAACAGCTTGCGGCGCAGTTGGAACAACGGAGCGCTCTGGCCGATGCCGCCGGGATAGGTGTCATATAGGAAGAGGTTGGGTTCAAAACGCCCGGTGCCCTGGATGTTTTCGGTCACCGTAACGCCCAAGTCGCGCGGATCGCACATCAGTAGCAGCGTGCCGATGGCTCGCATGGCGTTGCCCATCCCAGCCAGCCCGTTCAGTTTCTGTGTCGGCGAGAGATCCGGGAAGCGCTCCCAATAGCGCTCGGGAAAGTGCAGCCAGAACGACGTGGTATGCATCTCCTGTTCCGGCATGGACAGGTTGCCGGCGCCGACATTCTCCAGCGTGTAGAACTTGACCTTCTTAAAGCCGACGATCTGCCGGTTCAGCCGCACTTCGCCGTGTGCCGCCAGCGCATCGGTCTCGGAGGCCTCGTCGAAGCGCTCCAGTTCCTTCACCTGCGTATAGTCGATGGCATCGGTGAAGTAATCGCATTCCACCCGGCGCACGAAGGCCTTGCGTTGCTCATAGTCGAACTTCTCCACCTGGTACTGGCGAGCCTCGTGGAGGTAGATGGCCTTCTCATGCAACTCCACCAGCGCCGCCGGGAAGCTGACTTCGGCGATGATGCGCGGCTCGCCCGTGATGTCGACGACGACAAAGTTATCGCTGGTCACCGCGCGCAGGCTGATCGCGTCGGCCGGGTAGGTGTCCGACGTCCAATGCCACGCTCCCGCCGAATGATGGGCCAGCCCCAGCTCGCCCAGAAAGCGGCACAGCGCTTCGGCGTCCTGCTTACCAAACTTCTCGCCATCGGTGAACGGCAATTCAAACAGGGCGCATTTCAGGTGATTGAGGACAATCTCGAGGTTGTCGGGATGCACGAACGCGCGCTCCGGTGCCTGGCCGAAGAAGTAATCGGGGTTTTCGACGATGTACTGGTCGAGCGGCGCGCTGGAGGCCACCAGCACCGTTAGCGACGTGTTCTGCCGCCGCCCGGCCCGGCCCGAGCGCTGCCAGGTGGACGCCACCGTTCCCGGATAGCCCGCCATCACAACGGCATCCAGCGAACCGATATCGATGCCGAGTTCCAGGGCGTTGGTCGCCACCACGCCGCGGATCTGGCCATCGCGCAGCTTGGCTTCAATCTCGCGCCGCTCGCGCGGCAGATAGCCGCCGCGATAACCGCGAATGGTGCCCGGCGCCGCCAGGCCCTTTTCGCAGGCGTCCTTCAAATAGGTGATGAGAATCTCGGTGGCGAGCCGGTTATTGCAGAACACCAGGGTCTGCTGCCCGCGGTCGATCATTTCGGTGGCGATGCGGCGGGTCTCATGCAGATAGCTGCGGCGGATTCCCAACTGCGCGTTCACCACTGGCGGGTTGTAAAAGACGAAGTACTTCTCGCCCGACGGCGCTCCATTGTTTTCGACCAGTTCGAAGGGTTCGCCGATCAGGACCTCGGCCAGTTCCTTCGGGTTGGCGATGGTGGCGCTGCTGCAGATGAACTTGGGCTTCGAGCCGTAGAAGTCGCAGATGCGCCGTACCCGCCGCAGGATGTTCGCCAGGTGGCTGCCGTAGACGCCGCGGTAGTAATGCAGTTCGTCGATGACGAAATAGCGGAGGTTTTCGAAGAACTTGGCCCACTTGGTGTGGTGCGGCAGGATGCCGCTGTGCAGCATGTCGGGATTGGTAAGGGCAACGTTGGCCCGTTCCCGGATGGTTTTGCGGGCCTCCTGCGGGGTATCGCCGTCGTAGGTGAAAGCTTTGATACCGGCGCCCATGACGTCGACGGCCGCTTTAAACTCCTGAAGCTGGTCTTCCGCCAGTGCTTTTGTGGGAAATAAATAGAAGGCTCTGGCGCCAGAATCTTCAAGTAAAGCTTGCAGTACGGGCAGGTTGTAGCAGAGGGTCTTGCCACTGGCCGTTGGAGTGACCACAACGACATTCCGCCCGGCGACGGCATGGTCGAAGGCTTCGGCCTGGTGGGCGTAAAGGCGGGCGATGCCACGATCCTGGAGGGCTTTCGCCAGCTCCGGGCGAATGCTTTTGGGAAACGGGGCAAACTGGCCGGGGCGGGCGGGCTGATGCCGGATGGAGCGGACGGGGGAGTTAGGTTTGGCCGCCCATTCGTGGAGGCGGGCGAGCACGGCGTCAAGGGTGGGTTTGGTGATGAGGGATTGCGATTCCGGGAGGTCGGCAAACAGGTCGAGGTTCATGCTTCGCCTTTTGTTTGCCCAGTATAGCCGACGGCGAACCGGATTGCCAGAGGTGGCAGGCCCTCAGCTTACATTCGTCCGGACAAATTCGAAGCGTTCGACGGTCGCGGCCATGTCATGCGCTTGGACCTTATCGCGGCGAACCACCTTGCCGACGCAGCGTAAACGAACGTGTTGCCCGGTGGCCCCAGTGGGTAGGGTGATGAGAAACTCGATAGGTTCGCCCACCTGAACATCCGTATTGGCGGTAAACAGCACTCCGCTCGAACTAAGGTTTCGCGTTTCCCCGGAAATATCCACGCTCCGCGCGCCGTTGCGAACAAGTTCGAAGGGGAGACGGAGGTCAAAGCGCTGATTCTTACGTTGATCTTTCAGGGCCACAACTTCACTGTAAGGGGAGTAGCGGAGAGGGTCAATAGAAAACGGTACGATCTGGCTAAAGTTAGTACTAGGGTGAAGTACGGGGTTATCGAAAAGGGGCGGGCGCGCGTCAAACAGGATAAGGATACTCTGGGAATAGCGACGATGAAGCCGATCCGGAAGATCGTACGAGTGACAGCGGGGCTGGGGTTAATCCTGGTAGGCCTAGTTCTCGCCTTGCCGTTAGTGCCGGGGCCGGGCATACCCCTGATGGCGGTGGGGCTGTTGATGATCAGCGAGGATTTCCCGTGGGCCAAGCGGATCGTCGAGTGGGGGAAGGAACGCTGGCATCAACTGCTGGTGCGGTTGGGATACCGGCAGCAGGAAGAGCGGGGTTAACCCAGAATATCGAGCGCTGCCTGGATCTCGCTTCGGGTATGCATATCGCCCTTGCGGGTACAGGCTTCCAGGCCTTCTTCATACAGCGAGCGGGCGCCGTCGATGTCGCCAGCCTTCTCCAGCGCCTGGCCGCCGTGATAGTAGGCCGCCACGTAGCCGGCATCGCGGGCCAGCAGTTCGCGATACTGCTCGACGGCGGCGCGGTACTGCCCGTTGGACGCGAGCGCCTGCGCCAGACCGTAGCGGACAAAGCTGTTGCCGGGGTCCTGGCTCAACATGGCTTGAAGGGCGTCTAATCGGGACTGGGACATGATCTCTATTCAATTGTACAGGAGCGGGTCTGGGATTCCCGCCATGCAAGTGCTAAGTTGGCCTGTATGGATGACATTCTGCCCGTCGAGGGGCGCGCGGTAAGCGAGTCGGCTTCGGAGGTTTCGGAGATGGCGTTGCCGATCTATGCGAATCCCTTAGGGAACCTGCTCGGTGGTCGCGTGATGCATTTGGTGGACATCGCGGCGGCATTGGCGGCGATGCGGCATGCGCGCAACGCCGTGGTTACCGCCTCGGTGGACTATATGACGTTCCTGTACCCGGTGCACATCGGGGAACTGGTGATACTGAGGGCGTCGGTGAACCGCGTGTTCCAGACCTCGATGGAGGTAGGCGTGCGGGTGTTGGTGGAGAACCTGACCACGGGTGCGCAGCGGCATACCAGTTCCGCGTACCTGACCTTCGTCGCCATCGACGAGGCGGGAAACAAGAAACCGGTGCCGCGGGTGGTACCGCATACGCCCGACGAACTCCGGCGCTGGCGGAAGGCGGGGGAACGGCGCCAAGCGCGGCTGGAAATGCGGGCGAAGGCGAAGAGAGATTAAGGCGAGGTATCCTATTCGCCTTCGGCTTTATACATGTATTGGATGTTGTGCTTGTAGACCAGCAGATTCGGACCCTCGGTGCGATTGATCTTGAGGCACGTCTTGTCGTACCACTCGATGACGCCATGCAGGGTTTCGCCCCCTTTGAGCACGAACACCATCGGTGTCTTGCTCTGCATCTGCTTTACGTAGTAGAAATTCTCGGCGTTGGTCTGCTCGGGAGGAACCGGTTTTTTCTGCGCCTGGGGGGCTCGTGTTTTTTCCGATTTCTCTTTGACTTCCATGATCGGCGGGCGGATCAGTCGCCTGTTTCCCGTCTCCATTCCGGATCTCCTCGGGGTAGTTCACGCACGTGGTTTGCGGGTCGTGCGGAACAGGTATTTGTTCCAGTGATAGCACACGCGCAGTGGCGAGGCAAGCAGTTAATTTTGTAAGACTTAGGGGATGGTGTGAATTTTCGGAGAGGAAGCGGCGAAGGAGAATTTTAAGAGGAGGGGTGGCGGACGCAAACAGTTTGGGTGAAAGGGGTGAGTGCGCCCGCCGTCGTAACGGGGATTTGACTATAGGGCGCAGGCTGGCCGGGTGAGGTTACGGTGGGTGGAAAAAAGTTGAAGAAACTTTAAGAATCGCAAAAGGCTTGACGCGGGAGCGGGTTTGCCCTTATTCTGGTGGCGAACAAAAAGCGAAGGATTCTCCCTATGTCCTCCACTTCCCCCACCTCTCTCTCTTCTACTTCCTGCGGCCTCGCCGGCTGGGCTTACCCCCACTGGAACCGCGTTCTCTATCCGGCTCACCGGCCGCCTTCTTTTCAGGCGCTGCCCTACCTGGCGGACTATTTCGATGTTCTAGAGATTAACACCTCTTTCTACCAGCCGCTACGGCCGGAGGTTTCCAAGCTCTGGGTCCGCCAGATTGCACACCGGCCAAAGTTCCGCTTTACCGCCAAGCTGCAGCGCGAGTTCACCCACGAGCGCCGGTTGGAAGCGGATCTTATCGAGCGCTATCACGAAGGGATGCGTCCGCTGGCCGAAGCCGGGCGGCTGGCCTGCGTGCTGATGCAGTTTCCATGGTCGTTCAAGTTCACCGCCGGGAACCGTGGGTTCTTCATTGAACTGCGGCGGGCGTTCCACGCTTATCCGCTGGTGGCGGAGATGCGGCACGACAGTTGGACCTGCGATGAAGCGCTGGGCACGTTCATGGATTATCACGTGGGCTTCGCCAATATAGACCAGCCGGCGGGCATCCATGCCATGCCGCCGACGCAGTATCTGACATCGCCCATCGGCTATGTGCGGCTGCACGGGCGCAACCCGGCCAGCCGCTGGGGCGACGAAGCGCGGACGGGGGCGAAGGCGGTTCGCGGCGACTATCTGTACACGGCCGGAGAGCTGGCGGAATGGAAGCAGCGGATCCAGAGGCTGCGCTCGTTTGCGCGCGAGGTGTACGTGATTTTCAACAACGACGCGAAGGCGCAGTCGGCGGTGAACGCCTTACAGATGCGCGGAATGATGGAGCCGGAACTGCCGAAGGCGCCGCAATCGCTGTACCGGCATTACCGTCCGGAGTTACATGCGTGGGTGCATGGGCCGCGCCAGCAGATGTTGTTCGCCGCCTAAAGCGGTGCTCAGCCCCAGACGTGGGCGCCGAAATGGCGCACGCTCTGGAAGCCCATGCGTTCGTAAAGGGCGACGGCGCCGCGGTTGGACGTCGTCACGGTCAGGCTAACGCGTACGCAGCCGGCCTCTTCCAAAGCCGCCAGGGCCGCCCGCACCAGCTCATAGCCGATGCCCCAGCCGCGCGCTTCCGGGGTGACGCACACCTGCGTGATGTGGCCGACGTCGCTGGCCACGGTCCCCGAGAGCACCACGCCCACCGGCAATCCGTGCATACGGTCGAAGGCAAGGAAAGAAGCCTCGCGGCGAAACTGGCCGCAGCCGGGATATTGGATGATGTTTTCGAGAAAATGGCGGGCGCCGGCGGCGGTTTCATACTGGTCGTTGATGAGTGCGTCGATATGTCCGCGGTAGGCTTGCGAGATGATCTGGGCGGCTTCCAGGGATCGTTCATCGCGCCACAGCTCGAGCAGGATGCGGTCGGCGCCGGGGCTGCGGGCCAGCCGCAAGGCGGGCGCCGCTCGCTTCATAAAGGTGCGGTGGAAGACCTGGGCGCGGTGCGCGTAGGGCAGGTGGCGGTTGAGGGGGGCGGTGAGCATCATCAACTGGCTTTCGATGCGGCGGACGCGCTCACGCTCGACCAACGAATCGATGACCGCGGTGAGCAGGATGTCTTCGTGCTGCCAGTCGCGATAGTGGCGGCTCACGTAGAGATCGCCAATCAGGCCTTTCCGCTCATCGACGATGTAGTAGGCATAGCCCGCGATTTCGCCGTTGACGAGGAGCGCATGGCCGTCGAGCGAGCGCATGTTCACGAATCGCACGACGAGTTCGGCGGAGGGGGTGAAGTCCCAATCCAATTGCTCGCGCCAGGCCAGAGTCTCCTCGGCGAGCAGAGGGCACAGGTCGGTGCCACCGAGATCACGCAGGCTGATCACCTCGGTGCTATCGGTCATGCGAAGACCCTAGCGTATCACGACCCTTGCGGATTGAGGCGGGCCTCGAGCCACAACAGGAGCAGGAGCACGAGGACCGCGAGCGAGCCGGCGACCGGCAGGCCCATGATTACCCATAGGCCAATCCAGTCGGCCAGCACACCAAGGGAGGCGGCGGACAACAGGCCCCCGGTGACGGCCAGGGAGAACATGCCGTTGAAGACGCCGGGATGATAGTAGGGGAAGCGGTGCCCGATTTTCTCGACCAGCAGCGGGTAGATCGCCGCGAAGCCGCCTCCGATCAGCAGCAGCGACATGCAGGCTCCGGTCAGGCTATCGGTGAGGCTCAGCGAGAAGCAGCCGAAGCAGGCCGCCAGCACGCTCGCCAGTAGCAGCCGCCCGTGCCGGACCTGGGGCAGCACCGCCTGCATGATGAGCCGGCCCAGTGTCAACGACAGCCAATAAAGGCTCAGCAGCAGTAGCGCCGTCGCCGGACTTACGCCCAGCCGCTGCACCAGAAACAGCGGCAGCCAGCCGGCGATCGCCCATTCATTTCCAAACTGGAAAAAGAGCAGCAGCGCCAACAGGATGCCCGCGGGGCTGCGCAGTTCCTCCATGCGGCGTGCCAGCGGCGCGTCGGCCGGTATCTCTTCCGGCACCCAACGGCTGGTGGCGTAGTACGCGATCAGATAGGCGGGGATGACGCCCAGAAAGGTCAGAATGGCGCCGGTGGTGTAGATGTAATAGGTTCCGGCCACCAGCAGCGACGAGGTCAGCGAGCCGAGGCCGAACAGCAGCCCGCAAAGATTCACGGTGGAGGCCGGATCGCGCCGATAAGCCGGCGAAACGGTCACGAATACCCCCGCGTTGATCAGCCCCGCGCCCAGGCCGCAGAAGCCCACTCCCACCAGGCGCCACACATCCTCCCGCGGCGGACCCACCGCCGCCAGATAGAAGAAGGCCGCAGCCGAGATCGACGTGCCCAAAATCAGAAGAAAGCGCAGACTGCGCCGCCGCAGTAACTGCTGCGCGACCGGTACCGACACCCACAGCCCGGCATTGAGGCTAAGGAAGTAGAAGCCAATGCGGCTGTGGTCGGACTGGAGGTGATAGCCCCAGGCGGGGAGGATGGCCCCGAGGAAAGCCATCAGCAGGCCGGATAGAAAAAAGCCTGCCAGCGAATTGCGTGCCGCCAGACGGGAACGGGCGCCCTCGGGGAGGGGGTCGGGCGGAACACTGGCAGCGGGGCGCACTTCCGGACATTCTAGCGCGGTGGGTAGGGAAGGGGTGAGGCTGCCCGGATCTACGGGAAACCATAGGGGAAAGACCGTAGGGCTCCGGAAATCGGGAGGTCGTTGTTGCCACGATTAGATTTTTGAACGGTTTCCGAATGGCATCCGAGTTGCTCAACGCTAGGCAAGGGTAATTTGAGGTTTTCCGCTTCGGTGGTGGTAGTTGCCTCCGGCGGGAATGGTTTGCAGCCCGGGTCCTGGCAATTTGGCGGGATCCGGGTTTTTCCGTTTGTGCTCCGCCGCTCTGCTACACTGTCGTTCTTGTTCCGATGTTGGGTCTTTACGCAAAGTGGATAGGCGATTGGGAGCACCGGCTGGCGTCGGCTGACTCGAACCGCGTGGTCCGGCCGTTTGAATGGGGTGCCGAGTGGCTGGTGCAGCCTGCTCCCAACGGCAACGCCTCCCAGGTTTTAGAGGGCTTTCTGGCCGATAGCCTGCTCCGCTCCAGCGGCTTCTATTCCGGCCCCACGCCCGCCGACTACAACCTGGACGGCAACCACCTGACCTTCACCAGCCCCATCCACTCGCCTTATCCCGAGAACAACACCGTCCACGGTTTCCTGTTCAAGGTTGCCGGGGATCGCAAACGCGCGGTGGTCGTGCTGCCGCAGTGGAATTCCGATGCCATGGGCCACATCGGCCTCTGCCAGTTGCTGAATAAGTTCGGTGTCACCGCGCTTCGCATGTCGAAGGCCTACCACGACCGCCGCATGCCGCCGGAACTGGAGCGCGCCGACTATCATATGTCGGCCAACATCGGCCGCACCATCCATGCCTTCCGGCAGACCGTGGTGGATGTCCGTTCCTGTCTGACGTGGCTCCAGCGCCAGGGATACGAACGGCTGGCCGTGCTCGGCACCAGCCTTGGCTCCTGCGTCGCGTTCATCACCGCCGCCCATGACCCGCGGGTGAACGCCGGCGTCTTCAACCATGTCTCGATGTATGTGTCCGACGTTGTCTGGACCGGCGTCTCGACGCGCCATGTGAAGCAGGGCATCGAAACGCAGTTGACGCGCGAGCAATTAAAGGAATACTGGCGAATCATCAGCCCCGGCTCATTCCTGGATCGCGTCAAAGCCCGCCCAATTCCCAGCCTGTTGGTGTGGGCTCGTTACGATACGACCTTCCTGCCGGAGTACTCGAAGCTGGTGTTGGAGGCATTTCGCGAGATGCGCACGCCGCATCAGGTATTCACGCTGCCATGCGCCCACTACACGACGGGCCGGTTCCCGTTCAATTGGATGGATGGCCTGGCGATGTGTCGCTTTCTGTCCAAGACCCTGTAGGGTTTTTTACAGCCCTACCGCCTGTAGCGGTGCCGTTGCAAATTTCCCATTGACAGGTTGGAACTTTCCACCTTAGGATGAAAACATCACTGAGAAAGGAGGTGGTCCAGTCTAGTTTATGAGTACTGGTAGTAGAAACATCACGCGCGAGGTGGCCGACTGCTGAGGCTCCCTGCTCTGACGTAGTCCTCTCGTTCAGTGTCGAGAAACCGTTCCCGTTGACCGGTCTCCTCTGCGCGACGTTGTGAGTAGCCGCAAGGCGAAAGCATCCTACGGCCTAGCGACCCCCGTCCCGCATATCTCCCACCGGGGAGGTACGCGGGCGGGGGTCTCGTCGTTTTGGTATACTTTTAAAGATGTCTTAGTTTAGTTTTTCCTGCCGGGGACTGCTCAGGTTCCACCGTGTTTGTGCCGACATCGTCCTGAGTCGGCCTGCATTCCCGAAAACATCATCAAGGAGACGCCTGCGTTTGCGACGTAGATTCTATAGCTGTTGTCTTGTACTGGGGACTTTTCTGATGGTTGCTCCGCTGCAATTGGGAGCGCCCATCCGCCGCCTGGTGGCGGTGAAGAAGGATTGGCGGCTGGATAAACTGGAGCGCTTTTTCGAAGCCTGCCAGTGTCCGGTGCGGAAATTCGCCCCTGTCTTTCTCAGCGTTTCGGATCGCTATCGGATCGATTGGCGGCTGCTACCCAGTTTGAGCTTTGTCGAAAGCACAGGGGGGAAGGCTGCCCGCGGTCACAATGTCTTTGGATGGGCCAATGGCGCCCGCAAGTTTCAGTCGGTGGAACATGCCATCGAAACGGTGGGAGAACGCCTGGGGAATTCGGCTTGGTACCGGGGCAAGACGTTGGATGAGATGCTGCGTACGTATAATCCGGTAGACGGATATGTTGACCGGGTGAACAGCGTGATGGCGCGGATCAGCGCCATCTAAGGCGGGCGGCTACGGCTTCGAAATGGTGGGGTGGCACCGCATCCCGGCCGGCCCGGCGGGGTTCATTTCAGATAGTGACGATGTTGTTCTCCCCGCGCGTTGTCTGTCTGCTGCTGGCTGTCTGCGTTTTACCGGGTTCGGCGGCGGAAGCCGATGCCGTGGCCATTTCCGAAACCATCGCCGCCCGGCACATGCCCTACGGTACGATTCTCGATCCGTTCCTGGATGCCGAGGGGAACGTTACGGGCTACACGCGGTGCGGCGATTCGGCCCTTTGGACCGGCTACTATCTAGCAGCCGAGAGCTACCGCTATAAAGTCACCAAGGACCCGCAGGCCTTTGCCAACGTGTACCGCGCGCTCGATGGCATCCTGGAGTTGATCCGCGTCACCGGCACCGGGCTGCTGGCCCGCTGCTACGTGCCCAAGGACTCGCCCTTCGCCGAAGGCATGCTCAATGAAGAGAAGCACAGCGGCATTCACGAAGGCACCTGCCTGGGCCAGCCGTGCTGGTGGATCGGCAACACCTCCCGCGACCAGTATATCGGCGCGGCGTTCGGCCTCGCCGTGGCCGCCGAAATGGCCGATGTCGATTTCGTCAAAACGCATATCCGCAATATCAGCATTCTGCTGCTTAGCAAACTGATGAACGACGATTGGGCGGTTCGTATGCCGGATGGCTCGGCCAGTACGGTGTTCTGGCAGCGGCCCGACCAGAAACTGGCGCTGCTGCTGGCGGGCCGGGTCGCGGCGCCCGATTACTTTTCCCGCCCTTACAGCCGTGCGCGGACGTTCGAAGGGCTGCTGGTGGTTCCGCCGGTGGCGATTGATGTGGCTGAGCCGCACGAAAGCTACTTCAAGTTCAATCTGCTGGCCGCCAGCTTCTTCCACCTGCTGCGGCAGGAGCCGGACGGCTTCTATGGGAACCGCTACTCGGATGCCTACGCGGTGTTCCGGCGCACCGTGGACGACCATGGCAACGCGTTCTTCAATATGGTCGACCGGGCGGTCCGCGGGCCCAATGAGCGCCGGGATGCCGAAACCAGGGATCTGCTGGACCGCTGGCTCTTGCGTCCGCGCACGGATCTCTGGATCGACAACCGCGAACGCTACCAGCAGTGCGGCGAGAACCGGGCCTGCGCGGCGATCCCGGTGGAGGATCGCCCACGCACGGATTTCCTGTGGCAGCGGAGTCCGTTTCAGATGTGGGGTGGCTTATACGGGACCATCGAGGGTGCGGGGATCGACTATACGTTGCCGTATTGGATGGCCCGGCATTATGGGGTGGTGGAGTAGCCCCGGAGTCAGCGGTTTACGCGCCTCTTACTCGGATGCAGCACGTGCCGGAACTCGGAGCTTAATCCGGACTGGCCGTAGGCGGCGAGCGTAGAGGTAGAGACCGTCAGAGGATCCGTTACATTGTTCCGTCCAATGTCGGCGCTCAGCTTCTCCATACAGGCAATGCCAATCTTCACCCAGGCGCGTTTCCACTCCGGCAGACCCTCCAGAGCCTTGGCGATATCCGCGGCGCCATCGCGATAGTGTCGCAACTGGTAGAACCATCCGTGGGCGACATCCACTCCCATCTCCAATAACAAGGCCAGGGGCTTTTCGGTCATCGTTTCCACGGCGTGATGATCGGCGGAGTTGTGGCGGATGATGCCGTTCTTGGTGCTGTAGCCCACCGAAGCGATCTCGGCATCGCTGGTGTAGAGTTTCCGCTGCCCGTCCATCCACTCCTTGCCAAGGATGCTCTCATAGTCGGCGGCAGTGGCGGGCGCGCCACTGTCGGGATGCTTTCCCTCGGCCAAGGCCTCCAATTGTTTCAAAGTAGCACCGCGGGGCACCTGCATCGGGCTCGACAGCGCCTTCGCCACGATGCGGGAAAACTTCGAAGTAATGGCGTCGTTAAAGTCGTGGAAGTCCAGTTCCATCTTCAGGCCTTTGGCCTTCTGGAGCGCTACTGTGAAGACATTGGCTACATATTCCAACTCGGCACCCGTGAGTTGGAATTCGCCGGCGGTGAAGTTCTTGAGCAGGCCCATCAACGGCCCCCGGCCACCGCCGGAAAACTCACGCCCCGCCTTCGTGATCAGATCCGCGGCGAAGGCGCCCGCCTTCTTCACCATGTCGATATGGTGGACCGTGTCCAGGATATGGCGTGACAGCGACTTGATCGCAATGTTGCAATTCATCGCTCTCGCGGCAAGCTGCGCATACGTCGCCGGATCCGCGGCCTCTCTCATTCGAAGCCTCAGGTTGTCGCGTAGACTGTACATCTCCGGCAGCAGTCGCTTCCACTCACGCATATTGACCTTCGGAGCCGCCGCCGCGGGCGTCTCCCGAGGCGGGGTGCCGCGGGCCTTCATCATGCCGTCCAGCACGGCGCAGAACGCAGCCACCGATATATCGACAATCAGGTTGCCGAGGATCTTGCCCAGCATGTGCCCGGCGGCCTCGATCTCGGCGTCGGTGGTGGCGGACTGCGCGGCGTTGTAGAAGGCCTGGAACTCGCCGCCGTACTTCAAAGCGGCTGCCATCAGCAGCACCTGGCCCGCGCACGCCTTGGCGGCGAGAAACCAGCCGGCTTTGCTCTTGATGGAGTTCAACCCCCAGAACGCGGCGATCATCGCCCAGTTCATCGGGTTCTTCAGGAACTCGACATACCTCTGTTCGAGGTAGCCTTGGCTCTTCAAATCGTCGATGGCGATACACCAGGCCTTTTGCACTCGTGGATCGGTCAGCGGCACCACCTTGGCCAACGCACTGTTGGGCATCGCGGAGGTCACCTGCTCGCCGCTGACGACCGAAAACTTCACCCGGCCTTTGAGCGCGTAAGTGCCTTCGTAGTTGAAATAGCCCATCCCGGTGCGCCCGGTGGCAGCCGGAAAAACGGCATCCAGAATGAGGATGGCGAAATGATGATTCTCCTGCGGCGCAAGCCAGATGGAACCGTTGACGGTGCCGTTGGTGCCGTCATCCTTGCACCAAATCCCCGAGCCAGGGAACTGCGGATTTACCGCGAGGGCGCCGTTGCGGTAGGGGAGTTGCTTCCAGGTGCCCCGGTCCAGTTGCTGGGGGTCGCGCTCCAACTGCACGCGTGCGGGGAAGCGAAGTGCATCGTCTCCCTGGGAGGATGTCTGAAACTCGATCTGGATCGCCATGGCGTACCTGCTCTCCGCCGGTCGCTACCGGCTTCTGAAAAGGTTAGCGCAGGCCTCCCAGAGAATGACTCAGGTGTTTTTGGCTTCGTTTTGCCCCGGGTGGTTACTTGCCTTCCACCACAAAGGTGGGCGCAATCCCCTGCAGCGTCGAAAAGCGGTTCGAATCCACCGGCGAAATCCAGCTTGAGCATCCCTGCACCTTGCCGAGAAACGTGTTCGGGTGCACATCGACGCGCAGGGTCTTCATCTCGAGCGAACTGTACTGGTAGACAGGGAATGACGCCACCGAAGGCTCGGTTCGCTCCTGCACGACGTACGGATTGCGCAGGGCCGTCTTTACCGCCCGCTCCCAGCCCGCATCGTCGGTCTCCCAACCGCGGTATTCGTGATGATCCCCGCCGCTATCGTTAGGCCGCAGCACCAGTGTCTGGCGGTTCTTCTGGATGAAGTCCACCAGGTCGACAGGTTTGCCCTGGTACTGCACGGTGGAACTCTGCACCATCCGCGTCCAGGGAATCGACTCCTTGATCACCTTCTTTTCCGTGGTGGGAAAGGAACTGGTAAGGTTGTCGTCGGTCAACAGGTCGAAGATGGCCTTTTTGCGCGCCAACTCCGCCCGGAAACTGTTCACCATGCAGATGGCATGATCCTTGTACGCCCGCACCAGCGGATGCGTGAGGTCATAGCGCACCAGGAATTCATGCACCTTCACGCAACGGTAGACCAGGTCGATCTGGTATTCGCCGCGGCGCATGACGCCGTTTTTGTACTCGATCTGATCGAGATTGACCACCTCCGCCGGATAGCCGGCGCGCCGGAAGGATTCCACCAGCAGGTGGTATTCGGCGGACTCCATGGTCTGGAACGGCTGCTTGAACTCGACAATCGCGATGTTCGGGTGCTTCTTGCCGCCGAACTCCTTATAGGCGCGCAGCATGGCCGCCAGCAGCGGCTTCACGCCCGCGGTCTTGCTCAGGGTGTACTTCTTTTTGAATTCCTTCAGCGGCGCGGTCTCCAGGAACAGGTTCGCCAGCACCTCGCCGTAGGCGATACCCATCGGCGCATCGGAAACATAATCCAGGTAGCGCACCGTGCCGTTGTTGACGTAGGTGTCCAGCAGCGTCGCCACCGACATACTCTTGTAGCCGGGATCAATCGAAGCCAGCATCTTCTCGCCCGGCAGCATCTCCATGCGGCTCTGCAAAGCGGGTGTGCTGAGCGCCAGAGACTTCAACCGGTCGATGGCCGAGATCAGCGTCTCCGTGGTCTTTTGCAAATTGCTATACTGGCGTCCGGTAAGGAAATGCGGGCGGAGGACGGGACATACCGGCCGGCCCGAGACGACGAGGCCAGACTCCTGCATGCGGGTCCGGAGGGCATCGGCCCAGGCCAGATCCTTGCAGGTTTCGCTTTCGAGGATTTTGTTATAGCGGGCTATTGCCTCGCCGGACTGCGTCATGGCACGTTTCGCTGTAAGGCTTTCTGCACCAGTATGACACATAGGTGCAAATCCGGCATCTGGTTTATGCCGGTATTTGCGGCCTAAGTGGCTGACTTTTAAATAGTTGCTGGCCATCTCCGGAATTCAAGCCGGCTGTGCCATGCCACACCTGTTGTAGGTGTACCCGGCCGGAGTTGTTTGCTTTTCGCCCCCGGCTCGCGTCACCCTGGAAGCCGTGGACGCCCGAACCGTCTTTGCCGAAACGCCGCACCGGCGCAGAAATGCGCTCACCGGAGAGTGGGTGTTGGTTTCGCCCCATCGCGCCCGCCGTCCCTGGTTAGGGCAGGTGGAGCGCAAGACCCAGCCCACCGCCGCCACCTACGACCCCACCTGCTACCTCTGCCCCGGCAATGAACGTGCCGGCGGCGCCCGCAACCCGCCCTACACCTCCACCTTTACCTTCGACAACGACTTCGCCGCCCTCCTTCCCGACGCCCCGGCCGCCCGCCGCGATGAGCTCTCCGGCATCATTCATGCCGAAACCGAGCGCGGCGTCTGCCGGGTAGTCTGCTTCTCGCCCAACCATGCGCTCAGCGTGCCCCGCCTTTCTATTCCGGAGCTGGAAGCGGTTATAGCCACCTGGATCGGGGAAACGCGAGACCTGGCCAAACGCTATTCCTGGGTGCGCAGCGTGCAGGTCTTCGAGAATCGCGGCGAGATGATGGGAGCCAGCAATCCGCATCCGCACTGCCAGATCTGGGCCAACGGCACCGTGCCACCCGAGCTGCGCCGCGAGATCGACATGCAGGAACGCCACTCGCTGCAGCATGGCGGCAGCCTGCTCACCGCCTACCTGACCTGGGAACTGCGCGAAGGCGAGCGCATCGTGATCGAGAATTCCGGCTGGGTGGCCGTTGTCCCTTACTGGGCGGTCTGGCCATTTGAAACGATGCTCATCCCGCGCCGCCATCTGCGCGGCTTCGGCGACCTGGAGCCGGAGGAGATCCGCACCCTGGCCGACATCATGAAGCGCCTCACCGCGCGCTACGACAATCTGTTCGGAGTTCCCTTTCCTTATACGATGGGTTTCCATCAGGCGCCGCTCGACGGCGAACATGCCTCCTTCCATTTCCATGCCCACTACTACCCGCCGCTGCTGCGTTCGGCCGAAGTGCGCAAGTTCATGGTCGGGTATGAGATGCTGGCCCAGGCGCAGCGCGATATCACGGCCGAGTCGGCCGCCGAACGCCTGCGCCAGCAATCGGAGTCCGTCGAGCCGTTGTAGACTCGTTCTGATGCAACTGACCCGCACCGATTTTTGCCGCCTGCTGGGGGTTGGCGCGCTTGCCGGCTGTAACCGGCCCGCCCCGGAAACCACCAAACAAGCGCCTCCCATGAAGAAGGAAAGCTACGGAAAGACGAAGGGCGGGGAAGCCGTGGACCTTTACACGCTCTCCAACGCCCGCGGGCTGACGGCGAAGATCACCAACTACGGCGGCATTGTGACGCATCTGCTGGTGCCCGACGCCAGAGGCCAGATGGCCGATGTCGCGCTGGGTTTCGACTCGCTGGATGGCTATCTCGGCACGCACCCTTACTTCGGCGCCATCGTCGGCCGCTATGGCAACCGCATCGCCAAGGGCCGGTTTAAGCTGGAGGCTACGGAATACAAACTGGCCGTCAACAATGGCGCCAATGCGCTGCACGGCGGCCTGGAAGGCTTCGACAAGAAAGTGTGGGCGGCACGGGAAGCTGGTCCGCAGAGCCTGGAACTGACGTATCTGAGTAAGGATGGCGAAGAGGGCTACCCCGGCAATCTGAACACGCTGGTGCGCTACACGCTCACCGAGGCCAACGAAATTCGCATCGACTACGAAGCTACCAGCGACAAGCCCACCATCCTCAACTTGACCAATCATACTTACTTCAACCTGAGCGGCGAGGGCAATGGCGACATCCTGGGGCACGAACTCACCCTGCAGGCCGATCGCTATACGCCTGTTGATGCGGGTCTGATCCCCACCGGCGTCCTGGCCCCGGTGGAGGGCACGCCCTTCGACTTCCGCAAACCCACCGCCGTGGGGGCGCGGATTGATGCGGCTCATGAGCAGATCAAGATCGGCAAAGGCTACGATCACAACTATGTTTTGAACGGGCCTGGGGGAACCCTGGCGCTGGCGGCACGTGTGCGGGATCCTAAGACCGGCCGCATTCTTGAGGTCTCCACCACGGAACCCGGCGTCCAGCTCTACACCGGCAACTTCCTGGATGGCACCCTCAAGGGCAAAGGCGGCAAGGCCTACCCGCAGCGGGCGGCGCTGTGCCTGGAGACGCAGCATTTTCCCGACTCTCCCAACAAGCCGGACTTCCCCAGCGTGGTCCTGCAGCCCGGCGCGAAGTTCCAATCGGCGACGGTGTGGAAGTTCAGCGCCGCTTGATTCGCATATACTGCCGGAATGCATCGCCTTTCCCGCAGGCAGTTACTCCCGTTGCTTGGCACGCTGGCTCCGGCCGGTGTACGCGCCCAGAACCAGCCGTATGACTTGTTGATTCGCGGTGGCCGCGTCATTGATCCGTCGCAGTCGCTCTCGGCGGTGCGCGACATCGCGGTGGTGGATCGTAAGATCGCCATCGTCGGGGAGAACATCGCTCCCTCCCAAGCCCGCGTCGTTATAGATGCCCGCGGCAAGATCGTTACGCCGGGGCTGGTGGATATCCATGTCCACGTGTACGATGGCGTGGCGCCGCTGGGCATCCCCGCCGACCCCAACTGCATCGCGAAAGGAGCCACCACCGTTGTGGACGCAGGTTCCGCCGGCGCCGCCACTTTCCCCGGCCTGCGCCGCATGGTGATCCAAAACGCCGAAACACGTGTCTTTGCATTGTTGAATATTTCGATGATTGGGCAGTCGACGGTTACCGAGGATCACCCCTGGGGCGAACTGCTGGACCTGCGCCATGTGAACGTGAAGCTGGCGCAGAAGACCATTGAACAGAATCGCGATGTGATCGTCGGCATGAAGGTGCGGCTGAGCCGCCAAATCGCCGGCGATAACGACCTGAAGGCGCTCGACCTGGCGCGCGAAGTCGCCGATGCCGCCGGCCTGCCCGTAATGGTGCATATCGGCGATACGGCCTCGCCGCTGTCGTCCATTGTTGGGCGGTTGAAGAAGGGCGATGTCATCACGCATTCGTTCCACGGGAGGCCGCAAGGGATCCTGAACGACCGCGGGCGCGTCCATGATTTCGTGTTGAAGGCGGTGGAGAATGGCGTGAATCTCGATGTCGGCCACGGGCGCGGCAGCTTCGCCTGGAAGGTGATGGACGCGGCCATGAAGCAGGGCGTCACGCCGGGGACAATCTCGAGCGACGTGCATCAGTTCAACGTGAATGGGCCGGTCTTTGACCTGGCGACCACGCTGTCGAAGTTTTTGCATTTAGGGATGACGCTGGAGCAGGTAGTGGAACGCGCCACCATCCGTCCCGCGCGCGCGTTCCGCTTCCCTCACCAACCGGGGACTCTGCGTGTGGGCGCCGAAGCGGATATCGCCGTGTTTGAAATGCGGGAAGGCGATTTCCCGTATGAGGAGTCGTCCTCGGGCAGCGGCACCCCGGAGATCCGCGTCGGACATCGCAGGCTGATGCCGGTGGCTACGGTAAAGGCGGGGCGGATTTATGGGAATGCGGCGATTCCGGTGGTGCGATTGTAGAGGGCCGTAAACCGATAAGCGAAGGCGGTCTGCCGTAGAGCATCAACTGGTCTCCCTCGACTCCAATCGGCACCGCGAACTTCGCCGGAACGGCAATCGGCTGCCACCCGCCGGTGGAACGGTCCAGCTTCAACGCGAACGGCGAACCCGTATCGGAATCCTGGCCGCCAACGAAGACCTCACCCGACTCCATCAGTCCGCCACCGGTAAAGTCCACCCTGGATTGCTGGGGCACGGCCCATTTCCCAGTTTGCTGGCCAGACATTGCATATTCTATATAGGCGTTGTTTATCGGAGAAAAGATACCAAACGACTTGCCATTAGAGAACAGGAATCCGTCCGCGGACGGGTGAATGCGCGAGGCAAACGTACTTCTATGTGCGATAGAGCTTATCATGCGCCCGTCCGGACCAAACAACAGTACCATTTGATGATCCGGGGTCTCCCGTGCCCCTGAGTCGCGCTCGGCTCCTAGAGCGAGCAATGATCCTGAGGGTGTAACGTGCAGCTTGCGTGCCGCAAAGGAATCCAGGCGCACTACCCTCTCGATTCGCCCGTTCGTTCCGAGCCAAATCAGCGCGGACACCACGCGCTGGCCATCGTGACTTCGGATCGAGGCACTGGCGATTGTGGTTCCTTGGCGGTCCGCCGTAACGTCGAGAATGTTGATCACATCGGCGCCTTCGATCTGGAGGACCGTCCGCGCTATCTTCTTGCCTTCACGGTCATAGACTGTAAGCCTTGGCGTGGTTCGTTCATAAAAAATCATGAAACCATTCGAGAACCTGGGTATCGGCTTACCCGAGTTGTCGTGGCCGATAACAACTGTCGATGTGACGGTCGCTCCAAACGCGGCGGAGACAACCATTGCTGCGATGCACGGAAATCTCATCAGCTACGTCCTTTACGGATGGCTCTAGTATCGGGTATGGACGTGCCCGATTTGCGCTGATTTGCGCTGACATTCAGGAGAGTAAGGAGTGCAATTCCGAACCCAGGAAACATGGTTGCCTTGTGACTTCGATTGCCCCTCATGGAAGAATCGTACTCCCACTCATTTTGAGAAGCAAGCCCGCTTGGATGGTCTCTCTACTATGACGTTCAGTTGGTTACCGCTAGATTCAAGCGGCCCGGCCGGTAGTCGCGGCAGCGGTGTTACCCTTTGCGACCTTGCGCGTCCCGCGCTATCCTCTTCCCGCGGAGCCGAGTCGCCGCCGGATTGCACGCGCTGTTTGCCGAAGCGATAACACCAGCCTTACAACGACAATACCCGCCGCGTGTTAGCTGCCGCCTTGCCGATCTGCGCGTCGATGACCGCATCAATGGCGGAGGGCAGTAGATCCCTCGACGTAAGCGACTGCCAGGCTTGGAACGCCGCCTCCACCGTCTGCCCCACTATCCCGGCCGCGGGCGCCAGCGGCAGCCCCGCCTTCTCCGTGAAACGCCGGATCTGGTCTATCGAGATCTGCGCTAGATCCCGGCTCCCGCCGAAGGTTAGAGCCAACTTATCGTTCGGGATGTATGGCAGCGTGGAGACGAAATCGTAAGCAGGCGCCAATTCCGCCGTACGCCCGTCCGGATAGAGCAGAGACCAATTCTTCAGATGCATGTCCGCGTTGCCAATCAGAATGGAGAACGTGAGGCGTCGTAAGAACTCATTGGCGCCGGCTTCTCCCGTCTCCGCCAACAGCACCCGCGCAACGTTGGCATAGCTCACGGACTTATACTTGCTTTCGGGGTAGAGCCCGAATATCTGCGCGAAATCCTCCATATGGATGCGTTTCCCGGCCGCCGTGCGGTCAAAGCGCTCCACCGCCAAGGCATTTGCTTCGATGGCTCCGCCTTCGACAGGGAGACCCTTGATATCGCCAACTGGCACAAGTTGGATTCGGGGCACCGGAATGCCAATCGCCCGTGCCAGTTCCAGCATGACGAACTCATTCTCCGAGACGGCGTCGAAGGTCTGTGACGGCAGCTTGACGATCCATGACCCGCCGATCCCCTCGGCTGGAATCGTCAGCCCGCCCCGCGTTTCCCGGATTGCCGAAAACTTGAGCTGAACTCCGGCAAGGGAAAACCTTAACCGTCGCTGCCGCCCAGGGTCCGGCTGTTCCGTGAACACCGCGTCCGGAGTAGCGGCTGCCGCGGCACTTTCATCATCAAGGGGAGTGACCGTGACTGCCCCGGCCAAGTCGGCCCCCAGCGCTGCCAGCAGGAAAAACTCGCGGTCGGGATTCACGCCCGCCTGCTCTGCCAGGTACGAGCGAAGGTGCCCCTCCGGAAGCAGATTCGAGAAGAATGGTGGCACGCGCCGATGGACCTGCTGTGGAGCGGTCAGCAGTTCCCCGGTGCGTCCCTTGAAGGACAAGCTCAGGGTTGGCCTGTCCGGATCGTCGATGTAGTTTTGCTCGAACGTGAAGATCTGTTTGTCACCGGCCAGCCGGAGGATTGTACCGATTCGCTCTCCGTGCAGACGCACCGCCAAGCTTCTCAGGTCGCGAGTTTCCCCTTTCATCAGGGCCGCTCCTCATCGTCCTCATCCTCATCTGGTAGGTACAGCGGGCGCTCGTCCTCGCCTTCCACCTTGGCATGCCGGTCACGCACCAGAGCTTGTACCACCGGCACCAGTTCCCGAGGAACCAGGAGAAGATCATGACCCAGCACGCGGACGATTTCCACCAAGGTGTCATAACGCGGGATCACCCGGCCGGTCTCGATTCCCGAGATATGTGCTTGTGGTAGACCAACCTGGGCGCCCAGTTGCGACTGGCTAAACCCCTTCCCTCGCCGGGCGTCGGCGAGGCGATTCCGCAACGTCTTCGGAAGGCCCAATCGTCCCTGTGGCATATAGTTAACTATATAAGGCGCTAGCTTGTATATGTTATAGCATATAGAAGTGAGGGATTTGGTAAATTAGTGGAGTCTGCCGTGCGCACGATCAGCGCCAGTTCGTCTGCTAGAACCGGGAACCCGCCACTGGTATTCCTCGACACGAACGTAATCGTTGGCTACCTCCGGGGCGACACATCGGCTGCTGAGGTGTTTTCCGCGGAGGAGGCTGGCCTCATCCAGTTCGCCGTGAACCCTGTTGTTTTGCAGGAGCTCCTACTTGGCGCCGACGCGGGTAAGGATCCGGGGTTTGAACGCATCCGCGATCACTTCCAAGTGCTGCCGATCGACTATGGTAAGGCGGAAACGCTTTTACAAAGTTTCCGGGCGCTCCGAAACCGGATCGCACACGCGAACGACATTCTGATTATCAGCAGCGCCGCCCGTTGCGACTTTCTGGTAACCCGTGATGCAGATTTGAAGAAGTTGGTCACCGCTCAGAAACCGCAAGTAATGACGCCAGAGGAACTGGTCACCAATCTTCGAGCCGCGCTGACGTTCTGACCGCGCCGCGTCCTCCCAAAGCCTAAGTTAATACCCCGCCACCGTCTTCCCCAACACCCGGAAGATCGCAGCTCCATACTTCTCCGCATTCCGTAGCCCCATCCCCGGAACCGCCAGCAACTGGTTCAGCGACCGCGGGATCGCCGTGGCAATCGCCGTCAAGGTCGCGTCGGTCAACACGCGGAAGGCCGGAATCTGGTGCCGCTTGGCCTCGGCCAGCCGCCAAGCCTTCAGCGCTTCCAACACACGCGGATCGGCAGCGGGCGCGGCCTTGACAGACTCTTCCGGTGTGGACCGCTTCGCCTTACCCACCGCCGCCGGCCTCTTCTTCGCCTTCCCCTTCTTCGCCACCCGCGTCCGTCCGCGTCCGGCCTCCAGCACTTCGACGATCTCAAACTCCGGCGCCTCGTCTGCCTTCACCGCCGACCGCCCGTCCAATGTCAGGTGCACCTTGCGATAGGCAATCGTGCGCCCGTCCTTCTCAAACACCGCATCTTCCAATCGCACGACGCCCAGCCGCGCCAGCCCGCCCAGCATGCGCTCGAAGTCGCGGCGATCCAACGCCGTGTCACCACCGATATCCGTGTGCAGCCGCCCTGCCGCCAGCGTGCCGCCGGTCTTGCCAAGCTGCTCCAGCGCCTTCTTCGCCGCCGCAACTTCCTTCGCCGTAGCCTGGCGGTAAGTCTGCGCAATACAATTCGCCGGGGCGCAGAAATCGCAGATGCCGCAGCGCGCCGGACCCCCGCGCGTGTCGCCGAAATGCGTGACCAGGGCCTGCATGCGGCACTGGTGGCAATCGGCGTACCGCAGCATGTCTTCCAATCGCGCCAGCTTATCGTTGCGCTGCTCCTCGTAGCTCGGCTGCCAGGTGGGCTCGCCGCGCGCCACGTTCTCTTCGAAATCGACAACCGCGCCGCCGTGGATCCACAGCTTCTCCAGCGCTGCGTCGAAAGCGTCGCCTAAACCCGCGATCCCGCGCAGATCTTCCTTCGCCATCGCTGCGTTCGTGAGTTTCGCGTAGAGCCTCGCCAGGATCGCCGGCTCCGGATAGTCGCGCTCGAAGAAATAGTCGTGCGTGCGGCGGTCCACGTAGGACTGCATCAGAATGACATGCGAGAGTTCGCCATCGCGCCCGGCCCGCCCGATCTCCTGGTAATAGGCTTCGATCGAACTTGGCGCGGCCGTATGAATCACCGTACGGATGTTGGGCTTGTCGATGCCCATCCCGAAGGCGATGGTGGCGACGATCACGTCCAGCGAGCCGCCCACAAAGCGTGCCTGCACGTCGGCCCGGCGTTGCGCGTCCAGCCCCGCGTGATAGGCGGCCGCGGAGAAATCCTGCTGTAGCAGCGCCGCCACCGACTCGGCTTCCTTACGCGACGGCGCGTAGACAATCGCCGGCAGCCGACCGTCTTCGCTAAGAATCTCCTTCGCCAGTTCCGGCCGCCGCGACGGCGCCGCCTCCACCACTTCTATCGCCAGGTTGGTGCGCCGGAAGCCTTGGATAAAGCGCGGCCCCTGCAACTGCAACTGCGCCGCGATGTCCTGCTGCACACGCGGGGTCGCGGTCGCCGTCAGCGCCAGTACGGGCGCGGGCCGGAACGACTCCAGATACGGGCCGATGCGCCGGTAGTCCGGTCGGAAGTCATGCCCCCATTGCGAAATGCAGTGCGCCTCGTCGATACATACCAGCGACGGTTTGCGCTTCGCCAGCATCTCCGGAAAACCCGGTACGCGAAATCGCTCCGGCGCAAGGAACAGGAAGTCGAGATTGCCGTTGAGATAGTCGATGCAAACCTGGCGCGAAGCGGTACGCGAGAGCCCGGAGTGAATACGCTCGGCATGAAAACCGAGCGCGCGCAGCTTCCCCACCTGGTCTTCCATTAGCGCGATGAGCGGGCTGATGACGATTGTGGTGCCGCCGCGCGCAAGGCCCGGCAGTTGGTAGCACAGCGACTTGCCCGCGCCCGTCGGCATCACCACCAGGGCGTCCTGTCCCTCCACTACCGCGCGGCACACTTCCTCCTGGCCGGGACGGAAGGCATCGAAACCAAAGCGCTCCTTGAGAATCACCTCCAAGGGCTGGCCGGTCACATCCACACGAGGGGGCAGGGGAGCGAGAGCCGGTGCAGTCGCGGTGGCCGCCCCTACGTGCATTCCATTCGTGCCCGCCCGCGCCGGAGCCACCGGGCTTGCAAACACCTTGCCCACCACCGACGTCACGTACTCTTCAATGCTGGTGAGGAACGGCGAGAGTTGCCCCTGGCCGCGATGAATCCGCTGCAGCGCCGCTTCCCATTGCCCGGTCATCGCCGGACTCTTCACCTCCGGATGCACCACCTCGATCAAACGGATTCCTTTATCCGTGGCCGCCAGCATCTTGCCCTGCCGTTCGGCATAACCCCGCGTGAGCAGCACTTCGATAATGGCGGCGCGCGTGGCGGGCGTGCCCAGCCCCGTCTCCTTCATCGCATCGGAGAGTTCCTTATCGTCCAAAGTCTTGCCCGCGCTCTCCATGGCGGTCAGCAGCGTGCCTTCGGTGAACCGCTTCGGCGGGCGCGTCTTCTTGCGTAGCGCTTCCACTTCCACCACCTGCTGCGGTTGCCCCGGCTTCAACCCCGCGGGAAGCGTTTTGCCGTCATCCTCGCCGGCGCCGCCCGCCTCGGTATCCTTGGCACTGCGCTTCTTCTTTGCCGGCGCGATGTCCAACACCTTCCAGCCCTGCTGCTCCACCGCCGTGCCGGAGGACACGTACTTGTCCGTCATACCGGGATTCTCGATCGCGGTGATGACCGTGGTCACGCGCCAGATATGATCGTCGTGCCAGGCCTGCAACAGGCGGCGGCAGACCAGATCGTAGATACGGCGCTCGTCGGGATTCAGGCCGTTGAGGTCCGCTTGCGTCGTGGTGGGAATGATCGCGTGGTGATCGGTGACCTTGCTATCGTCCACGTAGCGGCGGCTCAACGCGCGCGTGCCGGTGCCCGGCGCCAGATGCTGCTGGTAGGGGCCGCTGATGGCCTTCACGACGTTCGGCAGCGTGCGCGCGACATCGGTGGACAGGTGCCGCGAATCCGTACGCGGATAGCTCAACACCTTGTGCCGTTCATACAGCGCCTGCGCCACCTCCAGCGTCTTCTGCGCGCTGAAGCCGAACAGGCGATTGGCATGGCGCTGCAGTTCGGTCAAGTCGTACAGCAGCGGCGGCGCCATACGCTTGGTCTCGCCTTCCACCGATAGAATCGCGGCCTGCCCGCTACGAGCGCGAGCCACGATGTCCGCCGCCTCCGCGCCATCGGCCGCCAAGCGCGTCGATTCCCTTGGCGCCGCTTTACCGTCATCGCGGAACCAGGTGCCCTCATACTGCGACTTGCCCTCGTCCGGCGAGAACACCGCCACCACCTCAATGTAGTCTTCCGGTACGAACGCGCGGACTTCCAATTCGCGCTCCACCAGCATGGCCAGCGTCGGAGTCTGCACGCGGCCCACGCTGAACTTCTCCTCGCGGCCGAGGGCGATGGTATAGGCACGCGAGAGGTTCATGCCTACCAGCCAGTCGGCGCGGCTGCGGCCGCGGGCGGCATCGGCCAGCGGGTCGTAGTCGGCCCCGGACTTCATGCTGTTCAGGCCCTGGCGGATGGCGTCCGGCGTTAACGACGAGATCCACAACCGCCGCACCGGCTTGGTGCACCCGGTCTTCTCGTAGATGTACCGGAAGATGAGTTCGCCCTCGCGCCCCGCGTCCGTCGCGCAGACGACGGCCTCAATCTTCGGGGAAGCGAGAATCCTCCGCACGATCTCAAACTGGTCGCTGGTTCTGTCGTAGACCACCAGCGGCCACTCGCGCGGCAGCATCGGCAAGGCGTCACGCCGCCAGGACTTCCATTCCGGGCGCATCTCGTGCGGCTCGGCCAGATGGACAAGGTGCCCGATGGCCCACGTCACCACGTAACCGCCACCATGCAGGTAGCCTTCCCCCCGCTGGGTAGCGCCAACGACGCGGGCGATGTCTCGCGCGACCGAGGGTTTTTCGGCGACGATGGCGGTGTTGCTGCTCATGCGGGGCGGAACCTTCTATTGTCCCGCAGGAGTCATCGCGATTGGCTGCCTAGCCCTCGATTTGCCGCCGTAGCCGCGATGAGCAGATCCGGTTCGGAGAATGTATGGCCGGTCTTACGTCCCAGCTCCATCGGCAGCGTCCGCTCTCTGGAAAACATGGGTCGAACCTGCAAGTCTAGCCAACCCTGGAGCGCGATCCGCTTCTCGTCATCGGTGCTCCGCTCACTCCCGTAACGAATCTCGGCCAGGCTCACCACACTCACGTAAAGCTGCGTCAGTGGAAGTGATCGGAGGAACTCCACCACTGGCACGTCGGCCTTGGCCTTGCGCAACTCCGAAAGCACGTTGGTATCAAGTAGCCAGGGCATCACCAGTCGATATCACGCGTCAGCGGCGATGGCACCCGCGGGACCTCAGATGTCCACCTCGGGATACGAAGGCGGCGTCCCATCCTATCCGTCGCCGCCGCTCCTCTCCAGGTGGGACGCGATCCAAAGTGGCACCCAGGTGGCAGCCGAGGAGCGGCGCCGCCTTGGGCTCGGTATGGGGCCCATCGGCAGCCTGGTCGCCCTGTTGGAAGCGCAGGGCATCCGCACCGGCTCCATCGCCATGCCGCAAGGCGTGTCAGGCCTCATGATCAGTGATCCAACGGCCGGCCTGTTTGTCGTGGTGAATCGCGATCACCCGCCATTGCGGCAGCGGTTCTCCTGGTGCCATGAATATGCCCATCTACTTCTGGACCGCGGCCGCACGGCCCACGTCAGCCGGGAGTCGGATCGGGCTGACCTGCTTGAGGTGCGGGCGAATGTGTTCGCCGCGAATCTCCTGATGCCCGAGGATGGCGTTCGTCAATTCGCCGGTGCGCTCGGCAAGGGTAGTGCCAGCCGCCACCATGCAGACATATTTGATGAAGCCGGTGTGGTCCCAATCGACAGCCGGACTGCGGGAGGGAGTCAGGATCTGCAGATCTACGACGTGGTGAAACTCTCCCACCATTTTGGAGTCAGCGTAATGGCCGCCCTCTACCGCCTGCTGAACCTCAAACTGGTTACTAGCGCCCAATTCGAGCGGCTGCAGCGGATGGACGAAGGCGGAATGAGTAAGCAGGTCGCCAGGTTGCTTGGACTGCCGGAGGTCGCGCACGAGGATAATGCCGGTGCCTTCGATCGCCGCTATCTCGTACTCGCGCTGGAAGCGTTCCGCAGGGAGAAGATCAGCCGGCGCAAGCTGCTGGAGGTCGCAGCGAAGCTGGGCGTCGCCGCGCAAGAGGTTGAGCAGGTCGTCGAATCGCTCGGCTTGGCACGGGAGGAACCGGTTGAGGTGCTCCTGCCCTCGGGGTATGTGTGAGCCAGCCGGCCACAACTTCGGTCGTTATCACGGACAGCAGTGTTATTGTCAATCTTTGCCACACGGGCCATGTCGGACTTCTTGGCTCGATTGCCGGGTTCGACTTTGTTGTCTCGGACGAGGTTATCGCCGAAATCACGAATTCCGCGCAACGATCCGTTCTGGGCGCGGCTCTCAGCGATGGAACTCTGGGCAGAGCCTCTCTTTCCTCGCCGGAGGAACTCGGTATCTATGCGGACTTGGCGCAAACCCTCGGGTCCGGGGAAGCCGCCTGCCTGGCTCTTGCCCTCCAGCGAGGCTGGCTGGTCGCCTGCGACGAGCGCCGCGCGTTCCTTCGCGAAGCCCGGAATCGACTGGGCGATGGGCGCATCCTCAATACCGCGGGCATCTACGTCCTTTGGATTCAGCAGGGATTGCTGACTGTCGAGCAGGCGGACTCCGCGCAACGGATCCTGGAGACCCATCGATTTCGCCTGCCGTTCCGGTCGTGTACGGAGTGTCATTTGACATCCTATGTCCGCAGGGGGTTGCTGGTGAGGAGGTGTCACCCCATACCCCCCTCTGTAAAGGGAAAACACAAAACACTAAAGGGAAGATAGCTCCCCGGCACACCGGAAACCGATATAGAGGTCCCGGCCCCCTGGCTCGTCCCTGAGACGGTACAACACGCGGACGAGCCGTGGATCGTAGAGCCAAGAGCCCCCGCGCAGCATCTTGAGGGATCTATGGTGGTCAGCAGACCACTCCCAAACGTTGCCTAAGAGGTCGCAGACACCATCCACCGAGTTGCCCCTCGGAAACAGCCCAACGGCGCTGCAGCTACTTAGTCCTGTCTCACGATAGTTCGCATACGTCGGACCAAGGTCAGGCGAATTCCCCCACGGATACCGGAATCCGCCGGTTCCACGCGCCGCCCTTTCCCATTCCGTTCCTGTCGGCAGCCGTCCGCCGAACCAGGCGCAATACGCCGCGGCTTCATACCAGCTCACCCCCACAACCGGCCGGTTCTGGTACTGCTCCTGCGTCTCCCACTCGTCCGGCTCGGCGAACTTCTGGAATCCCCCCGCCTTCCAGTAGCGCTCCGTCTCGTAGCCGCCCGCGCTGAGAAACGCGGCGTACTCCTCCACCGTCACCAGGTAACGCCGGATGCGGAATGTCTTGACGGTAGCCTTCCGCGCCTTTTCTCCCTCTTCAGCTTCAGGATCGTAGCAGGGCGCGCGAGGATCCTTACTCTGCGCGCCCATCCAAAACACCCCGCCCGGAATCGTAACCCAGTTATCCTCCTTCAACCGCGGATCTCCCGCCTGTCCAATCGCATCCGCCACTGCCGCCCGCGTCTGGATATCCAACACCGACCCCGCCACCGAATCATCCGGCTCGAAGACCGTCATCGCCTCCCGCAGCATCTTGCGATACCGCCCATCCGCCGGCTCATACCCAAACGGAGACAGATCCCTGATCATCGAACCCACCAACCCAACGCACCGCGCCCGCGTCTCAAACGCCTGCCTGCTCGCCTCCTCTAAAATCGCCGACACCAGCCCATCGACCTTCGCCGCACCCTGCTTAAACCGCAAAAT
This sequence comes from uncultured Candidatus Solibacter sp., assembly GCA_964385495.1. Taxonomy (GTDB): domain Bacteria; phylum Acidobacteriota; class Terriglobia; order Bryobacterales; family Bryobacteraceae; genus CADEFT01. Next base: position 48,113 of record CAYLPH010000027.1, read on the forward strand.
CCCTGCCAGCAGCAGCACCACCTCCCGCCACTCCTGCGTGTACAGCCGGTTCCCACTCAGCAGCAACTCCGCTTGCTTCGCGTCCGCCAACCCCGCGATCTCCCGTGCCCCCAGATGCTCCTGAAGTGTCAGGTGCCAGAACCGCACATCCGTCCCCCGGCTCACGATGATCCCGCTATCCCCCTCCTCATGCTCCAGGAAGCGCAGCGCCGAAGTCTCATCCGCGAAGGGCGGCGTCAGCAACGCCGCCGCCTCCCCGCGAGACACCTGCACCTTCCGCCCCGCCCCATGCTGCTGCATCGCCAACGCCAGTCGTTGCAAATGATTCAGAAATGGCTCCCACTTCTCCCGCCCCGGCCGCATCTCCCGCGACCGCGCCAGCCACAGCAGAATCGACTCGTACAATTCCGCCCGCTGGTTTGGCAGCCTCTTCTCATTCCAGTGCAGCACCGCCAACGCCGTCAGCATCACCGGTGTTGCCGCCATCTCCCGGATCGCCCGCGTTCCCCGCACCGCCTGCTGCAACTCGCCGCAATGCCGGTCTTTCTCCCCATCGCTCCCCGGATACAGGCACGTACACCATCGGTCCAGAAACTGTGCCACCGCCTCCGGCCGCAGCGGTTCAATCCGCGCCTGCTCGAAGGACGACAGCACACTCCGCCCCGTATAGGCGGCAGGGCGCGTCGTCACCACGTACTGGCACCTGCTCCAGGCCCGCGTTGCATTCTCCAGCAACTTCACCATCCCAATTCGCGACGCCTCATCCGGAGCCTCGTCCAACCCGTCTAGCAGCACCGTCGCCTCACCGGCTGTCAGCTTTGCCGTAAAGAAGGACTCCTCCAGCCCCCAAACCTGATCCGCCGACCGCGCCGCCAGGTAGTCCGTCAGCCATCGCGCAGCCGTCGCATCGGTCGTCGGCCGCCGCGTTGACTCGCGGATGTGCTTCGCAAACTCACTCACCCGCAACAGCAAGGGAAACACCGTCCGCCCGCCACCCGCCAGTTCCTTCACCTCAGGCGCGGCCTGCCGCAGATGCGCTTCCGCCAACTCGTATGCAATCCGGTTCAGAAAGGTCGATTTGCCCACTCCGGGATCCCCCACAATGACCAATCGCTTGTGTCGCAGCGCCGCATCCAGATCGATATGCTGCTTCTCCTCGCGCAGCATCTTCTCCGCATCCCCCCGCTCCGCCCCACCTGCCGTCGTCAACGGAACATACAGCTCCCGGATCGGAAACCGGTGCGCTTTCTGATTCCCCACCTGCAAGCCCCGGATATCGATCCACCCCGTCTGCTCCCGCAACTGCTCCAGGTACTTGTCCGGCGTGCTCAGCCCCGGCTTCAACGGCTCACTCGTCTCCCGTGGATGCCGCTTCAGCCACTCGTTCAACGCCTGCCCAATCTCCGGCACCGTCGAAAAACTCTCCCGAATCCCCCGCCCGCTCAACCACCTCTTGAACTCCCCCAAGTGCCGGAAGTTCTCCTGCACCTCCGCCACCATCCCCGGCGTCACGTTCATCACATCTGCCATCAGCCGGTAACTCTCGTACTTCTCCTTCGGCCAATCGGCCTTCTCATCCACCAGGAAGGCCAAGACCTCCTTGTTTTCCGCCACCGCCCGCTCGCACTCCAGCCACGTGATGCTCTTCTTCCCCCCGTCCGGCTGATCCGCGGGCACCCACCCATACCGGTGCCCCACCATCACCACCACAACATCCGACGCCGACACCTTCCGCAGACATTCCTCTAAGGATGGCTGGCTCCCCGCCACGAAGTACTCCATCATCTGTGGCCGAAACCCCGCCCGTAGCGCCGTATCGCGTGCCGCCGCCCGCGCCTCCTTCAGATCCTCCACCGTCGAGGAGAGGAATACCGTGGGAATATCTCTGCCTTTTGCCATAACGCCGGGATGTCTCGTAGAGTATCCTACTGCATCCCCGTAAGTCCCAAAAACCTCGTTCACAATAGAAGCAAAAATAATTTCTCCCACCCCATCAATCACCTACACCGGAAACCCGCTCCCCCCAACCCATCTCTCCCACCCTCCCCCTGTTATTCTTAGTCCGCGATTCACCGCCTTCTGCATCGCGCCAACGGCCGGGGCACTCCGCCGCTTCATCCCAAACCCCAGGAGCCATTTCCATGAAGAAGCGTGATCGCAACCGCAACCGCAATCGCAACCAGGCGCCCGTCCACTCCGCGCCGTCCGTGACCAAAGCCGATATCGCCCGTAGCAACGGAGCCAAGTCTCACGGCCCCACGTCTGAAGCCGGCAAAGCCCGTTCTTCCCAGAACGCCATCAAGCACGGCCTCACCGCTAAGAAATTCCTCTGTACCCCCGAGGATCAGGCCGAGTTCGACCAGCACCTCGCCGCCGCCATCGCCCACTGGGCTCCGCAAACGGACTACGAACTCTACCTCGTCACCAAGATCGCTCGCGCCGACTTCCAGCATGACCGCGCCGAGAATCTCCTGGTCACTTTGATCGATCTCGAAACCGATGTCATCGGTTCCGAAATCCAACGCGCCTTCGAAACGATGGACGCCGACGGCGCGCTTGCCTTGGGCTACAAGTCTCTCAACGACCACTCCTCGGCGCATCGCAACCTCGACCGCCACGTCGCCCGCCTCGCCCGCGAGCGCATGCAAGCCCGCAAGGCTCTTCTCGAAGCCATCGACTATCGCCGCAACCTCGAAGCCGGAGAGGCAGCGGTCGCCGAGCCCGAACCGGTCCCGGCTTCCACCCAGTTTCCCGAATCCGAGAAAGTAAAAATGCAAGACGAACCAACGGCCCCGGCCACCGTAACGCCCATCGACACCGTTCGCCGCCCAGTTCCCACCGCCCCGCCGGTCGCGATGCAAAACGACCCGGCGGCCGCCGCGGACGGCAGCCCAAACTGCCCCGCCGCGTAACGCAACCGCCCGCAATCATTGGAAGACAGCCGTCAAATCCCTCGCCCGACGGCCCGGCGAAGCATCCCAAGCCCGAGGTGTTCCTCGGCCCGTGCGGTTAGCGTAGAACCGCCGATCCTGCTTCAGTTCACCGCCGCGGGATTCCGGGCGTATGCATCCGATACTTATACCCACGCCACTCGATGCTGTCCTTCGCCCAAGCCGCCAAACACGCCCACAGCCACAACCACGTCCCCACTGGCGTCAACAGCACATGCACCGCCCGCCACCGCCGGAACCATTCCCGATGCTCCGGCATCCATTTGGCCGCGTACGCCACCCGCCCCCACGCCTGCCAGTAGCCAATCCCTAACTGGACCCCTAGCAACCCCAGCGCCAACCACGACCCCAACCAAACCGCCGCCACCATTCCGCCGCAATACACCACATGCGCGAATAACGCCAGCTTCCATAACTTGGCGTTGTAAAACCGCGTGATCCGCATCTGCCGCCCCGTCCAACCCAGCAACTCGCCCAACCGCGTCCCATCTTCGGCTGCCACCAGAGCCTCCGGCACAACCGCAATCCGCAGCCCCGCATGCCGCACCGCCTGCGCCAACCGGTAGTCGTCACTGACCGTCCCCACCCACCATGCCGGCACGTCCAGTTTCTCCCAAGTCGACCGCCGCACCGCCATCGCCCCGCCCCAACAGAACGTCGCATGCGGCCCCGCGTGCAAGCTCCCGGCAATCACCGCATTCCAAACGCTCCGCAGAAGGGAAGGGAAGTCCGGCCGCGCCGGCACATGCCATCGGTACCCTGTCGTTGCCCCCACCCCCGGCTCCTCTAGAGCCGCCACCAACGACGCCAACCACCGCGACCCTACCCGCCCATCCGAATCCGCAAACACGAAGGCCTCCGAAGCCGGATCCGCCGCCCGCACCGCCGCCAGCAGATTCGAGATCTTCTCCGAAGTCCCCTCCGGCGGCGCCCCCGCAAACACCACCCGAGCCCCCGCCGGCACCGCCCCGGCGTCCAAGTCCCCCTCCGACCTACAAGCCACAATCAACTCATAGTCCCCACCCTGCGAAGCCAAAGCCGCCAGATTCTCTCGAAGCCCCTCATCAAACCCCTTCACCGCCACAACCACCGACGTCCGAATGGAGGGCGGGTCCCCAGACCCGCGCGGGACCCCCAGGTCCCGCCGTACCGGCCGCAAAGCCAGCAGCGTCGCCCCCACCACCAACACCCAAGCCAAACCCTCCAAAAATCCTCCCCTCCCCAACTAACCGCCAGTCAACTCCCAAGTCTAACGCCCCAGAAAGAAACATCATGCAAAACCTTCTTGTTCTTCTGGTCCTAACCGTCGCCGCCCAAGCGCAACCCACGCCGCCGCAGCCTCCGCAACCCCCACAACCCCCCACGCCCGCCAAACACTGGGGCAACTGGGGCAAACTCTCGCCCGAGGACGACCTCAAAATCACCGCCGCCCGCAGCCTCATGGAAAGCACCCCGGACCGCGCCATCCCACTCGTCGAAAAGCTCCTCACCCGCACCGACTCGCCCGCCCTCCAACACCGCGCGCTCGATCTTCTCCTCGAAAGCCACCATCCCAAAGCCCGCGAGATCGCCGTCCGCGCCGCCAAAGGGGAACACGGCCGCGACCTCCAGATCCGCGCCCTCCGCCGCCTCGGCTCCGAGCCAACCACCGAGAGCATCCAACTGCTCGAATCCACCTACAAAGCCTCCACCGACACTGCCGTCAAAGCCGCCGTCCTCAGTGCCTACCGGGAGGCCGGCGACGTCCAGCGCCTGGTCGCCATCGCCAAGTCCGACACCAATACCGACCTGCGCCGCCGCGCCGTCCAATACCTCTCGCACATGAAGAGCCCCGAAGCCACCAACTACCTCATGGAGTTGCTCAAGTGAGGGCCATCACCCTGGCCCTGCTCACCGTCGCCGGTGGGCTGGGCGCCACCCTCGACGAGACCATCGCCAAGCAGACCGGCCCGGCGTGGATCGGCTACACCGTCCCGGCCATCCCCACCGGCAGCCAGTATTGCGAGGAAGGGCAAGTGCCCAGATCCGCCGCCACCCCCATCAAGCTCGAAGGCCCGACGCACGTCAACGTGCTATACCGCATCGAGCAATCCGCGATCATCAAGATCCGGGTCTACGCCGCCGACTGCCCGCTCGATGCCGGCGAAATCCCGTTGACCATGCTGCCGAACGTCAACCCCGCCGAAAGCGTCGCCTACCTGGTGAAGCAGGCCGAAACGCACGGCGACTCCGCCGTCCACGCCATCGCCATGCACGCCGCCCCGGAGGCCGCCACCGCGCTTGAACGCTTCGCCGCCCCCACCCAGCCCTTCGCCCGGCGCAAGAAAGCGATCTTCTGGCTGGCGAACTCCAGAGGCAGGCAGGGCTACACGCTCGTCAGCCGCGTCCTGCGCGAAGACGCCAACGATAAGCTCCGCGAGCACGCCATCTTCGCTCTCACCCTCAGCCGCGAACCGCACGCCATCGCCGATATCATCCGCGCCGCCAAGGAAGACCGGCACCCGCGCGTCCGCGGACAGGCGCTCTTCTGGCTGGCCCAGAAAGCCGCCAAACAAGCCATCGGCCCAATAAACGAAGCCCTCGACCGCGACCCCGAGACCGAAGTCAAGAAGAAGGCCGTGTTCGCCCTCACCCAATTGCCCGACGGCGGCGTGCCTACCCTCATCCAGGTGGCCCGCACCAATGCCAACCCCGCCGTCCGCAAGCAGGCGGTCTTCTGGCTCGGGCAATCCAGAGATCCGCGCGCCCTTCGCTACCTCGAGGAAATCCTGGCCCAACGTAACTTAAACTAGAATTTGTGCTTCTCTGGTCCGCGTCCCTCCTGATGGCCGCCCTCGCCGTGTCTCCACAGGAATACAGGCAGCGCCGGACCAACCTCCGCGCCGCCTTGCCGGACTCGGCCGTCATCCTCTTCGCCGCCCCCGACACCAGCCGCGACCCGCGCAGCGCCATGCTGCCCGATCCCAACTTCTACTACCTCACCGGCTGGTCGCAACCGGGGGCGGTCTTCCTGCTCACCCCGGACACCGAGATCCTCTTTCTCCCCCCGCACGACGAGCAGGTGGAGATCGCCGAAGGCCGCCGCGCAGCCGCCAATGATCCCGATGCCCCCGCGCGTACCGGCTTCGCCCAGATCCTCAGCACCACCGTGTGGGAGGCCGAACTGCGGCGTCTCTCAACGGCTGTCAGCCGCGTCTATGCCCTGAAGCAGGACGCTCGCTTCGAGGCCGTTCGCCGTACACTGCCCGGGTTGGAGATCGCCGACGCGATGCATTCGCTCGCCCGCCTGCGGATGGTGAAGTCCGATACCGAAGTCGCCCTCATCCAGCACAGCATCGAGATCAGCATTGATGCCCACCGGGCCGCCGCCCGCCGCATCCGGCCGGGTGTTGCCGAGTACCAGATTGCAGCCGCTTTTACGGGCAGCGTCCTCGACCAGGGCTGCGAGCGGCCTGCCTACCGCACCGTCGTCGGTTCCGGTCCCAACAGCGTCATCCTGCACTATTCGGCCAACCGCCGCCGCATGGATCGCGGCGAAACCGTGGTCATCGATGCCGGGGCCGAATGCGCCGGCTATGCGGCCGACATCACCCGCACCTATCCCATTGAAGGCCGCTTCACCCCGCGCCAGCGCGAACTCTACAACCTGGTGCTAGGCGCGCAGAAGGCCGCTATCGCCGCCGTCAAGCCGGGCGAATCCCTGGGACCGCAAGGCGCCCCGGCCAAGGCCGCCAAACAGTACCTCGACGAGCACGGCAAGCCCGTCGACGGCAAGCCTCTCAGTCACTACTTCGTCCATGGCATCGGCCATCATGTCGGCCTGGAGGTGCACGACGCCTTCCTTCCCACCGAGCCGCTCGCTGCCGGCAACGTGATCACTATTGAGCCCGGCATCTATCTTCCCGGCGAACAGATCGGCATCCGGATTGAAGACATGGTGCTGGTCACTGAGTCCGGGGCCAAGGTTTTGACTGCGGCTCTGCCGCGGGATCTGGCGCAGATGGAGAAGGCGGTCGCGCGGTGAGGCGCTACCCCGCACTCCCGTATTTCCTGATCGCCGCGCTCTGTCTCACTATCGCGGTGACCGTCGGCTGGAGCCCGCTGGCGACCCAGATCGACAACTATCACTACGATTGGACGATTCGCCTCTACCCGCCCGCGGAGGGCGCCAAGGAGGCCATCCTGCTGGAGTTCGACGACCTTACGCTGATACGCCACGGCGGCATCGCCGGCATGCGCCGCACGCTTGCCCGGGCGCTGGACCAACTCGCTGCCGTGAAGCCGAAGGCCGTCGCTGTCGATATCATCCTGGCCGACGCGGGCCGGGACGAGGACGACAAACTGCTGGCCGCCGCCTTTGCCCGTACGCCGAACCTGGTGCTGGGCGCCGACCTCATCCCCAACGCCGACCAGTGGGAGCAGCCCTACCCCGCTTTCCTGCCAAATGCGAAGGGCGTCGGCCACGTCCATGCCGAAACCGACCGCTACGACGGCGTCAGCCGCCAGGTGCAACTGGAGAAGGTGGGCGCGCAAGTGCGGCGATGGGCCCTCGCGCTGGAGGCGCTGCGCGTGGCCCGCGGTGTCGACCGCATCGTCGAGACCCCGCGCGATCTCGAAATCGGCGACTTCATTCTGCCTATCCCCAAACGCGGCGAGCAGGGCCGCATGGTCTACATCCGGTACCGGCGAGACGCCATTCCGCGCGTGCCCATCCGCGAGTTAATCGAAAACCCCGGCGTTGCGAAACGGCTGGACGGCAAGGTAGTGTTCGTCGGGGTCACGTCGCAATCGCAGGTGCGCGACCGCCTCGTCACGCCGTACTCAGCCGCGCGCGTGATGCCGGGTGTCGAGATTCACGCCCACATCTACGAAACGCTCGCGCAGCAGGATATTCTGCAGCCGGCGTCGAACATCAGTGTAGTGTTGGCCGCCGTTGTTTTGGCCGCCGCGACGGCGCTGATCTTCTCCTTTCTCAACGGGTGGCAGGCGTACGCGCTGGGCGGCGTGCAGATTCTGTGGGCGCATGCGCTGCCGCACCTGCTGTTCGGATCGGGCGTGATCTTTCCGCTGCTGGCGCCCGCCGCCACGGCGTGGCTGGCCGTGATAGGCTGCTCGGGCTGGATGTACTTCATCGTGCGCCGCCAACTCACCGAGACCGAGGCCGACCGCAGCCGCTACCAGCAGGCGATCCGCTTCGTATCGCATGAGATGAGATCGCCGCTGACGGCCATCCAGGGCTCCAGCGAGATGATGAGCCGCTACAACCTCAATGAGGAAAAGCGCAAGCAGATGTCGCAGATGATTAACTCCGAATCGAAGCGAATGGCCCGCATGATCCAGACGTATCTGGATGTGGAGCGGCTCTCGGCCGGGCAGATGGAGTTGAAGAAAGAAGTGTTCGATGCGGCCGAACTCACCCGCATTTGCGTGGAACGCGCCGCGCCATTGGCCGATAAGAAGCAGATCGCCATCGACATGGGCGAGCTTGCTCCGGAAACCCTGGTAGGCGATCGCGAACTGATGGAGTACGCTGTATATAATCTCCTCACGAACGCCGTGAAGTATTCGCCGGCCGGGACGCGCATTGAAGTCGAGGCGCGCCGTAAGGGGGAGTTGGTGTGCGTATCGGTACGCGACCAGGGGATGGGCATGGATGAGAAGGAGTTGAAGCAGATCGGAACCAAGTTCTTCCGCACCCGCCGCGCCGAGCAGAGCGGCGAGATGGGCACCGGCATTGGGCTGTCCATCGTGAACGAGATCGTGCATCACCACGGGGGAAAAATGGATGTAACGAGCGCCCCAGGCAAAGGCTCGTGCTTCACCATCCGGGTGCCGGCGGCAACCCGCCAACCGGCCTGATTAAGAGGAATACAGCAGCTTGCGCAGGATACTCATAGTCGAGGACGATCCATCGGTTCGCGAAACGCTGATTACGTTTCTGCGGGATTGCGAAGGATATAACGTCGACACTGCCGCCTCCACGTCGGAGGCTTTTAAGAAACTCGCGGCCGAGTCTTACCCGATCGTAATCAGCGACGTTTATCTGGACGAGCGTACGGGCCTGGACATTCTCAAGGCCGCCAAATCGGCCAACCCCGATTGTTCGGTGATCCTGATGAGCGGGCGGGGCTCGATGGAGACGGTGATGGAAGCGACGCGGCGGGGCGCCTTCGATTACGTCGCCAAGCCGTTTGAGTTGGATCAGATGCTGGAGGTAGTGAAGCGCGCCGAAGCGGCGGCGTTGCCCAGCGACGACCGCGAAACCGATATCGACGATCTGCCGGAGACGGAGATGATCGGCAGTTCGCCGGCCATGATCGAGGTGTACAAGCGCATCAGCAAGGCCGCGCCGAGTGAAGCGACGGTGCTCATTCAAGGCGAGACGGGCACGGGCAAAGAGATGGTGGCGCGGATGATTCACAACAACTCGAATCGTACGCAGCAGCCGTTTGTGCCGGTGGATTGCGCGTCGATCACGGCTTCGCTGCTGGAGTCGGAGTTGTTTGGGGCGCTGCGCGGGTCGTACACGGGGGCGGATCGGGATCGCATCGGCGCCTTCGAGGCGGCGAACAACGGCACGGTGTTTCTCGATGAGGTTGGGGAGATCGACCACGGCTTTCAACTGCGGCTGCTGCGGTTCCTGCAGGAGAAGGAGATTCGGCCCATCGGTTCGCCGCGGGCCAAGCGCGTGGATGTACGGGTGATCGCGGCCACCAACCGCGACCTGGCGAAACTGGTGGAGCAGAGCAAGTTCCGGGAGGACCTGTTCTTTCGCTTGAACGTGGTGCCGATCCATCTGCCGCCGCTACGCGAGCGGCGTGGCGACATTCCGCTGCTGGCGCACTTCTTTATCAAGCGTTCGGCGGAACGGTACGGGCGCGATGCGAAGCTGACCGAATCGGGGCTGCGGGCGCTGCAGGAGTACACCTGGCCAGGCAACGTGCGGCAATTGCAGCACATGATCGAGCGGCTGTCGATACTAGCGCCGCAGCATCGCATTGATGAAGAGGCGGTGCTGGACGCGATCCAATCGATGTCGTCGAAGGAGGCCAGCGGCGAGACGCTCGCCGATACCGAAGCCGAGCAGATCCGCAAGGTGCTGGCGGCCACGGGTGGGAACAAGAGCCGGGCGGCGAAACTGCTGGGGATCGAGCGTAAGACGCTCTACCGCAAGCTGGAGCGGATGGGGATCACTTAGTCGAGGCTGGCTTCCACGGCTTACCATGGTTTATGCCCAGCTACCGTTACCGCCTGGTTGACGTGTTCACGCGGAATCCGCTGGAAGGCAACGGACTCGCCGTTTTCCTGAACGCGGATTCGCTCGACACGGCGACCATGCAGAAGATCGCGCGCGAGATGAATCTCGCCGAGACGACCTTCGTTCTTAAACCTACGCGGCGCGACTGCGTTGCCAATGTGCGCATCTTCACGCCGAAGGAGGAGATGGTGTTCGCGGGCCATCCGACGCTCGGCACGGCTTTCATTCTGATGCAGGAACGCGTGGTTCCCTGGGGACTGCGGCAGTTTCAACTGGAGGAGAAGGTGGGTGCCGTGCCGGTGCGCGTAGAGCCGGGGGAGCGGCCGAAGTTGTGGCTGACCACGCCGCCGATTACCGGTGGACGCACGTTCGATCCGCAGGCCTGCGTGCGCGCGTTGGGGGTGGATATCGGCGATCTGCTGGGCCCGATGCCACAGATTCTGAGCGCCGGAAATCCGAACCTGTTCATTGCGCTGCGGACGAAGGAGGCGGTGGACCGGGCCAGTGTCGATGCCGCCAGTCTCCGCGGGCTGAAGCAGCCGGGCGACCCGCTATTCTGCGTCTTCGTGTTCACGCCGACGCCCGACGGCGCCTATGCGCGGATGTTCGCGCCCGACCACGGCATTACCGAGGATCCAGCGACCGGCAGCGCCACCGGGCCGCTGGCCGCGTACATGCAGCAGCACAGCATCGCGCCGGGTCTGGAGTTTGTGAGCGAACAGGGCGTCAAGATGGGGCGGCCGAGCTACCTGCATGTGAAGTTGAGCGATGGTGGGGTGGAAGTTGGGGGCTATGTGACGCCCGTGGCGAAGGCTGTGATGACGTTGTAAGGTGGGAACAGGCATAATATGCACCTGCCCATGCCAATGCTGCCTCTGGATGCCGACGCCTTTTACAACTTCTGCGTTGCCAACCCGGACATCCGGATGGAACTTACCGCCGCGGGAGAGATTGTTGTCATGCCACTTGCGGGCATGGAGTCGGACCACCAATCGCTACGGGCGGGCAGTACGCTCGATCAGTACGCGCAGCGGGATGGGAGGGGCATTGCGTTAGGGTCGAGCGCCGGCTTCACGTTGCCCACCGGGGCTGTCCGGTCGCCCGATGCGGCCTGGATCTCCCACCAGAGGCTACGCGCAGTCCCTTACTCGCAACGGCGCCGCTTTCCGCGGGTGGCTCCGGAGTTCGTGATCGAAGTGATGTCTCCGAGCGACACCTTGACGGAGGCGCAGGCGAAGATGCAGGAGTGGATCGACGCCGGGGTGGAGCTTGGCTGGCTGATTGATGGCGATGCCCGCACGGTGATGGTCTACCGGCCGGGCCAGGAGCCGGCGGCGCGGACGGGCATCAGCGAGTTGGCGGGGGAAGGGCCGATAGCAGGATTCGTTTTGCCGTTGGAGCCACTGTGGGCGGGGTTGGAAGACGCTACAGAATAACTTACAGGAACAAGCATATATGCACCTGCCCATGCCGATGCTGCCTCTCGACGCCCCGGTGAAGCTTTCTCTCCGGCCGGATCAGAAGCTGGATGCCGATGCCTTTTACGACTTCTGCATTGCCAACCCGGACATCCGGATGGAACTTACCGCCGAGGGAGAGATTATTGTCATGCCACCAGCCGGCATGGAGTCGGATGGCCGCTGCGCTGATATTGTCATCGAGCTTGGCCAGGAAAAAGGCCTTCGCAAGCGGGGGCGGATCTTGGGGCCCAGCGCCGGCTTCACGTTGCCGAGCGGGGCAGTCCGGTCGCCGGATGCGGCGTGGATCTCCCACCAAAGACTGCGTGCCGTTCCTTACTCGCAGCGGCGCCGCTTTCCGCGGGTAGTTCCAGAGTTCGTGGTCGAAGTGATGTCTCCGAGCGATACGTTGACGGAAGCGCAGGCGAAGATGCAGGAGTGGATCGACGCCGGGGTGGAGCTTGGCTGGCTGATTGACGGCGATGCCCGCACGGTGATGGTCTACCGGCCGGGCCAGGAGCCGGAGGCGCGGACGGGCATCAGCGAGTTGGCGGGGGAAGGGCCGGTGGCAGGATTCGTTTTGCCGTTGGAGCCGTTGTGGGCGGGGTTGGAAGAGGCTACAGAATAAATCGCAGGCCGAACTGGAAGATACGCCCGTCGTTCAAGGTGTTGGTGATTTTGCCGAATACGCTGGCGTTGAGGTTGCGATTGGGTTCGTCGAATTGCGGCGTATTGCTTAGGTTAAACGCTTCGGCGCGGAACAGGACGATGCGCTCGGCGGCGCCGGGTATGCGCCAGCGCTTGGACACACCGCCATTCCAGTTGCCAATTCTGGCGCGGCGGAAGGTGCCTTTGCCGAGCGAGCCGCGGCGGTCGCCGGGGATGATGAATCCGAACTTATCGCGGCTGAGGATCCGGCCGGCGACGTCGGGGTGGGAGATAGTGGCGCCGAGGATGGATGGATCGAGGATGTTGGGGCGGTCGCTTGGGCCGCCATCGACGTTGCCGAAGCCCGGGGCGTCGCTGCCGACATACAAAGTGGCGGGCGTGCCCGATTTCCAGAGCATGCTGTGATTCCACTGCCAGTCGTTGGCAAGTAGGCGCAGCCAGCGGTGGGAGGTGCGTAGTTTAGGGAAGTCCCAGGCCTGGTAGACGATGAGGGCATGAGGCGAGTCGAAGTTACTCAGTCCGCGGCGATCTCTTAAAGATTCGTACTGGGCCTGGGCGCGGCCGCGGGAGATATCGCGATTGGCGGCGGTGGTGGTGTAGTCCGAGCCTTCGTCGATGGCTTTGGAGAAGGTGTAGTTGAAGCCGCCGGTGATGCCGCGCCAGCGGGGCATGTCGAAGGCTACCTGGGCGCCATCGAGATAGGCGAGGCCGGCGTTGAGGACGTACTTGATGTCATAGAAGCGGGGATCGGGACGGCGGGCGTCGACGGTAGCGGTGGTTAATGGGATCCCAGGAATAGGCTCGGCGCGGTTCTCCTGAAATACGTTCAGAAGCTTCACGGTCCGGCTGCCGAAGTAACTGAGGCGAAGGTTGGCTTCCTTGAAGCGGCGCTCGAGCGAGAAGCTGTACTGGTGGACGTAGGGCGAAGCCAGATTGCGATCCAGGTAGGTGGGCGAACTGCGCGCGGTACCGCTCTGGAGATTGATGTTCCGAAGCGGGTCGAGCGGATCCGGGTTCTGCACCTGGATGTAATAAGAATGGGGCGGATTGTACCGTAACTGGCCGTAAGTGACCGGCGGGATGGCATCGAAGGAGATGGTGTAGCCGGTGCGCAACATCCACCCGTGGGGGGCTTGCCAGGCGATATGAAAGCGCGGGCTGATGTTATTGCAGTCACACCCGTACGGCACATCTTCCCAGCGGTTTACTTCATTCGGTGAGCCTTCGGCGTTGTAGCGCACGCCCCAGTAGATTTGAAGCCGCGGATGGACGCGCCACTGGTCTCCGAAGAAGGCATTGCCGGACCATTGGCGGTAACCGCGGGAGTACTCGCCCACGGTGCCTTCGAAGGTGGTGGCGGCGCCGGCGCGGAGGTTCTCGATAGCCGTACGTCCGAAGTTGGAAGTGAACCACAGCAGGCCGCGGGCGTTATTGGTTTCGATGCCGTTCAGTTGCAGCCGGGCGGCGTCGCCCCCGAAGGTGAAGGTATGGCGCGCTCTACGATGGCTGGCGACGAAGCCGTAGCGGAAGGTGTTGAGGGCGCGGTCGATGGGAAAGTGCGAATCGGGGCCCAGTTCTTCGATCTGAAAGCCCATGCGGACGCGCGGGCCAACGGCATTCGGCTCGGGGACCAATAAGGACGCGTTGCGGGTGAAGCCTGCTCCGAACGAGACGCCGGTGGCGGCGTTTGGCGACCAGACCAGCGTGGCGCGCGAACGGTGCGAGTGGATATCGGTATCGGGATTCTGTCCAGCCACCAATTGGAAGGCGGAGACGCGCTGCCGGGACAAGGTATGGGAGAGCAGTAGGCGGAACCTGGAGCCGAGGGCGCGGTCGAGACGCAGGGTGCCGTCGATCTCATCGGTGCGTTGCGGGGCGTTGGTGTTGAGGGCGCGTTCATCGAAGTCGGGCCGGTTGGGCAACTCGTTGGGGTAGGCGGCGAGGAAGCGGGTGATGAGGGCGCGGAGCGCGGGATCGGTGGCGGTGGCGGTGCGTTCGTTGGCCAGCGGCACCAGCACGTTCCCATTCACCATGCCGCGGATCTTGCGTTGGGAGAACGTGCCGGTAAGGGCGCCCAGGCCTCGCAGTTCGGTAGTGAAGCGGCCGCCGTAGTTGCTCTGGCGGGAAGGCTTGACGCCGCCCACCTGGAAGAAGGTGCGGGCGTTGAAGACGCTGTTCTGGTGGAAATAGAAGAGCTCGCCATGAAAGCCGGCGGCGGCGGGCGTGGGGCGGAGCACGGCTACCTCCGTGGCGCCTTTGCCCAGTTCCCGTGCATAGCTGCTGGATTCGACCGGAACCACGTTGAGCACGGTGTAGTTGACGCCCAGGCGGATGTTGGCTTCCTTGGCGACGTCGTTATCGATGGCGTTTACCGCGACGTTCTCATTGCGGCGGGCGGCGGCGCTGCCGAGTGTTGCACCTCGCGGGGCGTTGGGGCGCGAAGGGGCCGGCGATGGCTGGATGGCCTGAGGGTTGGGAGATGGAGGATCGGATTTTTTGTCAGCGGCGAAGGCGAAACTCGCTACCGCTACCACGAGCAGGGGAAGCAAACACCAGTGTACAGCGGATCAATCCAGCAGCGCGACCGGTGCGGGGCGATTCTCGCCGCTGGGCGGCTTCTTTTGCGGCTCGACGATCTTGAAGGCGTCGCGAGTGAACTCGACGGTCCGAACTTGACCGCGCGGCCCTACGATACCGATATCCGACCCATTAAAGCGAACCGTGAGGCCGCCGGCGTTGCCGGTGAAGATGGAAGCCGATTCGTCGCCGGCGATGGTGACGGTTTCGCCCGGATCCAGCTTGCGTTCGGTGACGACTTTGCCGTCGACGCGCAGACGGAGCCAGACGTCTTCCTTAGCGGTTACGGAGAGGTTGAGTTTCCCAAGTGTTTGGGCCGTAGTGGAGGATGGGGAAGGAGCGGCGGTTTCGGGCAGCGAGGATTGGGACAGGGCGGGCGCAACGGTGGGGGTGGATTCAGACTTCGCGGGATCCACTTTCGCATCGCCATTGGTGGGCTGCGCGGCCGGTGGGGAGACCGCTTCGGACACGGGTGGCTTCGGCTGGGGCGTTTGGACCGCCGGTGCTGCCGCCGGTGCGGGGCCGTTGCTGCTGGCCGCCGACGACTGGAGCTGAGCGCTCTGCCAAAGCCAGAACACGGTGCCGCACGCCACGACGGCCGCCACAAGCATTACCACCGACGCAGTTAACTTCCGTGCGTTGAGGGAAGCCGCGCTGCCGTTCGGCAATGGATCTACCGTGAAGGCCTGCTCCTCGATCCAGCCCGACTGGCCAGACTCCGATCCGCTGCCAAAGATCTCGACGGGAGCGACGGTAGCCTGCAAGCGGGCTTGAAGTTCGGGCGTATTCACACCCAAGACATTTGCATACTGGTGGGTAAAGCTGCGCGCGAAGAAGCGGCCAGGCAGGCGTTCGAAATCATCGTGTTCCAACGCCTGAAGATACTGCTGCTTGATGCGTGTACGATCCGCGACCTGGGCCAACGTCAGACCCTGGCGCTCTCTCTCTGCCCGGAGCAGTTCGCCTACAGAAGCCATATAAGGGAAAGCCCTTCTTCCTCCAAGATATAATACTACATAGTGCCGTCCGCACAACCCTCCGTCTCCGTGGTGGTAGTGAATTACAACCGGGCACAGTTGCTTACAGCATGTCTTAGGTCGCTGATGCGGCAAACGCTGGCTCCGGTTGAAGTTATTGTGGTGGACAATGGGTCGACCGACGGATCGGTGGAATTGCTGCGCCGGGAGTTTGGTTCCGAGAGCGAAGTTCCGGTACTGGTAATACCAAACGCGGACAACCGCGGATTTTGCGCCGCCAACAACCAGGGGATCGCGCTGGCGCGAGGAGAAGTGGTAGCGCTTTTAAATAACGATGCGGAGGCGGCCGGGGAGTGGCTGGCAAGGTTGGTGCGGCCGTTCACCGATCCGGCGGTGGGGATGACGGCTTGTAAGGTGTTGGTCTGGGAGGACCCGTCGCGCATCGACAAAGTGGGCCACCTGATCTATTGGGACGGGCAGAACCGCGGGCGGGGATGCGGCGAGACCGACCGGGGCCAGTACGATAGGATGGAGGATTGTCTGTGGCCGGATGGATGTGCGGCAATGTACCGTCGCGCGATGCTGGAAGAGATCGGTGGGTTTGACGAGGACTTTTTTGCTTATGCCGACGACGCGGAGTTGGGACTGCGGGCGCGGATCGCCGGATGGCGCTGTGTTTACGTACCTGATGCGGTTGTGCGGCATCATCGGGGACAGACTCTGGGAGTACGTTCGACGCGGCGGATTGAGCTTATT
Organism: uncultured Candidatus Solibacter sp.; assembly: GCA_964385495.1. GTDB lineage: Bacteria > Acidobacteriota > Terriglobia > Bryobacterales > Bryobacteraceae > CADEFT01. Next base: position 64,758 of record CAYLPH010000027.1, read on the forward strand.
GAACGGAACCGGGTACTGCTGGTGGCGAAACTGTTTCCGTGGAGCCTTCTATGGCTAAACGGCGTGTTCTACGCGGCAAGGGTGGCGGCCGGGGCGTGGGCGGCGATGCGGGGCCGGGGGGAAATCTCGCACTACCCGGGATGGAAGAACAAGCTGCGGGTGGCCTTAGCGCTCATCCGGGCGGACTGGCAGGCGCTGCTGCTGTTACCGAAGATGTGGCGCAAGCGCCGCGACGTGAGGCGCATTCGAAAGCTAAGCTCCACGCAATTGATCGGGCTTCTGTGGCGGCACCGGATCTCGCTCTCCGAGCTGAGCCAGCAATCTACCTGATTCCGGAACCGGAGCCTGTTGAGGAGGCCGTGGCGTTGGAGGAAAGCGTGCCCACGCCGCCTGCGGCTTCCAGCAGCCAGGAGCAATGCCCCGCCTGCGGCACGATGGAGATGCGGACGGTACTGCATGGATCGGACCGCCTGTATCACACCACGGAGAAAGACTTTCTGGTGGTGCAGTGCTCCAAGTGCGGGCTCATGCGGCTGTATCCGTGGCCGAGCCCGGCCGAGATCAGCCGCTACTACCCGGACGATTACTGGTTCACCCCGGAGCGGGATCCCTCGGGCAAATGGGCGGAGCGCTACCGGCGCTTTGTGTTGTCCGACCACGTGCGGTTTGTGTGGCGGGCATTTCAGGAATCGCGCGAGAACGGTCCGGTGTTGGATGTGGGTTGCGGGGGCGGGCTGCTGTTGCGGATGCTGGCGGAGCGGGGAGCGCGGGTGGTGGGTCTGGATTTCGCGCTGGCGGCGGCGGTGCGTGCGCGAGAAACGAACGGCGTGCCGGCGGTGTGCGGCAGCCTGGGCAGCCGGCCGCTCCGCGACGGCTCGTGCGCTGTGGTAACGATGTTCCACGTGCTGGAGCATTTGTATGACCCAGCCGGCTATCTGGATGAGGCGCGCCGTATTTTGAAGCCGAACGGACGGCTGGTGATCCAGGTGCCGAACGCGAGTTGCTGGCAGTTCCTGCTGTTTGGGGAGCACTGGAATGGGGTGGACATTCCGCGGCATTTGCTGCATTTTCGCGAATCGGATATCCGGGGATTATTGGAAGACTGCGGATTCGAAGTGGTTCGTGCGAAGCATTTTTCGTGGCGGGATAACCCCGCCGGCTTAGCTACCACGCTGGCGCCATCGCTGGATCCGATGGCGAGACGGATTTGCGGGGTGCACGAGACGCCGCGCAGGAAGGTGTGGAAGGACCTGGTGTATTTCGGCTTGGTTCTGGCCAGCTTGCCGTTCACGATGGCGGAGGCACTATGCCGGCAGGGGTCGACGATCATGCTGGAGGCGCGGAAACGTCCGTGAGTTATGAGCCGCTGCGGCGCCGCGTTCCGAAGTGGCTGGACCGCTATCTGTGGTTCTTCGAGAACGCGATGGAAGATGCAGTGGCGGCGCTGGCGGGGAGTCTGCCGGCGGGGGCGCGGGTGCTGGATGCGGGAGCGGGGGAAGGGAAGTACAAGCATCTTTTCCACTCGGCGCGGTATACGGGACTGGATCTGGCGGTCGGCGACCAGCGATGGGACTATGCGGGGCTGGACGTGCTAGGGGATCTGACAAGGCTGCCGTTCGCGGACGCGACGTTCGATGCGTGCCTTTCGATTGTGACGCTGGAGCATGTCCGCGAGCCGGCCGCGGTGGTGGCCGAGATGGGCCGGACGCTGAAGCGAGGCGGGCGGCTGCTGCTGGTGGTGCCGCAGGATTGGGAAGTGCACCAGGCGCCGCACGACTATTTCCGCTATACGCGCTATGGGGTGAGGCACTTGCTGGAGCAGGCGGGCTTTGCGCGAATCGAGGTGGAATCCGGCGGCGGTTACTTTCGTCTCATGGGAAGGCGGATGCTGAACGGGCTGCAGTTTTTCAAGGGGATTTCGATTGTGTTGGGGGCGCTGCTGCTGCTGCCGGGCGGTCTGTTGTTTCCGCTGCTTGACCCGTTGGACCGCGAGCGCAATTTCACATTGGGTTATCTATGCACCGCTACGAAGTTATAGTTCTGCTTCTGGGGATGGCCGCCAGTGCTTCCGCCGCCGGGGAGTTCAGCGGCCAAAGAGCGTACGACTGGACGGCGAAGGCGGTGGCGTTGGGGCCGCGGCCGCCGGGGTCGCCGGCGATCACGAAGCTGCAGGCGATGATTCTGGCCGAGTTGAAGGCGCGGGGCTGGCAGGTTACCGATGAAGCCTTTCCGGCGCTGACACCGATGGGTCCGAGGACGATGCACAATCTAATTGGGCGGCTGCCGGGGAAGTCGGGGAACATCGTGGTGTTTAGCGGGCACTACGACACCAAGGTGATGGACGGGTTCGTGGGCGCAAACGACGCGGGTTCGTCGACGGGCACGCTGCTGGAGTTGGCGCGGGTGCTGCCGAAGCTGCCCCGGAAGGATGACGTGATTCTAGTCTTCTTCGATGGGGAGGAGGCGTTTGGCCATTGGACGGATACCGATTCTCTCTATGGCAGCCGGTATCAGGCGCGGAAGTGGCAAAAGGACCGGACGCTATCGAAGATCAAGGCGCTGTTCAACATTGATATGATCGGCGACCGCGATTTGAAGGTAGTGGAGGAAGGCAACTCGACGGGCAGCCTGCGGGCGTTGGTACGGGCGGCGGCGATTGACCTTGGGTATCAGAAGCATTTCCTGGTTGGCCCGCAGGCGATTGAGGACGACCACATGCCCTTTATCCGCATGGGTGTTCCGGCAATCGACCTGATTGATTTTGAGTATGGGCCGAATCATTCCTGGTGGCACACGGCACAGGACACGATGGATAAGCTGAGCCCGAAGAGCTTCCAGGTGGTGGGGGATGTGCTGGTGGAGGTTTATAAGCGGCTGCAGCGGTAGCGGGGCTTACTGGCGTCGGTGCCGCTTGCGTAACTCCGCGAATCCATCTCTCACGTCAGGGCGCGTTTCTTGAAGAAATCACCGTCCGCAGCAGCAGGTGCCGGTCCGCCGCCGCCCGTGGCGTATTCACATCCTGCCCGGCATCGTACGTTTTCAGCGTGCGCCCCGCGCCGCGCAGCCGCTCCGCGTAACGATACTCCAGGAACGGATCGTACCGACCATACTGCAGCAGTACCGGGCCGCGCGCCGCATCCAGATACGGTGCCAGGTCGAAGTCGCGCAGGGACTGGAGGTATTTGGCGAACACCACCGGGCCGATGGCATAACGCAAGTCCGACGAATCCGGGTCGTCGCTGGCCAGGCCGTCGGCGATGCTGGCCATCGGACTAAGCAGCACTGCGGCCTTGATGCGTGCATCCACGCCCGCCAGGATGCCCGCCCACATGGCGCCGTATCCATGCCCAACGATGGCCAGCCGCGCGGCATCGGCATCTTCCCGCGCGGCCAGTAGGTCGATGCCAATCCGGGCGTCGACAATCGCCTGCACGCAGATGCCGCGGTCGTTGTTCTCCAGCAGCGGATTGAAGTTCTTGCGCCAGCCGGCCGGGCGGGATGCGGGTGCGTCGGGCAGCAGGCTCACCATGGGCGATTCGCCCTGCGCCAGCGCGATCGCCTCTCCCAGAAACTGGTCGTGCTTGCGCCCGGCATCGTGCAGAAAGACAACGGCGGGGTGGCGTCCGGCGCGGGCCGGCCGTACCAATGCTCCGGAGACGCGCCCTTCCTTGCCCTGGTAGACAATCCGCTCTACCACCACACCGGCTGGTGAGGGAAGGGGAGTGAGTTGGGTATCCGCCCGCGGTGGCTGGTAATCGAACAGCGCCCGTAGAGCGGCTACGGGTCTTGGCGGCGGAACGGCGGTTGGTACGTGCGGGATCTTGCGGTCCTTCGGAATCGTCCACAGATAGATGGTCTCGTTGGCGGCCTGCGTCACCAGGTCCGGCTTCCATGCGCCCATGTCGAACTTGTGCGTCACTACGCGCGCGCCCACCGGCAGTTCCGCCAGCAGCTTCGCGCGCAGCCGCAGATTTACCGAAGGCAGCAAAAACGCCGTCACGACGGTCGCCCTGCTGAGGTCGTAGCCAAACAGGTCACCGCTGGAAAATGTGACCTTGCCGCCCACTCCCGACGCCTCCGCCGTAAGCCGCGCCTGTTCGACCAGGTCCGGGTTGATCTCAACGCCCGAGGCCGGGATGCCGAAGCGCTGCGCGGCGGTGATCGGGATGCGGCCGTCCCCCGATCCCAAATCCACCAGCACATCGCCGGGCCCGACCTTGGCCGCCTCCAGCATGGCGTCAATTACCGCCTGGGTGGTGGTCACGTACGGGATGTCGCCCCGCGCCTGACCGAAGAGGGTGGCCGTGATCGCGGCGAACAGTAAGAACATGCGATAAGTCTTCTCGAACCAAGATACAGCGTCCGCAATCGCCGCGAAGCCTACCGCTGCCTTACTCAACAAACTCTGTCCCTCTCCCCCACCAATCCCCGCTATTATCACTTCGGGAGTAAAGGACTCCCGGACCCATGCCGGAAAACATCCATCCCATGCTCGATAGCTTCGCCGTCGCTGGTGACGACCAACTCGAAGCTTTGGCCCTGCGGGCCGCCCCCTTAAGCCGCGGCTCCCGGCGCAATCTCCTGGAAACCCGTAGAGCCCGTGTCGCCATCCAGTGCGCCAACGCCGCCGCCATCGAACGGGAGGTCCGCGCGGTGGGTGGCGAAACCGAACTCGTGACGCTGAAGGACGGTGGCTCCGCCGACATCGTTCTCGCCGATGTCCCTCTCGATGCCATCGGGCAGATCGCCGGCGCCGGCGCGGTCTACCTGGTGACTCCCGCAGTTGAAGCAAGGCCAAACATGGATGCGGCACGCCCCGGCGTGTGGTCTTCCGGTAGCCTGGACATCCCCACTACGGCTGGACGCGGCTCCGGCGTGGTGGTGGGTGTCGTCGATACCGGCATCGACTGGCGTCACCCGGACTTCCGCAACTCCGACGGCACTACCCGTATCCACCGCCTGCTGGTCCAGGACCGCTCTAACCAACAGGAGTTCACCAGCGCCCAGATCAACGCCGCGCTCGCCGGCGGCGCGCTCATCCCCGGTGATGACGACCCCGACGGCCATGGACACGGCACCCATGTCACCAGTACCGCCGCCGGGAATGGCGCGGCCTCCCAGGGCCGTCTGCGTGGTATCGCGCCCGAAGCCACGATCATCGCCGTGCGCACGGACTTCAACACCAACAACGTTCGCAAAGCCGTCTCCTACGTCTTCCAGAACGCCGGGACACAACCGGCCGTCGTCAATCTGAGCCTCGGTTCGCACTTCGGGCCGCACGACGGCACCTCCGACTTCGACGTCGTCATCGAGCGGCTGGCAGGCCCCGGACGCATCATCGTCGCCTCGGCGGGCAATGAGAGCGGCGACGCCATTCATGCCGGCGCGCGCCTGCAAACCAACTCCCGCTTCGTCGCCGATATCGTCCTCAACCGTGGCAATGGAGGCGGCCCGGCGTCCGCCATGATCGACGTCTGGATACCGGCCGGCGATCAGATTGACCTGGTGGTCCGCACGCCCGATGGCGACCTCATTCCCGCGGGAAGCGCCATGTCCAACACTCGTTGGCGCGCCCGTGCCGTACCGGTCACGGCTATGAACGGGGACACCAACGTCTTTGTCACCATTACCGCCATGGAGTTGTCCAGCGCCACCCTGCATGGCTGGAGCCTCCTCTTCTCCAGCCGCCAGGTCACCGATGGCCGCGTGCATGCCTGGATCCTCAATGCCGACATGGCCCACTTCACCGCCGGGGCCTCGAACAGTCACCTCGTCGGCGAACCCGCCACGTCGCGCGGGGCTATCGCCGTCGCCGCATGGTCCTCCAAACGCGAATGGGACAGCCGGGCGGGCCGCATCACCAAGCCCGCCATACAACTCGGCGGCATCGCCCATTTCTCCAGCCCCGGCCCCAGCCGCGACGAACGCAACAAGCCCGAAATCGCCGCTCCGGGCCAGTGGATCTCCGCCGCGCTGTCGTCGCAGATCCAGGCCGACCCCACCTTGGTCGATCCCAGCGGGCAGTACCGCATGATGCAGGGAACCAGCATGGCAGCGCCAGTGGTCACCGGCGCCGTCGCCTTGCTGCTGGAGAAGTTCGGCCCGCTCACGCCGCGGGAGGTACTCTCCCGGCTGGTGGCCGCCTGCGTCTCGGACGTGCATACTGGCGTCACCTGGAACCCCCGCTGGGGCTTCGGCAAGCTGCAACTGGACCGCATCCTGCCGTAAGGAGTTATGCTTCCTGTAGGGGGGTGCTGCCATGGATGGTGAACCAGACAAGCTCGCCGGGTACTCGAGTTGGGTGCTCGAAGAATGCCGCGCGCAGGGCCGTGACGATGAGCCGCTGGCCGTTACGGTCCGCATCGCTCCCGATGCCGTGGACCACGCCGCCGAATTGCTGGAAGGCACCGGCCTCCATCTCGATGAGCAGTTTGGCGATATCGTGCAGGGCTACATCACCCCGCGCGACATGCATAGGCTCACCGATCTCGCTGAGGTGGCGCGCGTCGAAGTGGCGCCGCCCGCCCGGATGCATTGACCGGCTGCCTGCGTCATGGTCCAGCCCCGCTTCTATGTCTTCCGCTATGAGGACTCCGGCAACCTCGGCGATGCCATCCAGACCCATGCGCTCTGCCGGCTGCTGGGCGGGCCCTGCGTTGGCATTGATCGTGACCGCGAGATGCCGCCCGATCTTGATCGCCGCGTGCCGCTGGCCGCTAACGGATGGCTCGGCTACCGGGCGCACCAAGAGCCCGCCAATGTGCTGTTTGCCGGGGTCCACCTGGCCCGCCATGAGACCGCCTTCCGCGACTGGATGCGCCGCAGCCCCTACCACGTTGGCGCGCGCGATCCCTACACGGCAGGGCTGCTCGGCTCGTTATCGGTTCCGCACGAGTTGATTGGTTGCGCCACGCTTACTTTCGAACGTTATCGAGGTCCACGGCACGGCCGTTTCGCGATCGATGTCCCCGCCGGGCCCACCGATACCCCGCTAACCAATACGATCGGACCCCTCCCCTGGCCGGAGCAGTGGAGCCTCGCCGCCGAACGGCTTAACGTGCTTCGCCGGGCCCAACTCGTAACCACCAGCCGCCTCCACGTTATCCTGCCCTGTCTGGCCTTCGGCACGCCGGTGGTCTTCCCCGCCGCCGCCTTCCACGACGCCTTCGAAAAGCAGCGCCTATCCCTGCTGTTCCACCTCGGCTTCCCGTTCGACACTGCCGTGCAGTTGGACGTGCAAAGCCACGCCGCAGCCTATGTTGCGTTTCTCGAAGCCAACCTCGGGCCCCTGCAAAGAACGGAAACCCCGCCGCTCCCCGCACCCCTTTAGTGGCTCAGCCGCTGCAGTTCGGCCCACGCCGCCGCGAACAGCGCCTTCTCCTCTTCCGGCAGAGCCTCCAACCGGCGGTACACCAGGCTCCGCTGGATAGCCTCCCAGACTACCTGTTTCACCTCGGGCCTCACACTGGCGTCCACGGTATGCTCCACCAGATCCAACGCCAGAATCCACGACGACAGGTTGTCGCTCGCATAGTGGACTCCGGCCATCACCCGCCGATCCCCGAAATCCACGCTGTACTGCTGCAGTGCGTGCCAGCACGGCTCCGGCATATCCACATGGTCCAGCTTCAGCCGCTCGGCCGCGCACAGCAGCATGCACATGCCTTGGATACAGTGCCCGCTGATCATTGCCGGATGCAGCGCCGTCTTCGCGCCATCGTGATCGAAGGGCATCTCCAACAGCAACCCCGCCTGATAGGGGCGCGGACGCTGCAGCCTCTGCTTGAACCAATAGATGGCCCCGATGGAGAACTTCCGCCCTGCCCCGCGGTCGAACAACCTCGGCATGGCCTCCAGAAGTTCACGGTTCACGCCGCGATCGTACAGACGCAACGCCTCCCCCGGCCGTCCCGGTCCGCCATCTTCTTCATTGAACAAGGATCGATGCGGCGTGCAATCCAAATGCCGGGTGGCCGATTCCGGCAGCGCGTCAAAAGCGCGGTCATGCCCGCCTCTCCGCAGCCGCTGCGTGATGCCAAGGTCCGCCCGTGTCCGCGCGATCATGTGTGCCGCCGCCCCGCCCCGCCATTCTCCGTTGCTCCACTCCGGCCACAGGTGTTCGCGGAAGAACGCCAGCCGGTCCCTTAGCCAGTCGGGGAAGGGCATGGCGTTGCGCCAGTCAGGCGGGGCCGCCTCCGATGGGTTAGCCAATGTCGGCTGGATGCCATAAGGGGGGAGAAATGCAGTCATCAGTTCAGCACTCCTTGGTATGCGTCTTCAATGCCCTGGACCACGGCGCCATTCAATAGCGGCGAACCTCGCATCATCCGCCGCAGGTTGCGCCGGTAGTGGAGCAGGCGTGCCGGGTTCCGCGCCAGTTCTACCGCCTTCGTTACGTACTCCGCCGCATCGCCTGCCGTCAGTTCACCTGCTCCGGACCGGTCCAGAATCTGCCACCCGACGCGCGCCACGTGCAGGCACCCGGCCACGCTAATCACCGGTACGCCCATCCACAGGCACTCGCTGGTCGTGGTTTGGCCGGCATAAGGGAACGTATCAAGCCCGATATCTACCCCTGCCAGCAGATCCAGATGCTGGGCCAACGCCACCTTGCCGCGAAACAGCAGCCGCCGCCCCGATACGCCTCGCGATTCCAACTGCTCCCGGACCCGCCGGCGGCACTCCGAGCCGCGCTCATCCAACTCCGTTGCCGAATAGTGCACCAGCAGCCGGCTCCCCGGCACCTGCCGCAGTACCCCCGCCACGGCATCCCACGTGCCGCCATTCCATTTCGAGGGCCGCTGCAGCATGCCGAAGGTGATGAAGCCGTTCGATACCGACGGCGGCGGTTTCAGCCGCGGCGTCAACGGGGGGCGGTAGGGCAGATAGCCTGCCTCGATCCACAAGGGCTGCTCGGTATACTGCCGCTCGGCTCCAGGCGGGCACACCCAGCGGTCCGTCAGGATGTAGTCGATGGCCCGCGCTCCCGTAGATCCGGGGTAGTTGGGGAACGCGATCTGCACCGGCGCGTGGCGCTCCTGCATCAACACCAGCGCCGAACCGTAGTGCCCCGACAGGTCCACCAGCACATCTAATTCGTCCTCGCGGATGAGCCGCGCCAGCGATTCCACGTCCAGCGCTTCCCGCCAATAATCGCAATGCCGGGCCGCCCGCCAACTCCACGCATCCCGCCTGGGGTGTACATGATAGCCGTATACCGCAAAGCGCTCGCGCCGGCGCTGTTCCAGCAGCGGCAGTACGAAGTGAATCGCCGGTCCAGCGGGGAACTCCTGCGTCATATAGCCGATCCGCGGGCGCCGCCGGGACTTGGCTCTGGCCCGGATCGCCGCTGGCGCGGGGAACGGAAACCTCTGCCGCCGTCCCCACTCCTCCACCGCCTCCCGCGCTCCTGCAATCGTCTCCTCTTCGGTATGCAACCGCGCGCTGATATACAAGGAATGCTGCACCGCATCTACCGCGCCGGAATCGAGCATCTCCCGCCCCATCGCTACGCTCTCCCGCGTATTCCCGCAGTGCCAGTGCAATCCGGATAGGAAGACGGCCTCGCCGCGCGTCCGTAGGCCGCCGGTGCCCAGCGTCCAGTCGGCCAAAGCCTGGTGATAGTTGCCGCCCTGGGCATGTAGAATCGCCCGCAGGCGCAGAGCGGGACCATAGCCAGGCTCGCTGCGCAGCAGCGCATGGCAGGTCCGCAGCGCCGCACGCGTCCGCCCCAGCCGCCACAGGACGTCCGCCCTCCGGATCCGGATCTGCCGGTCGCCTGGCTCCAGCCGCAGCGCCCGGTTTAGCACCCCCAAAGCCTCGCCGTTCCTGCCCGTCGCCACCAGCGCAACCGCCCAATCGGCCAGGATTGTCCCGTCCCGCGGTGCCAACTCCGCCGCCTGCCGCAGCAACGCAGCCGACTCCTTCCAATCCCCCAGCGCTCCCAACAGAACGCCCAGGCTACGCCGGGCCGCCGAAGACCGCGGTTGACGCCTCATCGTCTCCCGCAGCGCCGCTTCCACCTCCTCCGGCCGGGCGCCCCGCAGCAACGCTCCCACTCCCGCGCTCCGGTCCACCACGAAGCCTGGCGGAAGCGTTGCCGTAACGCGCAGTTCTCTATTCATCGAAGCGCAGAATGACGTTGCCTTCCTTGTCCTTTGAAATCGTCAGCGACCGCGCCCCACTGGGCAGTTGAATGCGCGCGCCATGATGCGTGGCGATCTTGAAGAAATTCGGCTTCTCCTCCGAAGCGAACTCCGGCGCGTCCGTTGCCACGCCCGCCACGCTGATACTGGCGCCGTGATGCGTCAGGATCCCGAGTTGGTCGCCTTCCGGCTTCAACAGCGCCATAATCCGTGTGCCTTTGCTGGTCATCTCATCACTCCTTGATCTGATGCAGTCCCATTTCTTCCAACAGCGCGCCGAAGCGCGCATTGCCATGTAAATTCCTGAGAAGCGGCATGACCTTCACATAGAGAAGGCCGGCGTCATGCTCGCGGCGCGCCTGCTCCAGCACGGTTACCGCAGCCTCCGTCTCGCCTCGCAACGCGTAGACCCACGCCAGCGGCAACACCCAAATCCGCCGCTGCCGGTAGTCGGCTTCCACCCGCTTTACGTAAGGGGCGGCCTTCTCCTGTTCGCCACGGAGTACGTGGATGAGCGCGAAAATCTGGTCCGACAACGACGGGCCCGCCTGCCCGCGGCTTTCCTCAAAGGCCCGCATGATCGCCGCCTGCCGCAGCGCTTTGTCGAAGTAGCTGCGGGCCTCCGCGCCCCGCCGCTGTGCTCCGCTCCAGGCATACACCTGCGCCAGGTTGAACCGCGTGCTGTCGCTTCTCCCCGCGCTGTCCAACTCCCGTACCGCCGGCTCCAGCAGCGCCAGAGCCTTCTCGTTGTCACCCGCCAGGAAGTAATAGAATCCAATCGTGCCCGGAACCGCGCGGTCATGTGGATCTAAGTCCATTGCGCGCCGCGCGTGTTCCAGAGCCTCCTCCACACGCCCAAACTGGAGCAGCAGACCGCAATACCAGCGGTGCGCCTTTGCCATTCCCGGCCGTAACGCTAATGCCTTCCGGTAACTCGTCTCGGCGTCACGCCACCGCCAATCGGCTTGGTGAACGGCCGCCATCGACGTGTGTGCATCGGCAAGTTGCGGGTCCATCCCTACCGCGCCCGCCGCGGCCTTCCGCGCTTCTGCCAGGTGGCTGGCCCGGTTCCCGCTGTCTACCCGGCTGAGGTAGAGGTGCGCATCAGACTTCGCGGCCATCGCCAGCGCATAATCCGGCTTCAGCCGCAGCGCTTCTTCCAATGCCGTCAGGGCCGCCCGCGCACTGGCGGGCGAAAACTCCTCCAACAGCTTGCTGGCTCTCAAGTATTGTGCCAGCGCCGCTTCGTCGCTTTCCCGCGCCGGCTTCCCGTTCCGTGGCCATGCCGTGACGCCCACCGAGGCCGCCGCCAGCGCGCCCATCCCGCCCGCCGCCGCAAACAGCCGCCGCCGTCCCCAGAACACCGGCACCGGCTCGTCCAACAGCGCCCGCACCGCCGCTGCCGTCCGCGGACGCCGCGCCGCCTCCCGCTCCAGGCAGCACAGAATCACGCGCTCCCAGCGCCGCTCCAACCTCTTGCCGTTCACCAGCGGGCACGGCGCCTCTTCGTGCAGACGCCGTCCCGCTACATCCAACGGCGTGCTCCCTTCGAAGGGCCGCCGCCCGGTCAGCATCTCGAACAGCACTACCCCAAGCGCATGAATGTCCGCCGCCGGTGTCGCCGCCTGCCCCTGCAACTGCTCCGGAGCCATGTAGGCCAGCGTTCCGGCCAGCCCGTTCCCCGTAATCGTTTCCGAAAGGTCCCGCCCCGGTGTCAGGTCCCGCGCCAGGCCGAAATCCATCAGCACCGCCCGCCGCTCGTCCTCCACCAGCATGACGTTGGCCGGCTTGAAGTCGCGATGCACAATGCCCCGTTCATGGGCGCACTCCAGCCCCGCGATCATCTGGCGGATCAGCGGCTCGGCCTCTTGCACGCTGTACGGCCCCTCTGCCTCCAGCCGCTCGCGCAGCGTCCGCCCAAGCAGCAGTTCCATCGTGAAGAACGGCGGCTGGCCGCGCTCTTCCGGATAAAACTCGTGTAAACGGCAGACGTTCGGGTGCGTCACCTGCCGCGCCGTGTGGACCTCCTTGCGCAGGCTCTGCGCCGCGTTCCGGTCCGGCACCGCATCCCTTCTTAACACCTTGAGCGCGACGAAATCCCGCTGCGCCCGGTCAAACGCGCGGTACACCTCCCCCACGCCACCCGCCCCCAAGGGAAGGACGATCTCGAACCGGCTGGCCAGAACCGCACCCGCCGCCAGACTGGCCGCCGCTTCCGCCGGAGCAGCCGGCCAACACGGCTTCCGGATGTCCAGCACATCGTCCTCGGGACTCTCCGCCAGAAGCTCGTCTACCGCCCGCGCTACCTCCGCGTCTATCCCGCGAAGACTGTACAGGTATCCCTCACGCGATTCCTCGGGGAGGCTACTGGCGTGCAGGAAAGCGGTTTTGATCGATTCCCAGCGGGACGCATTCATGGACGGTCAAATGCATAAGCGTCGGATTTTGCCTTTAGGGGACGGAAAACTAATTTTCTCCACAACCAGCGCCGCCCCAGGTCCAGGTGGCGGTCGATCGTCTTCTCCGAAACGCCGCGGATTTCCGCCGCCGCCGTAACGGTGATGCCGCCGAAGTAGATCATCTCGATCAGTTCGGCCAGCGACGGATCCATCTTGGCAAGCTCATCCAGGCCCTCGTGCACCGCCAGGATTTCGGCAAACCGGTCTTCTGACGGCATCAGCAGATCCTCCACCGCTTCGCCCGAGGGCCGCGGGCGCCGGCTGGCGCGCCGGATATGGTCGATCAGCCGCCGCCGTAACATCCGGGCCGCCATGCGAAAGAAATGGGCTCGATCCTGCCAGTCCACGCTACGCAGCCGGAGCAGTTCCAGCAACACTTCGTTAGCAAGAGCCGTCGGCTGCAGGCTGGCCCCGGACCGGCTCCCCATCACGGCCCGGCTCATTTCCCGCATGCGGTGGTAGACGGCCTCCGCCAGCGGCTCCTCGGCGGACCCGTCCCCCTCGCGAAGGCGTTGCAGATACTGCGTGATCTCCCCGGCATCCCCCGGCATCGCGTCTCTCCTGCTCACGGAACTGGAATCCGAGAATGATACCGCACAAATTCCCACAGGGTAAGCGGTCTTTGTCCAACAAAATCCGTAACTTTGCGACCCGGCTGCGCGCGGTCCGGCGTGGTACGGATTAGTACGGATCGGAGAGAGAATGAAACACACGCAACTCCTGGACGTGATCACGCTCGCACGGAGCCGTCGGCTTCCCCGCGTCCACATCCAGCGCGTCTAAAGCACCCACGTGTCCCATCACTCGCAGGTATGGCTCTACCAGCCACTAAGACAAGATCCCCGTCACCACATTCCCCGCCACATCCGTCAACCGGTAATCCCGTCCACTATGCCGGTACGTCAACCGCTTATGATCCAACCCCAACACATGCAAAATCGTCGCATGCAGATCATGCAGATGCACGGTATTCTCCACCGCCGCGAACCCAAACTCATCCGTGGCCCCGTACGCCATCCCGCCCTTCACCCCACCGCCCGCCAATAAATACGTGAATCCCCGCGCATTATGGTTCCGCCCATTCTGCACATTAATCCGCCCGCTCGTCTCCACCGACGGCGTCCTCCCAAACTCCCCGCCAATCACCACCAGCGTCTCCTGCAACAACCCCGAAGCCTTCAAATCCGCCAACAACGCCGCAATCGGCTGATCCGCCTGCCGGGCCAGCTTCTTATGCACCAGGATGTCGTGATGGCTGTCCCACGGGATGTCCTCCCCAAAGTACAACTGCACCATCCGCACCCCGCGCTCCACCAGCCGCCGCGCGATCAAACACCCGCGCGCAAAATCGCCATCCCGCGTCGCGGACCGGATCTTCGACTCACTATGCGCCACCGCATCCGGCACCCCATACCGCGCCCGCATCTCCGGCTTCTCCTTCCCCACATCGAACGCATCCAAAGCCTCGGTCTGCATGCGGAACGCCGTCTCCATCGCCGCGATCCGCCCTTCCAACTGCGGATCCGCCCCGCGCCGCGCCACATCCAGCCGGTTCAACGCCGCCACTAGATCCAACTGCTTGCGCTGTTCCTCCCGGCCCACCTTATGGTTGGTCAAATGCCGGATCATCCTCTCCGGCTCACTCTCCTCCAGCGGCACATACGTCCCCTGATAGGCCGCCGGCAAAAAGCCCGAGCTCCACAATTCCGCGCCCACATTCGGCGTCCCCGGACACATCGCGATAAACCCCGGCAGATTCTGATTCTCCGTCCCCAATCCATAGGTCACCCACGACCCCATCGACGGAAACCCCGCAATCAGCCGCCCGCAATTCATTTGCGTAATCGCCTGCGGATGCGCCGGCAAATCCGTATGCATCCCGCGCACCACGCAAACATCGTCGATCACCGCGCCCACATGCGGAAACAACTCGCTCACCGGAAGCCCGCTCTGGCCATAATTCCGAAACGCAAATGGCGAGCCCAGCAGCGTCGAATGGTCTCCATCCTTCTTAACCTTCGACTTCGCAAAGAACTCCGCCGGTACCTGCTTGCCGTGATACTTCGTCAGCTCCGGCTTCGGATCGAACGTATCCACATGCGACGGGCCCCCGTTCAAGAACAGGTAGATCACGTGCTTCGCTCGCGGCGCGAAATGCGGCTGCCGCGGACCCATCACCACGCCATCGCTCTTCTCCGACGCCAGCAGTTGAGACAGTCCCAACGCCCCAAACCCCAGCCCCAGCCGGTTCAATGCATCCCGTCTCGTCATTTCATCCCTCTCTCAATTCACAAACAGGAATTCGTTCGAACTCAGCAGCGCCTGCGTATACAGCGGCCAGCGCTCCTCCGCCGTCACATACCCGCGGCCCAACTCCAACTCCCGCGCCGTCGGCACCCGCCCAAACAGCGTCTTATACAAGGTCCCGATCCGCGCTTCCACCGTCGGCCCGGATGCACGCGCCGCCGCCGCCCGCGCGCGTCCCGCCACAAACTCCGCATTCAAAAAGAACAACTGCTGCGGCGGCGTAATCGTCATGCTCCGCTTCTCCGCCGTCGCATTCGGATTCGGAAAATCAAACAAAGCCAGAGTATCGTCCAGCTTCCGCCGGCTCACAAACCCGTACACACTGCGCCGGAAATTCTTCCCATCCGCGATGCTTCGCGGCTTACCCTCCGCCGTTAAATCCAACTCGCCACTCACCGCCAGCAACGAATCCCGCAGACTCTCGGCATCCAAACGCCGCACGTTCGCCCGCCAGAACAGCCTGTTATCCGGATCCACCTCCGCGTTCTCCGCCAGCCGTTCCGCACTCCGCTGATAAGCCGCCGACAGCAGAATCTCCCGGTGTAGCGCCTTCACCGACCAACCCGACTCCACCAGCCGCGCCGCCAGATAATCCAGCAACTCCGGATGGCTCGGCCGCTCCCCCATAAACCCAAAGTCCGACGGCGTCCGCACAATCCCAAATCCGAAGTGATGCTGCCAAATCCGGTTCGCCATCACCCTCGCGGTCAGCGGATTCTCCGCATTGGCAATCGCCTCGGCCAACTCCAACCGCCCGCTGCCAGTCTGGAACGGCCGCGGATCGCCACCCTTGCTCAACACCGTCAGAAACCGCCGCGGCACCGCCTCGCCCAAAGCATCCTCGCTTCCGCCAATCCGCACCTTCTCGGTCTTCAACTCCGGCGCATCCTCAATAACGTGCAGATACGGATACCGCTCCGGCAGCCGCGATTGCAGCACCGCCAACTCCTCCCGCAGCCGGTTCAGATGCTCCTTCCAGATCCCCGTGAGAAACCGCTCCACCGTCCCGTCACTCTCATAAAACCCGCGGTTCGGTCCGTAGTACAACAGTCCGTCCTCTTCCTGCTTGAACTGATTTCCGTAAAAATCACTGAAGAACAAGTCCCGCCACAAAAAGAACGACTCTGTCTTCAGGGACACCACCTGCGCGGGCATCTTCGACTTCTTCGCCTCCGCCCGCCTGATGACGTTCTCCTCATCCACCTTCTTGCGCTCGGCGAGCACTGCCAGCACTCGCGCCTGAAACGCCGCCTCGTCGAAGCCCGCGTCTATCCACCCCTTCAAATACGGATGATCCTTCTCCGGATCGGCCAGATACTTCACCCACCGCCGCAGCGTCTCCTGATCCAACTTGCCCGCCGCCTGCTCCACCGTCATCCGTTCCGGCCCCAACACCCGCCGCGCCGCCCGCAAATACAGCGCCGTCTGCTGCGCCAGCACCTCCGCCAACTGCGATGCCTGCCCATACAGCAGATCCCGAATCTGCCCCTTCTTCTCCGCTACTTCCTTCTCGCGCTTCTTGTACTCGGCCACCGCATCCGCCGCCGCCAGCGGATACTGCCCGTCCTTGGTGCTCGTGAACACGCCCAGCAGCGCGTAATAATCGGTCGTCGGAATCGGGTCGAACTTGTGGTTGTGACACTGCGCGCAGCCCGTCGTCAATCCCAGAAACGCCCGCCCGGTCACATCCACCCGGTCCTCCTGCGTGTCCGGCCGCAGCGCGTAGAACCCCAACCCCGCCGCATACTTCTTCGGATCCCCCATCTGATCGCCCGCGATCTGCGCCTTCACAAACAGGTTGTACGGCATGTCCCGGTTGAACGCCTCAATCACCCAATCCCGATAGCGAAACGCATTGTCATAGGGAGCATCCACCTCGCTCTCCAAACGGTCGTCGGAATACCGCGCCACATCCAGCCAGTACCGCGCCCAGCGCTCCCCATAGCGCGGCGACTCCAACAGCCGCGCCACCACCTTCGCGTATGCATCCGCCGACGGATCCCTAATAAATGCATCCACCTCCGCGGCCGTCGGCGGCAGCCCCGTCAGGTCATAGGTAACCCGCCGCAGCAGCGTCACTTTATCCGCTGGCCGCGCCGCCTTGACGCCCTTCGCCTCCATCCGCGCCTGCAGAAACCGGTCGATCGCCGAGGGCGCCGCCGTCGCGTTCTTCACCGCCGGCAACATCGGCTTAAGAACCGGCTGAAAGGCCCAGAACGCCCGCTGCTCCGGCGTGATCACATACCCGCCCTTGGAAACCACCGGCGACTCCGGCCACTCCGCCCCCGCCCGCACCCAAGCCACCAGACTCGCAATCTCCCCCTCGCTCAACTTCGCCTGCTTCAAAGGCATTCGCAGCTTTTCACTCCGATGCTGCACTGCCTGAATCAGCAAACTCTCGTCCGGCTTCCCCGGCACCACTGCGGCACCGCCCACTCCGCCCTGCAACAACCCCGCCCGGCTCGATACATCGAGCCCGCCCATCTTGTTCGCCGCCGAATGACACGCAAAGCACTGCCGCGCCAGCACCGGCCGTACCTTCGTCTCAAAAAACTCCCGGCCGCCCCCATCCTGGGCAAACCCGGAACACACCCCTAGCATCAACACAAACACAGCGCGCGTCACGCCTCAGAGTATATATGCTCCCGGCCAGCCCGTGGAACAGCCGCGCCCCGCCCGCGACCGGCCATGTTAAACTTCGACTCATTCCAACTCCCGGAGACCGCACGATGAAATCGAAGAAGCCGCACCTCACCGATCTCAACCGCCGCCGCATGCTGCTTGCGGGCGCCGTTGCCGGAGGCGTCACCCTGGCCGGCCCGCGCCCCATGCGCGCCGCCACCGCCAAATCTCTGCCAATTCGCGGCGCCGGTCCCGACATCTACTCCCTCATGGGCGTCAAGCCCTTCATCAACTGCACCTCCACGTACACCATCAACGGCGGTTCTGCGATGCTCCCGGAAGTCATCGAAGCCATGAGCCGCGCCGCCTACTACCCTGTTAACTTCGACGAGCTAATGGAAGGCGCTGGCAAACGCCTCGCCGAACTCCTTCAGGCCGAAGCCGCCATGGTCAGTTCCGGCACCGCCGGCGCCATCACCTGCGCTACCCTCGCCTGCGTCGCCGGCGGGGACC
Organism: uncultured Candidatus Solibacter sp.; assembly: GCA_964385495.1. Lineage (GTDB taxonomy): Bacteria > Acidobacteriota > Terriglobia > Bryobacterales > Bryobacteraceae > CADEFT01. The sequence continues at coordinate 82,804 of CAYLPH010000027.1, forward strand.
CCGAGAAGATGCAGCAACTCCCCGACACCACCGGCCTCAAGAACGAAGTCATTGTCCCCCGCTGGTCCCGCAGCGTCTATGACCACGCCGTCCGCTCCACCGGCGTCAAAATGGTGGAAGTCCAGACCTTTGAGGACCTGCAACAAGCCTTCTCTTCGAAGTCTGTCATGGCCACCGCCCAAGTAAACATCGCCGCCGCCGGCAATCCGTTTACCCTGGAGCAGTTTGTCGCCGAAGCCCATAAACACGGTGTGCCGGTTGTCCTTGATGTCGCCGACCGCCTTCCGCTCGTCCCCAACCCCTACCTCTCCCGAGGCGCCGATCTCGTCGCCTACTCCGGCGGCAAAATCATCCGCGGCCCGCAGACCGCCGGAATCCTCCTCGGCCGCAAAGACCTGATCGCCGCCGCCTTCATGAACAGCGCCCCGCACCATGCCTTTGCCCGCGCCATGAAGGTTTCCAAGGAGGAGATCGTGGGCATGGTCAAAGCCATCGAAATGCTGCGCACCGGCAAACGCAACCGCGACGCCGAAGACAAGGAATGGCGCACCTGGTTCCTCCACATCACCAACACCGTCTCCAAAATCCCTGGCGTTTCCGGCGAACTCATCGAGCCGAAAGATAAGCAGTATTACCCCACCATGAAAGTGGTCTGGGATAAGACCAAGATCGGCATCACCGCAGGCGAGGTCGGCCAACAACTGCTAAACGGCGAGCCCCGCATCATGACCCATGCCGGCCTGCAGGAAGGCAACCAGGAGAGCGAGATGCTCCTCCGACCCGTCGCCATGTGGGCCGACGAGTACAAGATCGTCGCCGACCGCATCCACGAGATCCTCAGCAAGGCCCCCGGCCCGCGCCCCAAACCCCAACTCGCCCCACCCGCCGGCAACCTCGCCGGAACCTGGGAAGCCGACATCGCCTTCAAAGTCGGCACGGCGAAGCACTCCTTCCAACTCACCCCCGCCGCCAATGCGATCGTGGGCCAGTACAGCGGCCGCCTCGTCAAAGGCCCCATCAAAGGCCAGATTGACGGCAGCAAGTTCGAGTTCACCACCACCGGCCGCTACGAAGGCACCGCGCTTCACTACACCTACAAGGGCACGGTAGACGGAGACCGCCTGACCGGCACTTTGGACTTGGGCGAGTACGGCAAAGCCACCTTCACCGCCACCCGCAAATCCTGATTTCGATGGAGGGCGGGTCCCCAGACCCGCACCGGACCCCCAGGTCCGGCCAACCCCACACCCGCTGCCCTGCGCTATAGCTATAGCTGAAGCAATGCCCCTTTCCTTCGGTCTCGACTTCGGGACCACCAACACATCCCTCGCCTGGACACTCCCCGATGGAAGTGTCGAACTCGCCCGCTTCGCCTCCCCTACCGGCGAAACCGAGTCCTTCCGCTCTCTGCTCTACCTGGAGAAATCCGGCACCCCAGCCCGCTCCCCCATCCAGTCCTGGGCCGGACCGTCCGGCGTTGAACGCTACCTGCACGCCGACTCCCGCGGCCGCCTCGTCCAATCCCTGAAGTCCTTTCTCAGCAGCCGCACACTACGCGGCACCGACGTCTTCGGCCGCCAGTACACCATCGAAGAACTTATTGCACGCATGGTCCGCCAGATCCGTGAGGAGGCCAGCGAGCGCGCCGGACAGCCCATCACGCAGGCTGTCGTCGGACGGCCCGTCCGCTTTGTCGGTTCTGAATCCACGGCAGACGACGACCACGCTCTGGAGCGCCTCACCAAAGCCCTGGAACTGGCCGGCTTCACCCACCTGCGCTTCGAGCCCGAACCCGTCGCCGCCGCCTGGTTCTACGAATCCCAACTCGATCACGACGAGCTCATCCTCATCGGCGACTTCGGCGGCGGTACCAGCGACTTCTCCCTGCTCCGGGTCGGACCCGGCGTCCGCCGCCGCGGCCGCTGTGCCTCAGACCTGCTCGGCAACGCCGGCGTCGGTGTTGCCGGCGACGCCTTTGATGCCCGCATCGTGCGCCAGCTTGTTTCTCCCGCCCTTGGCGCAGGCTCCACCTATCGCTCCGCCGGCAAGCAACTCCCGATGCCGAATTGGATCTACCGCAAGCTCGAGCGCTGGCATCATCTGTCCTTCCTGCGTAGCTCCGATGTCACCAACCTGCTCCGCGGCCTTCACGCCGAATCCGATTCCCCCGAAAAACTCAAAGCCCTCCTCCACATCATTGAGGAGAACCTTGGCTTCCAACTCCATAAATCCGTGCAGGACTTGAAGTGCAGGCTCTCCTCGGCCGCCCAAGCGCATTTTCACTTCGAAGACGGCGCGTTGCTGATTGAGGAGGAAGTCAGCCGCGCCGCCTTCGAATCGTGGGTGCGGGAAGAACTGGCCGCTATCGAAACCTGCGTCGATTCTCTCTTTGCCACCGCCGCCGCCTCCCCCAGCGACGTCGACCGCGTCTTCCTCACCGGCGGGTCGTCCTTCGTCCCCGCCGTCCGCCGCATCTTCGAATCGCGTTTCGGCCCTGGCCGCATCCGCACCGGCAACGAATTCACCTCCGTCGCCCTCGGCCTCGCCCTCATGGGCGCCTGATCGCCCACCTCTAAACCACGCCCCGCACGCCAGCCAACCGCCGCACCTCCCGAACCGCCCCTAACACCACCTCCCCCTCCGGATCCATTCCCGGATTCACCGGCACGTACAGCATCGTCTCCTCCCGCCGCGCCATCACGTTTCCCACCACCAGCGCCCGCATCATCCAGATCGCCCGTTTAACGCTACCCGCCTCGATCCCCAACCATCCCACATAATCGGCCCCGCCCGCCTCCATCCCCTCAACCCGCAACCGCGCCGAAACCTTCGCCTTCCACCGCACCAACATCCCCTCATCCACCCCATCCCCCACATGCACCGGCTGCAACAGCGGCCGTGCCGCCTCCATCTCCGCGAAGATCATCCCCATCTTTTTCTGCTGCTCGAAACTCATATGCCCGTCGTAGTAATGGCATGTCTTCGCGATCACCGTCACCACGTTCTTAATCTCCTTCGGCAACCGGTACCCAGGCCCCGCCGGCACCTCCACCACCTCCCCCTTCACCCGCGCCGACACGTTCTCCATCACAATCGCCCGCCCCAGCCATCCCGCCATCAGCTTGTTCGGACACATCACCCGCACCCATCCCGCCTCCTCCGATGCCTCCACCGCCACGTCGTAGGAAACCATCCGAATCCCCCGGCAGATCTCCTCCACCACTCCCCGATACTTCACGGACTCCGCCGCTACTTCCGCCGCCGTCGCCGGCTCCAGCAACTTCCCCTTGTGCGGCGGCCCGCCCGCCATCGCCAGATCGCAAAAACTCCCCCAGATCTCGTCCCACGCCACCTTGCCTTCGGCGTCAAACTGCAACCCCGCCGTCCCCATCGGCACCGGTTGCACCTCCTCATACGCCTGGTACTCCGGCGGCAAGATCGCCCGCAGCTTCTCCTCCAACGCCCGCAGCGCCATTTGTTCTTCCGTCATCTTGATTTCGCCACCCGTCAACAACGCCCAACTCCGCGCCAGCAGACTCGCCCATCCGCTCATAGATATTCACTCCGTTCCCGGATGTAACCATAATACGGTGGCCCTGAAGCTGCGATTCTAAGGAGACACCTAATCCATGAAACTTGCCCTCACTCTCGTCCTGGCAGGCTCCGCCCTTGCCCACGACCTCTTTATCATGCCCGCCACCTTCCGCCCCCAACCCGGCCAACCCCTTACCATCGGCTTCCACATCGGCGATGCCTTCCCCAGTAGCGAAGTCGCCGGCCGCCTCCCGCGCCTCATCGAGCCCAAACTCTCCTGGCAGGGCGGCTCCGTCCCGGTCGCCAACCTCCGCATCGAGGGCAAACGAGACCTCGGCACCGTTACCACCCCCTCCTCCCCCGGCACCCTCGTCGCTACCGTCGCCTCCCCTCCCACCCTCATCGAACTCGTCCCGGCCAAATTCCTCAGCTACCTCAAACACGAGGGCCTTGACGAAGTCATCGCCTACCGTGCCTCCCATAACGAAGCCGCCAAACCGGGCCGCGAACGCTACAGCAAATACGCCCGCGCCCTCCTCCGCTCCGGCGCCCCGAACGAGTTCTTCCACCAATCTTCCGGCCTCATCATCGAGATCATCCCCGAAGCCGACCCCTACTCCCTCAAACCCGGCGACCAACTCCCCATCCAGGTCCTATTCCGCGGCAAACCCGCCCCCAACCTTCACCTCCAAGCCTCCTGGGCCCAAGGCTCCCAACACAACTCCGCCTCTGCCGGCCGCACCGACGCCAACGGCCGCCTCCGCGTCAACCTCCCCAAAGCGGGCCTCTGGCGCCTCCACACCATCAAAATGGAGCGCTGCGCCGACCCTGCCGCCGACTGGGAAAGCTTCTGGGCCTCCCTTACCTTCGAACTCAGCAACTTGAAATGAACCGCGCCAGACCTTGGGAGCCGCATCGCCGGTTTCAACTCGCCGGTAGTCAGCGTCTCGCGGCGCGGGTTCGCCGTCAGTAAACGGCCGTGCCGTATCAAAGGGAACAACCCGAGGCCATCCGCCCCATGTGGGGCAGGACTCCAGTCCTGCGCGCGACGTCCACGTCGCGCCCCTCGTCGCCCTTAAATCAAAGCTTACGTCTCTGGGTCAGTACAATGAACAAGTTACAGGACCGGGTCTTGCCACGGGCTGCTAGAATAACGAAACTCCGACAAACTGGACTTGTATTCACCCGACAGCATAGACTCATAATCGCGCAACAACAAACACTTGTACTGCTCCGCATAAACACCCGGGGAACCCCCTCCATGCCTGCCGCCAACCAAAAGCTCGCAGAAGCCCTCAATGCACTTCGCCACCTGCAAGGGGAGGGGCGCCGTGTTTTTCAGTCCAAGGAATTCAAGCGTCTGGATCGCGAACGATTGCTCAAGAACGGATTTCTGCAGCAACCGATGCAGGGATGGCTGATTTCCTCCTCTCCGATGGCTTGGGACGGTGACAGCACTCCGTGGTATGCCTCGTACTGGGAGTTCTGCGCCCGTTACTGCAACGAACGATTCGGGTCCACGTGGTACCTCTCTCCCGAGCAATCCCTCTTGCTGCTTGCCGATCATACGGTGGTTCCTACTCAAAGCATCATTTGCACCCCGAAGGATGCCTCCCGCAAAGGACCTGATGGCTAAGGATGGCCTTCGGCTTTTCTCCCATGCTGCTGGGCTGGTTCGAGTGCCCGAAGGGTTCTTCAGGAGCAACCCAATAGAAGCCCGCGTGGTTCTGGAAAGTATTCGCGACGCCTCAGACGTGTTGTCTCGTTTGCTCGAAGGTGGTCATTCTACCGTGGCGGGCCGGATCGCCGGAGCGTTTCGTTCCATCGGACGCACCAGCATCGCCAGCGAAATCCTGAAGACGATGAAGAGCGCGGGATTCGACGTTCGAGAGACGAATCCCTTCCGCCGGGAAGAACCCCACCCCACCCGTCCCCTGCCGAGCCCGCCCATCGTCACACGACTTCACGCTTTATGGGAAACCACTCGATCCACTGTTCTCGAAGCCTTTCCCGCCCCTCCCGGCTTGCCCGCCGGGAAAGACGCTTATCTCAAGTCTATCGACCAGATCTACACCAAGGACGCTTACAACTCTCTCTCGATTGAAGGCTACACCGTTTCGAGCGAATTGATCGAACAAGTCAGGCAAGGCACTTGGAATCCCGATAGTATCGAAGCTGACCGAAAGCGGCGCGACGCGCTTGCGGCACGCGGCTACTGGCAAGCGTTCCAAAACGTCAAAGCTAACATCGCCGAAGTCATCAACGGAGCCGACGCTGAACAACTGGTCAGAGCCAGCCATCGCGACTGGTACCGGGAACTCTTCCAACCCAGTGCCGCCGCTGGATTGATTCACATTGCGGATTTGGCCGGTTATCGTGATAACGCGGTCTATTTGCGAAGGTCGCGACACGTTCCGCCGCGCTGGGAATCCGTCCTCGATGCCATGCCAGCGCTCTTCGATCTACTCGAAAACGAACCGAGCCCCGCCGTCCGGGCGGTTCTCGGTCATTGGTTGTTTGGCTATATTCATCCCTATCCCGACGGCAACGGACGCATCGCGCGGTTTCTCATGAACACGATGCTTGCCTCCGGCGGATACCCGTGGACCATCATCCGCGTGGCAGACCGCGACGCTTATCTTGGAGCCCTGGAGAGCGCCAGCATCCGCACGGACATTCGACCCTTCGCGAACTTTGTCGCTGAGAGCATGAATCGTCCGCTCAATCGGATTTCTTCAGAGTAAGAAGCCGCGCCCCCCTCTACCCCCGCCGCCGTAACTGCCGCGACCGGTACCCCGCCATCAAATCCAAAAACCCTCGCACCGCCGGCGCCACATACCCCCCACGCGCCACAATCATCGAGATCGTCACCACCAACGGCTCCTCCTCCACCTCCACCACCCGCAATCGTCCCGCCCGCACATCCGCCGCCACCGACCATCCCGGCAGCGCCGCCACGCCCAACCCCGCCCGCACCATCGAGATCATCGTATGGCTATTGTTCACCACCAGTGATTCCGCCGGCTGCAGTCCGTGCCGCCCCAAATATCGCCGGATCGTATCCCCCAACTGATTCCCCTCCGGCAACTGGATCATCGGGTACTCCGCCAACTCCGCCAGCCGCGCCCGCCCCGGCACCTCGTCCATCCGCGTCACCAAAACCACGTCGTACTCCCATACCGCCAGCACCTCCAGCCGGCTATTCCCGTGCATGTCCCCATGCGTCACCGCCAAATCCAGCGTGCGGTTCACCACCGCATGCTCCAACTCCTTGTTCGAGTTCACCTCCACGTACGGCGTGATCTGCGGCCACCTCCGCCGGAACCGCCGAAGCAGCGGAGGCAGCAGATAACTGCTGATCGCCGGATTCGCCCCCACCCGCACCGTCCCCCGCTTCAGCCCCTTCCATTCGCTCACCGCCGTCGTCAACGCCCGGTACTGCGCCAGCATCTCCTCCAGATGCGGCAGAATAAGTCGAGCCGCCTCCGTCAGATGCACCGTACGCCCTGTCTTCTCGTACAGCACCACCCCCAACTCGCTCTCGATGTTCTTCAACTGTTTGTGCACCGCCGCCGGAGTCAGGTTCACTAACTCCGCCGTCTTCGCCAGCGACTCCACCTTCGCCAACACCGCCAAACTACGCGCTTCCCGGAATTCCACGTCCCGCATTCTTTACCGGCGGCGAATGATTTGTCAAATCTATTCAATTGACGTGATGTTGCGCCCATGTTGCAATGACCATAGTCGTCCCTGGGCTCCGCACACCATGTCTAAGCTCCTCCTCGTCCTTACCGCTGCTACCCTCGGCTTTGCCGAACCCTCCGCCACCACCGACTCCGGCAAGTTCCGCGCCGCCCAGCGCCGCTATTGGGCCTTCCAACCCGTCACCAATCCACCTATCCCCACCGCCAAACCCGGCACCCATCCCATCGACGCCTTCCTCCTCGCCAAGCTGACTGAAAAAGGCATCACCCCCTCGCCCCAGGCCGCCAAAGTCACCCTCATGCGCCGCGCCTATTTCGACCTGCTCGGCATGCCCCCCACTCCCGAAGAGGTCGCCGCCTACCTCGCCGACAAAGCCCCCGATGCCTACGAACGGCTGATTGATCGCCTCCTCGCCTCCCCTCACTACGGTGAGCGCTGGGGCCGCCATTGGCTCGATCTCGCCCGTTACGCCGACAGCGACGGCTTCCGCGCCGACGATATCCGCCCCACCGCCTGGCGCTACCGCGACTACGTCATCCACTCCTTCAATTCGGACAAGCCCTACGACCGCTTCGTCCAGGAACAGATCGCCGGCGACGAGTTGTTCCCCGACAGCCTCGAAGCCAAAGTCGCCACCGCCTTCAACCGCCAATACCCCGACGAGTACAACGCCCAGAACCTCCGCGCCCGCCGCCAGGAACTCCTCAACGACATCACCGACACCGTCGGCTCCGCCTTCCTCGGCCTCACCTTCGAGTGCGCCAAGTGTCACGACCACAAGTTCGACCCCATCCTTCAAGCCGACTATTACCGCCTCCAGGCCTTCTTCTCCAACGTCTCCGCCGATGATGAGTTCCCCATGCTCTCCCCCGAACGCTACGCGGACTACCAGCGCAAGCGCGCCATCTGGGAAGAGAAGACCGCCGATATTCGCCGCCAGATCAGCGCCCTTGTTGCCGATCGCGTCGAGAAGCAGCGCAAGTCCCGTTACACCGCCTACGCCGACGAAGTGAAGGCCGCTCTCGACAAGCCCCGCGAGCAGCGCACGCCCATCGAACTGTGGATGGCCGACAAAGCCAAGTACTTCATGAATCCCGATGAGACCGCCATGGCCGCCGGACTCAAGGGCGAAGCCAAAGCCAAGTACGACGACCTGAAGAAGCAACTCGCCGCGTTCGCCCACCTCGACCCCGGCCCGCTCCCCAAGGGCACTGGCATGACCGAACTCAGCGCCGGGATCATACCCACCCACACCCTCTCGGTCGGCGTCTACAATAAGCCCATCGAAGAGGTGCAGCCCGGCTTCCTCACCATGCTTCACCCGGAGCCCGCCAAGGTCACCCCCATCCCCGGCACCACCCTCACCGGACGCCGCACTGCTCTCGCCACCTGGCTCACGGACCCCGCCAATCCCCTGACTGCCCGCGTCATGGTCAACCGCGTCTGGCACCATCACTTCGGCAAAGGCATCGTCGCCTCCACCAGCGACTTTGGCATGATGGGCGCCCGCCGCACCCACCCCGAACTCCTCGACTGGCTGACTACCGAATTCGTCAAAGGCGGCTGGAAGCTGAAGCCTCTGCACCGCCTGATCATGACCTCCGCTGCCTATCGCCAGGCCTCCGATTACCGCCCTGAGGCCGCCGCCAAGGACCCATCCAACAACCTCCTCTGGCGCTATGACCGCCGCCGCCTGGAAGGCGAGTCCATCCGCGACACTGCCCTGGCCGTCGCCGGTCTCCTCAATCCGCAACTCGGCGGACCCAGCGTTCTGCCCCCCGTCCCCGCCGGTGTCCCCGCCAGCCAGTGGAAGGCATCCGCCGATCTCGCCAGCCACTACCGCCGCAGCATCTACACCTTGATCCGCCGCAACGCCCCATACCCCATGCTCGATACCTTCGACATGCCCGATACCCACCTCTCCTGCGGCCGCCGCGCCACCACGACCACCCCCCTCCAGGCTCTCACGTACCTCAACAGCGAGCAGACCCTCGACTGGGCCGCCGCCCTCGCTAAACGCGTCCGCTCCCAAGCCGGGGATGACCCGTCCCGCCAGGTCGAAGCCGCCTACCACCTCGCCTTCAACCGCGCCCCCGCCGGCGCGGAGAAGGACACCGCCCTTACTTTCCTCAAACAGCACCAGCAGACCATCGCCAAAGGCGACCCTGAAGCCGCCACGCTCACCGACTTCTGCCACGCCCTCCTCAACTCCAGCGAGTTCGTCTATATCAACTAACAGGCACCTCCCCATGACCCACCGCACCCGCCGCGACTTCCTCCTCCGCTCCTCCGCGCTCGGTTCGCTCGCCCTGCGTCACCTGCTCGCGAACGACAACCCGCTCGCCCCCAAGTCGGCCCACCACACTCCCAAAGCCAAGTCCGTCATCTGGTGCTTCATGGATGGCGGCCCCAGCCATATCGACCTCTTCGATCCCAAACCCGCCCTCCAAAAGTACGCCGGCCAGCCCCTGCCGCCATCCTTCGGCAAAGTCATGACCGCCATGGGCACCGGCAACAACACCCTGATGCCCTCGCCCCGCAAGTGGAAGCAGTACGGCCAGAGCGGCATGTGGGTCTCCGACTGGTACCCGCACATCGCCCAACATGCCGACGACCTCTGCGTCATCCGCTCCTGCTGGGCCGATGGCCTCAACCACGTCGGCTCGGTCTGCCAGATGAACACCGGCTCGCTGCTCGGCGGCCGCCCCAGCATGGGCGCCTGGGTCCTCTACGGACTCGGCTCCATGAACGAAAACCTCCCTGCCTTCGTCGTCCTGGCCGACGACCGCCCCATCACCGGCGGCCCCAAGAACTGGAGTTCCGGCTTTCTCCCCGCCTCCTACCAGGGCACCCAGTTCCGCAACACCGGTTCGCCCATCCTCTACCTGGATACCCCCAACGCCGTCAGCCCCCAGCAGCAGCGCAGCAAACTAGACTTCATCGGCAAACTCAACCAGAACTTCGCCGCCACCGACCCCCACGACACCGAACTCGCCGCCCGCCTCAACTCCTACGAACTCGCCTACCGCATGCAGACCGCCGCGCCCGAGGCCGTCGACCTCACCAAGGAGTCGGAGGCTACCCGCAAACTGTACGGCTTGGATGACCCTATTACCGCCAAGTACGGCGCTAACTGCCTGCTAGCCCGCCGCCTGGTCGAACGCGGCGTCCGCTTCGTCGAAGCCTACTCCGGCAGCGGCAGCCAGTGGGATTCCCATACCGATATGGAAGGCAACCACGGCCGCATGTGCCGGTCCTCGGATAAGCCCATAGCCGGCCTCATCGCCGATCTCAAGGCCCGCGGCATGCTCGACGACACCCTCGTCGTCTGGGGCGGGGAATTCGGCCGCACCCCGTTCAACGAAGCGGGCGACGGCCGCGATCACAACCCCTGGGGCTTCACGATCTTCATGGCCGGCGGCGGCGCCCGCCCCGGCAAGTACGTAGGAACCACCGACGAAATCGGCCTCCGCGCCGTAGAGCGCCCCATCCATGTTCACGACCTCCACGCCACCATCCTCCACATGCTCGGCTTAAACCACCTCAACCTAACCTTCATGCACAACGGAAGAGCCGAACGCCCCACCATCGTAGCCGGCAACCTAATCCCCGAAATCTACACCTAACCCCGACCAAAATCCCCACCCGCCCGATCCATAATCTAAACCTTTCACCCAGCAATACCTGTCAACAAAACTCCACTTACAATCCACACCCGCTAATCCCGACCAACCCAGTGGGGCAGACCGCCAGGTCTGCGGCCCGACGTCCACGTCGGGCCCGATCCGATGGAGGGCGGACCCCCAGGTCCGCGCGGGGTCCCCAGACCCCGCCGTTCGATATACTCCCGCTCCCCAACCGCCTACCTCCTCTTCCCAGGCACCCTCCTGTTCGGCCCAACCGCCCTCCTCCTCTGGCTGGCAACCGCCCCCTGGCCCCGCGACTCCCGCCTCCCACACTGCCCCGCAGTATCGTAGTAAACATGCCCCCTCTCTCCCGCCGCTCCCTCCTCGCCACCCTAACAACACCCTCCCTCCTCCCCGCCCAACAAAAACGCCGCCCCAACATCATCGTCATCCTAGCCGACGACCAGGGCTGGGGTGACCTCTCCATCAACGGCAACACCAACCTCAGCACCCCCAACATCGACGCCATCGGCCGCCAGGGCGTCCAGTTCGATCGCTTCTTCGTCTGTGCCGTCTGCGCCCCCACCCGCGCCGAGTTCCTTACGGGCCGCTACCACGCCCGCGGCGGCGTCCGCGGCGTTTCCACCGGTCAGGAACGCCTCAACCTCGACGAACACACCATCGCCCAATCCTTCCAACAGGCCGGCTACGCCACCGCCGCCTTCGGCAAATGGCACAACGGCTCGCAGGCCCCCTACCACCCCAACTCCCGCGGCTTCGCCGAATACTACGGCTTCACCTCCGGCCACTGGGCCCACTACTTCGATACCGAGATGGACCACAACGGCCAACTCACCCGCGGCGCCGGCTACATCACCGACGATCTCACCAACCGCGCCATGGCCTTCATCGAGCGCAACCGCGCCAACCCCTTCTTCTGCTATATCCCCTACAACACCCCGCATTCCCCCATGCAGGTGCCCGGCAAGTATTACGACAAGTTCGCCGCCTTCCAACCCAAGCTGAAAGCCACCAACCCCGAACTGGAAGAGATCGGCATGACCCGCGCTGCCCTCGCCATGGTCGAGAACATCGATTGGAACGTCGGCCGCATCCAGGCCAAGCTCAAGCAACTCAACCTCGACAACGACACCATCCTCCTCTACTTCTGCGATAACGGCCCGAACAGCTGGCGCTGGAACGGCGGCATGAAGGGCCGCAAAGGCCAGGTGGACGAAGGCGGCATCCGCTCCCCTCTGCTCCTCCGCTGGCCCGGGCGCATCAAGCCTGGCCGCACCATCCCCCACATCGCCGGAGCCATCGACCTGTTCCCCACCCTCGCCTCGCTCGCCGGCATCCCCGTTAAAGCCGCCAAGCCGCTCGATGGCAAGGACCTCAGCCCGCTCGTGCTCGACAAGCCCGTCTCCTGGCCGGACCGCATGATCTTCTCCCTCCAGGGCAAGCGCATCAGCGTTCGCACCCAGCAGTACCGCCTCGATCCCGAAGGCCGTCTCTACGACATGGTCGCCGACCCCGCCCAGCGGCGGGACATCGCCGCCACTCAACCCCAACTCACCGCCAAACTCAAGCAGGCCGTCCAGGACTGGGCCGCCGAAGTGCTCCCCAACGTCGGTCCCGACACCCGCCCCTACCCCGTCGGGCACTCGAAGTTGACCTACCTCCCGGCCCGCGACGGCAACGCCACCGGCGGCATCGTGCGCAGCAACCGCGCCCCGAATAGCTCCTACTTCACCAAGTGGAGCAGCCCCGATGACCGCATCACGTGGGACATCGAAGTGGCCCAAGCCGGCGACTACGAAGCCGTTCTGCACTACACCGCTCCCCAAGCTGGCTCCACCATCGAGCTTTCCTTCCAAGGCGCGAAACTACAACACACCATTGCCGAAGCCCATAACCCGCCTCTCTACGGGATGAAGGAAGACCGCCACGATCGTGGCACCGAATCGTACGCCAAGGCTTTCAGACCCTTGAAACTCGGCGTCCTCCGCCTGCCCGCCGCCCGTGGACCCATCACCCTCCGTGCCCTCAAAGTCGCCGGCCCGGAGGTCGCCGACGTGCGCTACCTGATGCTGACCCGCGTCTAAAGGTGGCGATGTTCCGAACGACTCCGGGCTGTGGCCCGGTAATTGGCTACTGGGAAAACCATTGGGCTATTATTGGGCTACTGGAGAATGCTCACACTTGATCCCAGCCGCCTTGCCGCCGCCACCATTCCCATCGGTACGGGTTGGCTTCTTGGCGCCTGCATGGAGGCCCGGGGCAAGCAGGATTTGTGGGTGAAGCAGAAACCGGAGGTCCTATCTGCCTTGCGAGAGCAGGCCTTGATCCAGAGCGCTGAGTCCTCCAACCGCATCGAAGGTGTCACGGTACAAGCGAGCCGGCTTCGCCCCCTTGTTCTTGGTACCGCCAAACCGCGCGACCGCTCAGAAGAGGAACTTGCCGGGTACCGCCGTGCGCTCGACTGGATCTTCAGCCGCAACAGTCCAGTCTCCATCACCCCGGAGGTCATCCGCCGCCTGCACTCGCTTGCGCAAGGCGGCCACTCGGGTGATGCGGGCCAATGGGAGAGTCGCGACAACGAGATCGTCGAGATCCTCCCAAGCGGCAATCGCCTCATCCGTTTCCTGCCAACCGCCGCTCGCGAAACACCGAAGGAGATGGCCGCATTGTGCCGGCGTTATGAGGAAGCCTGTTACCAAGAGCGCGTTCCGCCCCTTCTAATCGTCGCCACTTTCGTCTTTGATTTGTTATGCGTCCATCCCTTTCGCGACGGCAACGGTCGTGTGTCCCGGCTTGTCACGACTCTATTGCTCGAGTCACATGGATTTCAGGTTGTGAGATTCGTCAGCCTGGAGCGGCTGGTGGAAGAACGAAAGGACGAATACTACACAGTCCTGCGCTCGTGTTCAGAAGATTGGCACGAAGGTAACAACGAGATCGTTCCCTGGTGGAACTACTTCCTCGGTATACTACGATCTGGATACCGCGAGTTTGAACAACAGGTAGAACAAACCAGCGCCCGCCCCGCCAAGACGGATTTGGTGCGCCGTATCGTATTCGAACAGGTTGGTAGCTTCACTTTGGCAGACCTTCTCCAGCAGACCACGGCCGCTAGCCCCCAACTGGTCAAGAAGGTCCTGGCGGAGTTGAAGCACGAAGGAAGGATCAAGCTAACCGGCAGAGGGAGGGGAGCCTCCTGGAAACTAGTCTAGCCGGCCAAGCCGGTTTCAAGCCGTGGCTTAGCGATTGATCACGGACTACAGAATCCTGGTCGGCAATCCGGGCGATGGCTCACTCGTGTCGGCATCTTTGGACCGTCATCGCGAGATGTTCGAATGTGTTCCCAGGTTTCAGGGTTACCGCGGAGACCACGCTTCTGCGCGCGCTGGACGACGTTCATCCGTCACAGACGGAACTCGCCATTGTGCAGGCCGGCATTATCGTCTACCGAGGCCGTGCGCCGCTGACCGGGTTTGCCCGCTCGGTGGCGATCTGTGCGCTTGAGAGGGCGAGCCCACTCACAGATTAACATCTGCCATGTGTTCTGTTGTAATCGCTCCTGCTGCCGGTGCTCGCTTCGATTGAAAAGTCGCCCGATGGATCAACTGGCCGAAACCTACATGGGTTTGATGAAGATATTACGGAAGAGCACAAGTTTGGTCTGGAAGTGAGATTGTAGTCCAACGTAGCGCTTGAGACCTTGCCCCTCCAGATCCTGGCCCGGCTTACCTCGATTCGGCGACCCGCGAAGATCTCCGGGAACGTAGATGCTAGGGTTGAATGTGAAATCGGTCATCGGCTGCACCCCCCCTCCGTTCACGCGCGCGGTCACGGTGATCTGATTCCCCTTCGCTCGAATGATAAAAGTGTGCCACTGGAACACCGGGAAGTTCAGCGCTTCGTTCAAGGTCTGGGTGGGCTCGTTGTAAATGGCGCCGGTGCCGCGGAACTTGGCGTCGACAACCTGCGCCACGCTCCCGTCGGACTTGACCGGATTATCGCCGAGCCGTTGTGCGTCGATCTGAATCTCGAATCCGTACTCGGATGCGATGGCACCCGGCTCGGTAAACACCTTCTCTTTGCCGGGAGGCGGACGATCAGGGTCGGGGAAGCGCACAAAGATGCCGGAGTTATCCGTGGGATCCGTACTGAGCCAGTCGAGCGAAAGTTCGAAGTCAGGCGGGGTTGGGATCATACACCAGAGCACGCCGAAAGGGCCTCCAGCCGACCGCATCTCGATCGCACCAACTCCAAACTGCGCTTTGTCGTTCGGCGCGCCCACCATGCGCCAGAAAGGAGTAGGAGTGTCTTTGAACAGAAACATTCCTCCAGCCGGGATCATGTCGCTGGAGGGCTTGGCCAAATGGCGCGCTAGGCGCCGCACCAGGGCGATGCCGGGTTGAACGGGATTCGCCGAGCCGCACGTGGGCAGGACGGATGTGTCGGCCACGTAAGCATTAGTGACGCCGTGAAGGCGCAAATCGGGATTAACGACAGAGTTGGAGACGTCATCGCCCAACCGCAGCGTGCCGGACTCGTGATACGTTGTGCCGATCGCGTCCACAGAGAGATTTTTGCTGCTGCCCACCTCGAAAGCATCGAAAATCTCGAACGTTGCCGGTCTCATCGCGTCGAGAATTTCTTTGTCCTTTTTGGCCTGGGGGCTTGGCGGATTCGGCTGGTTAAAGCTGTCGTCAATGTGGACGAAGGCGCGGCGGATTCCGAATTCGTCGGGCTCGGGATCAAGTCTGACCTCACTGGCTCCGTTGCCTGGGACCATCTCACCGATTCCGCGGATGGCAACGCCGATGCGGTTGTCCCTCGTGGCTTCGCGGAAGAAATGAAATTGATCGATGTCCGGGACTTTACGAAAGATCTCAACGTCCGGGTTACTGTCGCTCGGCCGCCCGCTGGCTACTACCTGGAGATGGAAGTGACCCTGCGTGTTGTCCTGGTGCTTGATCCGTCCCCGAAGCTGAACGGCGGACATTTCCACCTGCTGCAGAGTAAGCTTGTCGAATAGCGCGGTGCCGTTCACCTTGTGGTCGCGGGGGACCCCGAGGAAGCCGTTGGTTCGCACGTGCGCCATCAGGTTCTTGCCCACGTGTTGCCCACCCGGAATCCCCGGCAGGCTATCCAGGGCAAGCCTCGCGCCCTCGATGGCGCCAATGGCGAAAAGGACGGCCGCGTTGTGCGCCACGTCGATCACGCCTTTGTTGGTCTCGATCTTTATGACTCGCCGAAGCACGCCTCCGTCACCTACCGGCAGAGTCTGAAGGCGCAGCACACGGCAATGCGGCACGATCATGATCTGCTTTCTGGAATCGTTCAGGACCGCGTTGTCGGACTTCTGGCTGGCACCCGAGGCCTGGCGGGAAGCAGCAATCATCAGTGGCACGCTGCTGAACTTGTTGAAAGGGAAAAAGCCGGAACGGGTGCTCGATTGGACCGCGTACGGGGCGTCGAGTTTCATCTTCTCTTTCGCTACCGCATCTGGTGGCGTACCGGGTATCTTTTCCCCCTGAACATATTCCGGCAGTTCCGCGAGCGGGATCATGTTCTTAATTGTATTGCTCGTAATAGCCTTGAAATAGAACTCGCGGAGGACTTCGTGTAGTTCGCCTTTGACGAAATCGTTAGGATCGTCCACGCCAAGCTGATGCGCCGCGTCCTGCCACACGGTGAACCCGGTATCTTTGTCGGGCGTGTCCAGTTCATCGACAACACGCTTCGGCCACAATCCGGGTGCAATGGGCATCTCAGACTTCAGGAAGCGCGGAGCCCAGCCGCCCCAGAACAGTCCCTTCCCGCCGAGATTGTACGCCTGGCCGACAAATTTCTGATCGGAGTGCCAGGGGATTCCCCAGACTTCATTCCGGGCCGGTGGCTGCTGTCCCGGGGGGACTTTTTGCCGCTCATCGGCAATTGAGCTGGCCTGTGGTTCAAAAAGGCCGATAGCCAGATTCTGAGAGTGCTCCGTGAAGAGGAGCGGGCCCGCCTCAAGGACGAGGGTGCGGCTGTGATAGCGGGCGAAAGGGTCGTTGAACGCCTCCGAAGCGCCGTCCAGTCCGAAAAGGAACGAACCCAGGCTGCCGCCGAAAACGCCGGCGCCGATGATGATGTAGTGGAACGGGCTGGCACCGCCGAGTGTGCTGGCGATGGCTTCGTTCAAGTCGTTGCAGACGAACCGGCCGAGGACGTCACGAGTAAAGTCGGTAACCTGGGGTGTAGCGGCCATAAAGCGAATCCTCCGTTCTACGCAGACATGATCGTCGCCGGCTGAATTCCACCCGGCATCAGATGGGGCAGTCTCTTGAGAAAGCTGATGCTGGGCGAGAAGAAATACTCGCCGCCTTTGAGCGTGACGAACTGGGCGAAATCAGTAGTGACCTTACGCGTGGGTTTGCCCCAGGCGGCGGGCCAGTTGTCCGGCGGCTTCCCGCTTTCGTTCACAACGGGGTCGTCGCCATCCGGCGTTCCGCCTTGCCCGATGATGGCGTCAATCCCTGTCTTGTCGTAGTTGGGATTTGGTTTCCCGATCGCACCGCCCAAACCAGGTTCCAGGAAGCCGGGGTTGTTACACCAGAAGCGCTGGATGAACTCGAACTGCTCCCAGATGTCGGATTGATAGCAGAAAAACAGGAGACCAACGCCGTTGGTCGGCAACTCGTCCGGCCTATCATCCTCCACTGTGAGCGGACCGCCGTAGGGGATGCCGCGCCGGGCGATCCGGTGTCCGAGTTCCTCGGCTTCACTCTTAGCGAAGGGTCCGGCAATGTTCACGGACTCGAGGCGGGGATTGCTCTTGCGCAGATGGGCGTGCAGAGGGCACGTCTGCGCCCTTGGGTCGGCGTTGTAGTTGAAGTTGTTGAGGATGGGATTCTGGCCGTCGGCGGGCTGTTGTACCACCGGCGTGCCATCCTCGAACCGGCCCACGGCCATTGCACCGACCAGCTTTACCGGCAGGCCCATCTCGTTGGCCAAATCCTTTTGGGCCTGCTTGAAGGCGCGTACGTTCTGTTCCAGCTTGCGGTAGACCAGGAAGCTCCCGAAACTGACGCCATGCACGCCGTTCGGATCCTGGACGAGCAGAAGTTTGAGCGGAGCGCCGGGATTCCAGAGATCGATCCCCCCAAGGGAATTCTCTTCTTCCACCTGCTCCTTGAGGAAGAGAGGCTGGCTTCGGCCGTCAACGTAACCGAAGTGCTCGACATTTACGCCGTACTCCGGCTCGCCTCTCCGCCCAAACTGGCGGTGCAGCGCGTAGCCGCGTTCTCTAACGATGATGTCAGCGACAGGTTCGAGCATTCCCAGCACTTCCAGTTCGATCCTGATCAGATCCTGAGGCCGGTCGGTTGCAAGCAGAATCATGGCGTGGATCTCGTCGGCGTACCCCGGCTCCCAGGTGCCCGTGTCCGGGTCGCGAAGAACCTTGCCGCGACTCTTCATGCCTTTCTGGAAAACCTCAGGATCGTAGAAGGGCACACCATTTAAGTCCTCCGGTCGGTCCTGTAGTTTGGCTGCTGGGGGGAGTTGCTCCGCAGGAAACTCGAAGAATTTATACCCGGCTGCCGAGAGCGCCAGGTGCGCGAAGAATTCAGCACCCTTGCCGGTGGTCTTGAATTTCGCAGAGTCATCGAACTGTTTTTTTGCAGAAGTAACATGGGCTTCGGCAAACTTCGAGACCCAATCTGCCGCCTGGTCCCTTTGGCCGGCTTTGAATCGCACGAACAGGTGGAGCGCGTGATCTCTCCCGTGTCCATTCAGGATGTTGCCCTGGAGGTCCTCCAGAACGTCTGAATAGATGGGATCCTTATGGTCAATGGGACCGGAATTCAGAATCGGTTGTAGCGGCACAGAAACTCCTCTTTTCCGAAACGAGTTGAGCGTGCGCACCTAACGTGGACCCCAAAGGCTGGACAGTTTTCTGGCCATTCCTGCAAGTGGTCGGTGGCAGGTTGAGGGCGGTCTTGCGACCGGCCCTCTCCGGTGCTCGAGTCGCAATCCCTGCGTTGCTCTATCCTCTGGAGAGGCTACCTGATTCTAAAACACTCCTGTCCAAAACGTTGCCGGTGCCACAGCACAGGGTGTACAGCGGGCCCG